>JAZQON010000017.1:0-35676 GCA_045627825.1 Acutalibacteraceae bacterium
TCCGTTCAAAGGGTGTTGGAGTATATTTCGTTACGCAGTCGCCGTCGGATATTCCCGATGAGGTGCTTGCTCAGCTTTCAAACAGAGTTCAGCACGGTCTGAGAGCTTATACTCCTGCCGAGCAGAAATCCGTCCGTGCCGCCGCAAACGCATTCAGAGCAAATCCGGGATTTGATTCCGAAGAAGCACTTATGTCACTCGGAACGGGCGAAGCACTCGTAAGCTTCCTTGATGAAAAGGGTGTTCCCGAAATCGTTGAGAAGGCAAGAATACTTCCTCCGCAGAGCCTTATGGGCGCATCCGATGAACAGAAAATCAACGGACTTATCGTTTCGGATGAATTTGACCTCAAATACAGAGAGACTGTTGACCGTGAGTCGGCGTACGAAATAATAATGAAAGCAACGGAAGAGCTTGCCCGTCAGCAGGAAGAGGAAGCCGCCGCCGCTCAGGCTGAAAAGCAGAGAGAGCTTGAAGAAAAGGAAGCGGCGAAGCTTGCCGAGAAAGAAGCCAAGGAAGCGGCAAAGCAGGCGGAAAAAGAAGCTAAAGAAGCCGCAAGACTTGCCGAAAAGGAAGCAAAGGAAGCCGAAAAAGCAAAGAAAAAAACAACCTCGCAGATTTCGAAAACCGCTCAGAAGGCCGCAACGAATGCCGCTTCATCCGTTGCAAGGTCGATAACCACAAATATGGTAAACTCCGTAATGGGAGGAAAAACCTCAAGCGCTCAGACGATAGCGAAAAGAGCGGCAACAAATGCGTTAAGTTCCGTTATGCGCTCGGGCGCAACCTCAATAATCAGAGGACTTTTCGGAACGAAGAAATAATTAAAAAGGCTTGTGCCGAAACCGGCACAAGCCTTTTTAAAATTCGAAATTATGAATTCGGAGTTCGGAATTAAGGGGCGCAAAAGCCCGAATTTATATTATTAACTTTATTCTCTTCGTTTCTGAATAAACAACAAATATTGATTCAGGAGAAAAAGCTATATGTGAGCAGTTATATAATGGGTACGGGCGTAGCCCGTCATTAATTCCGAATTCATAATTCCGAATTCCGAATTAAAAATTATATATAATTTTTAAACGCTTTTGAGCAGGGAATAAATATTGCGAATGTTACTGCCGAATTTATTCCGGCTTTAAGTGCATTAAACGGTATAATAGCGGGAATAAGCATTTTTGCAACCGTCTGCGTTCCTGCTCCGAGGAAAATTCCGGTAAAAATAAGATTCAGCGGAATCATAATGATTATCATTGCGGCAGAGCCTGCAACAAGTCCGAAAATTAGCCCTTTTGCGGAGGGCTTTTTCTTATATATGAGCGATGAAATAAGCACGAGCGCCGCCGATGAAACAAAGTGCATAACAAAACCTATCCAGCCGCTTGCCGCACTCACCGTGAACGCCTGAATAAGGCAGACGGCAAGCAGAACCGCAAGCCCGGGAAGCGGACCGAGAAGCATCGAACCGATAAGCACCGGAATATCCGCCGCATCGTATTCAAGAAACGGGGCTGACGGAATGAGCGGCAGTCTGATTATATACAGCGATACGATTGACAGTGCGGTGAGCATTGCCATTATCGCCGTTCTGATGACTTTCTTCATTCCTCAGTTTTCTTTTTTCTCTTTTACAAGAGCAAGAATATCTCCGACGGTTTTAATGCTTCCGATAATATTGTCGGGAACATCAATTTCAAACGACTCTTCAAGTGCGGTTGCAACGCTGATATAGTCAAACGAATTCATTCCGAGGTCATTTTTGAGAGAGGTTTCTTCGGTTATCTCAATGCCCTCTGTATCAACGAATTCGCCGATTATTTCGATGATTTTTTCAAGCATTTATAATTCCTCCAGTCCAAACGGATATTATACACGGAAGTTTACATTCTGTCAAGTATTTCGCCGATGGTCATATTCGGGTCGGATGCTCCGAGCAGAAGCGCTTTTTCCGTTCCCTCGTGAAAAGCTTCTATATCATCGCAGGTAACGAATTTCGTTCTGTGCTGATAGGTAATTTTAAGGGTCTGATTATGAGTGTCTTTCATAGCGAAAGTATAGAGCACCATAACATATCTGCCGATGCCGTAGCCCACGAATTCATATTCCCATTTGTTCATGGTGTCGGCTTCAAGCGGAAACCAAGAGAACATCATCGTTGAAGCTCCTGCGGCGGCACTGTAATTGAATATTTTACGCTGGAGGTCACGGTATTCAAGATAAGGATAATCCATATGACGGAATGCCCACGCCTGAACCTCTTTCATCTTGTCGAGCGCCTGAACAAAGGTTAAATCCTCGGGAATCTGCACTCTCCACGGAAGCGGAGCAACAAGGGTGCCGCCCGAGCGTTTATCGGAGAGGGTACGCCTTCTCGGGCAAAGCGTTATAAAATATGTATCGTTGTGGCGGTTGTTCATCTTTGAAAGCTGTAAACGCATGGCAAGCTGAACAAGGCATTCTCCGCCGACACCGTATTCATCCATAAAGTCAAATATGATTTTGCTCTTATCCTGCGGAATAACCTTTTTTGTAAAGCCGGCTTTATCGTGGAACGGGTCAAAGAGTGACGGCGCCATGATTGACGGGTCTTTCTTTTTGGCTCTTTCCGCTTCGAGAAATTTCTGACCCTCAACGCCGAGATAGAGCGGCTCACCGTTCTGAGTCATATATTCGGTGTAAGCCTGAGCTTCACGCTCAAAGTTTGACTTGTCGGCGGCATATGCAAGCTCTTTGACTATTCTGTCCTCATATTTTCCGAGCGGCTTCGGCATGGGAGTGCCGTCGGTAAGGCTGTCATATACGGCGAGCAGGTCGCTGAAAAATACGAAGCAGGCGGCGTTATCCATAACAAGATGATGAACGCAGAGATATATTCCGTATCTGCCGTCGCCTGTGCGGAAAAACTTAATTCTGAAGGTTTCACCCTTAAGATAATGAACGGGTGTCTGAGCATCCTTGGTGAGAATTTCGGTCTGTTCTTCAACGGAAGCAAAGTTCAGAACGGGTATATCGTCAAGCTTATATTCATCAATGAAATATTGCTTTACCTTGCCTTTTTCTTTGAAAAAGCGCAGACGCAGGCAGTCGTTTCTCTCGATTTCGATGTTGACGGCTTTTTTCATAAGGTCAAAATCAATCTCTTTTGTGACGATGATTGATTCGGGTATCTGCGTTACCTGCTTATGAAAGAAGCTGTATTTCAGCATGAACTGAATCATATCCTGCGGAGGAATGAGGTCGTAAACTTTACCCTGAATTTTTTTCATTTTATCAATCCCTTTAAAATTTTTTAGCTTTCGGATTCCGGATAATCAATTGAAAACTTGCTAAATTACGGCTTTGATTCTCTTGATTTTTCCGCTTTCGGTTTTTTCAAACGGGATGTCACGGATTTTTGTTTTTGCTATAATATGGGAGGATTTTGCGGTTGAATTGAGCTTGTCCGTAATTCTTTCTATCTCAGCCGCAATATCGGTTATACCCGTCTTTTCGGCGTATTCTCTGTCGGGATAGAATTCTGCCGTTATTCTGTCATTTTCGGCATAAACCATAACCTCGGCAATGACGGGATAGAATGAGAACTTCTTTTCTATCGCTTCGGGAGAAACATTTTCGCCGCTTGAAAGTATGATAAGATTTTTTGCTCTGCCGGTGATGAAAAGTTCTCTTTTTTCGGTCACATAACCTATATCGCCGGTTTTCAGCCAGCCGTCCTCGGTGAACATTTCGGCAGTCTGCTCCGGCATTTTATAATATCCGAGCATTGCGGTCGGGGTTTTTATCTGAATTTCATTGTCTTTAATGCGTACCTCGCAGAATTCAAGCACTTTACCGACGGATTCCTTTGAAATGGTGAGGTCGGGAACGGAAATTCTGCATCCGGCTTCGGTCATACCGTAACCCTGACGGAGTGAAATGCCGAGCTTTTCATAATCATCAACAAGCTGAGGGCTGAGATAAGCGCCGCCCGAAATGAGCCATTTAAGGTTTTTGCCGAATATCTTTTCACGGGCTTCATCCGCCGTCATATCGGGATTCCTGGTCATAAGCAGCTTTGCACGGCGCAGGAGCGAGTCGGCAAGCATAGGCACTATTCTTATAACTCTCGGCTCAAAAATGAGCAGATTTTTTGCCGTATCCTTGAAATCTCCGTTCAGGCATATCTGAACGCCGTCCTTGAGGTTTTTTATAAAATCGCCCGAGAAGCAGTAAACATGGTGCATCGGAAGCACGGAAAGCGAAACATCCTCGGGACGGAATATATCATCGCTGTTATCTTTATACATAATATTTCCGACAAGTGATTCCGTTGAAAGCATGGCGCCTTTTCTTATTCCCGTTGTGCCGGAGGTGAAGATTATAACGGCGCACTCCTTTTTGTTCACTTCAAAATCGGAAAGGGGAGCAAACGGAGATGAATCCGAATATTTGTCAAGAATATGGCTGAACATATTCTTATCGAGCATTGAAATAAAATAATTTATGAACGGGCAGGCGGCACTTATTTCTTCGGCTTTTTCGGCAAACTCCCTGCCGTAAATGAGCATATCTATATCGGCTCTTGCAAAGATGCTTGATGCTTCATTAACCGAGATTTCGGGAGCAAAAGGAATCGCAACATTGCCGCTTATGAGTATTCCGGTAAGGCATACGAGATATTCATAGCTTGTTTTCCCGACTATGGCAATATGGAGCTTCTTTTTTGAAAGGTCACGCAGACATCTGCAAACCGCAAGGCTTGCACGGCGTGTTTCATTGAAGCTCTTTTTTTGCACTTCGTTGTTTTCAATATAATTTATAAACGGCGCATCCGCATACTTTTCTGCGGCACCGTCAAGTAATTCTCTTACGGTCGGAGCATAAAATTCACTCATTTTTTCCATCCTTATCAGTACTTATGCATTTTGATATAGCTCTACAAATAATAATTTTACTTTTTTATCAGTCAAATGTCAAACGACAAATTGACCGTTTTGTCTGAAATCTGAACACTTTTGCATTAAAGTGTTCAGCTCACAAAAAAATAGATTTTATTTACGGAAAATATTTGTATTTTTATATAATATGTGCTACAATAAAATGAATTATCCGAAAGGAGAATACGGATGAATTTTGTTCAGTTGGGTTCGGGCACAACCTTTGAGGGATTTTGCCTGATTAAATCCGTTGAAAAGAAGCTTACCGCAAAGGGTGTGCCTTATCTTGACCTCACTCTTGCGGATAACGACGGAGAGATAAACGGTAAGTTCTGGGATTATAAAGAATCGCCGTCAAACGAATATGCGAATTTCGATTTCGTTAAAGTCAGAGGAAGCTATGTTCCGTTTAACGATACGGTTCAGTTCAGAGTTGAGCGGATGAGAAAGGTCATTCCCGAGGACGGAGTTGCGATTGAGGATTTTGTTCCGTCTGCCTGTCTCGGCGGCGAGGTTATGCTTGATGAAATACTCAAAACAGTTGACGGCTTTGCCGATGATGAATTAAAGCTTCTTGTGAATAAGGTTATCGAAGAGTACCGTGAAAGGCTTATTTATTGGCCTGCGGCGAAAAATCTTCACCACGCTGTCAGAAGCGGTCTGCTTATGCACACTCTTTCGATTATCCGTCTGGCTCAGGGAGTTTGCAGGATTTACGGTTATGTGAATTATGACCTGCTCTGCGCCGGAGCGATTCTTCACGATATTGCGAAGATTGAGGAAATCAATGTTTCCGAAACGGGAATAGCAAGCGAATACACGGTAAAAGGCAACCTGCTTGGCCATCTCGTTATGGGTGCGATGAATATTGACCGCATAGGCAGAGAAAACGGAATAAGCGAGGAAACGCTCACGCTTATCGAACATATGCTTATTTCGCACCACGGTACGCCCGAATTCGGAGCGGCAAAGCTTCCGATGTTTATTGAAGCCGAGCTTCTTTCGGAGCTCGACCTTCTGGATGCAAGACTTTATGAAATGAGTACTGCGGTAAATACTGTTGAAAAAGGTCAGTTTACACCCCGTCAGTGGGCGCTTGAAAACAGAAATCTTTATAATCACGGCAGAGCCGGAGAAAAAGATATAAATTTGCTTTAAAATTATTTAACGGAGGAATAAATTATGAGAAACCATGAAGTAACAAAGGTACAGCCGCTCCTTAATCCCGACGGAACACTCAAAGAACCCGGTTGGTCAAAGAAGCTTCTTCAGGTCTATGACCGCAAGGCAATCAAAGCTCCGAAATTCAGAATAAAGGAATGGGATTATTATCTTATCATTTCCGAAAAGAATAATTTCGGCGTTGCTCTTACCATATCCGATGACGGATATATCGGACTTCAGTCGGCAACTCTTCTCGATTTCTCAATTCCCTGGGAGCATACCGAAACCGTGCTCAATGCTTTCCCGATGGGTAAATTCAAGCTCCCGTCAACGAGTGAAAAAGGAAACACCGTTTATCACGATAAGCGCCTTGATATGGAATTCCGTATTTCCGAGGGTGAACGCCGTCTGCTCTGCAACTTCAAGAACTTCCACGAGGGCAAAACCTTCTCATGCGATATAACTCTCAAACAGCCCGAAATGGACACCATGGTTATTGCAACTCCATGGAAAGAAAAGGAAACCGCTTTCTACTACAATCAGAAAATCAACTGCATGAGAGCAAGCGGAAAAGCAACATTTGACGGGAAAGAATATATCTTTGACCCCTCAACCGATTTCGGTACTCTTGACTGGGGCAGAGGTGTATGGACTTACGACAATAATTGGTACTGGGGCTCGGGCAATATGGATATTGACGGCCATTCATTCGGTTTCAATATCGGTTACGGCTTCGGCAACACCGCCGCCGCAAGCGAAAATATTCTTTTCTATGACGGCAAGTGCCACAAGCTTGATGATATAACCTTTAACATTCCGTCAAGCGGATATACAGACCCGTGGACATTTACTTCAAGTGACGGCAGATTTGAAATGGAATTTGTGCCGATTATTGACAGAGCGGCAAAGATAGATGTTAAGGTTATCGTAACCGACCAGCATCAGGTATTCGGAAGACTCAGCGGTAAGGCAATTCTCGATGACGGAACGGTTGTTGAGGTTAAGGATATGCTTTGCTTTGCAGAGGATGTACATAATAAATATTGATTATATATAAGAGGTAACTATGGCAGACTGGACCGAAATAAAAATAACCGTCAATGCCGACGATGTTGACAGAGCAGGCGATATAGCTTCAATGGTTGTGCCTTACGGCATATATATTGAGGATTACCGCACCCTGGAGCAGGAGGCGTGGGAGATAGCGAGAATTGACCTTATTGATGAGGAGCTTCTTGCAAAGGACAGAACAAAGGGACTTGTGCATATCTATATTTCTCCCGAAGAAAATCCGAATGAGGCGGTATCGTTTCTTTCCGAGAGGTTCAGAAGCGAAAATATTGAATTTGAAATAGACGAAACCCTCTGCAAAAACGCAGATTGGGAAAATAACTGGAAAAAGTATTTCAAGCCCATGCCGATTGGCGAAAGACTTCTCATTCATCCCATCTGGGAGCAGGAATATGAGGCGGACGGCAGAGCCGTGCTTCATCTCGAACCCGGTCTTGCATTCGGCTCGGGAACTCACGATACAACAAGACTTTGCCTTGAAAGCATTGAAAAATATGCCTGCAAGGGCAAAAGAATGCTTGATGTGGGATGCGGAAGCGGAATACTTTCCGTTGCAGGCCTGCTTCTCGGAGCGGACAGTGCCGTGGGAGTTGATATTGACCCGTTGGCGGTTAAAACCGCAAAGGAAAACGGAAAAACCAACGGCTTTGACAGTCCGCAATATACCGTTTTTCAGGGCACTCTGACGGAACAGCTCAGCGGAAAATTCGATATTATCGCCGCAAATATTGTTGCCGATGTTATCATTCTGCTGTGTGCGGATATCAAAAAATATCTTGCCGATGACGGAATATTCATCACCTCGGGAATAATCGAGCCCCGTGAGCAGGATATTCTGAATGCGTTTGAAGAAAACGGCATTGAGGTTATTGCACGCCACGAAAGCGGCGGCTGGCTCTGCTTTGAGGCGAAAGCAAAATGAGCATTCAAAGTGAGCTGAAAGAATTTCTGCTTGAAAAAGGCTCAAGCGATGTGGGCTTTTTCTCCGATGACGAAGCCCCGATGAAATACGGTGTTAGCATAGTGGTAAGGCTTTCCGAAAAAATCGTTTCGGAGATAACCGATGCCCCGACCCATACATATTTCAATCATTACCGCACGGTGAATGCTTTTATTGATTCGCTTCTTTTGCAGGCAGGACTGTTTTTGCAGAAAAAAGGATATTCTTATATAACCGTTGCCGCTTCGCAGAGCATAAACAAGGACGGCTGGAATTATGAGGGAAGATATTCCCACAAAAAAGCCGCCTGCCTTGCAGGGCTCGGAACAGTAGGAAAAAATTCACTTTTTATGCACGGAGAATTCGGAAGCACGGTGCGGCTCGGAACGATTTTTACGGACTGTCCGCTTGAAAAAGAGGAAAGGCAGATTAAAAATTTCTGCTTCGGCTGTAATATATGTGTGAACGCCTGCCCGTCAAAGGCGATAAAAGGCGCCGAGTGGCATCCGGGGATTGACAGAGATGAGCTGTTTGACCCGTGCAGATGCAGTGAATATATGAAAAATAAATTTCAGAAAATAGGCAGAGGCGCAGTATGCGGAATATGTATGCGTGTTTGCCCCGTAAATAAAATATAACCCGTTGAAAGGATGTAGCAAATGCTGAACGAAACACAGATTAAAAGAATGCTCGGAAAGCTCAGCAGGTTTGAGGATACTCTTGACCCGCTTGTATTTAAGAAAATCGGAAAAGCCGAAAATATCAGAGCTTTTGAAACAAAGGAAAGACTTTATGAAATTCCCGAAGAGGGTAAATTTGCGCCTGTTTCCGACGGATTCGGATGGGGAGAGGAGAGCTCTTTCTGCTGGTTCAAGGCTGAATATACAGTTCCCGCCGAGCTTGACGGCAAGGATATATTTATTATGCCCCATACTCAGGGCTATGAAACTCTGCTCTGGGTAAACGGTGTTCCGTTCGGAACCTTTGCAACGAAGATAGTTTTCACGGGTCACGGCAATCATTATTGCGATTTGCTCCGCAGTAAAGCAAAAGCAGGCGAGAAAATCGAAATTGCTCTTGAGGTTTATGCCGGACATTCATATAAGGGCTGTGCTCCGCTTGAAAATCAGCCGCTTCTTGACTATGATTTTCATTTTACCGGAATCGACATCTGTGTTAAGGATTATTTTATCCAGGAATTTTATTTTGACCTTAAGGCAATCAACGAGCTTACGGGAGAACTTTCCGAATCATCATTCAGGCGTGGCGAGCTTGTGAACGCTCTTTATGAAGTCCACAAGAGAGTTTATTATTCATATGATGATGTTGATGAAGAATCGTTCAGAGCCGCTCTCAAGGAAGCTCATCCGTTCCTCAAAGAGGTTCTTGCCGTAAAGAACGGCCCCGAAGCTCCGTTTGCCGCCATAATCGGTCATTCACATATGGATACCGCATGGCTTTGGCCGGTTCCCGAAACAATAAAGAAGTGTGCAAGAACATATTCAAATCAGCTTTCTCTGATGGAACAGTATCCCGAATATAAATTTGTTCAGAGCTCCGCCTGCCATTCCGATATGCTCCGCAGACATTATCCCGAGCTTTTTGAGAGAATAAAGGAAAAGGTTGCCGAGGGCAGATATGAGCCCAACGGCGGCGTGTGGGTTGAGTGTGACTGCAACATAACCTCCGGCGAATCAATGGTTCGTCAGTTCCTCTGGGGTCAGAGATTTACGAGAAAGCATTTCAATTTCACATCAAACTGCTTCTGGCTGCCCGATACATTCGGTTACAGCGCCGCCATTCCGCAGATAATGAAGGGCTGCGGCGTTGACTATTTCCTTACCACTAAAATCGACTGGAACGATACCAATGTGTTCCCGTATGATACTTTCTATTGGAAGGGCATAGACGGAACAGAGGTATTCACTCATTTCAACAGAACTCACTGCTGGCCCTCACCGAGAGATTTAAGCAGAACCGTATTCGGCGAAAGCGTTCTCGGCGGCAAAGGAAACGGCAACGATAAATCACTCACGGTTAAAGAACGCAGTGTTACCAATAAGCGCCTAATTTCCTACGGATACGGTGACGGCGGCGGAGGACCGCAGTTTGAAATGCTTGAAGAAGCAAGGCGTGTTAAAGACCTCAACGGCTGTTGCAAAACGGATTATATGCTTGTCGGCGACTTTATGAAAGAGCTTGAAAAGGATGCAAAGAATCCGAGCACCTATACGGGTGAGCTTTATCTTGAGCTTCACAGAGGAACGCTTACCAATCAGCACAATATCAAGCGCCACAACAGAAAAGCCGAATTTGCGCTTCACGACCTTGAATTCCTTACCGTTGATAAGGCAATCAAAGAGGGCAAAGCGGCAACCGATGAAAAAACACATCCGCTTTATGAAAAGCTTCTCATAAATCAGTTCCATGATATTCTTCCCGGAACCTGCATTCCGTCGGCGCATCAGCTTTCGCTGAAAGAAACCGGTTGGGTAATAGATACCGCAAAGAAGCTTATCTCCGATGCCGTTTCGGGTGACGGAGAGGTTGTAACTCTCACAAACACCCTTTCATTTGACAGAAATGACCCGATATTCCTTGAATGCGAAGAGGGACTTATTGCCGACTGTGATTGCAAACAGCAGAGCTATAAGAACATTGACGGCAAAAATATTCTTATCATCAGCGGCATAACGGTTCCGGCTTTCTCAACCGTAAAGCTTAAGCTTGTCAAGGGCGAAGCGGACAAGGCAGCCGAAATAAAGGCTGACCTTAAGGGTGTTTCAACTCCGTTTGCCGAAATAGAATTTGATGAAAAAGGTTATATTTCATCGTTTTATGATAAGAAGCTGAGCCGTCAGCTCAGAGGTGAGGGTTATCCGTTCAATACATTTATTATTGCAGAGGATTTGCCTGCCGCATGGGACAACTGGGATGTTGATGCAGACCTTGAATGCAAGTTTGCAGACCGTTCCGAGCTTCTTTCCTCGGAGCTTGTTTCGCTCGGTGCGGCGGCGGCTGTAATCAGAAATAAATACAGAATTTCAAAGAAATCAACAATTACTCAGGATGTATTCTACTTTGCGGATTCGGCAGAGGTCAGATTTGATACCCTTATGGATTGGAACGATGACCACCGCTTCCTTAAGGCCGCATTCGATACCGATATCAGAAGCAATTTTGCACGCTTTGAAATTCAGTACGGCAATGTTATGCGTCCCACAACACGCAATAATTCAATCGAAAAAGCAAAGTTTGAGGTTGTTAACCATAAGTTTACCGACCTTTCCGAAACTCGCTGCGGCGTTGCAATACTTAACGACAGCAAATATGCAATCGGAGTTGACGGCGGCAAAATGCGTCTTTCTCTCCACAAGGGCGGCACAAGACCCGACTTCACGGGTGACCACGGACTTCACAGAACGGTTTATTCGTTCCTGCCACACTGCGGCACCTTCAGCGCCGAAAGCGTTGTCAGACCCGCATATGAGCTGAATGTTCCCGTTATTGCCGGCAAGGGTGATTTTGAAGCAAAACAGCTTATCGTTCCTGATGAATCAAATATAATCGTTGAGGTTATCAAACCCTGCGAGGACGGCGAAAAGGCGTTTATTGCAAGACTTTATGAGTGCGAAGGAGCTTACACGAATTGTGCATTCAGGCTCTTTGACGGTGTAAAGAAGGTTGAAATAACCAATATGCTTGAAGAGGTTCAGGCCGGGCTTGATAAAAACGAGCTTACATTCAGACCGTTTGAGATTAAAACGCTTAAAATCAGCTATTGAGGTGGCATAAATGAAAGTTTTTACACTTGACCTTAAAAACGAAAACTGCTCTCTGACGGCATATATTCCGGATTATTCGCAGGAGATGCCACATCTTGAAAAGCGACCTGCAATATTCGTAATTCCGGGCGGCGGATATCATATGTGCTCCGACCGTGAAGCCGAGCCGGTTGCATTGGCATTCCTCAACAGAGGATATGCGGCATTCGTTCTCCGCTATTCGGTTGGTAAGGGAAAAGCAAAATTCCCCGCACCGCTCAATGATGCCGAAGAAGCTCTGGAGCTTATTCATAAAAATGCCGATGAATGGCGTGTTGATGCTTCAAAAATAGCCGCAATCGGCTTTTCCGCCGGCGGTCATCTCTGCGCCGCACTTGGCACAATGGGCAGAGTCCGGCCTGCCGCCTGCATTCTCGGCTATCCCTGTATTCTCGATTCGATAAATCCGATTCTTGCCGAACCTATGCCGGGACTTGAGGATAAAGTGGATGAGAATACTCCGCCTACATTCATCTTCGCTTCGTGCGAGGATAACTGTGTGCCGATTGAACATTCTCTTGTTTATGCTTCGGCACTCAATAAAAACAAAATTCCGTTTGAAATTCATATTTACGAAAAAGGATATCACGGCTTTTCGGTCAGCGACAGAGTTGTATATTCAACCAAAGAGCACGCCGATTATAATGCTGCAACACGCACATGGGTCAATATGTGCTTAACATGGCTCGGTAAGCGTTTTGAGTTCTGAAAGGATGCAATAGTATGAAAAATGTTCCCGAATATTTCGGAAGTCTTGTATTCAACGATAAAGAAATGAAATCAAGACTTCCCGAGGAAACATATGAAGCAATGGTGAGAACAACCCGTGAGGGCAAGAGACTTGATATCGCCATAGCAAATGTTGTTGCTAATGCAATGAAGGATTGGGCGGTTGAAAAGGGCGCAACGCATTTTACGCATTGGTTCCAGCCGATGACGGGTATAACCGCCGAAAAGCATGACAGCTTTATCACTCCGAAAGACGGCGGCGTTATAATGGAGTTTTCGGGAAAAGAGCTTGTTAAGGGCGAATCCGATGCTTCAAGCTTTCCGTCAGGCGGACTTAGGGCAACCTTTGAAGCAAGGGGTTATACTGCGTGGGACCCGACTTCATATGCGTTTATCAAAGAGGGTGTGCTCTGCATTCCCACTGCTTTCTGCTCATACGGCGGTGAAGCGCTTGACCAGAAAACTCCGCTTCTGCGTTCAATGGAAGCGATTAACAAGCAGGCACTCAGAATATTAAAGCTTTTCGGCCACGATTATCCGAGCGTTAAAACAACGGTCGGTGCGGAGCAGGAATATTTTCTTGTCGATAAAAATATGTACGACAGAAGAAAAGACCTGATATACACGGGCAGAACGCTTTTCGGAGCAAAGCCCCCCAAGGGTCAGGAGCTTGATGACCACTATTTCGGCGCAATAAAGCCGAGGGTTGCCGCATATATGAAAGACCTGAACGAGGAGCTGTGGAAGCTCGGCGTGCTTGCAAAAACCGAACATAACGAAGCGGCTCCCGCTCAGCACGAGTTAGCGCCGATATTTTCCACAACGAATATCGCAACCGACCATAATCAGGTAACAATGGAAATAATGCAAAAGGTTGCAAAGAAGCACGGCATGATGTGTCTGCTTCACGAAAAGCCGTTTGCAGGCGTTAACGGAAGCGGCAAGCATAATAACTGGTCGATTTCCACCGTTACGGGCGTAAATCTTCTTGAACCCGGTGAAACTCCGTACGATAACGCTCAGTTCCTGCTGTTCCTTTGTGCCGTAATCAAGGCTGTTGACGATTATCAGGATTTGCTCAGAATTTCAGTTGCGAGCGCCGGAAATGACCACCGCTTAGGCGCAAACGAAGCTCCGCCGGCGATAGTTTCAATGTTCCTCGGCGAAGAGCTTGATGAAATTCTCGAAGCCATTGAAAACGAAACCGCTTATGATGCAAAGGAAAAAGTTCAGCTTAAGGTCGGCGTTCATGTTATGCCGAGGTTTGCAAAGGACACAACCGACAGAAACAGAACCTCTCCGTTTGCTTTCACCGGCAACAAATTCGAATTCAGAATGCTCGGCTCGGCAAATTCAATAGCAAGTGCGAATATTGTTCTCAATACGGCAGTTGCGGAATCGCTCAAATCCTATGCCGACAGACTTGAAAATGTTGAAAACTTTGAAGAATCTCTCCACGCACTCATAGTTAAAACCATAAAAGACCACAGAAGAATTATTTTCAACGGCAACGGCTATGACGATGAATGGGTGAAAGAAGCTCAGAGCAGAGGACTTCTCAACCTGAGAACAACGCCCGACTGCCTGCCTTATCTTCTCAAGGAAAAAAATATAAAGCTGTTTGAAGAGCATAAGGTATTCAGCAGAACCGAGATTGAAGCAAGATATGAAATCTATCTTGAAAATTACTGCAAGACCGTTAATATCGAAGCGCTCACGATGCTTGATATGATTAATAAAGATATTCTTCCGTCGGTCAGCTCATACATAAAAGTTCTCAGTGAAACCGCAATGCTCAAGAAAAACACTTTCCCGGGAATTGATTGCTCATATGAGGAAAAGACGGTTAAAAAGCTTTCATCGCTCTCTGGTTCAATGCTCGAAACCGCCGAAAAGCTTTCGCAGGCGCTTGCTTCTCTTAAAAAGTACGGCAATAATGCGGATGTTGCAAATGCGTTTAAGGCAACCGTTATTCCGATTATGGACGAGCTCAGAGCTTATTCCGATGAAGCCGAAAGCGTTACGGGTGCCGAATACTGGCCTTATCCGTCATACGGTGAATTGCTTTACGGCGTTCAGTAAAATATTTTAATTAAAGCTTGCAAAACCTGCTTTTGTGGAGTAAAATATATTAGATAACTCTAAATAGGCGTGGTGTAAAAAATGTCAGTAAAACTTAATTTGAAGTATGCAGGCGCATATGCTTGTGAGGAAAAACTCAAAGCAATGCAGAGCGAGGTTTCCGAAGCTCATAAAAAGCTTCATAACGGAACCGGCGCCGGAAACGATTATCTCGGCTGGCTCGACCTGCCCGTAAACTATGATAAAGCGGAGTTTGAGGAGATAAAGAAGAGTGCCGAAAAAATCAAAAAGGATTCTGAGGTGCTTGTTGTTCTCGGCATCGGCGGTTCATATCTCGGCGCAAGAGCGGTTATTGAATTTATCAAATCAAACAACTATAATCTGCTTAAGAAAGATACTCCCGATATATATTTCGGCGGTAACACCATAAGCTCAACCGCAGTTTCGGAGCTTATCAGCCTTATTGACGGCAGAGATTTCTCGATAAATGTTATTTCAAAATCGGGAACCACAACCGAAACCGCAGTTGCTTTCCGCATTTTCAAAAAGCTTGCCGAAGAAAAATACGGCAAAGAGGAAGCGGCAAAGAGAATTTATGTTACAACCGATAAGAGCAGGGGAGCTCTCAAAGCGCTTGCAGATGCCGAGGGTTACAAAACATTCGTTGTTCCCGATGATGTCGGCGGCAGATATTCGGTGCTCACTCCCGTCGGACTGCTTCCGATTGCCGTTGCAGGCATTGATATTGATGCTCTTATGCAGGGTGCGGCGGCCGCAAGAAACGATTATTCAAACGATGATATTCTTTCAAACGATTGCTATAAGTATGCCGCAATCAGAAATATGCTTTACCGTGACGGTAAATCCGTTGAAATGCTTACGGCTTATGAACCTTCAATGACACTTTGGTGCGAATGGTTCAAACAGCTTTACGGTGAGAGCGAGGGTAAGGACGGCAAAGGCCTTTTCCCGGCATCGGCAATTTTCTCAACCGACCTTCATTCACTCGGTCAGTATATTCAGCAGGGCGTAAGATGTCTGTTTGAAACCGTTATATGGGTAACCGAGCCGAAAACAGATGTTACAATTGAGTATGATGATGTAAACGGTGACGGACTTAATTTTGTGGCGGACAAGACCATGCACTATGTTAACCGCAAGGCGTTTGAAGGAACGGTTCTTGCTCATACAGACGGTCAGGTTCCGAATATGGTTATTGAGATTGACAGGCAGGATGAATTCAATCTCGGATATATGATATTCTTCTTTGAAAAGGCATGCGGAATTTCGGGATATATTCTCGGCGTAAATCCGTTTGACCAGCCCGGCGTTGAAAGCTATAAGAAGAATATGTTTGCTCTTCTCGGAAAACCCGGATATGAAGATGCAAAATCCGCTCTTGAAGCAAGACTTAATTAATTTAAAACATTATATATAATATTTCGGAGGAAATTTAATTATGATTTATCTTATTCTCGGCAACAAAGGTTCAGGAAAAACAAAGAAGCTCATCGAGCTCGTTAACGAAGCTGTTGAAAAGTCAAACGGCAATGTAGTCTGCATTGAAAAAGAGGGACTTCTCACTTATAATGTAAACTATCGTGTAAGACTTGTTGAAGCGGACAGCTACGGTATCAGCGGTTACGATGCTTTTTACGGCTTCCTGAGCGGAATTATTGCCGGTGACCACGATATAACAGATGTTCTTGTTGATGCCACTCTTAAAATCGGCGGAAAAGATTTTGATAAGCTTGCAGAGTTCCTTGAAAAGGTTTCTGCTCTCAGCAAGGCTGCCGAGCAGGATTTCACATTCACAGTTTCGGCTGATGAAAGCGAGCTTCCTGCAAAAATATTTGATTTTTGCAAAAAAATCTGAATATAAATCAAAATTTCAGTTGACAAAATCAAATTGAAAATATATAATATTTTGTGTTTGATTTTAGGTGCAGGATATGATTATTGATTTAGAGCCTATATTCAATACCGATAGTCTCGTTAAGAAGATAGATTATGAGCTTGACCTTTCAGCCGAGGAGCTGAATACGGTGAAGCCGTTTACCGCTCCCGTAAGGGTCAGCGGAACGGTGAGCAATTCAACGGGAATTGTTGAGCTTAAGGCGAAAGCCGAAGCTGTGCTTGAGCTTAACTGTGACCGCTGTGCAAAGCCCATAAAGGTTCCCGTAACAACCGATATAAACCATACTCTTGTTACGAGCCTTAACGATGAAACAAATGATGAGCTTGTGCTTGTCAACGAGCTGCGTTTTGAGCTTGACGAGCTTGTGACCGAGGATATTTTCCTTGAGCTTCCCGTAAAGTTTCTTTGCAGGGAAGACTGCAAGGGAATTTGTCCCAAGTGCGGCAAAGACTTAAACGACGGCGAATGCGGCTGTGAAAAGGAAATCGACCCGAGACTGGCAGTCCTTAAACAGCTTATGGATAATTAAGTAATAAGGCACAAAATTAAGGAGGTGCTTAAGAATGGCAGTACCCAAGAGAAGAGTTTCCAAGGCAAGAAGAGATAAGAGGCGTTCAAATGTATGGAAGATGTCCGCTCCTCAGCTTGAAAAGTGCTCAAACTGCGGCGAACTCAAGAGAGCTCACAGACTTTGCCCCGAATGCGGTTATTATAACGGCAAGCAGGTAGTTGTTAAAGAAGCATAAGTCTGAAAGAATCTTGCAATCCACGGTTTATCCGTCGGATAATAAAACGGCAGAGGTTGACCTCTGCCTTTTATTTTTTGCCAAATTAACAAAGTGTTTACAATTGAAATATTGACAAAGCCGGTAAAATGGGTTATATTAGTAACAGTGATTAGCACTCTTTAGCTCTGAGTGCTAAAACTGGCACTCGGTGAAAGGAGGATATGAAATGCAGGAGCTCAGTGAAAGAAAAAAGCAGATACTTGCCGCAATAGTAGAGCAGTATATCAAAACGGGCGAGCCTGTCGGCTCAAAGGGTTTGCTTTCCGCAACGGGTATGTCGGTTTCATCGGCAACGGTGCGAAACGAAATGAGTGAGCTTTCCGCAATGGGCTATCTTGAACAGCCGCATACCTCCGCAGGCAGAGTGCCGTCACAGCTCGGTTACAGATATTATGTTGATAACCTGATGAAATCCCGTGAAGTTGACGAGATAAACAAAAGGCTTATCGAAGCCGGAATATCCTCGGCAATCGGCGACCCGGAAAAGCTTATTATGAAAGCCGGTCAGGTGCTTGCAGACCTGACGAAATGCGTATGCGTTTCCAAAACCCCGGGCGGAGAAGATATGGTTATCCGCAGAATAGAGCTTGTTCCCGTAGGAGCGCACACGGCGATGCTGGTTCTGCTTACCTCAAACGGCATACTCAAAAGCCGCCTTTGCAGACTTGATACCGCACTTAATGCGGCGCTGATTGAACGGTTTTATAATATAGTTCAAAGCTCCATAATCGGCAGACCTGCATCCGATATAAGCGTCGCTTCAATGCAGACTGTTGCAGCTTCGGCGGATTGCGATATGTTTGCAATGCTTCCGCTTATGGCGGCGGTTTGCGAGCTTGCAAGAAGTACGGCAGATTCCAAGGTGATACTTGACGGCAGTACCAATCTTTTCGGATATAAGGATTACAGCGGTGAAGCTTCACGCCTGCTTGAGTTTTTAAGCAGAAAAGAACCGATTTCGGCGGTTATGAGTGATTTGCGTGCGCCGGTTGATGTAAAAATCGGAAAAGAAAATATTTTCCATCAGCTCGAAAATTCAAGTGTTATCGTTGCAAAATATTCGGTCGGCGGAAGCGATTCGGGCACTATCGGCATAATCGGTCCCACCAGAATGGACTATGAAAGCATAATTCCGAGCGTTAAATATCTTACAAATCTTGTGGGCACTCTGATTACTCAGGCGCTTGAAGAATAGAAAGGAAGCAGTATGAAAAAGGAAAAGAAAGAACCCGAAAAGGTTGAAGAAGAAAAAACGGAAGAAGCGAAAGCGGAAGCCGCAGAGGAAAAAACGGAGAGCGCCGAGGAAAAGCTTAAAAAGGAGCTTGAAGAAAAAAACGACCAATTTCTTCGCCTTTATGCGGAATATGATAATTTCCGCAAGCGTTCGCAGAAGGAAAAGCAGGATATTTACACATCATCAAAAACAGATGTCATAAAAGAACTGCTTCCCGTTATTGATAATTTTGAGAGAGCCGCCGCAAACAGCGAAGCGAGCTATGAGGATTACCGTAAGGGAATTGAAATGATATTCAATCAGTTTATTCAGATTCTCACGAAGTCCGGCGTTGAAAGCTACGGCGATGTCGGAGACGAATTTGACCCGAATATCCATAACGCCGTTATGAGCGTTGAGGATGAAGCCTTGGGCGAAAATGTTATTGCCGAGGTGTTTTCAAAAGGCTATAAGCTTGGCGACAAAATAATAAGAGATGCGGTTGTCAAGGTTGCAAATTCATAAATAATATAATGTATATACAGGAGGAAAACAATTATGGCAAAGGTTATAGGTATCGACTTAGGTACAACAAATTCATGCGTATCGGTTATTGAGGGCGGCGAAGCCGTTGTTATCGCAAACGCAGAGGGTGCAAGAACCACTCCGTCCGTTGTTGCATTCAGCAAGACCGGCGAAAGACTTGTGGGTCAGGTTGCAAAAAGACAGGCTATCACCAATCCCGACAGAACGGTTGCTTCGATAAAGAGACAGATGGGTACCGATTATAAGGTTTCCGTTGACGATAAAAAGTACACACCGCAGGAAATTTCGGCAATGATTCTTCAGAAGCTCAAGACGGATGCCGAAGCATATCTCGGCGAAAAGGTCAGCGAAGCTGTTATTACGGTTCCTGCTTACTTCACCGATTCTCAGAGACAGGCAACCAAGGATGCCGGCAAAATTGCAGGTCTTGAAGTAAAGAGAATAATCAACGAGCCCACAGCGGCGGCTCTTGCTTACGGTATTGACAAGGAAACAGACCAGAAGATTATGGTTTATGACCTCGGCGGCGGCACATTCGATGTTTCGATTATCGAAATGGGCGACGGTGTTCAGGAGGTTCTTGCAACGGCAGGCAACAACCGTCTCGGCGGTGACGATTTTGACCAGAAGATAATCAACTGGCTTGCAGACAGCTTCAAGGCTGAGCAGGGAGTTGACCTCAGAGGAGATAAAATGGCTATGCAGCGTCTTAAGGAAGCGGCTGAAAAGGCGAAAATTGACCTTTCGGGCGTTACCTCGGCTGATATCAATCTTCCGTTCATCACCGTTGACGCAACAGGCCCGAAGCACCTTGAAATGACTCTCACAAGAGCAAAGTTCAACGAGCTTACCGCAAGCCTTGTTGAAGCCACAATGGGTCCCGTTCGTCAGGCAATCGGCGATTCAGGCCTTAAGACTTCCGAGATAGACAAGGTTCTTATGGTCGGCGGTTCTTCAAGAATACCGGCAGTTCAGGAAGCGGTTAAGAATTTTATGGGCAAGGAACCGTTCAAGGGTATCAATCCCGATGAATGCGTTGCCATGGGTGCGGCTCTTCAGGCAGGCGTTCTCGGCGGCGAGGTTACCGGACTTCTGCTTCTTGATGTTACTCCGCTTTCACTTGGCATTGAAACCATGGGCGGAATCAATACAAAGATTATCGACAGAAACACCACCATTCCCGTTAAGAAGAGCCAGATTTTCTCAACGGCGGTTGATAATCAGCCCTCGGTTGAGGTTCATGTTCTCCAGGGCGAAAGAGAATTCGCAAAGGATAACAAAACTCTCGGCGTATTCCATCTTGACGGAATTATGCCGGCACGCAGAGGAGTTCCTCAGATTGAAGTTACTTTCGATATAGATGCAAACGGCATTGTTCATGTTTCGGCAAAAGACCTCGGCACTCAGAAAGAGCAGTCAATTTCAATCACTTCCTCAAGCAATATGTCCAAGGAGGATATTGATAAGGCTGTTGCGGATGCTGAAAGATTTGCTCAGGAAGATAAACAGCGCAGAGAAGAAGTTGACGCACGCAACGAAGCAGACCAGATGGTTTATCAGTGTGAAAAGCTCATGAGCGAAAACGGCGATAAATTCAGCGATGAAGAAAAGAATGCCGTTAACGAAAAGGTTGAAGCACTTAAGGAAGCGCTTAAGGGCGAGGATATTAACCTTATCAAGAGCCGTCAGGAAGAGCTTACTCAGAAGTTCTATGAGGTTTCCGAAAAGGTTTATAAGGCTGCTCAGGAAGCGGCTCAGGCTCAGGGCGCCGATGCAGGTGCGGCAGGCTACGATGCAGGAAACGGATATACCGAAGCAAATTATACGGAAGCTGACGACCAGTAATTTTCCCTTGAAAAGGAGCAATTTCCTTGGCAGATAAACGAGATTATTATGAGGTTCTCGGCGTAGACAAAAGCGCAAGCGAGGACGAAATAAAAAAAGCATACAGAAAAAAAGCAAAGCAGTATCACCCGGACTTAAATCCGGGTGACGCTGAGGCTGAGACTAAATTCAAGGAAGCCAATGAAGCTTACGAGGTGCTTTCCGACAGTCAGAAGAAAGCGAGATATGACCAGTTCGGCCATGCCGGAGTTGACCCCAACTTCGGCGCAGGCGGCGGAGGATTCGGCGGAGAGGGTTTCGATTTCGGCGACCTCGGAGATATATTCGGTTCTTTCTTCGGCGGTGGTTTCGGCGGCAGACAGTCTAATCCCAACGGTCCACGCAGAGGTGAGGATATTCAGACCCGTGTTACCGTTTCGTTTGAGGAAGCCGCAAAGGGCTGTAAGCGAACTGTTGAGGTTAACCGGGTTGATACCTGCCGTGACTGCAACGGCTCGGGAGCAAAAGCGGGTTCATCGCCCAAAACCTGCCCCGACTGCGGCGGCAGAGGTTTTGTCAATGTTCAGCAGCGTTCACCGTTTGGAGTTATTTCAACGCAGAAATCCTGCCCGAAATGTCAGGGCAAGGGTAAGATTATCGAAAATCCATGCGTAAAGTGCCACGGAACGGGCAGAACATCGAGCAAGGTCAATGTGGAAGTTAACATACCTGCAGGAATTGACAACAGACAGGTTTTCAGCATCAGCGGTGCAGGCAATTCAGGCGTTAACGGCGGCCCGAGGGGAGACCTTAAGGTTGTTGTTATGGTCAGACCTCATCCATTCTTTGAGCGTGAAGGCTATAATGTATGGCTTGAACAGCATATCAGCTTTACTCAGGCGGCACTCGGAGATAATATCAGAATACCGACCCTTGACGGAGATGTTAAGTTTGACATTCCTCCCGGAACGCAGTCCGATACAGTTTTCAGCATGAAGGGTAAGGGCATACAGTCCGTAAACGGCAGAGGAAGAGGAGACCAGCTTGTTAAAATTATAGTTGATACCCCGAAAAACCTCACGCAGAGACAGCGTGACCTGCTTATGGAGCTTGAAACGGAGCTCGGAGTTAAAAGGGGAGCGCCCGCAAACTCCGGCAAGAAAAAAGAAAGCTTTTTTGATAAATTTAAAAACTGAACGAAAAAAACCGTCGGCGAACGCCGAGTGTTCCGAAAGACACTCCGCACTCCGACGGCTTTTTCAATTTTTGAGCTTATTGTTTATTCTTTTTCTCCAAAGCTTCTTCTGCAAATTCTGTCATTCTGTCGGCTTCAACATCGTACCCTCTTGAAGCGTAAATTTCAGCCATTTTTGTATATGTTTCATATGCCTTGCCGTAGTTGCCCAAATCGTTATAAAGATTTGCAAGACAGTCAAGCTCATCGCAGAAATGAGTTCCGATTTTTCCTGCCGCTTCAAAATTTTCGATTGCTTCATCATATTTACCCAAATTCTTGCAGATTTCGCCGCCGTGTATGAGCAGGTGCCAGTTATCAGAGATTTTTTCCTTTGCCCGAATAAAGATATCATATGCTTCTTCGTATTTTTTTGCAAAAATCAGAGCAATCAGCAGATTATCGGTAAGGCGTGAATCATCCGGATTGTTTCTGACTTTTTCGCTGCATTCTTCAATGATTTCATCTTCTCTTTTCAGGAGAAAATACATCCAGATTCTCTGCATACACGCTATCGAATGTTCATTCGGGTCAATATCGGGGTCATCGTCAACGGCGTTTTGGTACCATTCCAATGCGGTATCACGGCAAATATTCATCATAAACATATGAATCCAGCCGTATTGCCATTTATCGGCGGTTGACATTTCGTTTTTCTTTATCAGCTTAAGAAATTCTTCACGACAGCGCATAAAATCCACGGGGTCTCGTGATGTCTCAAAAACCGAAGAAAGTCTCTGAGCATAGTTTTCATATCCGATGGAATTTTTCTTATAAAAATCATCAACGGTTACGCCGTAAAGCCCGGCTATTTCGGGTAAAGTCAGCGCATCCGGCAGAGTTGTGCCGCATTCCCAACGGGAAACGGTCTGAGCATTAACGCACAGCTTTTCTGCCGCCTGCTCCTGAGTAAGTCCTTTTGCAAGACGGAATTTTTTCAGATTTTCGCTGAAAATGCCGTGTTCCATAATATCACCTTTTCAATATGTTTTTCAGAAGCTTCCGATGTGATTATATCACACGAAAAACAAAATGTTAATATCTTGATTTGTGAACATACTCTTGAAATGTGTTCAGCTAAGCTCGTGCAAAAAATACAGGCAGCTGACATCTGCCAAACTGCCTGCATCGACTTTTATTATTGATAATTATGTGCCTGAGAAAGCATCATATCCTTGACTTTCATAAGTCTTGTTGTGGTGCTTCTTTCGTTTTCGTCGAGCTTCATCGTAATAAATCTGATTGTATCTTCATATTGCGGAATCATAACATGCTCCAGAGCGTTCACTCTGCGGCGTGTTTTTTCTATTTCATCCGCCATAAGACGGCAGGATTTTTCGATTTCGGCAAGCTTTATCATTTTCGGCATTATATCCGAAAACGCCTTTACTGCCTTATCAAGCTCGCCCGAGGTTTCGGCGAAGCCGTAGGAATAAATATCGGAAGCGTTTGCGGTTTTAAATTTCACATCAAAAACGGGTATCATAACGCTCATAACATTTTTTTCGCTCACATTGAGATTCATTTCCTGAGTGGGGAGCATCAGCGCAACATCAAGAGCCTTGTCACTCATAACGGAGCGGGCAACACTCATTGCGATATTTGCCTGCTTTATGCCGTTTTCAACCTCAATTCTCAGAGCCTTGTTTTCACGCACAAGGTCAAGAAAACGGCGCATAAGCTCATCCCGCTAATCCTTTAAAAGCTTGTGCCCACGCCGTGCCGTTACGAGCTTCCGTTTTAAATTCGTAAGCTCCATTCGGGTGGGATTAACATTGAGAATTGCCATAATCCTTATGTCCTCTCATAATATTTGTCGAGCAATTCTTCGCTTATTCTCTTAAGCTCGCTTCTGGGCAGTATTCTGAGAAGCTCCCAGCCGATATCGAGGGTTTCTTCAATACTGCGGTTTGCATCAAATCCCTGAGAAACATAGACCTTTTCGAATTCATCGGCAAATTTTGCATAGAGCTTGTCAATATCGGTAAGAGCCGCTTCGCCGAGAATAACCATAAGCTCTTTGGCATCCTTTCCTCTTGCATATGCCGAGAAAAGCTGATTCATCGTGTTGGAATGGTCCTTTCTTGTTTTGCCCTCTCCGATACCCTTGTCCTTAAGACGGGAAAGCGACGGAAGAACATCTATCGGCGGATTTACGCCCCTGCGGTAAAGCTCACGGCTGAGAATAATCTGACCCTCGGTGATATATCCCGTAAGGTCGGGAATCGGGTGAGTTTTATCATCCTCCGGCATGGTGAGAATGGGTATCATGGTTATACTGCCGTCCTTGCCGTGCTGTCTGCCGGCTCTTTCATATATGCTTGCAAGGTCGGTGTACATATATCCCGGATAACCTCTTCTGCCGGGAACCTCTTTTCTTGCGGCGGAAACCTCACGAAGTGCATCGGCATAGTTGGTTATATCGGTGAGAATAACAAGCACATGCATACCTTTTTCAAAAGCAAGATATTCGGCGGCAGTGAGCGCCATTTTCGGAGTTGCAATTCTTTCGATTGCAGGGTCATTGGCAAGATTTGAGAACATAACCGTTCTGTCAAGTGCGCCCGTACTGCGGAAGCTCTTAACAAAATAATCGGATTCCTCAAAGGTTATACCCATTGCGGCAAAAACAACCGCAAACTGCTCATCTGTTCCACGAACCTTTGCCTGCCTTGCAATCTGAGCGGCTAAATTAGCGTGGGGCAGACCCGACATCGAGAATATCGGAAGCTTCTGACCTCTTACGAGGGTATTAAGTCCGTCAATTGCGGAAACGCCTGTCTGAATGAATTCCTGCGGATAGCTTCTGGCGGCAGGGTTCATCGGAACGCCGTTAACATCGGCTCTCTTTTCGGGAATTATTTCGGGACCGCCGTCAATGGGTCTGCCGAGACCGTCAAAAACTCTGCCGAGCATATCGGGAGAAAGTCCGAGCTCCATCTGTCTGCCGAGAAAACGCACCTTGCTGTCGGAAAGATTTATTCCCGTTGAATTTTCAAAAAGCTGAACAAGAGCATTTGAACCGTCAACCTCAAGCACACGGCAACGGCGCTTTTCGCCGCTTGCAAGCTCAATTTCTCCGAGCTCATTATATGCAACGCCCTCAACCTCACGCACGAGCATCAGAGGACCTGCAACCTCCTGAATGGTTCTGTATTCTTTCGGCATCAGAAATCCTCCTCTCTGTCCGCTGCATCGGAAAGCTGTTTTTTAAGCTCTGCGGAAATCTTTTCATATTCCGCTTCAACATTTTCTTCCCGTATATATTTGAATCTGCCTATTGATTCTCTTACGGGAAGCTTTACTATATCGTCAATCGGCGCACCTTGATTGAGCGCTTCGAGAGAGCCGTCATAATATTCCGTAACAAGCTTCATCATGCGGAACTGCTTTCTGAGCGATGAATAGGTGTCAACCTCGTGGAAAGCAAGCTGATGCAGAAAATCTTCACGGATTGAGCGTGCGGCTTCCATTTTAAGACGGTCGGGAGCGGAAAGCGAATCCATTCCGACAAGCTTAACTATTTCATCGAGTGCGGCTTCCTCGGAGAGCAGAGCCATAAGTCTGCCACGCAGTGCTGTCCATTCGCCGTCAACATTTCTGTTGAACCATTCTCCGAGGGAATCGGCATAAAGTGAATAACTTGTAAGCCAGTTTATGGCAGGAAAATGGCGCTTATATGCGAGAGCGGAATCAAGTCCCCAGAATACCTTTACTATACGCAGTGTCGCCTGGGAAACAGGCTCCGAAATATCGCCGCCCGGGGGTGAAACCGCACCGATTACGGAAAGAGCGCCCTCTCTGTTATCTTTTCCGAGAGAAACCACTCTGCCGGCTCTTTCATAAAACTGAGCAAGACGGCTTCCGAGATATGCAGGATAACCCTCTTCGCCGGGCATTTCTTCAAGTCTGCCGGACATCTCACGAAGAGCCTCTGCCCAACGGGAGGTAGAATCAGCCATAAGCGCAACCGAATAACCCATATCACGAAAATATTCCGCTATGGTTATGCCCGTGTATATGGAAGCTTCACGGGCGGCAACGGGCATATCCGAGGTGTTTGCGATAAGCACGGTGCGCTCCATAAGCGATTTACCCGTATGCGGGTCGATAAGCTCGGGGAATTCGTTGAGAACATCGGTCATCTCGTTTCCACGCTCGCCGCATCCGATATAAACAACTATATCGGCCTCAGCCCACTTCGCAAGCTGATGCTGTGTAACGGTTTTTCCGCTTCCGAACGGACCGGGAATTGCCGCAACACCGCCCTTTGCAATCGGGAAAAGAGCATCAATAACACGCTGACCGGTTACGAGAGGAACATCGGGTGAAAGCTTTTTGAGATAAGGTCTGCCTTTTCTGACGGGCCATTTCTGAATAAGAGTCAGTGTGAATTTTTCGCCGTTTTCTTTGATTATCGTGCCGATTTTATCCGTTACGGTGAAATCTCCCTCGAAAATTTCTTCAACCGTTCCGCTTATCTGCGGCGGTACCATTATTTTATGAGTTACTATGTCGGTTTCTTCAACCGTTCCGAGAATATCTCCGGCACTTACCTTTTCGCCTGCTTTAACCTGCGGAACAAAGTGCCACACGGCATCACGGCTCAGCGCAGGAACCTCAATTCCTCTGGTGAGGTTGTTGCCTGCAATTTCTCTGATAACATTCAGAGGTCTCTGAATGCCGTCGAATATTCCTTTTATAAGTCCGGGACCGAGTTCAACGCTCAAAGGCTCATTTGAGGATTCAACGGGTTCACCCGTGCGGATACCCGAGGTCTCCTCATAAACCTGAACGGAAGCTCTGTCTCCGTGCATTTCTATTATTTCTCCGATAAGTCTGCTGTTACTTACTCGCACAACATCAAACATATTGGCATCACGCATACCGGAAGCAACAACAAGCGGACCTGAGATTTTTGTAATAACACCTTTACTCATAGTGTTCCTTACCTTTCAATTGAATTATGACAAAATATCCGAGCCGACCGCTTTTTCAACAAATTTGCTCACGCCGGCAAGTCCGAGCCCCGTATTTCCGTTAACTCCGGGAACCGGAACGATTGACGGGAGCGGCCTTGAGGAATAGCGTTCTATTTCATCGGTCATGCCCTCGGCAAGCTGTTCGGTGATGTATATAACTCCGTAGCCGTTTTCGGCAAGTCTGCGCAGAATATGCGCACCCTCAACGGGGTCGGTTACGGGAAATATACTTATGCCGAGTGAAGCAAAGCCGTATATGCTGTCTTTATCGCCCATGGCGGCTATCTTATACATACATATCCCTCATTCTTTCGGATATTGCTTCTGCGGAAGCTCCCGATGCCTTGGCGGAAAGAATTATTCTCACATTCTTGACCTCGGCAAGCTTTGCATAATAGTATGCCGCAACGGGGTCAGCTCCGTATATTTCATACTTTTCCTTTCGGATAAGCTCTGCAACCGCATTATCGCAGAATTTTTCGGATTCGGTAAAACCTGCTTTTACGCTGTCCGCAAGAAAAGCGTATTCTGTTGAAGCAAGATATTCGGAGATTTTTTCCGCACCTTCGGCATTATCGAGAAGCGCTTCGGAATCAAGCGGATAACCGCACATTGAATTGAACGCAAATTCTCTGCTTTTTCCCATTGAAGCACATCTGAGTGCCGTCTTTATGTCCGCCGCCGCAGAATTGAGCTTTGCAATTTCAACAAGCAGGGGACTGCCCGATTTTTCGGCATATTCAAGCTTCGTTTTAAGTGAAGCCCTGTCAATTATGCTTTCCGCAAGCTGACCGCTTTCATATTTCGAAACGGCATGATATGCGCTTTCGGCGCAGACTTCAAGATGTGCGGGAAGCAGAGAAAAATCGGCTTCCGAAATTGCTTTTGTTATAATTTCGGGGTCTGTTATACAAGGACGGGTATAATATGCGGCAGGGTCAATATCGGAAAAGGTACATTTTATTGCCGCTTTGAGATTGAAAAAATCGTTACCTATTATCAGAGCTTCGGGAAGTACTTTATCGGGAACGCTTTCCGCTATCAGCTTCCACGCTTTTTCAAGCTCCGTTTCATATATGTCCGTACCTGCTCCGCTTTCGGGAATATCCCAACCCTTATCCGCCGGAATTCGTTCTGCCGAACGGCTGTCGGGAGCGCTTATCATCTGCCTGATATCGTCACCCGTGAGCAGTTCAAGCTCCTTTGCCCTGATACGGGCAACGGCATAGGCGTATTCGGTTTCGTTCATTCCGTCACCGCCTGAAAAAGAATTTCTCCGGCTTTAACCTTAAGAGAGTCCGACTGCGCTTCAATGATTGCATCAAAAGAACAGTTTACCTCAATATCGCCGTAATCAAGGATTATTCCGCTTTCAATATCCGAAGGCTCCTTGGAAAGAACGCACTCGGCGCCTTTTTCGGAAAGAGCGGAGATAAGCGAATTTTCAAATTCCGACGGAAGTCTCTGCAAATCCTTTTCGCAAAGCTTTGCCGTGCAGGTTCCTTTCATGGAATTTTCGCACGCAAGCTTTATAAGGAATGCGAAATATTTTTCATCGGGAAGAGATTTCATATTTTCAAGAAGCTTTTCAATTGCTTCATTTATAAGACCGACCTTTGCCGCAAGCACGGTTTGCCTTGTGAGCTGTGCCGCTCCCGAGGATGCGGCGGCGATAATCGACTTTGCCTGAGCTTCGGCGGCTTCAACCGCCTGAGCTTCGATTTTTTCGGCGTTTGCATTCGCCTTTGTGCCGATTCCGTCACATTCAAGCTTTGCTTTTGCGATTATGCTTTCGCATCTTTCACGACTGTCGGAGTTTATTTTTGAAATGATTCTTTCAATTCCGTTCATTTCAGCCACCATTATTTAATTCCGAATACTGCGAGAATTGATATAAGGAGTGCAAGAACGGCATAGGTTTCAACCATTGCCGCAAAGATTATGGCTTTACCGCTTTCTTCGGGTCTCTTTGCAACGATGCTTACGCCCGAAACTGCGGCGTTGCCCTGATGAATTGCCGAAACAAATCCGCCGATTGCCATGGGAAGGCAGGCGCAGAAATACATAAGTCCTTTCATCGGTTCAATCGCCTGAAGAGCGGCAAGGTCACCGCTGATAAGACCAATCTGATTGAAAAGAAGGAATCCGATAAGGAATCCGTAAAGTCCCTGAGTGCCGGGGAGAATCTGAAGAATAAGCACCTTGCCGAATTTTGACGGGTCTTCGGTAACAACGCCTGCCGCCGCACGACCCACTCTGCCTACCGATATTGCCGAGCCGACGCCGCCGAGAATGGCCGCAAGTGCTCCTCCGAGAATTGCAAGAACTGCTCCTAAATAAGTTGTCATGATTTAGTCCTCCTTAATATTGTAATATTTTGTATTGACTCCGAGTGGGGTGAACGAGCGTCCGCCGCCCTCGTAAAATTTACCGAAAAATTCAACATACTGTAATCTGTTGGTATGAACATAAGTGCCGATAAGATTTATCGCCATATTCACCGTATGCCCGAAAATGAAAACGGGAACGAAAAGGCATAGCTTAACCGTCGGATTTTCAGGAATGGTTCCGAGAGTATTAACAACCGTTGCAATAACGCCGGTGCAGAGACCGAGAGCAAGCAGTCTTGAATATGAAAGAATATCTCCGAGCCAGCCCGAAGCGGCGTTATAAAGTCCGTAAAGTCCGAGACCGAGCTTGCCGATGATGTTTTTCGAGCTTCTGCCCGAGGTTAAAACTATCAGTACAGCTCCTGCGGCAAGCAGATAAAGTCCTGCCTTGTGTGCCCACTCGGGAATCTCTGCATAGCCTATCATTCCGACGGCAAGCGGACATATGCCGATTATCAGCATATAAACGGGAATGCAGTCGCAAAGAGCGCCGATTTTGTTTCCTTGCTTCCACATTGAATAAAAGCTAACCGCCACACCTGCGAAAAGGTGAATTATTCCGAAGAGGAAAGAAAACAGCAGAAGCTTCATCGGGTTCTGGACGGGTTCAAACCAAAGTGCCGCACTTATCGGTTCTTTTCCGAGAAACTGAGTGGCGATAACATTCGGCAGGTCGCCGAACCAGCTTCCGAAAAGCGCACCCCAGAAAACGGTTGCAAGTCCGCACCAGAAATACATATCAACCGTCTTTTTCATTTTGCCGGACGGCTTGAATTTGAATTTTGCGATTCCGCAGGCGATTGCCATTATAACTCCGTAGCCTGCATCGGAAAGCATTATGCCGAAAAGCATATAATAGAATATCGACATAACGGGATTTGGGTCGATATCGTTTTTTCCGGGCATCGCATACATTGAAGTTATCGGTTCAACTGCCGCCGCAAAAGGCTTATTTTCAAACGCCGTGGGAGCGTTTTCATCTTCATCGGTATCGCTTAGAGAAACGGCAACGGTGAATTTTTCTTCAAGCTCTTTTATCAGCTTGTCTGCTTTCTTTTCGAGAATATATCCCTCAATGCAGATAACATTACGGCTTGCCGATATAAGATTGAGAGCTTCGTATTTATCTTTCCGCATTGTGAAACGGTCATATGCAAGCTCAATATCCGCCCGCTTTTCGGCAAACGCTTTTATCTTACCGATATTTTCCTCGGCTTGCTTTTCACAATTATTTATCCCGTCTTCGAGCTTATCATATCTTTCCTGCGGAACGCCTTTTTCGTCACTTGAAAGATACGAAAATCCGAGCTCACGCAGAACACCGAATACGGTATCCTTTTCCGATTTATGACATATAACGAAAATTCTGCTCTGCTCTTTATCGTGAGATATAACCCGTATTTCGGGAACATTCTCGCCGAGCTTTTCGGCAAGTGCGATTTTGAGCTTTTCTTCTGTATAATCGGACTGCAAAGTGCCGATAAACGCACTTGATGTTGCCGTTCCCTTGAAATCGAGCGGAACATCCAAACCGAGCCACGGCTCAACGGCAGACTTCAATGCACGGTATTTTGCCGCCGCAGAAAGCTTTTCCGCCGCATCCTTTTCAAGGTCGCATATATCATAACAGAGTGAGAGAACGGCATCCGCATTTTCCGAGCGGTTGTTAAATTCCGTTTCGCTTATTTCTTTGCGCTCGGAGAAAAGCGATGCGGTAAGGCTCTTCGTTTCCAGAACATATTTGTTGAGAACTGAAACTGCCGTTTCAATAACATCGCAGTATTTTTCAAGCTGTGCCGGAGTTCTGCCGGAGCTTATGCCGTAAAGCCCGTCGGCTTCATCATGCTTTTTAAGCTCAATTACGGAACGCTTCTGAAGAAAATCAAAAACCCGTTGACCGTCCTCCATGGGTGTGACTATTTCGAGATATTTCATTTTAAGCTTTGCCAAGAAAACACCTCCTTTTCAATAAGGTTATTTCAATTTGTCAAATTATTTCGTTAAGAAGCTTTTCAACAGCTTCGTCAGTTCGGCTCTGCGCCGCCGCACGAAGCCCGTCGGCGGTTTCCTTTGCCGCCTGTGCCGCTTCACTTTGAAGCTGTTCGGCTTTTGCCTGAGCATCTTTTATTATTTCATCGGCTTTGCCGTATGCGTTCTTTCTTGCCTGAGCTTCCGTTTCCGCCGCCTGCTTTGCGGCGTCGGCTTTCATCTTTTCGGCTTTGAGCAATGCTTTTTCCTCATCCGCTTCACATTTCTTTTCGGCTTCAAGCACCGCATTTATAAGCTCCGATGCCATAGTGTCACCACACTTTCACATTATTTATTACATTATATACTTTAACATACACAATTTCAATAGTCACGCTGACGAATATATAACCGAAAATTTATATATTTTGACTTGCCAATTCCGTTCGGAGATAGTAGAATATATATCAGATGCTTTAAAAGGAGAAAATTATGAATATTCAGTTTCAGTCACTTGATTTTGCTCAGATGATAAAAGAAAAGGATATTGACGGCATTATTGCACTTGCAATTTCAAAGGCACCGTATCTGATAACGGCGGTTGTGATTATCGTTATCGGTTTTCTGATTTCAAATCTTATCGGAAAGCTGGTCGTTAAAGCACTTCAGATGAAAGGCGTTGACCCGTCTGTTCACGGGTTTATCAGAACCTGCGTTACAGTCATATTAAAATTCATATTTGTTTTGTCTGCGCTTTCAACACTGAAGATTAATGTCAATTCGTTCATAGCCGCTCTTTCTGCGGCGGTTGTAACTGCCGGTCTCGGCTTGCAGTCAAGCGTGGGACAGTTTGCGAGCGGCTTGCAGATTCTCATAAATCATCCGTTTAAGAGCGGAGATTTTATAGATATCGGTTCCGTAAGCGGCAAGGTTCAGGAGATAAAGATGATGTACACCGTTCTCATCACCCTTGAAAACACCCGTGTTATCGTGCCCAATTCTCACATAACCGACAGCGATATCATAAATTATAATGCCGAAAAAAGGCGCAGGCTTCTGCTCCGATTTTCGATTTCGTATGATACCGATATTGCAAAGGCGAGAGAAGCACTTCTGGAGGTCGCCGACAAAGGAGAGCTTATCCTCAAAGACCCGGCACCCGTTGTTTCGGTTTGCGAATGTGCATCAAGCTCCGTTGACCTGCTTTGCATGATATGGTGCGACAGTGCAAATTACTATGATGTTTTTTATTATATGCAGGAAAATGTCAAGCTTGCTTTTGATGAAAAGAATATAACAATTCCTTTCGGTCAGCTTGATGTCCATGTTATTAAGGAGTAATTTTATGACTAACCTTTTGATAAAACTATTCATTAAAGATTACAAAAATACAAACGATGAAAAGGTCAGAACAAGCTACGGCGTTCTCAGCGGAATAGTAGGAATTGCACTCAATATAATTCTGTCCGTTTTTAAGATGATTTTCGGTGCAATAACAAAAAGTGTTTCGATTGTTGCCGACGGCGTGAATAATCTTTTTGACGCATTTTCATCAATAATCAGCCTTGTGGGCTTTAAAATTTCGGGGAAGCCTGCGGATAAGGAGCATCCTTTCGGACACGGCAGAATTGAATATATCTCCGCTCTTACGCTTGCTTTTTTCATTCTGATTATGGGCGTTGAGCTTATCAAAACCTCCGTTTCAAAATTCAGCGACCCCGAAAAGGTTATATTCAGCGTACCGGCACTTATTGTTCTTGTGTGCTCAATTCTCGGAAAAATCTGGCTTGCTTATTTCAATACCGTTGTAGGCAAAAAGATTGATTCCGTTGCCGTTAATGCCGTTGTAACCGACAGTATCGGCGATATTGCCGCCACAACCGGCACTCTTATCGCACTTGTTCTTTCAAAATTTACCGACCTGCCGATTGATGCCGCAGTCGGAATACTTGTTGCGCTTGTTGTCATTTATGCAGGCATCGGAATAATTAAGGATACAATGGGTCCTCTGCTCGGAGAGCCTCCGTCGGCGGAGATAGTGGGCGAGCTCGAAAAGCTGGTTATGTCATACGACGGCGTTGAGGGTATTCATGACCTTGTGCTTCACAGTTACGGCCATTCCAAAATAATCGGTTCGCTTCATGCCGAAGTGCCTGCGAATATTGATATAATGAAAAGCCATGATATTATTGATAACATCGAAAGAGATGTTGCACATAAGCTCGGTATAGAATTATCAATCCATATGGACCCCATCGAAACCGATGATGAGCTTACCGCCGAGCTTAAAGAGCTTGCGCTCGGAAAGATAAAGGAAATTTCGGAAGAAATAACCATTCACGATTTCAGAACGGTAAAGGGCGAAACGCACACCAATATTATTTTTGATGCCGTGCTTCCGCATAAATTCAAAATGAACGATGATGAATTCAGAAAAGCCGTTTCAAAGATGGTTAAAGAAGAAAAACCGACTGTTTTTACCGTCATAAATATTGACCGCAGTTATGTCTGATGAAAAATTTATTTCTACTTGTCAAAATAACCAAAATAATATCATTTATGCTCTCCTTTTTTTAACTGCGAATTTTAAATATAACCTTTGCAAAAGAGGAAAAATATAGTACAATAATGTAAAAGAACAAAGCTGGAGGAATGTGTTATGCCCGAATATGAAGATTTCACATCAATACCCGTAGGTAAACTCGGTATCATCGCTCTCCCCGGATGCGAACAGTTCGCAAGCAAGATTGAATATTATCTTGTAAAGTGGAGAAAAGAGAGAGAAAGCGAGCATAAGGATACCATTCAGTTTACCGGATATGAGAGAGAAAGCTATATTATCAACGCTTCATTCCCGAGATTCGGCACAGGTGAAGGTAAATGCGTGATAAAGGAAACCGTCAGAGGCTATGACATATTCATCCTTTGCGACCCGTTCAATTACGGCGTTGAATTTAAAATGTACGGCAGAAATGTTCCCATGAGCCCCGATGACCACTACGCAAATCTCAAGAGAGCAATAAGTGCCGTTGCCGGTAAAGCAAGAAAAATATCTGTTATCATGCCCATGCTCTATGAGGGCAGACAGCACAGGCGTTCCTCCAGAGAATCGCTTGACTGCGCCGATATGCTCCGTGAGCTTTGTCTCAGCTACGGTGTTGATAATTTCATAACCTTTGATGCTCATGACCCCAGAGTTCAGAATGCCGTTCCCCAGAACGGATTTGAGAATGTTCAGCCTGCTTATCAGATGATAAAGGCAATGTGCAAGAACATAGATGAGCTCAATATTGATAAAGAACATATGATGGTTATTTCACCCGATGAGGGCGGTATGGGCAGATGTATCTATTTCTCAACCGTTCTCGGTCTTGAACTCGGTATGTTCTATAAGCGCCGTGACTATACCCGTATCGTTGACGGCAGAAACCCGATTATCGCTCACGAATTTCTCGGCACAAATGTTGAGGGTAAGGATGTTATTATCGTTGACGATATGATTTCCTCCGGTGATTCAATGATAGAGGTTGCCTCCAAGCTTAAAGACCTTAAGGCAAACAGAATTTTCATATTTGCTTCATTCGGACTTTTCTGCAACGGTCTCGAAGCCTTTGACGAAGCCTATAAGAACGGCGTGATTTCAAAGGTGTTCACAACCAATCTCATTTATTCAACTCCCGAACTGCTTGCAAGAGAGTGGTATGTCAATGTTGATATGTCAAAATACTGCGCTTATATCATAGATACTCTTAACCATGATGAGTCCGTCAGCAGTCTTCTTGACCCCGAAGTAAGAATAAATAAAATTCTTACAAAGTACGGATTTAAGAAATAAATGTCAAAAACCGTTGATATAAAAGGCTTTGGGGAAAATCCCGAAGCCTTTTATTGTCGGAAAAAGTCGGAAACACACGGCATAGTTGAGAAGAAGAGGGATAAAAAAGGGAAAAAGGTGTTGACAAAGGGGTGTGAGGTGTGGTATATTAGTCAGGCACTCGGGAAACGGAGTGCGACGCACCTTGAAAATTAAACAACGACGAGAAAGAAAAAACCCTTGAAAATTATTTGAGAAGTACTTTCAAGTACA
>JAZQON010000018.1:0-5365 GCA_045627825.1 Acutalibacteraceae bacterium
GGTGTACCTCTTTCGGGCGATGAGTATATTATCACCTTACAGCTCAAGGTTATCGGTAAAGACGGAGCAAGCGGTATAGCCGGAGCAAGCCCGTATCTTTACAAAGCGACAGCCACAGGTTCTGCAAAGAGAGCAGGTAACATAAAGGCGGCAACAACCGCAACAGGTTCATCTAAGAATATGAACCAGCTTGTCTACTTTGAAAAGGAAGGCACAGAAGACACCTTCTTCTGCGAGGATGCAGTTGCAACCTTCACGGTCGGCAAGAATCCCGATGCAGGCGGCGGCGGAAGCACCACAACTCATACTGCAAAGTTCGTTGTTGACGGCGAGACCGTATCATCGGCTTCTGTTGCAGAGGGTGCGGCAATCAAAAAGCCGGAAAATGATCCTTTAAAGACCGGTGCACAGTTTGCACATTGGGCAGTTGAAGGCACAACCACTCCTGTTACCACATTCACAATGGGTAACGATGATGTTACTTATGTAGCAATCTTCAAGTATGCCGCAACATTTATTGTTGACGGTGCAACCTTCGGCGAGGTTAAGTATTATCTTCCCGGCGAAGCTATCACAGCACCTGCAAACAGTGCAGTTGCAAAAACAGGATATGATTTCAACGGTTGGAGCCCTGCAGTAGGCACAATGGGTAATGCTGCTGCAACATTCACGGCTCAGTACACCGCAAAAACATATAATGTTACATTCATGAATGAGAGCACAAAGTTTGCGGAAAACACCGTTAAGTTTGACGGAAAATATAATACTGCTGTCGGCACACCCAAGAAGACCGGTTATACATTCGTTAAATGGGCAGCTGACATAAGCGGTACGAATATTCCGGAAACACATACTGTTAACAATGATGTAATATTCTATGCAATATTCGCCAAAGGAACATTCAATGCCACATTCAATGCGGCGGGCGGTCAGTTTGCTGACGGCGCAACAAGCAAGGATGTTCCCACGGAATTCGGTGCAAGCATCGCTGCTCCCGCCGATCCCACAAGAACCGGCTTTGACTTTGACGGATGGAGCCCGGCAGTAGGCACGATGGATGCTGAGGGTAAGACCTTTACCGCTCAGTGGAAAGCACTTCAGATCGGCGTAACATTCAAGGACGGAGATACTGTTATTGATACCAAGACCGGCAGCTCCGGCACTCAGATAACAGCGATAGACAACCCGTCGAAGGAAGGCTATGAGTTCGGCGGCTGGGTAGATGAAAACGACAAGCCCGTAAGCTTCCCCGTAACTCTCGGTACAACTGCGATAGTAGTTTACGCCAAGTGGAATCCGAAGCAGATTTATATTGATTTCTTAGTTGACAATGTAAGCATTGGCGGCGGATATCAGTATTGCGGCGAAACACTTGTAACTCCCGGAGAACAGAGCAAGGTTGGTTACACCTTCAACGGCTGGGTAGATGAAAAGGAGGTTGCTGCCCCCGAAAAGGTACCCACCAAGGCAACAACATACCATGCTTCGTTTACACCCATTAAGTACACAGCAACATTCAATGTTCAGGGTGCATTCTATGATTCGGTTGAGGCTGATTACGGCACAACATTCAGCGCACCCAAAGACCCGACTGTTGACGGTTACGAGTTCAAGGGCTGGCTGAGAAGCGGTACTTCCACAAAATGGACTGCATCAACAACAATGCCTTATAACGGCGTTACCTATGAAGCAATCCTCGAAGCCAAGACATATAATGTTAAGTATTATGTTGATAATGTTGAGAAGTATGCAACAACAGCTAAATTCGGCGAAGCCGTTCCTGCTTACACCTACACTCCCGCACAGGGCGAGAGCTTCTCAGGCTGGAAGCTTGCAGACGGAAGTGCAGTTCCTGCAACAATGACTGCCGGAGACCTTCTTATCTACGGTACAACCGGTGCGGCAATGTACACTGTTGCATTCAATATCAACGGTGAAGAGTATAAATCTCTTCAGTTTGCATTCGGTGCAAAGGTAACCGCTCCCGAATTCACTCCGGAAACCGGATATACATTCTCGGGCTGGACGCTTCCCGACACTATGCCTGCAAGAGATATCACTCTTAACGCAACCTATACAAAAGAAACCTATACTCTTAATTATTATCTGTTCCAGGGTGGTTCCGTATATAAGACATTCTCATTGAATTACAATGATCCTCTTCCGACATTCGAAAATCCGAAGGTAGACGGATATGAGTTTGTTAAATGGGATACCGCATACACCAAGATGCCTGCAGAAAATCTTGATGTTTATGCAAAGCTCAATCAGCTCAGCTACACAGTTAAGTTTGTTGATGCTGACGGAAACGATATTTCCGGCTATGTATGGACTGCAAAGCATTACGGCGATACTATCGCTGCTGCCGATGTTCCCACAGTTACCAAGGAGGGTTCAACCTTCAAGTTCTGGAAGGTCGGCGATGAAAGAGCAAACTTCCCGTACACAGTAAAAGGAAACACCACATTCACTCCCTATTTCTCAACCTCAGGCTATGATGTTAACTACTATGTTGACGGAGAGCTTAAGTACACAGATACATTTGAATTCGGTCAGACAATCGTTTACCGTGCCGCTCTTACCAAGACCGGTTACACATTCTCCGGTTGGGCAGGTAAGACCGCTCAGGATATTCTTCCGCAAACAATGCCTTCAAGCAATGTTGATGTTTACGGTACATTCACTGCCAACAAGTATGACGCTAAGTTCTATCTCAGCGAAGCAGACCGTGAGGCAGGTACTGCATGGAAGACTGTTCCCACGGATTACGGTACTGTTCCCGTAGTTGAGAACCCGACCAAGACCGGTTACACATTCCTCGCATGGGCTCCCGTTCTCAGCAAGATGACAGAAGCCGGTGCCGAATATGTGGCAAGATTCTCTGCAGGTACGGTTAAGTACACCGTCAGTGTCTACACAATGGATACAAAAGGAGAGTATGGCGATCCTGAAGTTTTAACATTTGATGCAAATACCGATGAACAGGTAAAATATGACCCGCCAATAAAGAACGGCTTTACCGTTGATACGAACAGCAGTGTTCTTTCGGGCAAGGCAGTTGCGGGCGATACTCCTCTTAACCTCTATGTACATTATATCCGTAGTCAGTATAAGTTTACTGTTTCGGTAGACGGCCATGATACAGATAAGATGTACTATTACGATGCGGCTGTTACTGCTCCGGCTGACGGAGTTAAGGAAGGCTACACCTTCAAGGGTTGGGAAGGAACTGTTCCTGCAAAGATGCCTGCAAGGGATGTTAAGGTAACAGCTAAGTTCGCAATCAACCAGTACAGCTATGTATTCGATACCAAGGGCGGTTCAACCGTAAGAACCATAACGGCTAACTACGGTGCGGCTATCAGTAAGCCGGCTAACCCGACCAAGGACGGATATGAATTTGACGGTTGGGATATTGAAATTCCTGCCACAATGCCTGCACTCGGCAAGGAAAACGGTGCAACAAAGACCGTTACCGCCAAGTGGAAAGCAAAGCAGTACACAATCACATTCGCAAATACCGGCGATTCAACAATTGAACCCATAAAACAAGACTTTGGCACCGCAATCGTTGCTCCTGCAAATCCCACCAAAAACGGTTATGAATTCGCAGGATGGGATATTGAAGTTCCCAAGACAATGCCTGCTGAAGACCTCACCATTACCGCTCAGTGGAAAGCCAAAGAGTATGACGCAATATTCGTTATTGATGGTCAGAATGTTACGGTTAAAACAGCGTTTGGTGAAATCCCCGTTGCTCCCGAAGCCAAAAAGACAGGATATAGCTTCCAGAAGTGGGATAAGGAAATCGTTGCAATGGGAACAGAAGGTGCAACCTACACCGCAATCTTCACCGTTAACAAATATGATGCTGTCTTCGATGCAGCAGGCGGTAAATTCGCTGATGAAAGCGTTAAGAAGACTGTAAAAGATGTTGAATTCGGTGCAAAGATTGAAGCTCCTGCAAACCCGGTAAGAGAGGGTTATGAGTTCGCAGGTTGGGCACCCGAAGTTGGTAATATGACCGAAGAGGGCATGACCTTTGTTGCTCAGTGGAATCAGGACCTCAATTACTGCCGTGTTAAGGAAGTAACCCGTACAACAAAAGATGTTTATGAAGACCAGGTTGCCGATTATGCAATCAAGGTTGAGGGCTCACCCGTTAAGGTTATGTTTGCAATGAACGGCGTCAGCGCAACATGGACTTACGACAGAGAAGATACGCCCATTAATACCGCTATTGAGTATGAGACCGGTCTTGTAAGTATCAAGCAGTACAATAAGAGCGACGAAGAAACCACTAACCCCGAAGAAGTTGCATATGAAATCTGGACTATAAGAGCTGTATTTACAGAAGGCGAGTACAGAGTTCGTGCAAAGGTTAACCACGATGAGAGCTCTTGGGAATCCGTAGAGGTTGCCAAGGAATTCGAAAACATCTATGATGTTAAACCCGTTGATGCAACCGTAATCAAGAGCAGTGCGGCAGATACCGATACTGTTCAGCGTGGTGAATATGTAACATTCACCGTTGTTGCCAAGAATGAAGTTAACAGAATCAGATTCGTAAGAGAAACTGAGGACGGACTTAAGGCAGTAACATTCAGCAGTGATGTTGAAGATGAATGCGTAAAGATTACCACAGCAGATGCGAGCTACAAGAAATGGGAAATCAAGGTTAAGCTTTCCTTCATCGGAACAGACGAATATGAGATGCAGACATGGGCAATGCAGTACCGTCTTGCAGGCGAATCAAATTGGATTGATTCCGATAAGGGCGACTTCGAAATCAAGGTAACAAGATTTGAAGAAGTTAACGAAGAAGGTCAGGAAATCGTTTACGAGGTTAAATCCGTTGATGTTGCAGAAAATATTACCAAGGGCGAATATTCAGACATCGTTATCGTAACAACCGGTAATGTTGAAAGAGTTAAGCTTTCGCTTAATGGCAAATCGGCAACATATCTCAAGACCTCCAGAAACTGCATATGCAAGGAAAATGAAGACGGTACTCTTACCTGGACTATCAGTTACAGATTTGCAGTAGCCGGACAGCTTACCTACGATGTTCAGGTTCGTGGCGATGAATGGTCAGAATTAACAGACGCAAGTCACTTCACAGTTAATGTTGCCTGACTCTGAAACCTAATATCGGGGCTCCGTGGAACTCCCCACGGTGCGCTTTTTTAGTTAGGAGAGAGGATGGAGGAGAGAGGAGTTTCAGGACGGGTTCCGCCCGTACCCGATTTTTAAGTTAGGAGAGAGGATGGAGGAGAGAGGAGTTTCAGGACGGGTTCCGCCCGTACCCGATTTTTAAGTTAGGAGAGAGGATGGAGGAGAGAGGAGTTTCGGACGGGCTTCGCCC
>JAZQON010000019.1:0-2812 GCA_045627825.1 Acutalibacteraceae bacterium
CTGGCCATATACGAAACATTTATTTTGCCTCTGTAATTCATCATTTTTTCTCCACCGGTCAATATATAGTCGATTGTAGTTTCTAAAATATTCGCAAGGTCTATTAAAATTGCCGTATCGGGTAGTGTTTCTCCCCGTTCCCATTTACTGACAGCCTGAAAAGATATATTTAATCGTTGTGCAAGCTCGGCTTGTGTTAAACCTTTCCTTTTTCTTAAGGCAACGATTTGCTCGCCTGCTTTTTGTACATTAAAAGACATATTCACTACTCCTTAATTTATATTTGAAGCACTTCACATCTTTATTATAATCATTTTTTGTTATTTCTCAATAACTGTATAAGTTATCAAAATCATAACAACCTAAACCGTAAGTTGAAATCCAGGCTCTTGAAATGAATATAATTTCATCCGTACAAATTCTGATTTGTCTTCATCAACAAACCGGGATTTGTGTTAATAACCGTGGTCAATATGAATCCATTCTCCGCTGTCCGATTTAACCAGTATCCACATCCAGTTTTCATAAGTGAAATCCGTATTCAATGAACCGTCTCCACCGTTTCGTGCGACATACATAGAGGATAATAATACCATTATCTCTCCTTCTTCAGCATTGCGATAGCTTGCCTCTTTTCCGGATATTTCGTCTCCCGCATAATAAATTTCTGTCAGAGTGCAGCCGTTCCAGTCCTCTTTTAATTCTTTCTGAATTGTATCAATAGCGGAATTGATTTCTTCCTGTGTATATATTTCGGATTCTACATTGCGGATAACAGTTTCGATATGCTTCTTGCCGCATCCCGCAAATGAAAAAACTATTGTAATGAGCAGAAAAATCGTTATAATCTTTTTCATGTTTACATCATCTCCGCAAATTCTGATTTATATTATGAAAAGCGAAAAAGGTTCAGCAGCCAATCAATCATTCTTTTGAAGAAATCGGCAATACGGCTTATTCCCGTTTCTTTCGCCGTGCTAAGAAAGCCGTCTCTGTTATCAGTGCCGTCATTTTCACCTATATACCCGCCGAAAAGTGAATAAATCAGGCTGAATGCCAGCTTTTCAGCCGGAGTTGCAAAGCCGAAGAGCTCGCAGTTTCTTTTCATAACAGCATTTGCAATACCGTCTGACACTCCCGCCCGTTCAAGCAGAGCGTTGGCGCTGCCGAGCAGTTCACTGTCTGCTGCCGAGGCAAGTGAAGAACGCAGAACAACGGCAACCGTTTTTGTCAACACGCTGTATTGAGCCGAGCCCTTTGTATAAAGCTTTCTGCCCGAAACCGTTCCGGCATAGGCGTCACATATCATTCCCCGAAGGGTGGTAAATTCACTGTCGGGAATTGTAAGCCCGAGGTTTTCTGCGGCTGATGACAAACTGTTTTCACCGTATATCGGCATATCAAGGTAATTTGTAACGCTTTGCAGGGCGGTTCTTATTAAAGGATAAAAGGGACTACCCTCTTTTATTCCGAGGCTTTCGGCAGAAAGGATTTTTTCGATTTCCTGCCCGATTTTTTCTTCGTTTTGCTCACTAACAAAGCCGTGATAATCCTCCTGCATGGCGGCAAGCTGTGATTGTGTATAACCCGAGCACACAAGGGACAGAGCATTTGAATCTATGCCGCCGACATTTGCGGTTTTATAAGCAATTCCGCTGTCATCAACGGTAAAAAGCTTATACTCTGCGGGAAATTCGCTCAGAGCTGACATGCTGAAATCATAAACAGTTCTTCCGAGCACATCGGTAAATGATTTTACATCGTTAATGTGAGAATGGCCCGTAATGCAAAGCTCTATTCCCATTGAGGCAAACCTTGCGGCTGTAATATAAGGGGTGCTTACAATGAAGCCGTCCATTGTAATTGTCTGAAACGGATTATGCTCCAGCAGATTGTGGTGCATCATAAGAATCGGTTTTCTGCCCGTCTTTTTTGCGTGCTCTGCCTGAGCATGTACCCACTTCATTCTTGACGAATTCAAATCCGAATGAAGGGAATAGTTTTCATCACATGAGTCAAGAGCAATAAGTGTATATTTGCCGTTAAGGTCAACAGCGTAGGAGCAGGTTCCTTCATCAACTGAAAACGCCTCATCATACCCGAAATCGTGATAGACGGAAACAAATCTGTTATGGTCTGTAACGGAACCGCTGCCGTTGTCGTGATTGCCGTTGATAACATAAATCTGCTTTCCGGTTTTCTGCTCAAAGGCACGGAATTTTTCCGCCACATTCTCGTGCTCCTGAGGAAAATCACGGCCATAGGTAGCGAGGTCACCGGGAATAAGAATAAAATCACACTCGTCATTTTCCGCACAATCATTCAGGAATGAATCTATTACAAAGCCGCTCGGTGCGGTATATTTTCCGCTTTGGGAGTTAAAAGACACCTTTCCCTCCGAATCAATCTGTGTATCGACAGTGCTTACCGGGTGAACATAATGCAGGTCAGATGCCGCGGCAAAACGCAGCTCTTCCTCTGGTGAATCAACACCAAAGCACGGCATCACAGAACATACCGCAGCGTTTATGCTCAAAATAATCGACAAAAGCTTTTTCATTATTTCTCCTTTTCACATAATGCAGAATTTATTATATTGTGTTTTCAGTATTCTGATTTATCTGTCCCGACAAACCGGGATTTGTCTGACACAATATACACATTATGACTAATCAAATAAATTACGCCATTCCTCTCTTGTTATTGAATATGCATAAGATATCTCGTTTTTAGGGTCAGGATATTCCTTAACCTTTTTCATCCCATTAGCAATTGCAGTTGAATACGAGCCGACATTTGTATATTTCATATA
>JAZQON010000020.1:0-9055 GCA_045627825.1 Acutalibacteraceae bacterium
TATATTAAAAAAGCGAAATATACAAAAACGGGCTTCCTTTTGGGAAGCCCGTTAAGTGTTTATGCGGAGAATTCAGAAATTATTCTTCGTCCTCTTTTTTCTTTCTGCCGAAAACATAAGCTGCGGCAGTTGCTACGCTGAGAGCGGCGAATGCTGAAATACCGGTTGCGGTTGAACCTGTATCCGGGTTAACAACATTTTCGTTGCCCCATGTTGCGTTGAATGTGATGTCATGTGCAGGCATCTTGTCGGGGATTGCTTCATCCCAGCCGGCAAACTCAACGCCGTCCTTGCTCGGGTTCTTCGGAGTGGGAACCTTAAGTCCTGCAAGAACCTTGAATGTTCTGTAAACCTCGCCGTCTACCTTATAGGTTACGGTATAGGTGTTCTTAATTACATGAGTTACACCTGCTATAACAATCACTCCGCCGACTACTGCGATACCCGTGATAATTGCGGTATTAACTGCAAGTGCGGCTGCGATTGCGGCACCGGCAACAACTGCTCCGCCGATAATAACGGTCTGGTCATCAACATCAATATCGGTGTCGTTTTCAAACTGAGCGGTGAATACCAAATCTTCATTCGGCATTGTTGCGGGGATTTCAGGTGTCCAGCCTACGAACTTGGCAAGGAACCTGGTGGGTTCTTCATCGGGAACGGGTACGGTGTCACCGTAGTGAGCAACATATGCCTTGAAGGTCTTGCCGTTGGCAATGTATGTTACCGTATGGTCTTCGCCGATTCTTCTTTCCTGGTAGGTTGCAATGAACTCAAGCTCGTTATCGGGCATATACTTGGGAACACCGACTGTGCCGGTTCTTACATTCTTCCAACCCGTGAATATATTCTCGGTCAGGTCGGGAGTTGCTGTTGCGGGAGGAGTCGGGTCACCGGGAACGGGAACTTCTGTTCCGTATCCTACATTTTCATAGGTCCTAATGAGTGTGCTGTCTGCATCTTTATAGACAACATTGTATTTGTTCAGCTCAATAATCGCAAATGCATTTATATTCTCGTTGGGCATTTCATCGGGAAGCTTATTGCCGTCCTTATCAACCCAACCCTGGAAGTTGAAGCCTGTTGCGGTTTCGGGAGCTGCACCTATGGGCTTAGCGCCTTCATCAACCCATTCGGTTGCTATCGGATTGCCAATGGGATTGCCGTGCTCATCTTTTGCAAGATAGTAATTTACATAACCGCCGTTCTTCTTCCATGAACCCTTAAGAGTTACATTGGATTTCGGCATGGAGAATGAAGTCTTAACTTCTCCGTCAAGCTTCCAGCCGCTGAATGTCCAACCTGTGAATGTCGGATTGGATTTAACGGTTACGGGGTCATTATAATGATAAGCATTTGAATCTGTGGGAACGGCAGGTGCTCCTACGGGAGCTTCGCCGTCATATTCATAAGTTACGGTGTACTCTTTCTGCTTCCATGTTGCCTTAAGATGAACATCCTTGTCGGGCATACTTGTAATCTTTTCAACAGGAGCATTATCGTTATCGGTATCTACCCAACCCTGGAAATCCCAATCATCTCTTGTGGGAGTGGGAAGAGTGTTAACAGCATCGCCGAATTCAACATTCATCGGGTCAAGCGAATTTCCGCCGTTGACATCAAAGATAATCTGATGGCTGTTCTTTGACCATGAGCCCTTAAGAGTTACATTGGATTTCGGCATGGAGAATGAAGTCTTAACTTCTCCGTCAAGCTTCCAGCCGCTGAATGTCCAACCTGTGAATGTCGGATTGGATTTAACGGTTACGGGGTCATTATAGTGATAAGCTTTTGAATCTGTGGGAACGGCAGGTGCTCCTACGGGAGCTTCGCCGTCATATTCGTAAGTTACGGTGTACTCTTTCTGCTTCCATGTTGCCTTAAGATGAACATCCTTGTCGGGCATGCTTGTAATCTTTTCAACGGGAGCATTATCGTTATCGGTATCTACCCAACCGTCAAATACCTTCTCACTATTGTCTATTGTGGGAGTGGGAAGAGTGTTAACAGCATCGCCGAATTCAACATTCATCGGGTCAAGTGAATTTCCGCCGTTGACATCAAAGACAATCTGATGGCTGTTCTTTGAAATAATCGCTGCGAATTCAACATCGTCTGCCGGCATTGTGTACTGTGAACCGGCGGCAACCTTATCGGTTTTAACTCCGTTTACATACCAGCCGTCAATGCTGTATCCTTCCTGAACAAAATTCGGAAGTGACGGAAGAGTGATATTGTTTCCTTTATGAAGATTTTCTACTTTTGCCGGAGGATTAACAACAGTACCCTGAGGAGCACCCGTTACCGTAAATGTTGCAGTATAATCTATCGGCTTATAGCGAACTTCAAAATCGGAAATATCTTCGGTTACTTTTTCGGGAATTGTCTTATTCCAGGTATCAAATTCATATCCCTCGGGAGGAACGATGGATGTCTTGGGGTCTGACGGAGCATCATTATATTTATATTCGTCAACCTTTGTTGCACTGCCATCTGCGAATTTACCGGTCAGAGTGTTTGCGGTATCAATAGCGCTGAATATATACTTATAAACTATATCCGTAAGCTTTGCTTTGAATGTAACATCCTTTGCCGGCATTGTTTCGAACGGTGCACCTTCGGTCTGGCATTCCCATTCAAGCTTCTTGCCTGCTTCGCCTGTGTAATTCGTGCATTCGGGGATTGACGCTCCGAAACGAACATCCGGAATTACCTGGGCTTCACTATTGTCGGACTTTAAATATGTTACATCGTATTTCTTTCTGTCAAGAGTAACATTAAGAGTCTGAGTTTCGGCAGCTTCGGAATCAAGCGTAATCGAAGGAGTACCTACAACCTCAAAGCCTTCGGGAGGAGTTGCGGGAGTAATTATTGCTCCGTCTAAACCGCTGAGATTTTCGGTTGTGGGATTCGCATATGAACCGTCAGGTTTCTGAACGGTTGTTACAACCTTATATGAAACCTGTTCTGCGGGAGCAGCTTCCCAAACTGCATATAAAGTAACATCTTCATACTCATATTTCAGATTGTTAAGCTCAGTTTCCGTAAGAGTCTCGGTACTGCCGCTTTCCTTTGACCAGCCCTTGAAAGTGTGTTTTTTATAATTGGGAGCAACTATTCCGGTAACGGTATCGCCGATAATACCGGTAAGAGTTTTTGAGGTTACATCTGTGCCGTAATTTCCGCCGTTTGCATTAAGTATAACATTGCTGTAAACGCTTATCTGGGCACGCTCGTCACTTTTAACTACGGGAGGATGATCTTCCCATAATATCATCAAAATGGAATCCGACTCCACTCCGCCTTCGGGAATCTCGGGAATATCAATACCCCAAGTTCCTTTTACGGGATCCATAAGATATTCTGACGGAATTCCTGCTTTACCAACATGATCGGCATTCTTAACATATTCATTGGAATTAACAATGAACGGACCGTATTCAACTATCCACTTGGATATATCAGCCGGTGCGGGAGTGCTTTCCGAGCTGATGAACACCGTGTTGGCAACAAAGCCTAATGTATCAAGCTCTGTATCGCCTACAACTCCGTCATCATACATTGTTCCGACAGTTCCGAGGTCATACGGGTCGGGCTGCCATGCAACGGTAGTCTTTTTTATCATCCCTACATCGGGATTTTTCTTAACATTATCGGGATTTTTTTCATTATCCCAGTTTACGGTATTTCCCGCAGTGCTGGAGAATGTGAAATAATCCTTATCATATAAAGTCAGAAGATCCATTGAGCCTGCATCATAGTTTGTTCCGACATAAAGACGGAGCATAAGGCTCTCACCCGGCTTTGCTCTGGTTGTTTCAACCCATTTTCCTTCGGAATTGAGTCTCAAAAACTTTGCGGCAAAGCTTACCTCGTAGTCATCGGATGCATGCACTGCTATTGACATTGTTGAGAATATCAATGTGAATGCAAGGACAACCGCAAGAGACTTCTTTAAAAGTTTCATACGCTTTTTTCCTCCTTAATTTGCCTCAAGGGGGCATAATGCCACCTATATTTATACGAAGGTATTTTATCATATCAAGATGCAAATTGCAAGAGTTTTTTTAAATTATTTTTATTTCAGTTTAAGAACTATTCTGTTATTTTCTGTTAATGATTTTTGCTCTTATTCCCCTTGTTTTTTTAGCAAGCTTCTGAGCCGCATTCATAGCTTCAAATCCGAGCTTGTTTATAACCAGATCGGCTTCGCCCATAAGCTCCATATAATCATTACAGAAGCCCTTTTTAAATTTAAAAATACCGTGAAGCGGATTATTTTCATCGGGATAACCGCCTCTGAAATCATAATAGTTACAGCCCTCGGCGATTGCCCATTTTATCATTTCCCACTGAACAAGATAATTGGGCATAACATTTCTGTATTCATTGGAGCTGGCGCCGTAAACATACCAGACCTTGTCTCCGCAGTGAACATCAAGCGCTCCGGCAATTGCTTTTCCCTCGTAATATGCGATGTATATTCTCGCATCGTCGCCGAATGCGTTCATTATGCGCTCAAAATATGAGGTGTCACGGGTTGCAAAGCTGTCACGCTCGCCCGTCACAAGCATAAGACTGTGAAATTCCTCGCAGGCTTCAACGCCTTTTATTTCAACTGTAACACCTTTTCTTGCGGAAAGTCTTGTGTTATACCTTGTTTTCGGATGAAACGAAGCCATAACCTCATCCTCGGTTTTGCCGCCCACATCAAGTCTGAAAATATATCTTGCCTGAACGGTGTCGAAGCCCTCGCCGTGCTCCTTAAACTTAAAACCGATTTCTTTGAGCAAATCAATATAATCATAATTCGACGCAAGAGTATCGGTGTCAATTTTGAAAGAGCATACTTTTTCCTTTTTGCCGTATTCTCTGGCGGCAATAAGCAGTTCCTTTACCGTCTCCTTATCGGATAAATCGCAAACGGGCCCACGGGGAGCATACATCAGCTTCAGCGAAACACCCGGCGCCTGACGGATAAGTACGGCGCAAACGCCTTTGATTTTTCCGTTTTCGTCACGGGAGATAAAGCCCTTCCAGTCCCATTCTTTTTTAACCTTTCCCCATGCGGAGGTCTGCATCATATGCCCTTTCGGATTTGAACGCACAAATTCATCGAATTCCGCCGCATTTTTAATATCAACTATTTCCATTTTGTCTCCTTTCAGCCGAGTTAAGCTCAGCCGCTCTTTTCAAAAGCGTTTCCTTTTTATTTTCAAGTCTGTCATCCATAACCTCTTCAAGAAGCTCATCAAGTATATCGCCCATTCTCTTCGACGGCTCTATGCCGAAGTCAATAAGCTCTCTGCCATTCACGGCAAGATTTTTTACCGAAAAGCAGTTACCGCCGTTTTCGATTTCTTCAAGAATTTTCAGACCGACTTCGTTTTCTTCAAGTGCGCCGGAATAAACCCATCCGGCATGGGCTTCGCAGTCAGCTCTGCGGACTTCAAACAAGTCCCGAACCGTTTCAATTCCGAATTTGCCTATATATTTAAGGTATGTCCTTTTGCTTATTTTGTGCGGCTGAAAATCGTGATATTCCGTAAGCATGCATATATGCTCACGCATTTTGTTTGATGCTTTCATCCGCAAAAGTATTTTTTCGCCTATTTCCCTGCTTATTCCGGCGTGACCGTAAAAATGGTCGATACCGTTTGCATCCGTGGTTTTGCAGTAAGGTTTTCCGCAGTCGTGAAGCAAAGCCGCAAGCCGAAGGTCGGTATCGGCTTTTATGCTTTCAACCGTGCACACCGTATGCTCCCACACATCCTTATCGTGAAAGTCACATCTTTGTTCACAGCCGCACATCGGTTCAAGCTCGGGGAAGATAAAGAATATCACTTTACCGTATTCACGCAGAATTTTTCCGACTCCCCTGCCGCAAAGCATTTTGCATATTTCCGAAAATATTCTTTCCGCCGAAACATTTTCAAGCAACGGATATTTTCGCATAATGCTTTCCGATGTTTGCGGGTCGATTTCAAAATCAAGCACCGACGCAAACCGCAGAGCACGCAGAATTCTCAGCGCATCCTCGTCAAAGCGCTTGTCCGGCTCGCCCACACATTTAATTATTTTCTTTATTATATCATTACAGCCGCCGTACGGGTCAACGGTTTCGCCCTGCGGTGAAACCGCAACCGCATTAACCGTAAAATCACGGCGCATAAGGTCGTCTTCAATACGGTCGGTAAAGCTCACCGAATCGGGATGGCGGTTATCCGAATAGGCGTTTTCTATGCGGTATGTTGTTATTTCAAGGCTCATTCCGTCAATTATAACAGTCACCGTGCCGTGCTTTATTCCTGTTTCAATAATGCGGAAGTTTTTGAATGCTTCAACGGTCTGAGACGGCAGAGCGGATGTGGTTATATCCCAATCGGAAGCGGTTTTGCCCATCAGCGCATCACGCACCGCACCGCCCACAACATAGGCGGAATAACCGCAATCGGTTAAAATTTTCAACGCCCTATTGACTTGTTGAGGAAATTTAATCATAATAATACCAAATAAAAGTAAAGGAATGAATTTATGAATATACAGATTTTCGGAACAAACAAATGCTTTGACACAAAAAAGGCTCAGCGCTATTTTAAAGAAAGAAACATAAAATTCCAGTTCATTGACCTTACGCAGAAAGGTCTGAGCAAGGGCGAATATAACAGCGTAAAAGCCGCCGTCGGTTCTATGGAAGCACTCATTGATGAAAAGTCAAAGGCATACGAAAAGAATTTCATAAAATATCTTGCAAGCAAAGAAGCAGTTGAAGAAAAGCTTCTTGAAGACCCGATGCTTTTCAAAACGCCGATAGTCCGCAACGGTAAGCAGGCAACCGTCGGTTACTGCCCCGAAATCTGGAAAACCTGGGAATAATCAATAGGCTTCAAACTTGTTTATTGTTGCAAAGCATCTCGCTTTATTGATAACAAGCTTAAAATATCTCACTCTTATTTCTTTAAATCTGCATATACGCTTGTGTCCGATAACCGTTTCGGATGCAAGCTTTTTCCATTCACCCTCAAGCTGAGCATAAAGAGTGAATTTTTCAATCTGCTGACCAGTTCTGATGTGCTCGCCGAGAACGATTTTATCAATATCATATTCATCGCCGAGGTCAAGAACGAGTTCTGCACCCTCGGGGTCGTCGCCCGAATGCCAGTATTCATCGGGGTCGGCGCTTAACGCCATTTGACCCGTATGCTTTTTGTCAAGATGTCTGTTGTCGGTTATGACAGAACCCTCGGCAAGATTTTCGTTGAAATCAATTTCAAGCTGTGCGCCGACGGAAAGCAAGGTTTCAATATCTTTCTCGTTGATTTTGCCATCGGGCATCGGCGGAACATTCAGCAAAAAGCTCGCATTTGCACCAACCGAATTATAATATATTTCCATTATCTTGGAAAGCGGTTTTACATTGTAATCATCATCGGGATGATAGAACCAGCCTTTTCTGATTGAGGTATTGACCTCTGCCGGATACCATATAAGATTATTGCACTTCTTGATTGCTTTTCTGCTTCCCAAATCAAGAGCGGTGGGATTTACTTTTTTAGGCGGTTTGGTAACGGATTTCTGACTTTGCGCCGCAATAACCGCATGAGCCGAATGATAATAAGGCACAACGCTCCATTCGCTTTTGCGGCATACGCCGGCTTCATTTCCGCACCAGCGTACATCGGGACCCACAACATTTATAACCGCATCCGGCTGAAGCTCTCGCACTATTTCATAATAGCTTTCCCAATCATATTCCTGCTTTTTACCGTTTTTACCCTCTCCGCACGCACCGTCAAACCATACGCAGAATATATCGCCGTAGTTTGAAAGAAGCTCTCGGAGCTGATTTCTGAAAAATTCGTTATAGGCTTCACCCGTACCGTAGGTTTCCTCGTGCCTGTCCCACGGCGAAAGGTAAATGCCGAATTTTATTCCGAATTCCTCACAGGCGGCGGCGCATTCCGCAACAACATCTCCCTGACCGTCCTTCCACTTGCTTGAAGCTACCGAATGGTCGGTATATTTCGTCTGCCAAAGGCAGAAGCCGTCGTGATGCTTCGCCGTTAAAATTATTCCCCTCATTCCCGAAAGCTTGCAGAGCTTCGCCCATTGACGGCAGTCAAGCTTTTCGGGAGCAAAAAGCTCGGGGTCTTCATTGCCGTTGCCCCATTCGGAATTTGTATATGTGTTCATACCGTAGTGCATAAATGCGTAAAATTCAAGCTCCTGCCATTTGAGCTGGCGTTCACTCGGAACGATTCCTGCGGCGTATTTAACATATTCGGGTACTTTCTTACTCATACGGTTCTTCCTTTCGATATGGTATTGAGCAGTCCTGCCCAGTAATCGGGAGAAATATTATTCTGCATTGCCGACCTGATAACGCCCATCAGCGGCGGACATTCAAAAACATAGCGGAACATTTCGGGAGGAAGCATGCCTCTGTCCGCATAGGCGAACACACGAAAGCGTTCCGATTCCTCCGGGTCAAGCCCGAGCCGTGAAATGAGCTTAACAATATCACCGTCATCGGGAGGTGAATTGTTTTTGCCCTTTTCGATGTTGCTGATATATTGTGCGGTTTTGCCGAGAGCTTCGGCAAGCTCGCCCTGCGAAATGCCGACTTTCTCTCTCATTTCTTTCAGCATAACGCCGAAAGCCGTCGGGGCATACATTCAATTCCTCCTTTCACGGTTCAATTTGCGTTTCGTTTTAAGATATGTTTTGCAATTCGTTTTTGCGGTTTATTATGCGAATGCTTTAAGGATTATTTTACTGATTACTTCTCGGTCATCCGCTTTATTAAGAAATAAACAAATTTATTTATTTCTTAATAAAGAATACCATAACCGGACAGCAAAGTCAAGTGACTTCGGACATTTTATCCATTTAATCTAAAAAATAATAAAATTTCAAAATGTGTGTGTTAAAATGATGTGACCCAAAAAATAATGAGAAGTAAACCTTAAAGTGATATAATAAGTTTACCACAACCCAAAAATCACAAAGAAAGGTTACTTCTCATGAATAGGATATCACAAGAAGCAAGAAAAAA
>JAZQON010000021.1:0-17276 GCA_045627825.1 Acutalibacteraceae bacterium
CCGGAAAAGGCGGCTGGTTCACCACAAAGGAGCAGTCCGGCGGCGGTCCGCTGATTGACCTCGGTGTGCATATGATTGACCTTGCCGTATGGCTTATGGGCAATCCCACTCCCGTTGCCGTGAGCGGAAACACATTCTGCAAATTTGCCGATACCGATACGAGTGATTCTGTAAATTCTTCATTCGGAGATAAAAAATCCGGCGGCACATTTGATGTTGAAGACCTTGCAATGGGACTTATCAGATTTGATAACGGCGCAGTTCTTCAGCTTGAATTCAGTTGGGCTTCAAATGTTAAGGAAGAAAAGCGTTTCGTTGAACTCAGAGGTACAAAATCGGGTCTCAAATGGAAGAATGACAAGCTTGAAATTTACACCGAGGAAAACGGTCAGCTTCTTGATATAATCCCGGCAGGAAATATCGACACAAAGGGACACAGAAATAACCTTAAGCATTATCTTGATGTTGTGCTTGACGGTGCGGAGCCGTGCTTCAAGCCTCAGCAGGGTATTGATATGATAAAAATTCTTTCGGCAATTTATGAATCCGCCGAAACCGGCTTTGAAGTTAAGCTTTAATAAAAATCCCGCCGCAGTCGTTGAACTGCGGCGGTTTGTTATCTGCGCTTTATTCTGTATGAAAAAAGTCCGTCCTTATTGCAATAATACAAAATGGATTTTGTTCGGTTTATTTTAAATCTTGCATCCGAATTCCCTTCGGGGTAAAGCTTTTTCAATTGAACGGTATCATCCGAAACGGCGGCGATAAACGAAATATAATGCTCCTTTGTCATATCGTGATTAACGGTAACAAAATATTCATCCTCAACGGCTTCAACCGTAACGGCGTGATTTTCGTCCGGCTCTTCGGCAGTCAGCGACGGAAGAATGATTCCGTGACAGCTTACCACCGCTTCACCCACGCCGTGAATGATATTTCCGCATACGGGGCAGACATACCACTTTGTTCTGAGCATATTTGAAGAAATGTTTGCGTTTGCAATATCGTTGCCGGAAAGCAATTCTATAACCGAAATCCCGAGAGCCTTTGCAAGAGATTCAATCAGCGAAATATCGGGATATCCCTTGCAGTTTTCCCATTTTGAAACTGTTTTGTCGCTCACACAGAGCAGTTCCGCAAGCTGATTTTGCGTCATTTTTTTATCCTCACGCAGTCTTTTTATCATAGCCCCGGTTACATACTGATTCATAAATTCATCACCTTTCGAAAAGATATTATCACTTTTCCGTATGATGTTCAACCTACTCTGCGTAGAGATAAATAAAATTTGACAAAGCTTTGCGGGATATGTTAATATAACATACAATATATATTTACGGAGGAGCGTATGGCCGAATTAAGAAAAGAATATCTCGGGTCGGGGATAACGGCGCTGGTTTCGGATGCTCATTCATTCGGAACGGATGCCGTATTGCTTGCCGATTTTGCTTCTCCGTCAAAAAGAGCAGTATGCTGTGACCTCGGTTCGGGCTGCGGAATAATTCCGCTTCTCTGGTGCAAAAAACAGACGGGTCATATAACTGCGGTTGAAATTCAGCCGCAGGGAGCAGAGCAGATACGGCAGTCAGCCGAGCTTAATTCTCTTTCCGAAAGAATTACCATTATAAACGCCGACCTGCGTGATTTGAAAGGTAAAGCGGCGTTCGGAGCGTTTGATATTGTTACCATGAATCCCCCGTATAAGGCGAGCGGAGCCGGAATAGAGAGCCGCTCAGATGCCGATAAAATAGCAAGGCACGAAACGATGTGTTTTCTTTCGGATATATGCAAAACATCTGCAAAGCTTCTCAATTTCGGCGGCAGACTGTGTATGTGCATCCGTCCCGAAAGAATGTGCGAGCTTTTCTGCGAAATGAGAGAATGCGGAATAGAGCCGAAAAGACTTAAGCTTGTGGCAAAGTGTCCGGGCAAGGCTCCGTGGCTGGCTCTCATTGAGGGCAGGAGGGGCGGAAAGCGGGGAATGACCGTTGAACCCGAGCTTTTTGTTTACGGCGATAACGGAGAATATTCCGAAAAAATGAAAGAAATTTATGCGGATTATTTGCTTGAGAACAGAGGTGAAGACCGATGAGCGGAAAATTATATATAGTCGGCACTCCTATCGGAAATCTCGGTGATATTTCGCCGAGAGCGCTTGAAACGCTTGAAAATGCGGACTTCATTGCCGCCGAGGATACCCGTGTTACATTAAAGCTTCTCAATCATTTTGAAATAAAAAAGCCGCTTGTGAGTTATTATGAGCATAATAAGGTTGAGAGAGGACCCGAAATAATCCGCAGACTGCTTGACGGCGAAAGCTGCGCACTTGTTACCGATGCCGGAATGCCTGCAATTTCCGACCCGGGTGAGGATTTGGTGAGACTTTGTATAGAGCACGGTATAAAAACCGAGTCCGTTCCGGGACCGTGTGCATTTGCAACGGCGCTTGCAATATCGGGTATGCCGTCACGCCGATTTGTTTTTGAGGGATTTCTGCCGATGGAAAAGGCGGAAAGAAAGGCGGTTATTGCTTCTCTCGTTAAGGAACAGAGAACGCTGATATTTTATGAAGCGCCGCATAAGCTTTTAAATACTCTTTCAGACCTTTATTCCGCACTCGGTAACAGAAGCATTGCGATAGTCAGAGAGCTCACCAAGATACACGAGGAGGTTATCAGAACCGACCTTGAAGCGGCGGTTCTGAGGTATTCAAAAGAGCAGGCAAAAGGCGAATTCGTGCTGATAATCGAGGGCGCAAAAGCACAGGAGAACGAGAGCATGAGCCTTGAACAGGCGGTTGCCTATGCGGTTGAGCTTGTTCAAAACGGCGAAAGCAAAACAGAAGCCGCAAAGCAGGCGGCAAAGGAAAGCGGATTTAAAAAAGGAGAAATCTATAAATTCCTTATTGAGGAGAATTGATAATGTATATGGAATATTTTAAAAATAATCCGTTGATTGCGGCAGGACTTCTGGCGCTTGCGGTTTTTGCGGTTATAGTGTGGGCAAAGGTTTTGGGCGAAAGAAAAAAGCACAATGCCGAAAATGAAGCCCTGCTCGAAAAGCTGAAAGAAGAAAACGCACTTCGCAACGAATTTGCGATTCTCAGCGAAAGGCTTGCCGCTTCGTCCGATGAAATAAGACTTTTCAGAGGTGTTTCGCTCGGCTTGCAGAAGCGAGTTTCCGATGCTGCCGATACGGAAGCGGAATTTTACGGTCTCAAAGAAAAGCAGAGATTGATATATGCTCTCAGCTTTATTGTTGAGGACGGCGGCGAAAAGCTCAGCGGATTTTTCTCGATAAACGCAAGTCCGCTGACCGATGAAGCGAAAAAAGCGGCTGAATTTATTTTGCCCCGTGAAGCATATGAAATTTTCATAAAAGAATTTGCCGCATATGACCCCGATGATGAGAAAATATCGTTTATCCGTGAAGAAATCGACAAGCTTGATGAGAGCTTTTCGGCGCTTATTTCAACCGATGAAATTATGAGACTCGGCGGAAAATATATCAAAGAGAATATTTCGGAATTCATATAAAGCAATACCGCCGTGTCATTTGATACGGCGGTATAACTATATATGAAAATAATATTAAACTAAATTAAGAGCCTTGCGGCATTCTTCAACGATTGCCGACATTTCATCCATATGCTTTTCCATTTCCTCAACAAGCTTAAACTGAGTGCGGCATCTGACGAGATTATGCTCGGGATATTCGGTTTTGAAATAAACATCACCGTTTATGAAATCGCCGAGGAAACGCATTCCGCATTCAAGTGTCATAAGCTTTGCCGAAAACGGCAGATATTCGATTTCGGTATCTGTAAGGCTTTTGCCTGCGGCGGAGAGATAACCCATTGTGTAGGCTCTGAAATGCTCAAGACTGAGCGCAACCTTTGAAAGGTCTTTTTCGTCCTCATCGGCGGTGTTTGCTCCGAAACGGATGCTGTCACCGAAATCATAGAGTGAAAGTCCGGGCATAACGGTATCAAGGTCGATAACGCAAATGCCCTCACCGGTGTCAACATCAAACATAACATTGTTGAGCTTTGTATCGTTATGCGTAACTCTCAGCGGAAGCTTTCCGGCGTTGAGCAGGTCAAGAAGCACGGAGCAGTCATTTTCACGGGCAAGAACAAATTCCGTTTCGGGTATTGCCTGGTTGGCTCTGCCCGAAAGATTATCGGCGGTTGCCTTTTTGAAATCGGCGAAACGGGAAACCGTGTTGTGAAAATTCGGTATCGTTTCGGCGAGCGTTTCTCCCGGGTAATCTGCGAGAAGCTGCTGGAATTTTCCGAATGCTTTGGCGGCTTTATTGAATATCTCGGGAGTGCCTGCATTCTGGCAGGAATGAGCGTTTAAGATAAAATTATAACAGCGCCAGCATCTGCCGTTTGAGTCTCTGTAATACGGTTTATTATCCTTGGTGTAATAGACATACAGACCTTCTCTGTCGGAATCGCCGCCGTTTTCAAGTATTTTTTTATGTATATGCTCCGTAACGCTTACGATATTTTTCATAAGAGCATCGGGGTCTTTGAAAACATAAGTATTGATAACCTGAATGAGATACGATTTTTTGTCGCCGTTTTCCGTGCGGAAATCAAAACGGTATGTATCGTTGATATGACCGTGAATGAGTTGCTCAAAGCCCTCGAAAACGCCGTCAAATGTGAAAGCGCCGAGCAGTTCTTCAACATTGGTAATGGAATCGGACATCATTTTCAAGCCTTTCTGATTATGATTTTTCCGAAACAGTCGGGATTATGAAATCCGAGCTTTTCGGAGGAGACGGGAAAATAAGCGCCGTAATGCGGATGAACGGAAAGGTCGGCGCATTTATAGAAATTACCTTTAACCTCTGCTTCATCCGTAACAAAATCTTTGCCGTACACTGCGGAAATGAATTCATCGGGAAGAAATATCTCATAACCCCATGCCGTTTTTTCGTTTTCATTCAGAAAAAACGGAGTGATTTTCGGTTCAAGGTCGGTAACTTCCTTTATGAATTTTCTGTTTTCTCTGCATTCGCCGATTTGAGAAAGATATACTCCTTTGGGATTTACCTCAAAATTCATATATCTTTTGTCATCGGAAAGGGGCATAATGAAAAATTCCAGACAGCTGTCGGTATAAACCGGTTCATCACGGCCTACGCATTCACAGCGAATATCGTTTTCAAAGGAATACAGCCTTGCATATATTCCTTTGCCTTTTACGGCGTACATACCGAAAAAGCTTTCCGGTCTGGAAAAATGCGGCTGTTCCCAATGAAATGAAGCGATTTTCTCTGCCGGAACATCGGATAACTTTACCGATGCTTCGGCTTCAAACAGAGGAGCTGAATAAATCATAATATCAAAGAGCATCAACGATAGCTTTGGTATCTCTTGCGATAACAAGCTCCTCATTGGTGGGAATTACGAAAAGCTTAACCTTTGAGCCGGGAACGGAGATTTCAACCTCTTCGCCTCTGATGTGGTTCTTTTCTTCGTCAATTGCAGTGCCGAGGAAAGCAAGGCTTTCGGCAACTCTTGTTCTGTACTGAGGATTGTTTTCGCCTATTCCGCCGGTGAATACAACTGCATCAACTCCGCCCATAGCTGCGGCAAAGCCGCCGATATACTTGGTGAGCTGATGGCAGAGCATTGATTCAACGAGCTTGGCTTTTTCATCGCCCTCTTTTGCCATGCCTTCGATTGTACGGTTGTCGCTTGTGCCGGCGATACCGAGCATACCGCTCTTCTTGTTCATAAGGTTATCAACCTCATCGGGAGTAAGGTTGCGTGATTTCATAATTGTGGGAACGATTGCAGGGTCGATTGAACCGCAACGGGTACCCATTATGATACCTTCAAGAGGAGTAAGTCCCATGGTTGTATCATAGCATTTTCCGTCTTTAACAGCCGAAATGGAAGAACCGTTTCCGAGATGGCAGGTAACGATTTTTGTTCCCTCTGCCTTTCCGCCGAGAAGGTCAATGCAACGGGCTGAAACATATCTGTGAGAGGTGCCGTGGAAACCGTATTTGCGGATGCCGTCTTTCTCATAGAATTCATAGGGAAGAGCGTACATATAAGCATAATCGGGCATTGTCTGATGGAATCCGGTGTCAAAAACGGCAACCTGAGGAACATCCATAATGCTTTCGCAGGCTTCAATGCCCTTAAGATTTGCAGGATTGTGAAGAGGTCCGAACTTGAAGCATTCTTTGATGGCTTCTTTAACTGCATCGTTAACAAGAACCGATGCCGAGAATTTTTCGCCGCCGTGCAGAACTCTGTGTCCCACTGCGCCGATTTCATCCATTGAAGCGATAACGCCGTTTTCTTTGCTTACAAGAGTATCAAGAACAAGCTTTATGGCTTCGCCGTGGTCTTTCATGGCATGAGCTTCCTTGATGTTCTTCTCGGTGCAGGAGGGAACCTTGTGAGTGAATGTGGCGTTTGCATCGCCTATCTGTTCGCAGATACCTTTTGCGAGCAGGTCTTCGTTTTCCATATCAATAAGCTGATATTTGAGGGATGAGCTTCCGCAGTTGATAACAAGAATTTTCATATTAACACTCCAAATTGTGAAATTTTGCTTGATAAAAGCATTTAACTGTTTTATTATATACTTATATAAGAAATTTTGCAAGAGTTTTTTAGGAGAAGATTTATGAAGATTGCCGGAATAATTGCCGAATATAACCCGTTCCATAACGGACACGCTTATCTTATCAAAAAGGCGAGAGAAGCGGGCGCAGACTGCGTTGCCGTTGTGATGAGCGGAAACTTTGTTCAGCGTGGCGATGCGGCAATATTCAGAGATGATATCAGAACCCGGGCGGCGCTTGCGGGCGGTGCGGATATTGTTATTCAGCTTCCGTGCGTTTATGCCGTTTCGGGTGCGGCGAATTTCGCTTTTTCGGCGGTGAAAATTCTTCATTCACTCGGGTGCGTTGATATGCTCGTTTTCGGCAGTGAATGCGGAAATACGGCCATGCTTCGGAAAACAGCGGAGCTTCTGAGCGGCGATGATGTTCAGAATGAAATTGCAAAGGAGATAAAAACAGGCATATCCTTTGCCGCCGCACGGGAAAATGCGCTGAGAAAATTTTCCGCAGAGTGCGCCGATATAATATGCAATCCCAATGATATATTGGCGGTTGAATACATTTCGGCTTTGACCGCTCTGAAAAGCGATATAACGCCGTTTGCGGTTAAAAGAACGGGTGCATTGCACGGCTCGGATATAATAAACAATAATATTGCATCCGCTTCGGCAGTAAGAGCGCTTATTTCGGAGTGCGGCAAATGGGAAAAGCTTGTGCCGGAGAGCGTATATAAAGTGTATTCTTCGGCTTCGGACGAACAGAAGCTGACGGATAAAAGCAAGCTGGAAACGGCGATACTTTATAAGCTTCGTACCTGCACGACTGCGGATATTGCCGTCTGTCCCGATGTTTCGGAGGGTATTGAAAACAGAATTTTTAAAGCCGCAAAGGAAGCTTCATCGCTCGAAGAGCTTTATTCGGCGGTCAAAACAAAAAGGTATTCGCACGCAAGAATAAGGCGGATAATACTGAATTGTGCGCTTGGAATAACGGCGGAAGAAGCCGCAATTCCGGTGCCTTATATACGGATTCTCGGCTTCGGAGAGAGGGGAGCGCAGATGCTGAAAGCGGCATACGAAACCGCTTCGCTCCCGATAATAACCAAGGCGGCGGAACTTAAAAATGCCGATTCGGATGCCGAAAAAATTTTTGCCGCCGAGTGCAGGGCAGGCGATATTTATGCGCTGTGCGCCGATAAAACAGGAGAATGTTCGGAACAATCAAAAGGAAAAATAATAAAAGTATAATTAACAGAAGAGGAACGGAAAATTGCCGTTCCTCTTTTTGATGTCCTCCGATAAGGAATTAAAAGTATTGTAAAAACATACAAAAATTGAAAAATAATGCACAAAATTTAATCACAAAATTTACCAAATTTCATATAGATGCACAAACATTTATTTTCTTCAATATTTTTTATTGACAAAATAAAGAAAAGTATGTATAATTCTTGACTGTATCTTAAAATGGAGAGAGATGCCCTATAATTTTCTTTATATGTGCGCTTATATTTAAAAGATTTTAGGGCGATTTTCCCCATAAAACAAAATTTTACAGCAATGGAAATTTCAATGAACGGAGGATTAGCTAATGCTGAAAGTCAATCCCGTTAAACGAGGAAGCTGCACCCGCATGAGCTTCGGAAAAATCAACGAGGTTATGGATATGCCCAACCTCATTGATATTCAGAAGTCTTCCTATGAGTGGTTTATCAACACGGGTCTGAAGGAAGTTTTCCGTGATATGGAGCCGATAACCGACTTCTCGGGAAACTGGGTACTTAAATTCGTTGATTACACAATCGAAGATAAGCCCAAATACTCGGTGCGTGAGTGCAAGGAAAGAGACGCAACCTACAATGTTCCCATGAGGGTAACTGTTCGTTTGCAGAATAAAGAAACGGGCGTTATCAAAGAGTCAGAGGTCTATATGGGCGATTTCCCCAAGATGACCGAAAGCGGAACATTCGTTATCAACGGTGCGGAAAGAGTTATTGTTTCACAGCTCGTCCGTTCCCCGGGCGTTTATTTCGGAATGACCCATGATAAAACAGGTATCGAGCTTTATACGAGCACAATCAACCCCAACAGAGGTGCATGGCTCGAATATGAAACCGACCCGAATGATATATTCTATGTCCGCATAGATAAAAACAGAAAAATTTACATCACAACCTTTATCCGTGCTCTCGGCTTAGGCACAAACGATGATATCCGCCGTTTCTTCGGTGAGGATGCAAAGCTTGAAGCCACCATGGAAAAGGACGAAACCAAGAATACGGAAGAAGCCCTTATGGAGGTTTTCAAAAAACTCCGTCCCGGCGAGCCCGTTACTCTTGAATCTGCTCAGCAGCATATTGACCAGCTTTTCTTTGATCCTCACAGATATGATATTTCCAGAGTCGGCAGATATAAATATAACAAAAAGCTCTCAATGCTCAACAGACTTCCCGGTTGCACGGTTGCTCAGCCTGTTATTTCGGAATATACCGGCGAGCTTATTGCGGAGCCCGGTGAGATAATCACGAAGCAGAAAGCGATTGAGATTGAAAATGCCGGTGTTATGAAAGTTGTTGTTGCCTGCGAAGACGGCACTGAGCTTTTCGTAATCTCCAACGGCATGGTAGAGCCCACTGCGGTACTGCCCGAAAGCATTACCAAGGAAGAGCTTATCAATGCGGCAATCAATGAAAAGGTTCGTTACTCCGTTCTTCATGAAATCATCGAGAAATGCGGCGATGATAAAGAAGCGCTTCTTGAAGAAATGAGAGTACGCTGCGATGACCTTATTCCCAAGCACATCATCGTAGACGATATATTCGCATCAGTCAACTATGTTAACTGTCTCACCAAGAGAGTCGGTAACATTGACGATATAGACCATCTCGGCAACAGACGAATCCGTTCAGTCGGCGAGCTTCTTCAGAACCAGTTCAGAATCGGTATTGCCAGAATGGAAAGAGTTGTTCGTGAAAGAATGGCAATTCAGGCTCAGGAGGATGACGATAAGATTACTCCGCAGACCCTTATCAACATCCGACCCGTTATGGTTGCAATCAGAGAATTCTTCGGTTCTTCACCGCTCTCACAGTTCATGGATCAGACCAATCCTCTTGCGGAGCTCACTCATAAGAGACGACTTTCGGCTCTCGGCCCGGGCGGACTTTCAAGAGACCGTGCAGGATTTGAGGTTCGTGATGTTCACTATTCGCACTACGGCAGAATGTGCCCCATTGAGACCCCCGAAGGTCCCAACATCGGCCTTATCTCCTACCTTGCAACCTTCGCAATGATAAATGAATACGGCTTCGTTGAAGCTCCGTTCAGAAAGATAGACAAAGCAACAGGCACCGTCCTTGACGAAGTTGAGTATATGACAGCCGACACCGAGGATGAATATATCGTTGCTCAGGCAAACGAACCCCTCGATGAAAACAACCGTTTTGTAAGAAGCAAGATTACCGCAAGATACAGAGACGAATTCCTTGAAATAGACAATACCATGGCTGACTACATGGATATTTCTCCCAAGATGGTTGTTTCTGTTGCTACTGCGATGATTCCGTTCCTTGAAAACGATGACGCAAACCGTGCTCTCATGGGTTCAAACATGCAGAGACAGGCTGTTCCTCTTCTTAAGACCTGCGCTCCGATAGTCGGAACCGGTATGGAATATAAGGCGGCTGTTGACTCGGGCGTTACCGTGCTTGCAAAAGAGGGCGGCGTTGTTTCAAAGGTTTGCGCAGACAGCGTTACAATTCTTGAAGACGGCGGAAACAGCCGTTATTATGAGCTTATCAAGTTCATGAGATCCAACCAGGCAACCTGCATCAACCAGAGACCTATCGTTGAGGTCGGTCAGAGAGTTGAAAAAGGCGAGGTTATTGCCGACGGTCCCGCAACAGACCACGGTGAAATAAGTCTCGGTAAGAATGCACTCGTAGGATTTATGACCTGGGAAGGCTACAACTACGAGGATGCCGTTCTTATCAACGAAAAGCTTGTTCGTGACGATGTTTATACATCCGTTCACATTGAAGAATATGAGACCGAAGCAAGAGATACCAAGCTCGGTCCCGAAGAAATCACAAGAGATATTCCCAATGTCGGCGAAGATGCTCTCGGCAATCTCGATGACAGAGGAATTATCCGCATAGGCGCAGAGGTTCACTCCGGTGATATCCTTGTAGGTAAGGTTACACCCAAGGGCGAAACCGAGCTTACCGCAGAAGAAAGGCTTCTCCGTGCAATCTTCGGCGAGAAGGCAAAGGAAGTCAGAGATACTTCACTTAAAGTTCCCCACGGCGAATACGGTATCGTTGTTAATGTTGAAGTATTCACCAAGGAAAACAGCGATGAGCTTTCACCCGGCGTTAACAAGGTTGTTCGCTGCTATATCGCCCAGAAGCGTAAGCTTTCCGTCGGCGATAAGATGGCCGGTCGTCACGGAAATAAGGGCGTTGTTTCAAGAATTCTTCCTCAGGAGGATATGCCTTTCCTGCCCGACGGTACACCGCTTGATATAGTTCTTAATCCTCTCGGTGTTCCTTCCCGAATGAATATCGGTCAGGTTCTTGAGGTTCACCTCGGCTTTGCCGCAAGGTCACTCGGATATAAGGTTATGACTCCTGTATTCGACGGCGCTCACGAGGGCGACATCACAGAAGCATTTATGGAAGCCAACCGCCTTACCATGGAAAAGGCGAAGAAGGAAGCGGAAGAAAAGGGCGAAGAGTTCGACCCGTCAAAGGTTCCTCAGCTCCGTCTTGACTGCAAATCAATTCTTACCGACGGCAGAACGGGCAGAAGATTCGATAACCCCGTAACCGTAGGTGTCATGTATTATCTTAAGCTGCATCACCTTGTTGACGATAAGATTCATGCCCGTTCAACAGGTCCGTATTCACTTGTTACTCAGCAGCCCCTCGGCGGTAAAGCGCAGTTTGGCGGTCAGCGTTTCGGTGAAATGGAAGTTTGGGCTCTTGAAGCTTACGGCGCAGCTTACACCCTTCAGGAAATTCTTACCGTTAAGTCCGATGATGTTGTGGGAAGAGTTAAGACCTATGAAGCCATCGTTAAGGGCAAGAATGTTCCCTCTCCCGGTATTCCCGAATCCTTCAAGGTTCTTGTTAAAGAGCTTCAGTCTCTTGCTCTTGATATCAGAGTGCTTGATGAAAACGGTGAAGAAATAGACCTTCGTCAGACCTATGATGATGAAGACGGCTATGTAACCGATACCAAGGCATTCCAGAATGTCAACGATGCCGAAAACAGTGATGAATTCATCATTGATGAAGACAGCGAAGAAAACGATATCTTCATCAGAGACACTGATGCAGGCGACGAAGACGACGGAGACTTTGAAGGCATAGATGATGTTGATATCGGAGATTTCGGAATTGATATTGACAGCTCGGAGGACGATTATGAATAATCGCCGCATCCCAAACCAAATTAACGGAAGGGGCATCGTTTAATGGAAAATATTACAGAATCCGTAAATAATATTTCTTTTGAATCCATAAAAATCGGCCTTGCTTCGCCTGAGCAGATAAGAGAATGGTCATACGGCGAGGTAAAGAAGCCCGAAACAATAAATTACAGAACTCTTAAGCCCGAAAAGGACGGCCTTTTCAGCGAAAGGATTTTCGGACCCACCAAGGACTGGGAATGCCACTGCGGAAGATATAAGAGAGTTCGTTATAAGGGAAAAATATGTGAACGCTGCGGCGTTGAGGTTACAAAGGCAAAGGTTCGCCGTGAGAGAATGGGTCATATTGAGCTTGCTACTCCCGTTTCACATATTTGGTATTTCAAGGGTATTCCCTCAAGAATGGGACTTATGCTTGATATATCTCCCAGAGACCTTGAAAAGGTTCTCTATTTCGCAAAGCATATAGTTATCGACCCGGGTGATACGGTGCTCAGAAAATGCCAGACACTCGATGAAAAGGATTATGAGGAAGCAAGACTTGCTTATGAAGATGACTTCAAAGCAGGCATGGGTGCGGAAGCTATCAAAGAGCTTCTTGCCGAGATTGACCTTGATGAGCTTGCGGAAGAGCTGAGAGAAGAGCTTGAAAGCTCCTCCGGACAGAAGAGAGCAAAGGCTCTTAAGCGTCTTGAGGTTGTTGAAGCATTCAGACAGTCCGGCAACAGACCCGAATGGATGATTCTTGATGTTATCCCCGTAATTCCTCCCGAGCTTCGTCCCATGGTTCAGCTCGAGGGCGGCAGATTTGCCACTTCAGACCTCAATGACCTTTACAGACGAGTTATCAACAGAAACAACCGTCTTGCAAAGCTCATTGAGCTCGGTTCTCCCGAAATTATTATCAGAAACGAAAAGAGAATGCTCCAGGAAGCCGTTGATGCTCTTATTGATAACGGCAGGCGTGGCAGACCCGTTACGGGACCCAACAACAGAGCTCTCAAATCTCTTTCCGATATGCTTAAAGGTAAGCAGGGCCGTTTCAGACAGAACCTTCTCGGTAAGCGTGTTGACTATTCAGGCCGTTCCGTTATCGTTGTAGGACCCGACCTTAAGCTTTATCAGTGCGGTCTTCCCAAGGAAATGGCACTTGAGCTTTTCAAGCCTTTCATTATGAAAGTGCTTACCGAAACCAAGAAAGCCAATAATGTTAAGTCGGCCCGTAAGATGGTTGAGCGTTCCGCTCCCGAGGTATGGGATGCACTTGAAGTGGTTATCAAAGACCACCCCGTTATGCTTAACCGTGCGCCTACTCTTCACCGTCTGGGTATTCAGGCATTTGAACCCGTTCTTGTTGAGGGCAGAGCAATCAGACTTCATCCTCTGGTTTGTACCGCTTTCAATGCCGACTTCGACGGCGACCAGATGGCTGTTCATGTTCCTCTTTCGGCTGAGGCTCAGGCAGAAGCAAGATTCCTTATGCTTGCCGCCAACAACCTTTTAAAGCCGTCAGACGGACGCCCCGTTACCGTTCCCACTCAGGATATGATACTCGGTTCTTATTATCTGACTATGGTCAATAATAATAATCCGGCGAACTCGGATTATGTTCCCGAGAACCCCTGCGAGCCCGGCGCTCCCACCGAGTTTATTGATGATAACGGCGAAAAGCATCTTATATATAAAACATTTAATACTGTTGACGAAGCGATGATGGCTTATGATGAGGGCGATATCGGACTTCATGTAAGCATCAGAATCCGTATGACTAAGGAAATCAACGGCGAGAGCGCAACAAAGCTTGTTGTTACCACTCTCGGTAAGATAATCTTTAATGACCCCATTCCTCAGGACCTCGGATTTATCGACAGAAGCAATCCCGACAATCTCTTCACTCCCGAAGTTGATGTTCTTGTTGATAAGAAATTCCTCGGCAAGATTATTGACCGTTGCATTAAGGTTCACGGAACTGCAATTTCGGCTGATGTTCTTGATAAAATCAAGGCTCAGGGTTATAAATATTCAACCCGAAGCGGTATCACCGTTGCTGTTTGTGATGCAACAATACCGCCCAAGAAGAAAGAACTTCTTGAAGAAACCGAAGCAAAGGTTGCCAAGATTTCGTCATACTATGAGAGAGGTCTTATTACAAACGATGAGCGCTCCGCAGGCGTTATAAAGGCGTGGGAAGACTGTACCAAGGAAGTTTCGGTTGAGCTTAAGAAGAATTTCAACAGATACAATCCCATCAACATGATGCTTGATTCCGGTGCCCGTGGTAACGATTCTCAGCTTCGTCAGCTTGCCGGTATGCGTGGACTTATTGCCAATACCGCAGGTAAAACCATTGAGGTTCCCATCAGAGCTAACTACCGTGAAGGTCTTAATATTCTCGAATATTTCATTTCATCCCGTGGTGCCCGTAAAGGTCTTGCCGATACCGCACTTCGTACCGCTGACTCGGGTTATCTTACCCGCCGTCTGGTTGATGTTTCTCAGGATGTTATTATTCGTGAAGAAGACTGCCACTGCAAAGACGGTATCAATGTTTACGATATTTATGACGGTGACCCCAAGCACGGCGGCAGAAAGATAGTAGGCCTTGCTGAAAGACTTACCGGAAGATTCCTGCTTGAAGATTATTTTGACCCCGAAACGGGTGAGATGCTTGCAAGCAAGGATAAGATGGTAACGGATATCGTTGCCGAAAAAGTTGCCGCAAGCGTTCAGAAAGAGCGTGACAGAAAGGTTGCCGCAGGTGAGCTTCCCGAAACCGCAAAGGCTCAGATAAAGATTCGTTCACTTCTTTCCTGCGATTCCGAACACGGTGTCTGCATCAAGTGCTACGGTGCGAACCTTGCTTCGGGACAGCCCGTAACAGTCGGTGAAGCGGTTGGTATTATTGCCGCTCAGTCAATCGGTGAGCCCGGTACACAGCTTACAATGAGAACATTCCATACCGGCGGTGCCGCCGACCAGTCGGATATTACAACCGGTCTTCCCAGAATTGAAGAGCTCTTTGAAGCACGCAAGCCCAAGATGCTCGCAATTATGAGTGAGATTGACGGTGTTGTTTCGTTCAGAGAAATCAAGAAGACACAGCATGTTGTTGTTACGGCTGATGACGGGGACGAAAGAACCTATCTTATTCCTTACGGCTACCGTATTAAGGTTGAGGACGGTCAAAAGGTTCTTAAGGGCGCACAGCTTACCGAGGGTGCCCAGAATCCGCATGATATTCTTGCAATTCTCGGCGTTGAAGCTGTTCATGATTATCTTATCAGAGAGGTTCAGAGAACCTACCGTATGCAGGGTGTTGATATCAACGATAAGCATATCGAGGTTATCGTCCGTCAGATGATGAGAAAGGTAAGAATAGCCGAAGAGGGCGAATCCAAGTTCCTGCCCGGTACCGTTGTTGAGAAAATCGACTATCGCCTTGAAAATGAACGCATTGCCGCAAAGGCAGCCGAAGAGGGCAGAGAGCCTGCATTCGCAACCTGCGTTCCCACTCTTATGGGTATCACCAAGGCTTCACTTGCAACCGATTCATTTATGTCGGCAGCTTCATTCCAGGAAACCACAAGAGTTCTTACCGATGCCGCTATTAAGGGCAAGACCGACCACCTTATCGGCCTTAAAGAAAATGTTATTATCGGTAAGCTCCTTCCTTCGGGAACCGGTATGAAGTGTTACAGCAATGTTGAAGTTAAAAAAGCAAACAAATTCGGTAATATTGCCGAAAACGCAGAGTGATTTTTGTAGAAACTGTTGACAAACGGTAATCATCTGTGATAAAATACTAAATTGTGGTGTCACGGACTCCGTTCTTCGGAGCGGAGCCCTTAACACGATATAAAATTTAAGAAAGGAGAGATTGTTTTTGCCTACCTTTAATCAGCTTGTTCGTAACGGCAGAGAAACACTTGAAAAGAAGCCCAAGGCTCCCGCACTTTTGAAGGGTCTGAACTCAAAGAAGAATATTCTTACAGATCAGGATTCACCCCAGAAGCGTGGCGTTTGCACCGCTGTTAAGACTGCAACCCCCAAAAAGCCCAACTCGGCTCTTCGTAAAATCGCAAGAGTTCGTCTTACAAACGGCATTGAGGTTTCAGCTTACATCCCCGGTGTAGGTCACAATCTTCAGGAGCACTCGGTTGTTCTCATCAGAGGCGGCCGTGTTAAGGATCTTCCCGGTGTGCGTTACCACATTATCCGTGGTACACTTGATACTCAGGGCGTTAACGGCAGAATGCAGGCCCGTTCAAAGTACGGTGCAAAGCGTCCCAAGGCAGCCAAGAAGTAATCCGCAAGTTTAAAAACGACAAATCATCTTGCAGGCTGAAAAGCGATAAAGGCTTTTCACCCAATGCAGAGTATATTATATATAGTATGCTTCCGCATTGGCGCCACGGGATTTTGTCACTCGAGTACCTATGATATCATTATTATGAAGGAGGGAAGCGTCGTGCCAAGAAGAGGCAATATAGCAAAACGAGAAGTTTTGCCTGATCCGCTTTACAATTCAACTCTTGTTACCCGTCTCATCAACAATGTAATGTATGACGGTAAAAAGGGTGTTGCTCAGAAGATCGTTTACGAGGCTTTTGACATTATCAAAGAAAAAACCGGAAAAGAACCCCTTGAGGTATTTGAAGAGGCTATGGAAAATGTTATGCCTGTTCTCGAGGTTAAAGCTCGCCGTGTAGGCGGTGCAACCTATCAGGTTCCCATGGAGGTTCGTCCTGAGAGAAGACAGACTCTCGGTCTTCGTTGGATAACAACTTACAGCCGTCAGCGTTCTGAGAGAACAATGAAGGAAAGACTTGCCAACGAGATTATGGATGCAGTTAACCAGACCGGTTCGGCATTCAAGAAGCGTGAAGATACTCACAAGATGGCAGAGGCCAACAAGGCATTTGCTCATTTCAGATGGTAATCATACCGCAAAAACTAAAATTCGTGTAATCGTAACAGAAATTCGGAGGTTCTTATGCCAAGACAGGTATCCCTTGAAAAGACCAGAAACATTGGTATCATGGCGCACATTGATGCCGGAAAAACAACAACAACTGAGCGTATTCTGTATTATACGGGAAAAACTCATAAAATCGGCGAAACTCACGATGGCGCCGCAACAATGGACTGGATGGAGCAGGAGCAGGAGCGTGGTATCACTATCACATCTGCGGCTACCACCTGTTTTTGGAAAGACCACCGTATAAATATCATCGACACCGCGGGTCATG
>JAZQON010000022.1:0-28511 GCA_045627825.1 Acutalibacteraceae bacterium
AAGAAACACCGGACTGCACGCAAATTTCAACATTTTAAGGTGCTTCGCAGTTTTGGCAGACAGATTTTCTGCCGAGATGAGGCGAAAAGCGCAGGAATACTTTGTGTATTCCGAGCATTTTTAACGATATATCGGCAAAAAGATGACGCCAAAACCATATTTGGTTCGGGTATCTCGTGGCTAAGGACAGAAGAGAAGAATGAATAACAGATTTGACGAAAGCAATTTTAAAAACGGAGCAGGGGATTATTCGATTCCGCTTGTAAGACTTGATGAGATGCCCGAAAACTGCCCCGATGAGCTTAAATATCTCTATGAACTGAGCGTTGTTGATGATGAACTCGGTTATCTCGGTCATCCCGATTCAGTTCTGCTCCGTGACGGCTCGATTCTGACCGTTTATCCGTCAGCCCACGGTAAGGGCGCAATCAGAAGTAAAAAGAGCATTGACGGCGGAAAAACCTATATAAACGGTATTGAAAATCAGCCCGAATCGTGGAAAAATTCCCGTGAAACGCCCACAATTTACCGTCTTGAATTTTCGGACGGCACTCCCGATAAGCTTCTGCTTGTGTGCGGTAATCCCGATTGGCATGACGGTTGCGGTTCACTTGGCGGATTCAATTATTCACTTTCCGGGGATGAGGGTAAAACCTGGAGCGAATTCGAGCTTCGCTTCGGCAGAAAAGACGGCTTTGAATTTTTAACCATTGTCGCCTTTGCTTCGCTCACACGCCTTAAGGAGAACGGAAAATTTGCCGATAAATGGATGGGATTCTTCCATACACCCGATTTTGTGAATTATAAGACGGTTTTATCGTTTGAAAACGGAAAGCCCGTATGGAGCGTTCCCGAGCCGTATTTCGCAAAGTATCGTGAAATCGAAAAGGCATCGAATATGTGTGAGGTTGAAGTAGTGCGTTCCGACTGCGGAAAAGGTGACGAGCTTTGTTTAATTTCACGCAGTAACAGCAAGATTTATAATTCTCTGATATCGTTTTCATCCGATGAGGGAAAGACCTGGTCAGAACCCGTTCTTGCCCCGTCCGCACTCAACGGTGAACGCCATAAGGCGGATTATACACCCGACGGCAGACTGTTCATTACATTCCGTTCAATTGAAAGGGATAAGGAAAAGCTTTTGAAATATGACCCTGACGGAGAACGGAATTGGTTCAGCGAGGGCTGGGCGGCATGGGTCGGAACATACGGGGATTTAAAGAACGGCAGAGAGGGACAGTACAGAATAAAGCCTGCTCATGTATATCTTGAAGGTCAGGAGAAGCCGGGAATTCTTGCAGGCTCCGATGTCGGCTACTGCGGAAATGTTGTGTTGCCGGACGGTACGGTTGTAACCTCAACCTACGGCGCATTCGGTGAACGCAATCCCGACGGCGGACTGAAAACCTATGTTGTATCAAAAAGAATAAAGCTTTCGGATATTGATAAGCTGTATAATGAAGTTTGAGGTTAAGGATTTTTAATTCGGATTTCGGAATTCGGAATTAATGGGCGCAAAAGCGCCGATTTTATATAAGTAATTTTCAAACTTTATACTTCTGAATAAACAACAAATATCAATTCAGAAGTAAAAAGCTATATGTAAGCAGTTATATAATGGGTACGGGCGAAGCCCGTCATTAATTCCAAATTCATAACTCCGAATTCCGGATTAAAATCGGGCGTAGCCCGTTAACTCCTCTCTCCTAACTGAATAAAAGATAAAGGACTTGTGATGAAAAAACTCACAAGTCCTTTTTGTGCTTTTATGTTGAAATTATTTAAGGTTCTTTACAGCTTCTTTAAGAGCAGCCATTTCTTCCGTGCTGAGGGTAACACCTTTACCCATCTTTTCGTGCTCGGGTGCCCATTCTCTGATATCATACTTGGGGTCTCTTCCGTTCCAGCTGATAAGATTAAGCTCTTTTGTCCAACCCTTGGGGTTCTCCGAAAGAACAGCTACCGACTCAACGATTTCATAAGTGAATTCAGGCATGACGGTTCTCCTTTCATATAATTTCTCGACCATATTATAATATAAAATCTTTTTTTTGTAAATATATTTTTTAAAAAAAATTTAAAATTTTTTAAAAAATATACCACATTTTCAGAATATTTCGGACATGGCATGAATATATTCTATCAAGAATAACATTTTGAAGGGAGAAAACCATGGATTTAAACAGAGATATAAAAAATATCGGGCTTTTCGAAAAAGTATGCGAGGTAAGCTCGGAGCAGGCGCTCGATGCGGAAATGAATCTTCCCGACTATTGTCCCGAAATACAGCGCATAGTAAAATGTAATGTCATTCCGAATGTTGTTTCGGTCAGACATCAGCCGGGCAGAATAACTGCTGAGGTCAATGCGGTAATCCGTTTGATTTATGTGGGAGAGAGCGGAAATATTTCATCGTTTGAACAAACAAGCTCATTTGAAAAAACGATAGAGCATTCGGCGGTTTCGCAGGATTGCTCCGTAGGAATTAAGGTTACGGCCGATTATGTCAATTGCAGGGCTCTGAACCCCCGTAAAGCGGATATTCGTTCAATGCTTAAATTTATATGTTCGGTTTCAAAAAAGCGTGATGAGACGGTTTTATGCGGCGTAACGGGTGCAGGCATACAGACGATGAGCGATGATTATGAATTTGCATCGGTATCATCGGTTAACGAAAGAATTTTTACCGTCAGCGAGATAAAGGAAATTCCCGAGGAAAAGCCGACGGTTGTTTCGGTTATCAGCGGCTCGGCAAGTGCGGTATGCAGTGAAGTTAAGGTAATAAATAATAAAGCATTGCTGAAAGGCGAGTGCACCGTAAAAATTTATTATATAAGCGATGAAAACGGTAATGTTGAATGCACCGAGCATTCAATGCCGATAAGTCAGATAATCGAAGCGGACGGACTTGATGAGGGTGATACGGTCAGCACCGCATTTGAAATTTACTCCTGTGAGGTGTTTTCAAAGGTCAATGCCGGCGGAGAAATGCGACAGCTTGATATAAATGTGGGAATAAGCTGTTTTCTCATTTCGTTTACATCAAAACCCGTTTCGCTTATTTCGGACGCTTATTCAACCGAATATGAGCTTAATCAGTCAACTAAAAGCATCGAGATATCAAGCGTTAACACCGAATTTGAGAATGTATTCACAAATAAAACCGTGCTTGAAAGCATAGGCGTGAGCGTTGATAAAATTCTTTGCGCACGGTGCGGAGAGCTTTCATATTCATTCTCTCTCAAAGAGAATAAATGCCATATTTCGGGCACATACGATATAACCGTTATTTATGTTGATTCGGAAAAACAGATAGGCATAATCAAAAAGCCGCTTAATTTTGATTATGCGATTCAGCTCAACGGTGCGGCGGAAAACATAAAATGCTTCGGAAATGTTATGATTCTCGGCTGTGCCTGCGTTGCAACGGGTGAGAGCAGGCTCGAAATAAAAACCGAAATGAAGGCTTCGGGAATAGTTCTCGAAAGCAGAATAAGAAAATATGTCAGCGCAGTTGAAATAGGCGATGAGAACATAAAAAAGGAGAATAAAAGCAGTTTAACCATTTATTTTGCGGATAAGGGCGAAACCGTCTGGAATATCGCAAGAAAATACTGCACCACCGTTGAAGCAATACTCAAAGAAAACGACCTTACGGAAAATATTCTCTCGGCAGGAAAAATGCTTCTTATACCTGGTGTTGAGGAAATATAAAATTAACCGTGAATAATTCATTATATTAAATGAAAAATATATAGGAATAACAAATGCGAAAGGATAAATATTATAATGGATATTCACGATATAACATCGGCTTCATATAAAAACGAGGTGGAGGAATATGACGGAACGGTACTGCTTGATTTTTTTTCGGAACGCTGTGTACCGTGCAAAAAGCTTTCACCCGTAATTGAAGAGGTTGCAAAGCTTTCACCGCCGGAAATCAAAATCTGCAAGGTGGATGTTGACAGGGAAGCAAAGCTTACCGAAAAGTTCGGAATAATGAGCATACCGACCCTTGTGGTTATGAAAAACGGCAAAGTGAAAAACCGTTCAATCGGTGTAACCGGTAAAAAGGCAATACTGGATATGCTGGATTACGATGAATAAAAACATCTCAGACTTGCTCTTTTCTGACCTGAAAAACACGGCACAGCTCCGGCTGTGCCATTTTTCATATGCAATCGGATAATTCAATAACTGTTTTTTTCTTTTTCGCAAGTTCCTTGGATTTTACGGCACCGCCCCAAGATGGGTAATATATTAATATGAGGTACACATATGGATTACTCCGAAATATATGTTGACAGAATACGCTTTCTTTGCAAAAAGCGTGGGATTTCAATAAATAAGCTTGCTTCAATGAGCAATGTTAAGCAGTCAACTCTTGATAACATTTCAGAGGACTTACAAAAAATCCGAGAGTGAAAACTCTGCATAAAATTGCAATCGCTTTTAATATGACATTGTCTGAATTCCTTGATTTTCAGGAGCTTAATGATTATTCGTTTGATGACGATGATGACGAATAATAAAATTTTTTATCGGCAATTCAAAAATTTTTTATTTTAGTATTGATTTTTGAATTATAATGTGCTAATATATTGCAGTACTCACATGGGGGTGTAGCTCACTTGGGAGAGCGCTTGAATGGCATTCAAGAGGTAAGGGGTTCGATCCCCCTCATCTCCACCAGTGGAGCATGATTTAAACTTTTGGTTTAAATTGAGGCAAGATGCTCCAATAAAAAACGGCATGCTTTTGCATGTCGTTTTTTATTGGTAAATATATCCGTGAAAATATTTTCTGCTGCAATTAATCCGAATTCGGGGAATTTTGCTTTTTCCACATTCTGATAACTTTTGTTACATGAATTGAAACGCATATCAGAGAATAAATGCTGTAAATCAGATATGTAACCTGCTCATGATGTTCGGGTATAACCTGAATATAAAGTAAAACATTGAGAATTGAACCGAACAAGGTCATATACGCATATTCTATAAATGTTAAAGCGGTCATAACGGATGTAAATGCTCCGAAAAGCGTAACCGTATTATCAAGAACGGCATAGTCGGAACCGAAGTGCTTCAAAATAAAATACAGCGCAACCCATATCACCGCAAATACGGCAATGCAAAGAACATACTGACTTTTTTTCATTCTTCTGAATTTTACTGTTTCTTTTTCGGTGTTCTTTTTCCAGTTGAAAAATGTTATTATCTGCATCGGGAACGAAAAAAGACACGCCTGAGCCGCTATTCCGTATAATCCGTAATAAATATAAACAATCGAATACAAAACGGAATTAAGTCCGCCCACGAGGTAAGCGTATCTGCTGACCTTTGATTGCAGAATCATTACGAAAAGCGAAATATATAAAGGCATTATTCTGAAAAAACTCTGATGAAAAATTATTCCGGCGGCGGTAATAAGAACTGCCATAACCGCAAGCGGAATAATATCTTTTGATTTTAATATTTTACTTTTCAACTTATCACCGTCTTTTAAATATGCTTTTTGCATTATACCACTATAATAAAAAAATCACAAGAATATTATGGCATAATAAGAGAAAAAATTGCCGTCCGTAATTTGCGGCTTTTATTGATTTGTATATCCGGAAATATTTCTTATTGCATTACGGAAGCAATGATGGTAAAATAGATGCATCGTTAATTATCATATAATCTGAAATCGGAGTAAATATGAAAAAATTTAAAGGAATAATATGCTTTGTTTGTGTGCTGACCCTGACGGTGTGTATGTTCTCCGGATGCATCAAAAGTGAATGGTTTTATGCAAAGCCGACGGAAACCTACGCTTCACACAGCTTCAGCGAAACGGAAAGAGAAAGCGAAAAAGAAAGCACAACCGAATGTGAAACCGAAACCGAATATGAAAGCAAAACCGAAAAGGAGACGACAAAAGCCGAAACAAAGAAAGAAGAAACCGCAGCTTCAAAGCCCGTGAATAAAACGACGGAAGCGAAAACCGAAAAGCAATCCGTTCAGACGGAAAAGACCGTTACAAAACACTCTCCGAATGCCGCAGCAAATTTCTTTGATGATGCGGTGTTTGTGGGAGACAGCGTTTCTCTCGGACTTCGCAATTATGTTACATCACGCCGCAAGGGCGGAAACGAGTGTCTCGGCTCTGCTCAGTTTCTTGTTGCCGGAAGTATGGGATATTGCAATTCAAGCGGTAAGATAGGCTCGGAGGGCTCAATTCATCCGAAATATAAGGGCAAAGAGGTAACCATTGAAGACGGTGTTGCCCTGACCGGGGCAAAAAAAGTATTCATTATGCTCGGGCTCAACGATTTTTGTGCCTATTCACTTGATGTGAGCATGAAAAATGTCAAAAAGACCATAGACCGCATAAAAGAAAAAAATCCGGGCGTAAAAATATACATTCAGTCCGTTACTCCCGTTATCAAATCCAAGGAACGGGGAAGATTCAATAATGAAAGCATCAACGCTTTTAACGATGCTCTCAGAAAAACTGCGGATGAATGCGGATGCGAATTCGTTGATATTGCGCCGATTATGAAAAATTCCGAAGGTTGTTTCAGAGATGATTATTGCAGTGACCCCGATGCGCAGGGCGTTCATATGAACAGTGCCGGAAGCAAAGCGTGGGTTGAATATCTCACACAAAAATTTCCCGAAGAGAGTAACAATAAGAAAAAATTAATTCCGATTTTGCATAAATAGAAGAAATACTTTGGGCAGAGCTTCAAAAGCTCTGCCCGTTTTGCTTTATCTGAAAATAAGTGAGAAAACCGAATTGAGAATGAGAATAACCGTTTTAAAGAACTGTTTAATCTTCAGCATGAAAGCGGCTGTTCTGAATTCGTTTTTGCCGTAGCCGGGGAATGTTGCGGAAATATCGTCGGGGTCGGTGTCGCTGAGAAAATCGTCAATTATCGGCGCCGCAATGTTAATAACAACATATTCAATGTCCTTCTGCTTGCTGAGTGTGCCTGCTGCAAGGTTTCCGAGCTTTTCGGGAATATCAAACGGAAGCTCGAATTTATTGAGAGCCCAGTCAATTACCATTTGGAAATCATCCTGAGTAAGTCCGTCAAGCGAATAGCTCAGAACCGCCGCAAGTCCGTTGAGTGCAATCTTTCCGAGAGTTGTGTATGAGGAGCAGTTTTCGTTTCCCGAACAGTGTACACAGTAAACCTCACCGATTACCTCAAAGAGCGTTGAATAGTCGCTTTTCGGAATGTGATAACCGTTTTTCTTTGCTATCGTACTCAGACTGTTTTCGCCGTAAAGCGGCATATGAAGCGCATCATTTGCTTTGGGAATGAGCAGTCTGATAAGGTCGATTATTTCGCTGTCGGTTGCCGGATTTAAGCTCGCAAGGTTTATAAGATAATCGGGTCTGATATATACGCCGATTTCACTCTGTGCGCCGACAACAAACATTTTCTTTGCATATGCGCTGAAATCGTTTGCGAGAAGCTCGGCGGCTTCGGGAGCAAGGCCCTCGGGAACGAGAGAGGTATCAATCTTTTTGATATATTTTGTGTCGATTTTTATCTTTGAATCTGTGAAAACAGCGGTTTTGTAGTTGCAGGGATAGGTGGTGAGTGTGCCGCTTGTTATATCATAAACAATGCCCTTATCGTTGGTGTATTGAGCGGTATCAAGCTCATGAGTATGACCGCTGAAATTGAATTTTATACCCCAGTCAATGAATTTGTCGGGAAGTCCGTAGGATTCGTCAATAATGCTTCCGTGAGCAAGACTTTCCATCTGATAATGGGGGAAAAGAGAAAAGTGCATTGCCGAAATAAGATTTTTGCCGTCCTTTATGGCTTTTTCGGCCTGCTGAGCAATCCAATCCGCAAGCTTTTCGTTCATATAGTTTGCATCAATGCAGATAAGACGGTATTTTGAGTTAAGGTCAACGGTATAGGATGCCGTCAGTTCATCAATATCAAGTGCAAGGTCATAGCCGAGATTTTTATAGTATTCTCTGAATTCCGGACCGGTAAGTCCTCCGGAAATATATGTACCTGCATCTGAAATATGATATGTTTCATGATTTCCCATGCAGGCGATGATTTTCTTTCCGCTTGATTTTTCGAAAGCTTCAAGCTTTTCAACTGCCGCCTGAACATTTTCGATTTCGCCGTTATCGGTAATATCACCCGTGATAACAATATAATCGCAGTCGCTTTCTGCGGCTTCTTTCAGAAATGCGTCAAGAATTGCCGCCGATTCGATTCTGAGTTTTCCGTTTGAAAATGTATGGCCAAACGGATTTTCGGGCGTACTTTTTGTTATTGGAGTGGTTGATTCGGCTTTGTGATAGTGTAAGTCGGTTGCAACGATGAGCGAAAGGTCACCGTTATCGGCAAATACAAGAGGTGCACAGCCGATAAGAACAAGTAACGATAATAAAACCGCAATTGCTTTTTTCATAATTAATTCTCCCTTTTATTGCTTTTTGGATTTATAATTATTATATATTACAAATGTAATTATTTCAAGGACTTTTAAACATCTGTCGGAAAATATTTATTTATGTTCTGCATTTCTTTTTACTCAAAAATACTATTGCTGTGACGAGCAGAACAAGGCTCAGCGGTATTGCAATCGGCAGGCTGACCGAAAATCCCGTCAGCAGATATCCGAATGCACACGCCGATGCAACAAGCGTTGCATAGGGCAGCTGAGTTTCAACATGGTTTATATGCTCACATTGAGCTCCGATTGAAGAAAGAATGGTGGTGTCCGAAATCGGCGAGCAGTGGTCGCCGTAAACCGAGCCTGCAAGGGTTGCACCGAGAGTGGGAATGAGATATTCCGCAGTGCTTCCGGTTGAGCAAATCATCGTAACAATCGGAATGAGAATGCTGAATGTGCCCCAGGATGAACCCATTGAAAATGACATCAGCGCCGCAATGATAAATACGGTGAACGGCAGAAAACTGTAAGGAAGAACCGAATTTTCCACAACTCCCGAAATATATATTCCCGTGCCGAGCATTTCACGGCATACGCCGCTTAGGCTCCACGAAAGAATTAAAATCAGCATCGGCGGAACGATACTGCCTACCCCGTCAACGATTGAATTCATAAATTCCTTCGGCTTCATGATTTTTCTCGGCAGATAAAGAACAGCCGATGTGATGAGTGCGGCGAATGCACCGAGAGTTAAGCCTGCCGTCGGATTTTCTCCTATTGCCCGGGAAAACGGAACGCCGCTGAAATATCCGCCCACATAGCCCATTCCGAGAATGGCACATATTATCAGAACGATAATCGGCAAAGCAAGGTCGATAACCTTTCCTTTTGAAGCCGTGTCTTCGCTTTCATCACTTTCGGAATTTGCTTCAACGGCTTTCTTTTCCGCCTTTTTCATCCTGCCGAAATCCTTTCCGGTAATGCAGAAAAACAAAACGGCAAAAACGGTGAAAACCGCATAAAAATTATAGGGGATAGTGGAAAGAAATACGGAAAAGCCGTTCTTATCGCTTATTTCGCTTGCAACTGCAACCGCCCAGCTTGATACGGGTGCGATAATGCAAACGGGTGCGGCGGTTGCATCAATTATATATGCAAGCTTTTCCCGGGAAATATGATAACGGTCAAATACCGGACGCATAACTGTTCCGACTGTAAGGCAGTTGAAACCGTCGTCAATAAACACAAGACAGCCGAGCAAAGCTGTTGCAATGCACGCACCTTTTTTGCTTTTGAGCCGTTTGCTTACCCGTTTTCCGAAGGCTTCGCTTCCGCCGGACTTTGATATGAGCACAACAACTGCCCAGAGAAGCCCGAGAAAAATAATCATATAGGCATTTGCGGAAATCCTTGAAGCGACCATATCAAACAGATTTGTGATAATCGCAAGCACGCCTTCGCCTGCGGCGATACCGTAAATTATAACGCCTGAAAGAAGTCCGAGAAACAGCGAAAAATAAACCTCTTTCGTAATCAGCGCAAGGGATATTGCAATCAGCGGAGGCAAAACTGAGAATATTCCCGTTTCGATTATCTCAAATTCCATACAATCTCCCTTTCATTTAATTTAAAATTATCCTAAATAGGCAACTCCCTGCTCAATAAGCTCATCAATATTATCCTTATCAAACCATATGCCGTCGATATAAATTTCTTTCTCAAAATCTTTACCTTCAGCCGCAAGAGCAGCACATTCAACGGCTCTGTAACCCATTTCTATGGTGTTCTGAACAATGCCGCCGAGAAGCAGGGGACCGTTATCCCTCTTAAGCCATTCAACGACTGCGGTACAGCTGTCAAATGCGGCAAAACGAATATCATCATATCTTCCGTTGGATGCGGCAACGGCATCACTCACCTGAATAATTGATGTTGCATTTGCGGCATAGATAAATCTTGCGCCCTTTTCCGCAAGCGCTTCAAGAGCAATTTTATAGTTATTGTTGGTTTCGTCGGGCTTGACCTCAACGGAAAACTTGCACTTGTTTGCGGTTGACGGGTCTGACTGAGCAAGCTCCCTGAACTTATCAATAAATCCGTTTATTCTGTTTTCGGCGGTTTTGCTCTGCTCATATTGGATAAGTCCGATAAGATATTCTCCCTGAGTTGCGGCGATTTCACCCTTAAGCTGTGCGAAGCATTTTTCTGCGCAGAGACCGGATGCACCGTAGCTGTCGGTGCTGACCATTGCAACTATCGGGTTTTTGCCCATCGCATTGAGAGCTTCAATATCAGCAGTATATACTCCGCTGTCAAACTGAACAACGGGAATGCCGAGGTCATAAGCAAGCGCAAGAGAATCGGTAAATCCCTCGCATATTGAGCAAAGAACAATTCCGTTTGCACCGTTGCTGATGCCGTTTTGCATATATTCGAGAGCCTGTGGCAGATGGGAAGCATCTGTGGCTTCCGGAGCGTGATATACTATATTGTAGCTGTAATCATCTCCGCTGTTTATACAGCCGATTTTAACTCTTGACCAGAATGAATCGGCTTCGCCTTTTGCAACAACCGAAATCATATTTGTTTTGCTTTCGTCCTTTTTGATTATTCCGAAGCAGGCAAACAGAGCGCCGAGAATAACCAGAGCGGCAAGAATAACCGCCGTTATTCTGACTGCCTTTTTGGATTTGTTCTTGCTGAGCTTACTTTCAATTCTCGGACGAATGCGCTTCTTTCTAATATCAAGCAATATTGCGGCAACGATAATAACGCCCGTCATGGCATATGTGAGATATGTTGAATTTATGTTGACATTGAAGCGGCTGAGAGCAAAATTAAGTCCGCTGCGTATAATGACGAGCATAATCATACCGATTACCGAACCGCCGACGCACGCCGTTCCGCCTGCCGCATTTGTGCCGCCGATGAATACTGCGGCAATGGCATCAAACTCCATACCGTTACCGGTTGCAACGGTAATTGTTGCAAACGATGAAGCCCAGAAAATTCCGGCAATTCCTGCGGCGATACCGCTTATCACATAAGCGATAAACACATATTTATCCGAGCGTATTCCGGAAAGTCTCGATGCTTCGGGATTGCTTCCTATTGCGAGAATATATCTTCCTATTATGTTTTTATATGCGATATATGCCGAAATTACGGTAAACAGCGCAAGCCATAAAATTCCGGTGGGAAAACCGTTTTTATTTGAAAAAAGGTTGTTGAACCATGTTCCCGACGGAAAAAACACATTCGGGTCGGCAACCATAAGGGCACTGAAGCCCCTTACGAACATCATTGTTCCGAGCGTTGCAATAAAAGCGGGAATCTGAAGCTTTGCAACGAGTATGCCGTTTATTATGCCGAAAATGAGACCTGCGGCAATCATAATCGGAATAACCGACCACAGAGGTAAGCCTAATGAAAGAAGCTTGCCTGCTATTGCCGCCGATGCAATGCAGACCGTACCTACGGAAAGGTCTGTGTTTCCCGATGCGATAACGAACATTTCACCGAGCGCAAGAATGGCATAAGGCACAAGAGACTGAGCCATGCTCAGAAGATTATAGGGCTTGAGAAAATTGGGGTTTATCGCCGTAAAGGCGAGAATAAGTATCATCAGAACGGCGGTAAGAACGATATTCTGACTGCCTATTCGCTTTAAAAAGCCGATATTTGGACGGCTGTTTTTTTCGGTGTTCATTTTATTGCTCCTCACTTCCCGATGTTGCATATTTCAGTATGGTTTCATCGTCTGCTTCGCTTACTTTTAATTCTTTGGTTATTCTTCCCTCACACATAACGATAATTCTGTCGGAAAGGCGTCTTAATTCGCTTGTTTCCGAGGAGATGAGAATAACGGATTTTCCCTGCTGAGTAAGTTTTTCGATTATCTCATATATTTCTTCCTTTGCGCCGACATCAATACCTCTTGTCGGCTCATCAAGAATGATAATATCCATTTTGGCAAGAAGCCAACGGGCAAGGATAACCTTTTGCTGATTTCCGCCGGAAAGACTTTCAATGGGCTGATTGAGAGACGAATATTTTGAAGATACGCTCTTATTTATTTCTTCGGCTTTTATCAGCGTCTTTTCGGAATTTACGGAGCCGAATTTTATGAACTGCTTAAGCGAGGAAATAACCGTATTTTCGGCAACCGAGCGCCCGAGAAGCATTCCGTCACGCCGTCTGTCCTCTGAGAGATAGCAAATGCCTTTTGCTTTGGCATCGGCAGGGGAGCGAAGATGAACTCTGCTTCCGTTAACATAAATTTTCGCACGGTCTTTTCTGTCAATTGAGGTCATCGCTCTGACCGTTTCCGTTCTGCCTGCTCCGACCAGTCCGGCAAATCCGAGAACCTCACCTTTTCTGAGAGTGAAGCTTACATCCTTAACGCCCGTGGCGGCGCAGAAAAGATGATTTACCGAAAGAACCTCGGGTACACCGTCAAATGAAACCTCTTCCTTGATTATATTTTCTTCAACATTTCTGCCTACCATCATTTTAACAAGGTCGGGTCTCGAAAGCTCCGAAGACGGCGAAGTGCCGATAAATGTGCCGTCACGCATAACCGTTATTCTGTCGCATATGCTGAATATCTCGTTCATGCGGTGAGAAATGTATATCAGGCATATTCCCTGCTGTTTCAGCTCACGCATTATTTTAAAAAGCTCGTTTGTTTCGGCGGTTGAAAGTGCGGCGGTGGGCTCATCAAGAATGAGAACCCGTGACTTTTTCGAAAGTGCTTTTGCAATTTCAACCATCTGGCGTTTTCCGATTGAAAGAGCTCTTACGGGAGAAGAAAGGTCAATATCAAGCCCCATTTTTTCAAAGAGCTTTTTTGCTTCACGGTTCATTTTGTTATCGTCAATAAAAATACCTTTTTTCGGCTCTCTGCCGATGAAAATATTCTGAGCGGCAGTCAGGTCTCCCATTAAATTAAGCTCCTGATGTATCATAACAACGCCGTATTTTTCGGCATCGGATATATTTTTTATCTCTGCTTTTTCGCCGAAAATATGTATTTCTCCGCTGTCGGCATCGGTTACACCTGCAAGAATATTCATAAGCGTGGATTTTCCCGCACCGTTTGCGCCCATAAGAGCGTGAATTTCTCCGCCGTTAAAACCTACGGATACATTTTTCAGAACCGGAACACCGTCATAGGATTTAACAATATTTTTCAATTCTATATCTGACATATTTTCACCACCATAACTAATTATTTTAATATATAATACCTTAAAAGTCAATTACCGTAACGGAAAATAAGGCAACTATTTCAAAAATTTCATTTTAGGTATTGCCAAAACATAAATAATGAAATAAAATATATCCATCGGTATTTTATTACAGGAGGAAATAATATGGCAAAACAGAAAATGGGTTTTCGCACATGGTTTAATCTGATACTTTTCGGATTTATGGGTCAGGTTGCATGGAATGTTGAAAATATGTATTTCAATACTTTTCTCTGCAATTTCATTTACGGAAAAGCCACTCCCGAAGCGGTCAACAATTCAATCAGCGTTGTTGATGCCGTTGCATGGATGGTTGCACTCAGCGCAGTAACGGCGGTTGTGACAACATTTATAATGGGAAACCTCAGCGATAAGATAAATAACCGTAAGATTTTCATTTCGGTCGGTTACATACTCTGGGGAATAGTAACGGGTTGTTTCGGATTTATTTCGCTTGAAAACACCGCAAAGCTCGGCATATTTTCCTCTGCGGCAGGCGTGCTTACGGCAACCGTCTGGATAGTTGTCGGTATGGACTGCCTTATGACATTTATGGGTTCAACAAGCAACGATTCGGCGTTTAACGCATGGGTAACTGATGTAACCACTCCCGAAATCAGAACCACAACCGAAACCGTGCTTTCGATTCTTCCTATGGCGGCATTGGGCGTTGTTACTGCGGCAGGTGCGGCGGTTACCAAGCTCGGCTATCCCGTTTTCTTCTTCTGTCTCGGCGGATTTGTTACCTTTTGCGGTATTCTCGGACTTTTTACCATAAAGGATTCAAGGAGCGGCATTGTAAACAAGAATTCGCACTATTGGTCAGACCTTGTTTACGGCTTCCGTCCGTCTGTAATAAAGGAAAATTCACGCCTTTATCTTGCACTTGCCACACTCTGCATTTACACAACCTCTTTCAATGTATTCTTCCCGTATCTGATAGTTTATCTCCAGCACAGCGAGCTTGATTTCCTCAATAATCTGTCAACGCTCTTCTCCGGCACATCGCTTATAATCAGCGTTGCCGCCATTCTCATAACTCTTGCCGTGCTGATTACGCTTGTTATCAAAGTAAATGTTATCGGCAAGGACAAATGCCTTGTTGCCGCCGGACTGCTGTTCAGTTTCGGACTTGTGGCTGTTTATGCCGCAAAAACTCCGCTTTCGTTCCTTGTAAGCTGCGGCCCGTTCCTTATCGGTTATGCTCTGCTTGCAATCATTCTCGGAGCGGTTATAAGGGACTTCACCCCCGAGGACAAAATCGGACTTTTCCAGGGCGTAAGAATGATATTTATGGTGCTTATCCCGATGATAGTCGGCCCGAAGCTTGCTTCCGTTGCGGCTAAGAACTCAAGCATAACATATATAAACGACCTCGGAGCGGAAAATATTCTTCCGTCCTCGCTGATGTTCCTTATCGCAGGCATTCTCGGACTGTTTATGTTCGTAACTCTTATTCCTCTGCTTAAAAAGGGATTTGACACCGAGAAGAAATAATAGGCTTCCCATCGGGGAAAAGGCAAATCAACCAATCGGAATCGACGGAGAAATTTAGCGTGAAAGTATTTTTTATCAGACACGGAAAAGATGATGGTAAATATCGTGGCGGATGGAGTGAAACAGACCTTGTACCCGAAGGAATGGAGCAATCAAAGCTGCTGGCAAATCATTTGAAACGGAAACTAATCCCGATTTATAAAATAAAAAATGGGCTTGTGAAGATTGATTTTTCACAAGTCCATTCTTATATTAATTATGATTTGCTTTCGCTGTCGGCCTTTTTGTCAAGTCTGTAATTTCTGCAATAAAGCACAAGGTCTGCTCCGACCATGCAGAGATTCAGGCAGTAGAAAAAAAGCACATACCATTTGCAGGGCACGAAAAATACCTTTGCGATAATACCCGAAATATACCCTAAGAATATGAGTATCAGAAACAGCAGGCTTTTTCCTTTTGTTGTGCGTGATTTATATGATTTGATTACATTTGCCGGCCATGATGCTCCGAAAAGGACAACCATTATTATTTCAAAAATTTCTCCCATAAGAACACCTTATTTTGCAGGGCAATTGTTTGTTGCAACAATATTGATGCCGGTGCCGAGAATGTTTTCAATCAGCACATCACCGATTGAAACGGGAGCTTTCGCTTCTGCATTGTTTATTTCTTTCATGCAGTCGAAGATTTTTTCTTTCGGGAGCGCACCTGCGGATTTGCAGGGAACAACATTATGTATTCCGCCGTCAACCTTAACGGTGGTTGCAAGACTTCTTACGGGATGGGTGCATTCCGTTCTTGCATAAGCGTCTCCTCTTTTGCAGGTGTTGCCCGTAACGGAAACAACTTCTCCGCTGTCGTTGAGTTCAACGGTAATTCCGCAGCCCATGGGACATGATACACAAATAATATTTTTCTGCATAATTACGCCTCCACCGATATTTCGATTACGCCGCCGGCTGAAAAGCCCTTGAGCATATCGTTCTTGATAACAACATTTTCCATTTCACCGGGTGCAAGTCTCGGTCTCTTGCGGCTGAGTATTTCTTCACCGTTATATTTAACAACGATTTTTGCGTTCTTATATGTTGAACCCACTCTGAAATAGAGCTTAACATCATCATCGTTTTTGATATTTACTTTCTGCGGAACAATATAGCGAACACCGTTTACGCCCTTTGTGGCGATATATTCGGCATCTGCTTTCTGACCGAGAACATATTTTGCCGCACCCTCACCGGCAGTCTGGCTTTCGAGAGTAACATAGTCAACAAGGTCGTGAACATGGAGAACATTTCCGCAGGCGAAAACGCCCTTATGAGAAGTCTCTCTGAATTCGTCAACAACCGCACCCTTTGTAACGGGGTCAAGCTCTATGCCGACCTCTCTCGTAAGCTCGTTTTCGGGAATAAGTCCAACCGAGAGAAGCAGGGTATCGCATTCGATATACTGCTCCGTGCCCTTAATCGGCTTGAGATGCTCGTCAACATTGGCAATGGTAACGCCCTCAACTCTGTCCTTGCCGTGAATTTCAACAACGGTACAGCTTAGTCTGAGAGGAATTCCGAAATCGTCAAGGCACTGAACAATATTTCTGGTAAGTCCGCTTGAATAGGGCATAAGCTCACAAACGACCTTAACCTCTGCACCCTCAAGGGTCATACGGCGTGCCATAATGAGACCGATATCGCCCGAGCCGAGAATAACAACCTTTTTGCCGGGCATATAGCCGTCAATGTTAACATATTTTTGAGCGGTTCCGGCGCTCATAACGCCCGAAGCTCTTGTGCCTGCAATGTTGAGCGCTCCTCTGGGCCTTTCACGGCATCCCATTGCGAGAATAACCGCCTTTGCCTGAATTTCAAGCAGACCGTCTTCCTTGTTTACGGCATAAACAACATTGTTATCAGTTATCTGAAGCGCCATTGTGTCAACTTTATATTCGATTTTCTTTTCGTTAACAAGCTGAATGAATCTGTCGGCATATTCGGGACCCGAAAGCTCTTCTCCGAAATAGTGCAGACCGAAGCCGGTATGTATGCACTGTTCGAGAATACCGCCGAGGGTTTCGGCTCTTTCGAGAATGAGTATGCTTTCAACTCCGCATTCTCTTGCTTTGAGAGCGGCCGCCATTCCGGCAGGGCCGCCGCCGATTACAACTATATCATAATTAAGCATATTTCCCGCCTCACTTTGTTCTTTCGTAAAGAATTTTGGAATTGCCGCCGCATTTGGTTATTTCGTTAAGCTCAACGCCGAGCTCTCTTGCGAGAATTTCAACAACCTTTGAGCCGCAGAAGCCGCCCTGACAGCGACCCATTCCGGCTCTCGTTCTTCTCTTAACGCCGTCAACATCTCTTGCACCTGCCGGAGCGTGGATGGCATCGAGAATTTCACCCTCGGTGATGGTTTCACAGCGGCAGATGATTCTGCCGTAAGCAGGATTCTTTTCAATGAGTGCCTTGCGTTCCTCATTGCTCATGTGCCTGAAACGCACGGGAGCTTTTCTCTCGGGCTTGAAATCGGCTTTTTCTTCTGCACCGAGAACCTTAAGAAGCATATCCTTAACATAAACCGCAATGGCAGGAGCGGATGAAAGACCGGGGGATTCAATTCCGGCAACATTTATGAACTGAGCGTTCTTTTCGCTCGGCTCAATGATGAAATCATCCTTGTCGCAATGCGCTCTCAGACCTGCAAATGAGGTTATAACCTCTCTTGTGTTAAGGCAGGGGACGGATTTCTTTGCAATTTCAAGAATATCCGCAAGAGTATCGGCAGAGGTTGAAACATCGGTTTTATCTTCAATGTCAAGCGCACTCGGACCTAAAAGCAGGTTGCCGTCAACCGTGGGAGTAACAAGTATTCCCTTACCCATCTTGGAGGGGCACTGGAATATCGTGTGCTTTGCAAGACCGCCGATTGACTTGTCGCAGAGCATATATTCGCCCTTTCTCGGAACGGTATGAATTGAATTATCGCCGATAAGAGCGGCGATTTCATCGCAGAAAACACCTGCGGCGTTGATTACATATTTTGCCTTGAATTCTTTTTCTCCGTTTGAAACGGTAAATTCCGCACCGTCAAAGTCAATTTTCTTTACTTCGAAATTGCGGATGAATTCGGCACCGTTGATAACCGCACTTTCGGCGGCGGCAATGGTGAGCTCATAGGGGCATACTATGCCTGCCGAGGGAGCCCAGAGAGCGCCTTTTGCTTCGTCGCTTATCTGAGGTTCTTCCTCACGGAGCTTTTCACGGCTGTATATTTCAAGTCCGGGAACTCCGTTTTTAACTCCTCTTTCAAGAAGCTCCTTAACCGTGTCCATTTCTTCATCGGAAAAGGCAACAACCAGCGAGCCTACGGGCTTGAACGGAACGCTGAGAGTTTCGCAGAGCTTCGGCATAAGAGCCGTTCCCTCAACATTCAGCTTTGCTTTGAGTGTGCCGGGCTTTGCATCAAATCCGGCATGAACAATGGCGCTGTTTGCCTTTGAGGTGCCCATGGCCATATCGCTGCATTTTTCAACGAGAGCGATTTTAATGTTGTATCGGCTGAGCTCACGGGCGATAAGAGAACCGATAACGCCTGCGCCGATAACGGCAACATCATAGTTCATTGATAAAACCTCCGTATTTTGTGCGATATTGAACATCGCTTAATTTTTGACCAAATATCATTATATCACAACTGTTTATTTAAAACAATAGATTTTACTTAATTTGACTGAGAATTTCTCCCACTTTTCCGTGTATTATAAATCCGAAGCGCTCATCCATCGCCGTTGCATCACGGTTAATCAGAACAATGTTGTTTCCTCTGAAATATCTTATAAATCCTGCCGCAGGGTAAACGGTGAGTGAGGTTCCGGCAACTATCAGCATATCGGCGCTTTCAATTGCTCTTACCGCACCCTCAACGGTTTCGTCATTGAGCTGTTCTTCATAAAGTACAACATCGGGTTTGATTATTCCGCCGCAGGAGCAGAGGGGAATGTCTTTTGAATTGCAAACATATTCCACATCGTAAAATTTTCCGCATTTCATGCAGTAATTGCGGAGTGTTGAGCCGTGAAGCTCATAAACCTTTTTGCTTCCTGCCGCCGTGTGCAGGCCGTCAATATTCTGAGTTATAACCGCCGAGAGCTTACCCGATTTTTCAAGCTCGGCAAGCTTATAATGAGCCGCATTCGGTTTGGCATCCGGCGCATAGAGATGTTTTGAATAAAATTCATAAAACTCTTTTGGGTGCTGCATAAAAAAGCTGTGACTGATTACGGTCTCGGGCGGATAAATATAATCCATCATATATAATCCGTCTGCCGACCTGAAATCGGGAATACCGCTTTCGGTTGAAACGCCGGCACCGCCGAAAAACACAATCCGTCTGCTTTCATCAATCATTTTTTGAAGCTTTTCGATTTCATTCGTCATATTTTTCACTCCCGAAAAGGATTATAAACCCTTTGAATGTGTAAAGTCAATTTCTTAACTAAAAAATAATAAAAAACACAAAATATTGCGTTTGAACCTTGAAATAATATGCAGATAGTGTTATAATACATTATTATTTATTGTGGTTATTGTTGCTTTTTTGCGGAATACTATTCCCGTATTGCATTTTTCAATATTGAAAGGAATGGTTTTTGTGAAAAGCAAAAGCAGTAAATCAGGTAATTTTTTTCTGCCGTCGCTTCCGTGGCAGGCTCCCGATTTAAACAGCGGCGGTGAGATTGATGAGAGGGAAAATTCCTGCCAATCCGGAATATTCGGCTCGGGCTCAATAACCGTTCAAAAGGGCGATAAGCTTATTCACTGTTTAACGATTATCGGGCAGATAGAGGGACATTATATTCTTCCTGCGCAAAATAAAACAACAAAATACGAACATGTTATACCTCAGCTTGTTGCGATTGAGGAAAGCGAGGAAATAGACGGGCTGATACTGATTTTGAACACCGTCGGCGGCGATATCGAAGCCGGACTTGCCATAGCAGAGCTGATTTCGGGAATGAAAACTCCTACCGTTTCGCTGGTTCTCGGCGGCGGTCATTCAATCGGTGTTCCTCTTGCCGTTTCGGCAGACCGTTCATTTATAACGCCGTCCGCAACGATGACCATTCATCCCGTGAGAATGAACGGACTTGTGCTCGGTGTTCCCCAGACTCTTTCGTATTTTGAACAGACGCAGGAAAGAATAGTTAATTTTGTTACCGCAAATTCGCATATTTCGGCAGACCGTTTCCGTGAAATGATGCTTGCCACGGGCGAGCTTGTTATGGATGTGGGAACGGTGCTCAGCGGTGAAACGGCTGTAAAAGAGGGGATAATAGATTCTCTCGGAAGCCTTTCCGATGCGCTCAACTGCCTTTACGAAATGACGGAAAATAAAAGTAACCGCTGAATTTAACACTCTGATTTAATCAGTGGTTGCAAAACTCCGAAAGGGTGAAATAAAGTGGCAAACACCACCGGCAAAAAATCAAATACACAAACCAAAGCAAGGGGAAAAACTGCGCCCGAAAAAGCGAAATCAAAGTCCGTTTCGGCGGAAGCTTATTCGGTAAGATGCCAGAAATATGCGGTTATTCTTGCCGCCGTCGGTGCATTTCTTTTCTTTATTGATATAATCGAAGGGGAGAGCGCATGGCAGTGGCTTCATAACTCCATGTTCGGTCTGTTCGGCTTCTGCGCATTTATCATTCCGATGATACTTTTCTTTACCGCATTTATTCTTGCAAGAGAGAAATCCGCAGGGGGACTGTCCGAAAACCTGCTCAGCACGGGACTGCTTACCGTACTTCTGAGCAGTGTGATACATATTTTTTCAAACAGTGCCGATTATTTCTCGATTTCCGTAGGCAGTCAGATTGCCGATGCGTGGGATAAGGGCGGTTCATCGCTTGCATCCGGCGGCATTATCGGAGCGATTTTCGGCGGCTTTGTGGGAAAATATTTCGGCAAGGCAGGTGCGGCAATAACATTTATAATTCTCATATTTGTTGTGCTTATGCTGTTTACGGGCACAACTCTCAGAGCGCTTTTTGCCGCAATAAAAAAGCCCGTGCGCAAGGTCAGCGATTTTACCAGCGAAAGAATAGAGAAGAATAACGAGCGCCGTGAGCAGGAAAAAGAAGAAAAAGAGAAAGAAAAAACCGATAAAAAGCAGTTTAAGCCCCCACAGCTTCCGACCGTTGCGGCTGATGATTTCGGCGAAAAATTTATAACGGACGAAACTACATTTGAAGCGGTTAAGGATATTGAAATTCCCGATATTCCGATAACAACGCTTCCCGATGCTCCGCAGGAGGAAGCTTCCGAACAGACGGAAAAAATTTCCAAACCGAGAAAACGCAGAAAAGAACCTGAGGTTCCCGACGGTGAGCCCGAAGAGCCGGTTCAGGGAAACGGTCAGTCGTATATTTTTCCGTCAATTGAGTGCTTAAGCAAGCCCGAAAAGAGCGAGGATAATAATTACGATACCGAAATCGAAATGAGCAAAAGAAAGCTGATTACCACCCTTGAAAGCTTTAAAATAAACGCTCAGATAACCAATATCAGCAGAGGTCCGTCGGTTACCCGTTATGAGCTTGTGCCCGAAGAGGGAGTGAGAATAAGCAAGATAACGAGCCTTTCGGATGATATTGCTCTGCGCCTTGCCGCAAAGAGCATCAGAATAGAAGCTCCGATACCCGGAAAAGCCGCAATCGGAATAGAGGTTCCCAACAGTGCAAAGTCAATGGTTTCAATGCGTGAAATAATTGATACCGAGCAGTTTAAAACGGCCAAAAGCAAGCTGAATGTTGCTCTCGGTAAGGATATAACGGGTAATATTATCTGCGCAGACCTTGCAAAAATGCCGCATTTGCTTGTTGCCGGTACAACCGGTTCGGGTAAATCGGTCTGTCTTAATTCAATGATAATCAGCCTGCTTTATAACGCAACGCCCGAGGAAGTCAAGCTTCTGATGATTGACCCCAAGGCGGTTGAATTTACCGTTTATAACGGCATAGCTCACCTTGAGGTCCCCGTTGTTGCTCAACCGAGAAAGGCGGCAGGTGCGCTCAGCTGGGCGGTGGGCGAAATGGAACGCCGTTATCAGCTCTTTGCAGAATATGGCGTGAGGGATATCAAAGGATATAATAAGCTTGCCGCATCCCGTGAGGATATTGCATCAATGCACCAAATCGTTATATTTATTGATGAGCTTGCAGACCTTATGATGACTTCTCCCAAAGAGGTTGAGGACTCCATATGCCGCCTTGCTCAGAAAGCAAGAGCCGCAGGAATACATCTTGTTATCGCAACGCAGAGACCGTCCGTTGATGTTATTACCGGTCTTATCAAAGCCAATATTCCGAGCCGAATTGCTCTTTTCGTTTCGTCGCAGGTAGACTCAAGAACCATTCTTGACACAAGCGGCGCCGAAAAGCTTCTCGGTAACGGCGATATGCTCTTTGCACCGGTAGGCGTATCAAAGCCCACGAGAATTCAGGGATGCTTTATATCCGATGAAGAGGTTGAAAAGGTAGTCGGCCATATCAAGAGCCAGATGCAGTCAACATATAACGAAGAAACGATGAAGGAAATCGAAGAAAAAGCCGCCGCAAGCGAAAACGCAGGCAAAAAAGCGGATGATGACGGGGATGACGGAGACTGGGACCCCGTTCTCAACGATGCCGCAGAGGTTGTTATTTCGGCAGGTGCGGCTTCAACAACGATGCTTCAGAAGAAATTAAAGCTCGGATATGCGAGAGCATCGAGAGTTATTGACCAGCTTGAAGAAAAGGGCATAATCGGCCCGTCGCAGGGAGCAAAGCCGAGAGAGGTTCTCGTTTCAAAACAGCAGTGGTATGAAATGCAGGCGCTTGCAGACGGCGCCGGAAACGGTGCTCCCGATATAGATGATATTTTTGCCGATGATGAAGAAGAAACGGAAATTGAGGATTTCGATTTTTAAGAGGTAAGCTATGAACGGATTTTTACCCGTTACAAGTGAAGAAATGCACCAAAGAGGATGGGAACAGGCGGACTTTGTTTATGTAAGCGGAGATGCTTATGTTGACCATCCGAGCTTCGGTGCGGCTCTGATAACGAGGGTGCTTGAAAATGCAGGCTTTAAGATTGCGTTTCTTGCTCAGCCCGATTGGCGCAGTACCGATGATTTCATGCGCTTCGGAAAACCCCGTCTGGGCTTCCTTGTCAGCAGCGGAAACATAGATTCAATGGTTGCACATTATACTGTTGCAAAGAAAAGGCGCAATTCGGATGCTTACAGTCCGGGCGGCAAAACGGGCTTGAGACCCGACCGTGCCGTGATAGTTTACTGCAATAAGATAAGAGAAGCATACGGAAATATTCCCATAGTCATAGGCGGTCTGGAAGCTTCACTCAGACGGTTTGCGCACTATGATTACTGGGATAATAAGGTGCGCCGTTCAATACTTTTCGATTCCCAGGCGGATTTGCTTTCATTCGGTATGGGTGAACGCTCCATGCTTGAAATTGCTCAGAGACTCAATAACGGCGAGGATATTTCGCTCATGCACGATGTCAGGGGAACCTGTTACAGCGTTGATGTGCATGAAACTCCGTATGCAGGAACGGAATGCCCGTCATTTGAAAATGTTGTCAATTCCAAAAAAGAATATGCCGTTTCCTGCCGTATTCAGCAGGATGAGCAGGATTTTTTCAGAGGAAAGGTTATAAAACAGCGCCACGGAAACCGTATGCTGGTTCAGAATCAGCCTGCCACGCCGTTATCTCGTGATGAGCTTGATGCTGTTTATGCACTCGGATATATGAGAACATATCACCCGATGTATGAAAAAGACGGCGGTGTTCCCGGGATAAGCGAGGTGCGTTTTTCGATAACGCATAACCGTGGCTGTTTCGGTGCGTGCAACTTCTGTTCACTTGCATTTCATCAGGGAAGATACATAACCACCCGCAGCAAAGAATCAATAATCAAAGAAGCAAAGCTTCTTACGACTTTGCCGGATTTTAAAGGATATATTCACGATATAGGAGGCCCTACGGCGAATTTCCGCAGACCCTCGTGTGACGGTCAGGAAGAAAGAGGACTTTGCAAGGGCAGAAAATGTCTTGCGCCCGAGCCGTGCAAAAATCTTGTTGCGAACCACGAAGAGTATCTCGATATTTTAAGAAGCGTGCGTTCTCTGCCGAGGGTGAAAAAGGTGTTTGTCCGCTCGGGAATAAGATATGATTATCTGCTTGAGGACAAGGATGACAGCTTTTTCCGGGAACTTGTGGCTCATCATGTGAGCGGTCAGCTTAAGGTTGCGCCGGAGCATTGCTCTGCGGCGGTGCTTGATAAAATGGGAAAGCCGCACATTGAAGCATATATTAAGTTTTCAAAGAAATATTTTGAGATAAGCAGGAGCGAAAGCAAGGAACAGTATCTTGTGCCTTATCTTATGTCATCCCATCCGGGAAGTACGCTCAGGGAAGCCGTTGAGCTTGCTCAGTTTCTGAAAAAGAATAACATCAGACCGGAGCAGGGGCAGGATTTTTATCCCACCCCGGGAACAGTGTCAACCTGTATGTTTTATACGGGGCTTGACCCTTATACGCTCAAAGAGGTTTATGTTGCCAAAGACCCTCACGAAAAGGCGCTTCAAAGGGCGTTGCTTCAGTATTTTATGCCTGCAAACAGAGAACTTGTGTGCGAAGCACTCAAAAAAGCGGGCAGAGCCGACCTTATAGGATATTCCGAAAAATGTCTTGTTAAGTCTTCGGGAAAGCAGGGCGGAAATAACAGGAACAATGAACGAAGATACAAAGAAAAGCGTAAATAAAAAGCTGATTATACTCATACTGCTTATAGCTGTTTCGGCGGTGTTATGGGCAGGAAATAAGCTCGGATTATGGGGAAATCCCTTCGGCGGAATGGAAACCGTTATGGGCTCCGTTCCGGATGAAACACCGAACGGACTGAAAATCACATTTATTGATGTCGGTCAGGGCGATTCGGTTTATGCCGAATGCGGAGGGAAAACTCTGCTTATTGATTCGGGCGAAAAGGGAAACGGGCAAAGGATAAATAATATTATCCGTTCAAGCGGAACGAAAAAGCTTGATTATGTTGTTGCAACTCATCCGCATACCGACCATATCGGTTCTCTTGCGGATGTGCTTGAAGAATTCGGAGCGGAAACTGCGATAATGCCGCATTTGCCCGATGCCCTTGTACCCACAACCTCAACATTTTCAGCCTTTCTCGATGCCGTTTCACGGTGTGCCGATAAAACGCTTTACGCAAAAGCCGGGGATAAATATTCTCTCGGAGAAGCCGAATTCGAAATTATCGCTCCCGTTTCGCAGAAACACGATAACCTTAACGATATGTCAATTGTTATCAGGCTTACCTACGGCGAAAACACTTTTCTTTTCACGGGTGATGCCGCAGAAAGCGAAGAAACGGAAATAATCGCATCCGGTGCGGATATTGACTGCGATGTGCTTAAGGTTGCGCATCACGGCTCCGATACATCGTCAAGCGAATCGTTTCTTGCGAAAATCGCACCTGAAATCTGTGTGATATCCTGCGGAAAAGACAACGATTACGGTCATCCTCATGCCGCTCTGCTTCAAAGATTATCAGTTTATACGAAACGGGTTTACAGAACGGATTTGAGCGGAAATATCGTGCTTATATCTGACGGAAAAAATATAAAAACCATCATTAATGAAAACGAGGTGTTCTGATGTTTTACAGCGTTGACAGAATTGAGGGAAAGCTTGCCGTATGCGTGGGTGATATGGGCGAAACCTTTGCGGTGAAGCTGGAGCTTATAGACGGTGAACCGCACGAGGGAAGCGTTCTTTTTGATACGGGAAACGGAAGATATCTTTGCAGTGGCGCTCAGGAGGATAAACGCAGAAAAGAAAACCTTGAACGCCTTGAAAAAATGATTTCGGAAGAGCAATAAAAAAATTACCGCATTATTCAAATTTCTCTTGAATAATGCGGTTTTTTATTATATAATAATATAAATGTGTTCACACGGGGGAATAAATCTTGTCTGTTATCTCTGATATAAATAAAATTGCCGTTGATGCCGCCGAAACCGCAAAGCAGAGAGAATATACTCAGCTTGTCAGAAGTCTTGTTGAAGCGAAATTCGGCAGAGCACCGAAAGCGTTTGTTCACACCTACGGCTGTCAGGGAAATGTTTCCGACGGCGAAAGGCTTAAGGGTATGCTCGAACAGATGGGCTATGAGCTCATTGAGGAGCTTGACGGAGCGGATTTGGTGCTTTATAACACCTGCGCCGTCAGAGAGCACGCCGAGGACAGAGTTTTCGGAAATGTCGGCGCACTCAAAAAGATGAAATATGAAAACAGAGATATGCGCATTATTCTCTGCGGCTGTATGATGCAGCAGGAGCATATCGCAAAGAAAATGCGGACAAGCTATCCTTTTGTTGATATAGTTTTCGGAACTCATGTTATCCACCGTCTGCCAGAATTTCTTTACAGAAGCTTTTCAACCGGCAAAAAGGTTTATGAGCTTCCCGAAAATGACGGCGTTATTTCCGAGGAGCTTCCCGTTCACCGTGACAGCACATTCAAGGCATGGCTTCCGATAATGTACGGATGCAACAATTTTTGCAGTTACTGCATAGTGCCGTATGTAAGGGGCAGAGAAAGAAGCCGTAACCCCGAAGCGATAATCGCCGAAGCAAAGGAGCTTATCGGGCAGGGGTATAAGGAAATCACTCTGCTCGGTCAGAATGTAAATTCCTACGGTAAATATCCCGATTACGGCTGTAATTTCGCATCTCTTCTGAGAAAACTCAACAGCCTTGACGGCGATTTCATAATCCGTTTTATGACTTCGCATCCCAAGGACTGCACTCCCGAACTGCTTGACACAATGGCTGAGTGTGAAAAGGTTGCAAAGCATCTGCATCTGCCGTTCCAAAGCGGTTCAAACAGAGTGCTTGCCGAGATGAACAGAAAATATACCCGTGAAAAATATCTCGGACTTTTGGAATATGCCTATAAGGTTATGCCCGATTTATCGGTAACGAGCGATGTTATAGTCGGTTTTCCCGGGGAAACCTACGATGAATTTCTCGAAACGGTTTCGCTTGTGAAAGAAGCAGAATTCACCTCGATGTACACCTTTATTTATTCACCCAGAGAGGGTACGAGAGCGGCAAGGATGCCCGACCCTGTTCCAAAGGAAGAAAAGGGAAAATGGCTTCGTGAGCTTATTGCCGTTCAGGAAGAGGTTGCCGCAGAAAGAACCGCTTCAACGGTGGGCAAAACTTACAGGGTTTTATGCGAAAGCATAAGCAAAAACGGGCTTATCGAGGGCAGAACCTCGGGCAACATTATTATTGAATTTCCTGCCGATGCTTCGGTAATCGGCAGTTTCCGGAATGTTACCGTTACGGAATCCTTAACATGGATTTTGCGTGGTAAGCTTGCGGATTAAATAAAAAACACAATGTTAGGAGAAAACAACAATGGATGTAATCGCAAAAGCAAGAGAACTCGGAGCCGTTCTTCAGCAGGATGAACGCTATGTAAAGCTCAATGCCGCTCAGAAAGAGTGCGAAGCCGACAAGGCTCTCAATGACCTTATCGCAAGAATGCAGTTTCTTCAGATGTCATTCCAGCACGAAGCTTCAAAGGAAGACAAAAAAGAGGAAACTCTTGAAGCACTCGACAAAGAATACGGCGAAATCTATACTCAGATAATGGCTAATCCCAATATGCAGGCTTATGAAGCGGCAAGAGCCGAAATAGATGAGCTTATGAAAAAGGTAAACGCCATTTTCGCACTTTGCCTTCAGGGCGAAGACCCCGCAACCTGCGAGCCCCCCGAAGAGCATGAGCATACCTGCGGCGGCGAATGCTCAAGCTGCGGCGGATGCCACTGACATTCGGTTAAAAATTTTCACGAGATACCCGAACCCAATATGCCGCCAAAACCATATTTGGCTTGAGTGTCTCGTGGCTAACCGAGTGATAATAATCCGAAAATGGGTTCGTTTTATCATCACTCGGTTAAAACGGAAGTTTTTGAAAGGTAAGGATTGATTATAAAATGGCAGAGCTTACCCCGATGATGAAGCAATATTTTCAGGTTAAGGAGCAGTATCCCGACACAATACTCATGTTCCGCCTCGGCGATTTTTACGAGATGTTTTTTGACGATGCAAAGCTTGCTTCGGAAGAACTTGAGCTTGTGCTCACGGGCAGGGACTGCGGTCAGAAAGAAAAAGCGCCGATGTGCGGTGTTCCGTTCCACAGTGCAGATTCCTATATTGCACGCCTTGTTGCCAAGGGCTATAAGGTTGCAATCT
>JAZQON010000023.1:0-2366 GCA_045627825.1 Acutalibacteraceae bacterium
TGCTCCGAAATCAACATGGACGAAGAAAACAAGAAGTTCGTTCTTGCAGGTGAAACCTTCGTTGAGGGTGACTATATCTCAATCGACGGTACAACCGGTAATATTTATAAGGGAATTATCCCCACTGTTGACGCTACAATAGCAGGCGAATTCGGCAGAATCATGGCTTGGGCAGATAAGTACAGAAAGCTTAAGGTTCGCACCAATGCCGATACTCCCAGAGATGCTAAGAAAGCCCGTGAGCTCGGCGCAGAAGGCATCGGCCTTTGCCGTACTGAGCATATGTTCTTTGAAGCTGACAGAATCGCCGCATTCCGTGAAATGATTTGCGCCGACACTGTTGAAGAAAGAGAAGCCGCTCTTGATAAGATTCTTCCCTATCAGCAGGGTGACTTTGAAAAGCTCTATGAAGCACTTGAAGGCTGCCCCGTTACCATCAGATTCCTTGATCCTCCTCTTCATGAGTTCGTTCCCACCGAAGAAGCTGACATCAAGGCACTTGCTGATGCTCAGGGCAAGAGCGTTGAAGATATTAAGGCTATCATCTCCTCACTTCATGAGTTCAACCCCATGATGGGTCACAGAGGATGCCGTCTTACCGTTACCTATCCCGAAATCGCAAAGATGCAGACAAAGGCTGTTATCCGTGCGGCTATCAATGTTCAGAAGGCTCATCCCGATTGGAACACCAAGCCCGAAATCATGATTCCGCTTGTTGGCGAAGTTAAGGAATTCAAGTTCGTTAAGAAGATAGTTGTTGAGACCGCTGATGCCGAAATCGCAGCAGCAGGTGCAAACCTTGAATATGAAGTAGGCACAATGATTGAGATTCCGAGAGCCGCTCTTACAGCTGACGAAATCGCTGCGGAAGCTGACTTCTTCTGCTTCGGCACAAATGACCTTACCCAGATGACCTTCGGCTTCAGCCGTGACGATGCAGGTAAGTTCCTCGGTGCATACTATGATACCAAGATTTTCGAGAGCGACCCGTTTGCAAGACTTGACCAGAACGGCGTTGGCAAGCTCATGGATATGACTCTTAAGCTCGGTAAGCCCGTTAATCCCGCACTCCATTGCGGTATCTGCGGCGAGCACGGCGGTGACCCCACTTCCGTAGAGTTCTGCCATAAGATTGGCCTTGACTATGTTTCCTGCTCACCGTTCCGTGTTCCCATTGCACGCCTTGCAGCCGCTCAGGCAGCTATTTCCGAAGCTAGCAAATAAGAACCTGAATACAAGTGTTCAGAACCTTATTACTCGCTATGCTCGTAATAATTAAATAGCTTAGGCAAAGCGATATAAACAGAAAATGCTCCCGACCACCGTAAAAAGTGGCCGGGAGTTTTGTCATATCCAGATACTGACTATCGGATCAATCCAATTATACACACGCTTATGCGTTGAAATGGAATACAGATACTTCTTTGCTTCTTCCTGCGTTATCGTAAATTCCGCAACTTTCATAAAAGCTCTTTTTCCGTCAAGCTCATCCTGAATACTCTTTTTGAATTCTTCTTCAGGTGATAACGGGCCAATGAACACATCATCTTTACTTGAAGGATAAAGATACCAGTCAAATCTGTTGTGGTCAACAACGATTTTATCGGTAAGACCGGCGATAATATTTTCTGAGATTGTCGCTTTTGAAAAATCCATATATGATTCCAAAGCATTTTTCAAATCTTCAAGACGCTTGCCGTAATCAACTCTTTCAACACCGATTGAACGCTCAAGGTCTGATATTTCCGTCTCCAATCTTTCAATTTCCGAATCTGCCGTATTCCTTTTTGTTGATTTTGAGGAAAACAGTTTTGAAATTCATACAATTTCAGATAATATATCTGGCGATAACGCAGGACAAATATCCGATTGCCTCGAAAAAATATTCCAATCGCTGATTTATAATTATCCGCAGTCAGGAAGATTGTCGAATGGGATGATAATAATGAAAAGACAAACAATAATCCGTTGATTTCACCAGATTCGGACTATTTGAACATACTTGATTCTCTTGCTTCGGTTGACAGGGATTGTTATAAATGTTACAATTTTTAAAAAATCGAAAAGGTTGATAAACTGACGGTTATTCATATTAATTAGTGGAGGTTTATAATGAAAGGTTCGTTTCGAAAATTCAAAAAAGCATTTGCGCTTATTCTTTGTTTAATCATGGTTACAAGCAGCGTCTGCATCGTCGGTTCGGCTGCAGTTTCGGTAACTGTTTCCTCTGCCGACGAGCTGATAAAAGCTGTTGAGAATGCAGAAAACGGAAGCTTCATTTATCTTAAGGGCGGCACGTACCGTTTTGATGCTCCGTTATCCTTTGACGGAATAAAAAAAGACATAACAATTTCTTCTGCTCCGGG
>JAZQON010000024.1:0-18506 GCA_045627825.1 Acutalibacteraceae bacterium
TCCGTGGGATTCATGCGGGGGGGTGTGGTCACCCCGCCCTACAGGACAGTACAAAAGTTTGGCTTGCAGTGATAATCATATTAAGATGAGGAAGCAAAAGCTTTAGTTGCATAAAATTCCGTGAAGAACCTATTTTATTGCTTCATAAAGTCTCTCACAGCAGTTATCATCACGGTAGAGGAAGAAATTCTTCATTCGTGAAGCATAAGGCTCCTGAGGAGCAAAGCCGTTATTTATATAATCCTCAAAGAATTTCAGAAGCTCATCCGCACTTTGCGCAAAGGGTCCGAAGCCCTCCTCAAGCGGCAGGTCAAGCTTTCTGTAATTATGTGAAACTCCGGCAAGGAACAAATCGTAATCCGGAACAAAATAAATAACGGGACAATTGAGATAAACCGAATCGAAAACGATTGAAGAATAGTCGGTTATCATCAGTCTGTATTCATCCTGAGCCGTGCCTGAATTTTCCGTTGAAACACGGTCATTCTTTATTTCAAATAAATCGTTGTAGCATTTGAATATCGGGTGATTTTGAAAATCAAGATATAAATCGTTCTTTTCAAGCATATCGTGAAGCTTTTCCGAATTCAGGAATTCCGAAACCTGCTTAAAGAAATCCGATTCCTTAAACACCTCGGGCAGAGGTGTTCTTTCATTATTGATAAGGGCACCTATAAGATTACTGCGCCATGAGGGTGAAAACAGAATACGGTTTTTCTTTTCGCCGCTTATCTCCATTTTATCATAACGGGGCATACATGATTTTATGAGTCTGTTTTCGGTGTAGCCGTAATTCTCCGTGAAATTCTTAACCTCAAATTCGCTTGAAACCGTAACTCTGTCAACCACGCAGAATTCTCTCGAATACATCTTCATAAGTGTGGCATGAAGAATACCGTGCTGAAGATAAATCATTTCAAAACGGGTAAGGTCGGCATACCAGCGCATTGCCGCCGCTCCGAAAGGGCATACATTCGAAAGATTGGAGAAGCCCGTTATAAGCTTTTCGCATGAGAAATAAAGCTTTTTATGCAGGTCGGAATGAAATACTGCCAGATATTTCTGCTCCTCGGGAGTGAATTTTTCTTTCACCGCATCAAGGTCGCATTCGTTGATTATATAGTATCTCTTAACGCCGTCATTCTTTTGAAAATCGTGCTTAAACTGGTCATAGGCATTGTCGAAAATCCCGTAGCGGTCAAGATAAATCCATATCCGTTCCGTGCTTCGGCGTGCCGATATGCCGAGAAGTCTGTTATAAAGCACACGGGGATTGAGATTAAAATAGAAGAAGAAATTATATATTAATGTGCAAAGCGCTCTGACCTGACCCGAAAAGCTGTTTTCACGCTTTACGGTGAATATTCCTTTTTTAAGCCTTATCCAAAATTTTCCGCCGAGGAAGGTTTTATATTTCTTTTTCTGCGTCAGCGGTGACTGCGGCATATTATAGAAATTCAGCGCAAACGGAATGCCGTCAATCTCCGCTTCAAACCGGAAGCTTTTCACTTCGGATATATCCAAATCAAGCTCAAATCTCCAGAAAACCGCATTCTTAATATTTGAATGATAATATTCCTGCTGGGAATGCTTTAATTCAAGCTTTCTGCGTTCTTTTCCGCAGATAAGATAAAGCTCGGGCTTATCGCATAATGAGAATAAAGGCGATTTCAGGAAAGCATCTGTTTTAAGAATATTTCCGTCAACCCTCAGATGAGTTATGGCGGCTGTAATCTTTTCAACGGAATAAAACGGTTCGCCGTTAAATATCAGCTTCATTCTGCCGTCCGAAAGGTCATATGATACGCTTTGGCTTCCCTTGAGCTTCAGAAGATAAAGCTTATGATAAATATCCATTGCAGGACGGGAGAGAATAACGCTGTCATCAACCTTTGAAATGAGCTTTAAAATCCTGCCGACCGCACGGTCATACTCATCCTTAGAGTAATGATACGGTAAAAGCACATCGGATGTGCCCTTCCAGTCTATATCGTGCAGGAAAAATGCCTGAAGATACTTCGGAACTGCGTTTTCATATTCTCCGAAAAGGCTTTCCCACATATTCATCGTATCTTCAAATATATAATAAGCCTTGATTTTGCTCATTGCACTGCCCGAATGACGCACATAGTGATATTCGGGGCCCTCGCAATAGCCGATAGTCATTTTTTCACGCAGAACCGAGAAGCAGTATTTCTGGTCCTCGTGAATGGTCAGACTTGTGTCAAAGAGAATATTTTCTCTGCCTTTGTTTTTTACGCATACATTCATCGTGGACTGCGCAATATGGCAGAAATTCTCGTCATTCAGGTCATATATGCCGGATTTATCGAGAATTTTATATCTGTAATGCGGCTTGCCCGGAACGCCGTCACGGTAAGGAATGATTTTATATGTCACAAGGTCGGTTTCGTCATAGTGCTTTTCAAAGAAGCCGTAAACGGATTTAAGGGTATCCTTCGTTATCGTGTCATCGGCATCGAGATAGAGAATATATTTGCCGTCGGAAAGCTCAATTCCCTTGTTTCTTGCGGAGGAAACACCGCCGTTTTCCTTTTCAAAATAAACAATATTCGGATTATCGGCGGCAAGCCGTCTGCAAATTTCGGCGCTGTTGTCGCTTGAACCGTCGTTTACAAAAACAATCTGAAAGTCCGAAGCCTTCATGGTCTGCTTTTTAAGGCTTGCCACACAGTCTTCAAGATATTCTCCGCAATTATAAACGGGTATCACAACCGATATTTTATATTTGAAATCCGACATTAAATCAACCCTTTGACATATTATGTGTATTTTATATTATCAGTTTAATTCTCCGTTATATGTAAAAGTGCCTTCAAGTGCCCTGCCCGTTTTTCCGTAGGGGCTCATGGGCTTGATTGAATAGCTGTATTCACCTGCGGGGAATTTTCTTCCGTCGGAGAGCATATCGGATGTGTTGATATTCATGGTGTCGTCATCTGCTCTGACATAGTTTGAAATGATTATATCCGAAGCGCTTTCCGCACCCTTAAGCTCAACATAATAGGTTTCGGTGCCCCAATAGCTTTCGGCATTCGGGAATGAAAGTATCATGTTGCCCTCTTTGTCGGCACGGGCATTAACCTTTGCGCCCTCGGGGAATACGGGAGTTGTGTCAAGAGCCTTAAGGTTATTCCAGTTATAATAATGTGATGAACGGCTTGCAACGCCGGGGAGATAATAATCGTTCTTCTCAAAGAATTTATGGCTTACTGCATCATAGAGCTTAAGGCGTACATTGCCGTTTGCATCGGCTTCAACAATCCAGTATGTTCCGGATTCGCCGGGAGCATCGCAGTCACCCTCAATATATCCCACATTGACTATCGAAGCGGAAAGAGAACCGGTTCCGACTGCCGTGAAAGCACCCTGCCAGATAACTCTGGGGTCATTTGCGGCATAGTGTGAATGACCCGAAAAATCAATAACATTGGGGTAATTCATAAGCACGGTTTTGGTTGTAAGGTCGCTCCAGTTAACGCTTCCGTAAACTGTTGCAAACGGATGCGGATGCTGAATAACGAAAACGGGCTTTGAAGCATCCTCTTTCTTTGCGGCATCAAGCTGTTCCTTAAGCCAGCCCTGCTTGCCGTTAAAGGTTTTTGCATCGTCCGCATAGGATACGCCGATAATGTGATAACCGTTAATATTGTTGTTTGTATCAACATCCTTGCCCATATACTCTTTATATTTTGTATAGGCAACGGTGGAGTCGGTGTCTCTGTATTCGATAAACTCATGATTGCCGAGAACGGTTATGAATTCCGTTCCGTCTTTGATATGGTCATTCTTTATTTTCAGAAATCTCTGATATTCGTGGTCTCTGCCGCCGTTGGTCATATCTCCGGCAACAACAAAGGCATCAACCTTTTTGTAATTTGTACCCTCGGCATAAGCATAGGTATCATCAAAGAAGGTTGCAAATTTCAGTGCGCTTGGCTGGTCTTCTTCACCGCTCAGATGAACATCACTGCATACCGCAAAACGCAGTACGGGCGTAAAATCATCGGGAGCTTCGGGAAGCTTGCCGCTCATGGGACTGAAAATCGAAGTGATTGCGGTAACAAAGCTGAAAAAGCCCGTTATTACTTTGAATAAAACAGAGGTTAAGAAATTCATAATATATCTCCTATCGTTTTTTATAGCTGAATTATATCACATTCCGTTGCTTCGGTCAATCAAAATTTGCATTTCATTGACAATAGCCGATATATTATTGTATAATATTATCCAATATAAATAAGGAGTTCTGTTTTGAAAAACAAAGTAAAACTAACAGAATATATTAAGGGCAGTCGTGTACAATGCGTGCTTGCACCGCTTTTCAAGATGTCCGAAGCTCTGCTTGAGCTGTTTGTTCCGCTTGTTGTGGCTTCAATAATCGACAAGGGCATTGCAAACGGCGATAAAAGCTATATCGTAAATATGTGCGGCGTGCTCGTTCTTCTCGGTGCGGTCGGACTTGCATTTTCAATCACCGCACAGTATTTTGCGGCCTCGGCATCCGTGAATTTTGTTAAAAGACTTCGCCATGCTCTCTTTGAGCATATAACAAAATTCTCTTTTGACAGTCTGGATAAAGCAGGCACATCAACGCTGATTGCAAGAATAACAACCGATGCCGACACCGTTCAGAGCGGTCTGAACCTCGCTCTGAGACTTGTTCTGCGTTCCCCGTTCATCGTTATCGGCTCAATGATAATGGCGTTCACGGTGGATGCAAAAGCCGCTCTGACATTTACGGTTGTTATCCCCGTGCTTTCGGTTATAGTTTTCGGAATAATGCTCACCTGCATTCCGCTCAATAAAAAAGTGAGAGCCGCACTTGATAAGGTTCTCTGCACCGCCCGTGAAAGTCTGACGGGTGTAAGAGTTATCCGTGCTTTCGGAAAAGAGGAAGCGCAGACGGCGGAATTTGAAAAGCGCAATGACCTTCTGACGGATATTCAGGAATACACCGGCAGAATATCCGCTCTGCTCAATCCCCTCACCTGCGTAATAATCAATATCGGTATTGCCGTTCTGATTTATATCGGTGCTCTGCGTGTAAGCTCCGGCAACATAACTCAGGGCTCGGTTGTGGCACTCTATAACTATATGTCTCAAATTCTCGTTGAGCTCATAAAGCTTGCAAGCACGATTATCGCCATAACCAAATCAGCCGCCTGCGCTTCAAGAATAAAGGATGTGCTTTCGGTTGAGCTTCCCGAAGAAAAGCCGTTCGGCACTCTCAGCGAAGAAGCACCCGTTATCGAATTCGAAAATGTATCGTTTACCTATCCGGATTCATCCGAAAACTCGCTTGAAAATGTTTCTTTTAAAGCATACAAAGGTGAAACAATCGGAATAATCGGCTCAACGGGAGCCGGAAAAACCACGCTCATAAACCTGATACCGGCATTTTTTAAGGCAACAAGCGGCAAGGTTCTGTTTAAAGGTGCGGATGTTTCGGATTTTTCAGAAGAGGAACTCAGAAAACATATTTCGGTTGTGCCGCAGAAAACAATGCTTTTCTCGGGTACCGTAAGAAAAAATATGCTTTGGGGTAATCCCGAAGCTTCCGACGAGGAAATAAACGAAGCGCTGAAAACCGCTCAGGCTTATGATTTCATTCTCGAAAAGGGCGGACTTGATGCACCCGTTGAGCATAACGGCAGAAACTTTTCGGGCGGTCAGCGCCAAAGGCTCACCGTTGCAAGAGCCCTGCTTAAAAATTCGGATATAATTATTTTTGACGACAGCTCCAGCGCTCTTGATTACGCCACCGATGCCGCAATGAGAAAAGCCATTGCCGATGTCCGCCGTGACAGCGTTAAAATCATCGTTTCTCAGCGCACATCGTCAATTATGCACGCCGACAGAATAATCGTTCTCGATGACGGCATATCTCAGACAGGCACTCATCCGGAGCTGATGAAATCAAGTGCGGTTTACCGTGAAATACACCTTTCACAGTTTGACGGGGAGGTGGCGGAATGAATAAAAAGCCTGACGGTGAAACGCTGAAAAAGGTTTTCGGATATGTCGGAAAATATAAAATTCATCTTTTTGCTTCGGTGCTTTGCGCCGCAGTGAGCGTGGCTTTTTCGCTGTATATCCCGGTTCTTGCGGGAAAAGCGATTGACTGCATCATCGGCACGGGCAGGGTTGATTTTAAAGCTCTTATACCCTATCTTACCAAAATCGGCATTTTCGCATCAGCCACCGCCCTTGCCCAATGGATAATGAATACTCTGAATAACCGCATATCCTACGGCGTTGTGCGTGATGTCCGCAATGCGGCGATGAAAAAAATTCAGATTTTGCCGCTGAGCTATATCGACAGTCACCCGACGGGCGAAACGGTCAGCCGGATAATCTCCGATGCCGACCAGTTTGCCGACGGTCTGCTGATTGGCTTTACTCAGCTTTTTACCGGAGCGCTCACCATTCTCGGAACGCTCGGATTTATGCTCTCGGTGAATATGAAAATAACTCTCGTTGTGGTTATCCTCACTCCGCTTTCGCTCTTTGCTGCAAGGTTTATCGCACGCAGAACTTACAGTATGTTCAAGCTTCAATCGGAAACAAGGGGCAAAGAAACCGCCTGCGCAGAGGAAATGATAACGGGCAGAAAAGAGATAACGGCTTTCTCACGGGAAGAAAAATGTATTGAAGAATTTGACGAAATCAACGGAAAATATGCCGAATATTCTCTGAAAGCAATATTCTTTTCATCCATAACCAACCCGTCAACAAGATTTGTAAACAGCATGGTTTATGCCGGAGTGGGTCTGACCGGTGCGCTGGCGGCGGTAAACGGTTCAATATCCGTGGGCGGCCTTTCGTGCTTCTTAAGCTATGCAAACCAGTACACAAAGCCGTTCAACGAAATTTCGGGCGTTATAGCCGAGCTTCAGAATGCTCTTGCCTGTGCAGAAAGACTTTTTGAGCTGATTGAAGAAGAACCGCAGACTCCCGACAAACCGGATGCGGTGAATCTTGAAGAAGCCGACGGATATATCAGGCTTGAAAATGTTGAATTTTCATATGATAAGTCAAAAGAACTGATAAAGAATTTTAACCTCAATGCGGAAAAAGGCAACCGCATTGCCATAGTCGGCCCGACGGGATGCGGAAAAACAACGGTGGTTAATTTGCTGATGCGGTTTTACGATGCGGACAGCGGAAAAATCTCGGTTGACGGCATCGACATCAGGGATATAACCCGTAAAAATCTGCGAGAAAATTACGGAATGGTGCTTCAGGATACATGGCTTAAAACGGGAACGGTTGCGGAAAATATCGCTTTGGGCAAGCCCGATGCAACCCGTGACGAAATTATTGAAGCGGCAAAGGCATCCCACGCTCACAGCTTCATAAAGCGTCTGCAGCAGGGCTATGATACTGTTGTTTCCGATGAAGCTTCGGGACTTTCTCAGGGTAAGAAACAGCTTCTCTGCATTGCCCGTGTTATGCTTTGTCTGCCGCCCGTTCTTATTCTCGATGAAGCAACATCCTCAATTGATACGAGAACGGAAATAAAAATCCAAAAGGCATTCAGACAGCTGATGCAGGGCAGAACAAGCTTTATCGTGGCGCACAGACTTTCAACTGTTAAAAATTCGGATGTTATCCTTGTTATGAAGGACGGCAGAATAATCGAGCAGGGCAAACATGATGAGCTGATGAATAAAAACGGATTTTATGCCGCACTTTTCAACAGCGGAAACGAAAGGACTTTTTAAAATGAGTAAAGGTGATATTGCAAAGGAACTGTTTGAAAACGGGTGCAACTGCGCTCAGGCGGTATTCTGCGCTTTCTGCGATGAAACGGGATTTGACCGTGAAACCGCACTTAAGCTTGCGGCCGGCTTCGGCGGCGGAATGGGCAGAATGAGAGAGGTTTGCGGTGCGGTGAGCGGTATGACAATGGTGCTTTCTTATCTGAATGCTTCAACCGACCCGAAAAATCACGATGAAAAAACGGCTCTTTATGCATTGATTCAGAAAGCGGGAGGAGAATTTAAGGACAAAAACGGTTCGATAATCTGCCGTGAGCTTCTGGGGCTTGCTTCCGGAGCTTCCTCACCAGAGCCCGAACATCGCACGGGCGAATATTATAAAACACGCCCCTGCGCCGAAATATGCAGATGCGCCGCCGATATTGCGGAAAAATATCTCAAATAGCTTGAAATAACAGCTAAACACTGTTATAATTTAGAAAAACCAACCAAGGAGGAACAGCTATGAAGTATGCCGTTCAGGTTTATTCGGTCAGAGAACATATAAAAGACAGCAAAACTCTGCTTAAGGCACTTGAGGAAATCAAGAAAATCGGTTATGACGGAGTTGAATTCGCAGGATATTTCGACACCGATGCAAAGAAAATCAAAAAGAAGCTCGATGAACTCGGTCTCGTTTGCGTAGGCGGTCATATCGGTCTTGATAACTTCAAAAAGGAAAATCTTGAGGAGACGATAGAATTTCAGCATCAGCTCGGCGTTAAGGCAATCGGTGTAGGCGGAGCTCCGCACAGCACTATGGTTGAATGCAAGCGCACGGGAAAAATTCTCGGCGATGCTCAGAAATATGCCATGGAAAAATACGGCATGAAGGTTTATTATCACAATCATACAGAAGAATTCAAGCCCCTTCGCAACAAGCTTCTGCCGATTGATGTTATCGGAAGCTACTGCTCACTCGAAATAGATACATACTGGAGCTTCCACGCAGGCGCAAAGAATTCCGAGCTTATCAATGAGAAGAAGGACAACATTGTTCATCTTCATGTTAAGGACGGCATTGACGGCCATCCCAAGGCACTCGGAGAGGGTAACTGCAACATTCCCGAGGTTATGAAAGCCGCAAAGAAAATCGGTTTGGAATGGGTAATCGTTGAAAACGATAATCCAGTCCCCACCGGCTTTGAAGATATCGCAAGAAGTCTTAAATATCTTAAATCTATTGAAAAGTAAGGAGAAAAAACATGAAACTCGGTGTATTCACAACTTTGCTTTCAAATCTTTCGCTTGAAGAATCTCTCAAATATTTCAAATCACTCGGCATTGAGATGATTGAAATCGGCTGCGGCGGTTATCCCGGAAATGCTCACGCAAATCCTGAGGAGCTTCTTGCCGACGAAAAAAAGCTTGAAGAATTCAAGGCAATAATCAAGAAATACGATATGGAAATCAGCGCTCTTTCCTGCCACGGAAACCCCGTTCATCCGAATAAGGAAATTGCCGCAGATTACGATAAGACAATCAGAAACACCATTCTGCTTGCCGAAAAGCTCGGACTTCATCAGATAAACACATTCTCGGGATGCCCCGGTGACAGTGAAAACGCAAAATATCCCAACTGGGTTGTTTGCCCCTGGCCGAATGACTTCACCGATATTCTCAACTGGCAGTGGAACGAGGTTCTTATCCCCTATTGGAAAAACCTTGTTGAATTTGCAAAGGCTCACGGCGTTAACAAAATCGCTCTTGAGCTTCATCCCGGCTTCTGCGTTTATAACACAGAGTCACTTCTTAAGCTCCGTGAAGCGGTAGGCCCCGAAATCGGTGCAAACTTTGACCCGAGCCATCTTATCTGGCAGGGAATGGACCCCGTTGCCTGCATCCGCAAAATGGGAGATGCTATTTTCCATTTCCACGCAAAGGATACAAAGCTTGATAAATATAACATGGCGGTTAACGGCGTGCTTGACACCAAGCCCTATGCCGATGAAATCAACCGTTCATGGATATTCCGCAGTGTAGGCTACGGCAATGATTATTCATACTGGAAGGATATTATTTCAAATCTCCGTATGGTAGGCTATGACTACGCAATCAGCATTGAGCACGAGGATTCACTCATGAGCCAGAACGAGGGACTTTCCAAGGCTGTTACATTCCTTAAGGATGTTCTTGTTACCGAATCCACCGGCGAAATGTGGTGGGTATGATAAAAATTGCACAGCTGTTTTTAATGTGGATTTCAGATTTTAATTTCGAATTGATATAAAAAGCTCCGCCCGCTTCATTACGAAGCGGGCGGAATTATTGTTATATCGGATTAATATTTGAAATCCTTATAAACGATATGTGATGTGCCGCTTGCTGTGCCCGAACCGATGCCGATATCAATAGCAACAGCCATATCATATGTTACGGTGAGTGAAACAAGCTTGCCGTTTGCATCAATCTTTGCAACTGCCTTTGCGTTGCTGTAAGATTCATCTATCTTTGCAGCTGAATATGTTCCCTCAATTGCATCGTAGATAACTTCGCCGGTCTTGTGGTCGTAGTAGCCTTTATCTTCTTTACCTACACAGATACCGCACTTATCAACGGGAGCATTTGTAAACTTACTGTCCTCGCTTCCCTTGCTTGAGCCGCCCTTGATGTTAAGAGTAACAACAAAGAAGTTGCCGTCCTGCTTGCAGGATGCGCCTGTTAAATCGGCTTCGGTGATAGTGCTCTTGCGGAGATAATTTTTCTTGGCATCGCTGTCCCAGTTTCCTTTTGAAACGGTTTCGTTATATTTGTTTTCATCGCCGATGCCTACGAACTTTTCAACAAGGCTCTTGAAAGCTTTGAGAGCAAGGCTCATATCCATGTTTACATTATCAACATAACGGGTCTTGCCGAAGCCTGCTTTTGCATCAAATGCGGAGTTAACTGCATTGTTGTAAAGAGCAACGATTTCAGCGTTGTTCGTGGGAGCAACAACTGCTGCCGCTGTTGACTGGAGAGGGTCTGAAACAAGCTCGGAAGCATCAACTGCCGATGCATCGGGAGCGGATACATCCGATGTAGCTTCCGAAGAGGGAACGCTTTCGGGTTCGGACGGAATTTCTTCAACCGGAGCTGTGGTTTCTTCGGGAGCAACCGTTGTGTTTTCGGGTTCTGTTTTTCCGCCGCAGGCCGCAAAGCCCATAATCATGGCAAGAACAAGAAGTATTGCTGCAAGTTTTTTCATTGGATTTTTTCTCCTTTCAATTTACACTAAAGGGTTTATCCTTATTTTACTATATTAAATGACAAATTTCAAGTAAAATTTATTAAAGGATAATTATAAACAGACCTGCCATACCGAACAGAGCAAATATTGAAAGTATAACCGCAAAGATATTGAGGAAAAACAGCGCTCCGGCGGTCATTTTTATCGGCATTGTGTTTTCGGCTTCGTTTATATTCTGCCACTTGAAATAAACATCTTTTCCGTCAACGCAGAACTGGTCAAGTCCGACATCTTCGGTACTGCTTCCGTCACGCTGTTCGAAATTGCATTCCTTTATTCCCTCTGCAAAAAGCTGTGCCATTTCTTCCGTTTTAAATGTAATATGGCTCACCATGCGAAGCTCGGCGGCAGGCTCTTCAACCGCAAGATGGCCGTCCTTGAAGCCGGTGCACCACCAGTAATCGCCGTAATCTCTTGTGAATTCACGAACATAATTGCCGTTCATCATTCTGTCGTGATACATGGTCATTTCCATTTTCAGCCAGTCCTCCTGCTTTGCGCAGGCGTAGGTTGTGAGAAGCTTATCTTCTTTATCGGAATGTTCCTTTGTATAAACTCCCATTTCACAGCCGTAGAACAGCATACCGTACTGTCCCTTCCAAAGCTGAATCATCCAGTCCTTGCCCTCATATGTAAAATGAACACGAACATAGTCATATTCCATAAGAACATACGGCGCAACGATATCATAAAGCTTGTTGAAGCCGAAATTCGACTGCCAGCATTTTTTATCGTTTGTGTAATAATAGTCATCGGTGTAACTGTATTTATAGCTTAAAACCTGCTTTGAAACAAGCAGAGATTTGATAATATTCTTTCTTGTTGTAACATGGATTGCATAAGCTCCCACAACCTCTTCACCGTTCACAACGGCTGTGGCTGTGATAATGGTTCTGCCGACCTTAAGACCTTTAACCGTTCCGTTTTGCTCAACAACGGCAACACCCTTTTCGGATGATGCCCATTTGAGCGTTGTGCCCTCGGGGCAGTTTATAAGCTCGGCTTCAAGCTTCATTTTTTTGCCCTTAACCAGCTCCATACTGCTTGCCGAAATCGAAATTTCGGGTTTCAGCTCCTCCTGCTGAACCTGCGGCATAACATCTTCTTCGGCAAAAGCACCGATAACGAATACGCCGGATAAGGAAATCAGCAATGCGAAAAATAATGATATTGCTCTGACTGCCTTGTTTCTCATATTATCCTCCGTTGAATTTTTATTGTATAATATTCCATTATATAATATTATATCAAAAATCGGAAAATAAATCAAGTATTTAAAATTCCGTACTTGAATTTTATATATACATATTATATAATGTCTGTGCAATTGAATAAACGCAGTTCATCACGGTCTGTTTTCTGAACCGTGTTCCGGACACTCAGGTGTTCGAGGATAAGGAAATTACGGTGAAAATCCGTTGCAACAGCCATTACCGTAACCTGGATATTATCCATCAAGTCGGAATGCTTATCGCTCTGCGATGTCGGAAAATCTCTTGGGCAATATGAGGAGATACGGCAGTATATGTTTCGGATACGGCAGGGGTATCCGTGTTTTACTGCGCCTCATAGGAGAGCGCTTTTCTTTTATCCTTTTGCAATAATTAACGAAAGGAAAAAAATTATGAAACAAATTATTCAATCATCTGTATCGGCATTTCTTGCACTCATTCTCATTTTCGGCTTTTGCGCCTGCGGAAAACCGGATACCGTCAAAACGAATGCACCCGTTTACACTCAGGATACCGAATTGGGAGAAGGTTCAAAAACCGTTTCTCTGGAAGTTAAAATGCCTGACAGCTCGGTTAAATTCACCGTTCACACCGATAAAACCGTTCTCGGCGATGCGCTCACCGAATGCGGTCTGATTTCGGGTGAAGAGGGAGAATACGGGCTTTATATCAAACAGGTTAACGGAATCACGGCAGATTATGATATTGACCAAAGCTACTGGGCTTTTTATATCAACGGAGAATACGCCGTATCGGGAATTGATTTGACCGAAATATCGGAAGATGCAGAATATCAGCTCGTCTATACAAAATAATTATGTATCGGCATTCGCCTGTCCGAATGCCGTTTATTTTTAAGCCAATGTCAGTATATTTTCCAGCGTGTAATAATCATAAAACATATAATAATATTCTCCTCTGAAACGGCATTTTACACGATAGCACAGCTTTTCTCTGCCGTGAATATCATATACGCACAGTATTTTTTCAATCGGATAAGCGCCGTCCGGCAGGATAGCTTTCAAATCGGGATTTTCATCCTCGGCATACTTATAAGGATTATAATTCTTTATATATTCCGATGCATCATAACGGGTAATCTTTCCCGTTGCAAGGCATACATCAACATAAATTCTGCTTGTAAGCATAACGGTATCGCCGTTTGACGGTGCAAATTCAAACATTGCGGTAAATTCCGAAGAAAAAGAATCGGTCATAACCGCAGAAGCTATTCCCCGGGAACGCACAAATTCAAGAGCGGTGTTTCCGGCTTCCTCAACCGTAAATTCTCTCGTACTGCACGGAATTTCCCTTGAAAAGAAATAAAGACTGCCGTCCGCACGGTTTATTCTGACCCTCACTCCGTCATACACAAAATTATATGTGTCGGCACCGTCGGAATATTCCGAATCATTTTCACGCCAAAGCACAGAATTTATATTGTAAATCTCCGAAGCTTTTTTCTGCGCTTCGTTTTTTCCTATTCCGCCTGCCGCCAACGGCTGAGCCGAAGCAATATCGGCTTGCATACCCCCTGCTTCAAACGGCATATCAAGCTTTTTTTCGAAAAAGCTTTCATCGGTTTCAAGAAGCGAAATATTCTTTTCGAGAATACCGCTCACTATTTCATCGGCGTGATAATAAATTTCGGCGGCATGGTCCGAAAGACTTATTGCTCTTTCACGGTCAACAGCAGAAGTGCTATCCGCAAAGCCGTAAACCGTTTCAAAATATTCGGTCAGGCCCTCAACACTCCCGGAATCGAAACAGTAAAGTCCGGCAAGCGCCGCAGAAGCCTGCTCACGGACAAATGAACGGGAATCAGCAAGCCCGCTTTCGGAGGAAACTGCCATTGTGCGCAGTCCCACACTTACCCCCTCGGAATATTCGCACAGTGCGGAAAGAGCCGGCAGACGGATGCTTTCAAGGCTTTCCTCATATTTTCGTCTGTCAAGCAACCCGAGATATTCCGTTACCGCAAGCACCGTGAAAAGTGCGGTGGCAAAGGATAAAATGCGAACAGTTTTTCGTTTCAAAAAAATCACCCTGCTTTCATTCTTAGGAATGTGCAGGGTGACTGTTATTTATTCAGATTATTTTATCATGCTTTCTTCCCAGGAAGCAAAGGGTTCAATTCCGAAAATCGAAGCAACGGTGGGAGCAACATTGGCAAGTCCGAAATTGCCCTCCTTAAGCTCATATTTTTTATCGGAATAAATGATAAACGGAACGGCGTTGAGCGAATGTGCGGTTCTGACCTGAACGGCGCCTTTCTTGTTCTTTTCAAGCATTTCATCTGCGTTGCCGTGGTCGGCGGTGATAAGCACCGTAACTCCGTATTCATCGGCGGCTTTGAGAACTCTTGCAAGTCCGAGGTCAACCGCTTCAACGGCTGTTATCGTTGCATCAAGATTTCCGGTGTGACCCACCATATCGCCGTTGGGATAGTTACAGCGGATAAAATCATATTTTCCGCTCTTCATCGCTTCAATAACGGCATCCGTTACCTCTGCCGATTTCATCCACGGGCGCTCGTCAAACGAAACCTTATCCGACGGAATTTCCATATATGTTTCAAGCTCTTCGCTGAATTTATCGCTCTTATTTCCGTTCCAGAAATAAGTAACATGACCGTATTTCTGAGTTTCGGAAACCGCAAACTGATTCATTCCCTTTGAAACAAGAAGCTCGGAAAGAGTGTCCTTTATTTCGGGGGGATTAACAAGATATCTTTCGGGAAGCTTTAAGTCGCCGTCATACTGGAGCATTCCGGCATAAACAACATCGGGCTTTGCCCCTCTGTCAAACTTGTCAAAATCGTCATAGTCAAACGCCATGCTCAGCTCAAGCGCTCTGTCACCACGGAAATTAAAGAGAATAACGCTGTCGCCGTCATTGATTGTACCGACGGGCTTACCGTCACTGCCGATAACAAACGGAGGTAAATCCTGGTCGATAACGCCGGGAATTTCGGCTCTGTATGCTTCAATTGCTTCCTTAGCCGATGCGAACTGTCTGCCGATGCCCTTAACATGGGTATCCCAGCCGAGCTTAACCATATTCCAGTCGGCTTCGTATCTGTCCATGGTGATTTTCATTCTGCCGCCGCCGGAAGCTATATCAGCATAAAATTCGCCGTCGTTGAGCTCTGCGAGCTTCGCTTCAAGCTGTTCAACATAAACAAGAGCCGAGGTTGCCGGAACATCTCTGCCGTCAAGCAGGATATGAGCATGAACCTTTTTAACTCCGCACTTTTTCGCCTGCTCAATCATCGCCGTAAGGTGAGAAATATTTGAATGAACATTTCCGTCCGAAAGCAGACCGATAAAATGAAGAGCGCTGTTTTTGTTTATGCAGTTTGCCGAAAGCTCTTTCCATGCTTCGGAATCATAGATTTTTCCGCTTGCAATTGACTCGTTAACAAGCTTTGCACCCTGCGAATAAATCTGACCGCATCCGAGAGCGTTATGACCTACTTCGCTGTTGCCCATATCATCATCGGTCGGCAGACCTACCGCCGAACCGTGAGCCTTAAGCTTTGTATTGGGTCTCTCGGCAAGAAGCTTATCGAGAACAGGGGTATTGGCAAGCGATACAGCATCGCCTAAACCCGTTTTTGAAAATCCCACGCCGTCCATAACGACAAGGAGAACTTTTTCGGACATAATATATTCCTCTTTCTGATTATTTACTTGCCGCTTCAACTATCTTGGAGAATTTTCCGGCAACGAGTGAAGCACCGCCGATAAGTCCGCCGTCAACATCATACTGAGCAAGAAGCTCTGCGGCGTTGCCGTCGTTCATTGAACCGCCGTACTGAATTACGAAACGGTCAGCGGCATCCTTGCCGTAAAGTCTTGCGATAAGAGCACGGATAACTGCGCAAACCTCGTTTGCCTGCTCGGGAGTTGCGGTTTCGCCGGTTCCGATTGCCCATACGGGCTCATAAGCAATGATGATATTCTTAAGCTCCTCTGCGGAAACGCCTGCAAGAGCGATTTCGGTCTGAGCGGAAACAATCTGCTCTGTGATGCCGAGTTTTCTCTCTGCAAGAACTTCGCCTACGCAAAGAATAACCTTAAGGCCTGCGTTAAGAGCGGCTCTTACTCTGTTGCGGACGGTAACATCGGTTTCACCGAAATACTGTCTGCGCTCTGAGTGACCGATAATAACATAGGGAACGCCTGCCGCTTTGAGCATCTCGGCGGAAACTTCGCCTGTGAATGCACCTTTTTCAGCCCAATGGCAGTTTTCGGCGCCGATTTTGATGTTTGAACCTGCGGCGGCTTCCATTGCCGAATAAAGGTCAATAAACGGAACGCAGAGAACTACATCGCAATCCGCATTCGCAACGAGGGGCTTCATTTCTTCAATGAGAGCCTTTGTCTGAGCAGGAGTGTTATTCATTTTCCAGTTGCCCGCAATAACGGGTCTGCGGAGTGATTTATCCATTATTTTTTACCTCTTTTAATTATTTATCGTTAACTGCTTCAATGCCGGGAAGAGCTTTACCCTCAAGGAATTCAAGGGATGCACCGCCGCCGGTTGAAATGTGTGTCATCTTGTCGCCAAAACCGAGAGTGTTAACAGCAGCCGCAGAATCGCCGCCGCCGATGATTGTAACGGCATCGGTTTCCGCAAGAGCCTTGGCAACAGCTATTGTGCCTGCCGCAAGAATGGGATTCTCGAATACGCCCATGGGTCCGTTCCAGACAACGGTCTTTGCGTTCTTAACTTCTTTCGCATAAAGAGCTGAAGTTTCGGGACCGATATCAAGTCCTTCCATATCTGCGGGAATTGCATCAGCCGCAAATGTTTCAACAGCAATGGGAGCATCAATGGGGTCGGGGAAATCCTTGGCCGCAACAACATCAACGGGAAGAAGGATTTTAACACCCTTTGCTTCTGCCTTTGCAAGCATATCCTTGCAGTAATCTATCTTGCTTTCATCAAGAAGCGATTTGCCTACGCCGTAGCCCTTAGCGGCAAGGAAGGTATAAGCCATACCGCCGCCGATGATAAGAGTATCGGCCTTGGTAAGAAGATTTTCGATAACATTGAGCTTGTCCGCAACCTTTGCACCGCCGAGAATGGTAACAAAAGGTCTTACGGGGCTTTCAACTGCATTGCCGAGATACTTAAGCTCTTTGCCCATAAGATAACCTACGGCCGCTTCTTCAACATATGAAGCAACGCCGACGGTTGAGCAGTGTGCTCTGTGAGCCGCACCGAAAGCATCGTTTACATAAAGGTCGCATATGCTTGCCAAATCCTTGGAGAAGGCTTCGCCGTTCTTGGTTTCTTCCGCACGGAAACGGGTGTTTTCAAGAAGAACAACATCGCCGTTATTCATGGCGGCAACTGCTGCCTTTGCATTTTCGCCCACTACGGTATCGTCAGCGGCAAAAACAACTTCCTTACCGAGCTTCTCGGAAAGTCTCTTTGCTACGGGAGCAAGTGAGAATTTTGCTTCGGGACCGTTCTTGGGCTTGCCGAGATGTGAGCAGAGAATAACCTTTGCACCGTCATCAATAAGCTTCTGAATGGTGGGGAGAGCGGCGTTTATTCTGTTTTCGTCGGTGATAACGCCGTCTTTGAGAGGAACATTGAAGTCACAGCGAACAAGAACTCTCTTGCCGTTTGCCTTAAGGTCGTCAACTGTTTTTTTGTTAAGTAAGCTCATATTGTTTTTCCTTTCAATAAAAAACTTATTTTGTTTTACCAATTTACTATTTTATAATATAATACCATTTTTTTCAAGTATTATTTATCGTCATTTTGCCGAAGTTAAGATATTTTTGAAGAAAATTTTCATCTTGACTTTACAACAGCTTTTTGATAATATATAAAAGTCCTCAAAAGTTAATACGGCACGCCTCCTTAGTTAAATGGATATAATAAGCCCCTCCTAAGGGTTAGTTGTGGGTTCGATTCCCGCAGGGGGTGCCATGAAAAAACCGCCGAAAGGCGGTTTTTTCAATGAAGTCGCCCTGACGGGCTAATGAAAAATGAAGATGCTTCGCTAATGAAGAAATGAAAATGGGAGAACGGAAGAAGCGTGGGCGACTTCGCTTCATTGATTTCCTGTTGGTTTTATGTTATAATTACATAGACAAATCGGAATTTGTGGAGGATAATCATGGAATATATACAGGTAACAAAAGAAAACATTGAGAGTGAACATATCTGCTGTGCAATCTCAAATAACAAAGATATACAGGTTTCATCAAAAAAGGAATGGATGAAGAAGTGCTTTGACGA
>JAZQON010000025.1:0-8947 GCA_045627825.1 Acutalibacteraceae bacterium
GGTGTACCTCTTTCGGGCGATGAGTATATTATCACCTTACAGCTCAAGGTTATCGGTAAAGACGGAGCAAGCGGTATAGCCGGAGCAAGCCCGTATCTTTACAAAGCGACAGCCACGGGTGCCGCAAAGAGAGCAGGCAACATAAAGGCGGCAACAACGGCAGATGGTTCATCTAAGAATATGAATCAGCTTGTCTACTTTGAAAAGGAAGGCACAGAAGACACCTTCTTCTGCGAGGATGCAGTTAAAACCTTCACAGTCGGCAAGAATCCCGAAGCCGGTACCGGAAGCGGCTCATATGAAGCTAAGTTCCTTGATACCAACGGAGGAGAATTAGGCAAGAAGACCTATAAGACTGATGAAGTTATAGAAGCTCCCGATATGTCCGCAAAGGAAAACTTTATCGGTTGGGCAAACAGCAAGGGTGAGGTTATTCTTGCGGCAGACTTCAAGGATATCAAGATGGGTACATCCGCATTAACCTTTACCGCTATATATTCGACAGATAAGTTTGATGTAACCATCAGCTTTGACGGCGGTAAGATTGACGATAAGGATTCCGTAACAATTCAGGCGGCATACGGCGAAACCGTTGATATGTCAGCTTATAAGCCCACCAAGGCCGGTTACACACTTAACGGTTGGGAGCCCTCAACGGTTAAGGTTACCAATGTTAAGGAGCCCACAACTGCTAAGGCACTGTGGAAAGCAAACACTTATAAATATGCGTTCTATCTCAATAAGGCAGATGAAAGCGATTATATATCAGGAGATATAGAATATAATACCAAGCTCACAATTACGCCTCCCACAAAGGCTGAAAGCAATTTCGACGGTTGGTATGATTTCGATAGTGATGAGCTTGTAACATCAGCCGGAAAATTTGCTCAGACATACACCTATACCAACGACGAAGTCAAGAAATTCTATGCCAAGTGGACAGATAAGGATTATGCGTTCACATTCATGGTATATGATTATTCAAAGGGCGAATGGAAAGAATTCAAGAAGGCATACGGAAATAGCGGAGACAGATTTGCAAAGGCAGATTTCACAAAGATTTCCGATGCTGTTACAGCTGAAGACATCGGCTGGAGCGGCGACTTCCAGATTGGTAACACCGCAGGCGCAATTACCACGATATTCACATACGGAACGGCGGCAAGCGGATTTATTAATCCCAACACAGCTCTTACATTCAACGAGAATAAGACCATCTATATTCAGACAAAGATAAAATACAATGTAGATGTTAAGATTCCGAAGTTTGAGGACGGCGAATACAAGGCAGAATATGTCACAACCAGCAAGACGGCTACAAGTACGGCTTCAAACGCAGAAGCAAAGCTTACAGTTAACCTCAGTGACTATGCACCTGCAAAGGGATATGATTTCAAAGAGTGGACATTCAGCGGCACGGCAGTTCCTTATACTCAGAATACAACGGGCACGACATTCACATTCAGCTATGCTTCCGGAGCAAAAGTTGAGATAATCGCATCGTATGAGCTTACGAGATATAATATCCGTTTCTTCATCGGCGATGAAAAGAACAGCAAGGCTGTTTCGGTAATCGGCACTCAGATAGGCAGCCAGATTAAGCTTGATGCTGATTATGTAATCGAAGGAAAGCAGACCGGAATTCTTCTTCCCGAAATCGGTGTTGAAAATTCCGAGCAGACAACTCCTTATGAAGGAATGAACGGCTACAAGTTTGCAGGCTTCTACTTCAAGGACGATGCAGAAATGGTTCTTCAGCAGTTCCCGCTTGTTCTTACTCAGGAAATGCTTGAAACCTATGATAAGAACGGAACCGGTACTCTCGACTTCAGAGGAAAATGGGAAGCCGAAAAGTATGATGCAGTATTTAACTACACCATGTCTGACGGTTCGACAAAATCGTTCACCATAAGCGGTGTTCCCACCGGTGCAAGATTTGATACCTATACTCCCGACAATGAATTCTCAGAAGAATTCCAGATGACATTCGGAGCATATGTAAGACAGAATGCTCCCGAGGGCAAGAGATTTACCGGATGGAAATCAAATGCACAGTCAGTAGAAAATATAATGCTTCCCGGCGGTGTAACTTATACTGCTGTATATGCAAGCAAATCTTATAACATCTATATTAACCTCGACAGAGGCGGAGAGCTTACCGATGATGTTGTTCAGAAGTTCTCTTCAAGCTACGGCGATGATATTGAAGCTCCCGGAACCGAAACCGGTGAAGGTATGGGTAACGGTACAAAGATTCGCAGTATGCTGTTCAGTGAAGCTGAAAAGCCGTCATCAGAATGCGAGTATGTAGGCTGGAAGGTATTCCATCTTATTGATGAATCCAAGGGCATATATGATAAGTCAAACTGGGCAGAGGGCATTAACGATGAGGGTACAACCATTATGAGAGGTACCGTAATTTATCAGCCCGAATGGAAGTTCCACCGTGAATTCTTCTTCAGAGTATTCGGTAACGGCGGTTCGGATGACTTATATTGCGGTCTCGGAAAAGACTTCAAGATGTATTTCTTCAATAACCACAGACCTTGCAAGGCCGGCGATTCTTCCATCAACAAGAGCCCCGAGCTTAACCTTATTTTCGGTTTCATTCCCAAGCTTGAAAACTTTGATTTCAAGGGATTCTTTACTGCGGAAATGTGGAAGCATGTTTACCTCAGATTTGATGCAATCAGCATCCCGAAGGCTGTATTCACATGGGAAGGCTTCTCAGGACTGGTTTCGGCAGCATTCACTGCAATCAAGACTTTGATTAAAGGCGAATAATCAAACCGAAATGTAATAAAAATCCCCACATCCGAAAGGGTGTGGGGATTTTAATTCGGAATTCGGAGTTATGAATTCGGAATTAAGGGGCGAACGCCGAATTTATATAGGTAATTTTTAAACTTTATGCTTCTGAATAAACAACAAATATTAATTCAGAAGTATAAAGCTATATGTAAGCCATTATAATCGGGTACGGGCGGCCGTCCGAAACTCCTCTCTCCTGACTTAAAAAAGGCTATGACGAAGCAAAACCGTCATAGCCTTTTTAAGTCATTGTTAAGATATTATGAAAAATAGATTTTAGTGCAGGCGCTGAGATACTGACCGAGCTTTTCGGCAAGCACATCGCTCGGGCATTGAAGCTCACCGCATATCCAGCTTATCAGCACCGTTTTTGCTCCGTTTGAAGCAAAAATAAGATAGAGGTCTGCATCGTTGCGTTTGTTATTGCCGCCAACAAGCGAATTTACAACACCGTCATAATAAATGTTGATTATTCTGCCGATAAAGTTGCTGAGAATATCCGACTGTATAAGCATTCTGTAATATTCAATATCCTTTTCGAGATATTTGCATATCTCCCTGATAAAGTCAGTCGGATTTTCACGGAGAAAAGCCATATCAATCTTTTCAACATAATCCATAAGATGTTTAAGCTCTTCCTGCTCAATCTGTTCGGCAACAGCACGAACATCGGAATAGTGAGCATAGAAAGTGCCCCTGCTTATATCCGCTTCTCTGATAATATCGGAAACGGTTATTTTTGAAATCTCTTTTTCACGAAGAAGCTTTGCAAGAGCCTTTTTAATAAGGTTTTTTGAGCGTATTGAGCTTCTGTATTCTGCCTTTGCCAAAAAAATTCCCCCACTCAATTTTACTACTTATATAATAATTTAGTATATTTTTTAGTGAATGTCAACAGTCAAATTATTAATTTTTAATGAATATCAATAAAAAGCCCGAAAAAACTTGTAGAACAGGTCATTAACTGATATAATAATATAAATATATCCGAAAGGGCGGAAAAACGGTGAAGCTTGTAACTCAAACCGATGTTCTGAGCGCAAGAATGGGCGATGCGAGCGCAGTTACGATGATATGCAAAAGTGGGTTTGACGGCATAGATTATTCAATGTTTGCAATGAAAGAGGATGATTGCATTCTCAACAGTTCCGCATACGAAAAGCATGTGACGGAGCTTAAAAGAATTGCAGAGGGCTTCGGTAAGAGCTTTGAACAGTCACATGCGCCGTTTCCTCCGTGCATTCAGGGAAACAAAGAGTATAACCGAAAGATGATGGAGCGCACGAAGAGAGCCATAGAAATTGCCGGAATGCTTGATGCAAAAATATGTGTGGTTCATCCCGTACATTATACGAGAGACCAGCTCAGAAAAAATATTGCCATGTATCTTGAGCTTGAACCCTATGCCGAAAAATACGGCGTAAAAATCGCACTTGAAAATATGTGGGGTCACAGGTTGAAGAAAATCATTCCGAATGTATGCAGTGTTGCCGATGATTTCAATGCTCACCTTGATGCACTTAACCGCAAAAACTTCACCGCCTGTCTTGATTTGGGTCATTGCGGACTTGTGGGTGAGGATGCGGCAACGATGATAAGAAAAATGGGTCATAACCGCATAGGCTGTCTGCATATTCATGATAATGATTTCGTCAGCGACAGCCATACTTTGCCTTATACGATGAAAATGGACTGGCAGTCAATCATTACCGCTTTGGGTGAAATTGATTATCAGGGCAATTTTACATATGAAGCCGATATGTTTATGGGCAAATTTCCGACTGACCTTGCGCCTGCCTGCATGAAATTTATGTGTGAGGTCGGCAGAAGTATGATGAAGAAAATTGAGAGTTGCAGGAAATGATGAACGCATTTATTTGTCCCGTTTGCGGAAAACCGCTTTGCGAAGCCGAAAAGCTTTATCACTGTGAAAACGGTCACTCATTTGATAAATCGAAATTCGGCTATGTAAATCTTCTGATGAGGCAGACATCATCCGCCAAGCGTCACGGTGATGACCGCATAATGGTGAGGGCACGCAGAGATTTTCTTTCAAACGGATATTACGGATTTTTGAGAGATGAGCTTTGCTCAATATCGGAAAAATATTTTGGAAACGGTTCTTTCATTCTTGATGCGGGATGCGGAGAATGCTGGTATTCATCGGGAATACTTGAATATCTCAGAGAGCGCTGCATTTCGGCAGAGCTTGCCGGAATAGATATATCAAAGGATGCGCTTGAATTTGCATCCAAGAGGAAAAGCGGGATAAAGACAGCCGTTGCAAGTCTTTTTTCCATTCCGCTTGAGGATGAAAGCTGTGACGGAATTCTGAATATCTTTTCGCCTGAGGCGTTTTCGGAATTTCACAGAGTGCTGAAAAGCGGAGGGATACTTATAAGAGTAATTCCGCTTGAAAAGCATCTGCTCAATCTCAAGGCGGCAATTTACGAAAAACCGTATCTGAACGAAATGCCTGATGAAAATCCCGAGGGCTTTGAGCAGATTGATTATCGTGAACTGAAAAGAGTTATAAATCTTAAATCACATGATGATATTATGAATCTTTTCAGAATGACGCCGTATTATTATAAAACGGGAAAAGAAGACCAGCAGAAGCTTGAAAACATTGAGAGCTTTGAGACACAGGCGGAATTCGGCATAAGAATTTACCGCAGAAAATAAGGGAGAATAATTATGGAAAGACAGCCTAATTACAGATTTGCAACCGCACAGCCCGACCATATTATGGTCAGCTTTTCGGGTGATGCCAAAAGCTCAATGACCGTAACCTGGCGCTGTTCGGCGGATGTTAAAAACGGGTACATTGAATTTTACGAGAAGAACGGCGAAAAGCGCAGAGCCAAAGCGATTGTGAAGCCGTTCAAAAGCGATGTTAACACAAGCAATATTTTCTGGGCGAAGGCGGAAAATCTGAAAAGCGGAACGAGGTATTATTATACCTGCGGAAGCGATGAAAACAGAAGTGAGGAATTTTTCTTTGATACAGAGGAAGAGAACCTCACGAAGTTTAAATTCATCGCCATTTCCGACCATCAGAAGGATAACGACCATTATAATCCCGATTATTCGGAGCTTAATAAATTTCTTAAAAAGGTGCTTGAAAAGCACCCCGATGTTAAATTTATCTATACGGCAGGGGATAATACCAATTGCGGACAGCATGAAATTCAATGGAATGCAATGTTTGAGGGCATGGAGGGGATAATTGAACATATTCCCTATATGATGTGTTGCGGTAACCACGATAACAGAGGTTTTGAATTCTATTTTCCGAATGAGGTTAACCGTTATTATGCCGAGCCTGCCGAATTTTTCAATACTCAGCTTGAATATTCCTATCCGAAAAACGGACCCGAGGGTTGGCAGACGGAAAACTATTCATTCGATTACGGCAATGCGCATTTTGTGGTTTTCGGCGTTAACGAACCGGAGCTTGTTAATAACTGGGCGACAAAGGATATTGATGCTTCCGATAAAACATGGAAGCTCGGCGCATATCATTTTCCGATTTACTATGCAGGTCCCAATCTTTCAAATGATGATGCATATCCGATGATGCGTGAATGTATGGAAAAGCTCGATATTCTTTTTGAGGGTCACGAGCATAATTTTTCAAGAAGCTTTCCGATAAGGAATGAGGAAATATTCGACCGTCCGTCGCAGGGAACAATTCACTATGAGCTCGGCAACGGAAACGCCAATCCTCCGGGAACGAAAACCTGCGATAAGGTCTGGCACAGCTCATTCTATCCGCAGGAGGAGGAGGTCAGCGCCTATGCACTGATTGAAATTGACGGCAACAAAATGAGCATTATCTCGGAGCTTGATGACGGCAGAATAATAGATGAATGTATAATTGATAAGGATAAGGACGAAATCCGTCCTTACCGTGTTGCTCCGGTTTTCGGACCGGGCAGAACGAGGATGTTCTATAAGGGAGTTGACCTCGGATTATGCGCTTCATCCCTGCCGCCCGTGTGCATTGACGGCATATGGTATGCCGCATTCGCAACGCTGATAAGCTTTATCGGCGGCGAGGTAAAGCGTGAAAAGGGCAAGGTTACGCTTGAGGTTTACGGAAAGAAAGCCGTATTCACCGAAAACAGCGATACGGCGGATACCGATAAGGGCGAGGTGAAGCTTGAAGCAAAGGTGTTCAGAGGCGCAGAGGGTCAACTCTATGTGCCGATTAACTCGGCCTGCAAAATATTCGGAATGAAGTGGGCATATGCAAAAAGGAATAATTTTATTACGGTGGAATGTGCGCAGGAGAGCCATCCCGTACCCGTTCAGCCGTAAAGGAGAATAAAAATGAGTACAGAAGTTAAAGAGAAAAAAGAGGAAGCCAGACAGCAGAACGGCGGCTTGAATCTTAACGCAAAATCAATTGCCGGAATATGTATTCTGCTGGCGCTCATACTGATATTTGCAGGAGTGCTTACCCAGACACTCCCGAGAGGTGAATATTATACCTATCCGCTCAATACATATAAGCTTGAAAGCGGCGAAATCGTTTCGCTTGCCGATGATAAAGCAGAATATAAGCTTGACGGCACTGATAAGCTTTCTTTTTCGGAATATTGCGCACGGCTTGCCGAAAACGGAATAAATGTAACCGCAGTTGACAGCCTTGACGGAATTGACACCGAAAAAGCTGAGGATATAAGCGAAATGATAATCGACGGCACATATCACAAGATTGATTTCAAAATGCCTGCGTGGAAAATTCCGCTTTCTCTGCTGCTCGTTTTCGGTTCGGAGGATGTTGTAACGGGAATAGGAATAATTCTTCTTATTGTTCTGATAGGCGGCACATTTCTTATTCTTGATGAACGGGGAATACTGCAATACATAATGGCGGTTATAATCAGCAAGTTTGAGAAGAAGAAATATATGCTTCTCTGCATCGTTATTTTCGTTTGTATGTTATTAAGCTCCACTGCCGGAATACTTGAAGAATCCGTTACGCTTGTTCCGCTCGGCTGTGCCATTGCTCTTGCACTCGGATGGGATTCGTTTGTGGGACTTTCCATGAGCCTTGTGGCGGTTGCATTCGGCTTTACTGCCGCAACTTTTAACCCGTTCAATGTTGTAACGGTTCAGAAGCTTGCCGGTGTGCCCGTTTTCTCCGGTCTGTGGCTCCGCCTTATCATGTTCGTTCTCGTTTATGCGGTGCTTACCGCATTCGTTGTGCTGTATGCGAGAAAAATCGAAAAGCACCCCGAAAAATCACTCTGCTATGAAACCGATAAGGTCCTGCGTGAAAAGCTTATTCCGGGAAGCTGTACAAAGGCGCTTGAGGATAAAAACACCGGCAAGGCAACAAAAGCGTTTGTGCTTTGTGTGAGCGGTGTTCTTGTTTGCATAATACTTGACTTTATTTTCAGTTTCGGCGGTATGCTTTCACTGCCCGGAATGGCGATACTTTTCACCGTGGGCGGCTTTACCGCAGGTTATATTTCGGGACTTCGTGGCAAGGAGCTGCTTTCCGGCTTCGGCAGGGGAGTTAAAACCATTGCGCCCGCAATTCCGCTGATATTCTTCATTCTCGGCATAACATATATTCTGCGTGAGGGTATGATAATTCACACCATTCTCAACTATGTTTATAATATCATCGGAGAATTTTCGGGATATTCCGCAATTCTGCTGTTGTTTGCATTCATAGTTCTGCTTGAATTCTTTATCGGCTCGGGAACGGCAAAGGCATTTCTGATTATGCCGATTGTTGCCCCTCTTGCCCAGCTTATCGGAATTTCGGGTAATTCGGTTGTGCTTGCATTCTGCATGGGTGACGGCTTTACGAACCTGCTTTATCCCACGAGCGGAATTATGATAATCGCAATCGGACTTGTAAATATTTCCTACGGCAAGTGGCTCAGATATACATGGAAGCTGTTTGTTGCCGAGGGTTTACTTGCCGTTGCGATAATGCACTTTGCTCTTTTCGTTAATTATGCGTGATAAAATTGGTTCTTCACGGAATTTTATGCAACTAAAGCTTTTGCTTCCTCATCTTAATATGATTATCACTGCAAGCCAAAGTTTTGTACTGTCCTGTAGGGCGGGGTGACCACACCCCGCCGCATGAATCCCACGGAATCCGTAATGA
>JAZQON010000026.1:0-96151 GCA_045627825.1 Acutalibacteraceae bacterium
CCTGCCGCTTGAACAGATAGACGAAATGGACAAGTGGGAGGGCAGTCAGCTCAACACCGCAAAGGAGATACTTGCCTATGAGCTTACAAAGCTCGTTCACGGCGAGGAGGAAGCCGAAAAAGCTCAGAAGGCCGCAAAGGCACTCTTCGGCGGCAGTGCCGACCTTGACAATATGCCGTCAACCAAGCTTGCCGATGAGGATTTCACCGACGGCGCAATTGATATTCTTGCCGTGCTTATCAAAACCGGTATAACCAAGTCAAGGGGCGAGGGCAGAAGACTTGTTGAGCAGGGCGGCGTTTCCGCAGACGATGAAAAGATAACGGATTTCACAATGAGCTTTACCAAAGAAGCACTCAGCGCAAAGCCGGTTATTATAAAGAAAGGCAAAAAAATATTCCACAAGATAGAGGCATAAGATGCTTAACAGGAAAGAGAAATGCGGAGTGTTTCTTGATATAGACAACACTCTGACAAGCGGACGCTATCAGGTTCCCGAGGAAAACCTTAATGCGATAGCGGCTGTTCGTGAAAAAGGACATATGGTGTTTATCAATACGGGGCGTTCGTGGGCGAATATTCCGCAGAAGCTTCGCAGTCAGCTCAGCGTTGACGGCATAATTGCAGGTAGCGGAGCCTATGTGAATATCGGCGGAAAAGAGATATTCCGCAGGCATATTCCCCGTGAAACCGTACGCAGAGCCGCAGAATATGCGTTTGAGCATGATGATATATGGATGGTTATGGAGGGAATAAAAGGCTGTTATGCCATAACCCATAATATCAGAAAGGTTGACAGTCATCAGCTTGTGGTTTACGGCATGAGCGAGCTGGAAGCGCATCTCGAAAGCGATGAAATTCAGGTTATAGCCGTAACCTCGGATATTCCAGGGAATTTCAGAAAATCGTTTTCCGATGAGCTGACATTTTTCCCGATGGGCTATTATTATGACTGCGTTGTGAAAGGGCTCAGCAAGGCAAGCGGTATCCGTGAAGCCATAAATGCAGTCGGAATAAAGCCCGAAAATACAATTGCCATCGGCGACGGCGGCAATGATATTGACATGATAAAATTTGCCGGAATAGGAGTTGCAATGGCGAATGCCGAGCCGCATATCATCGAAGCGGCGGATTATATAACCGATTCGAATACTGAATACGGTGTTGCAAAAGCGATGGAAAAATTTTTACTTTGAAAGGACACAAGAATATGAACAAGTTTTTAAAGGGTGCCGTTAAATGTGCGGCAGGTGCCGGAATTGCGTATCTTGCAGTGGGCGGAGCTATTTATGAATGCGTGCTTGATATTCCCGTTCTTCTCAAAATCAAAGGTTCGGGCAAGCTCAATAAGAAAAATGAGGAAGATTTCTGGGCAGGATGCGACATAAGAAGAAATGCGAACGAATGGTTTGAAAATGCAGGCCTGACCGATACGGTAATCAATACCCGTCTGGGCAGAGATATGCACGGAAAAGTGCTTGAGCCTGCCGACGGCGGACACAATTGGGCGATAGTTATTCACGGCTATTCGGCAAATCCGCAGTCAATGGCGCTTTATGCGAAAACATATTATAATAAGGGATTCGGCGTTGTTCTGCCTCATATGGTAGGTCACGGACCCGATACGGTAACCCATACCTCAATGGGTTATTATGACAGATTTATGATTCTTGACTGGATTGATTACATAACCTCAAAGGACCCCGAAGCAAAAATCATTCTTCACGGCGAATCAATGGGAAGCGCCACAACAATGCTTGTAACGGGCGAAGAACCGCCTGAGAATGTTCTCTGCGCCGTTGCGGACTGCGGTTATACTTCGTGCTGGGACGAATATGCTTCTCAGATGGTTGAAATGTTCCATTTGCCCGTGTTCCCGTTTGTTCATGCGGCGAATACCGTTTCAAAGCTTTCGGGCAATTTTGATTTCAAAAAATGCTCACCGCTTGAAGCTGTTAAGCGTTCAAAAACGCCCACGATGTTTGTTCACGGCGAAGCGGATACCTTTGTGCCTTACAGTATGATGAAGCCGCTCTATGAGGCATGCTCCGCACCCGATAAAATAATGCTCTCAGTTCCCAACGCATTCCACGCAAGCTCGATTTATTTTGATTACGATTTATATAAAAAGACGCTCGAAGAGTTTGCAGGAAAGTATTTCGACGATTTTACCGATAAGGGGTTTGCGGAATGAAAAAAACATCATCAATAGTTACACTGATGCCGTTTGTTATTCTTTTTATAGCCATGATATGGTTTTTGGCAGTGCTGGGAAAGCTTCCGGATACAATGGGAGTGCATTTCGCACCTGACGGAAATTTTGATGTTTATGCTTCAAAAATGTACGGTTTCTATCCATTTGCGGTAGGCTTCGGAACAATGATAATCTTTCTGCTGTTTGAAAAAATCTCGGCAAAGATTAAGACAGGGGTTAAGGTAACGGAAAAGGGCGAACATATTCTCCGTGCTTTACTGCGAATATATTCCCGTTTTATTATATGGATAATTTCATTGCTTTTTACACGATGGGCTTACTCTGTTATTACTCAAACCCCGATTAATCGGATGTTTCTCATAATTATATCAAGTCTTTGGGTTTACAGTATTCCGCTTGTGATAATAGCTTTCATTGCAGCTGCAATTAAATACAAAGCTTGAACAAAGACTATCAATCGGAATTTGTGAGGTAATGCAAATGAAAGGTACTGTTTTATCGGGTGTGATTTTCGGATTATGTGCGCTGGTAATGTTCGGTATGGGTATTTTTCAGATAAAAAGTAAAAAGCCCGTCGCATTCTATTCGGGCGAAAAAGCACCTGATAAAAGTGATTTATCCGATGTAAATGCGTGGAACAGAAAGCACGGTATTATGTGGATTATATACGGGCTTTGCATTGTATTGTCGTGGGTGTGCGGATTGCTTATCGGTGACAGCTTACTTGTGCTGATTCCTTTTTCAATCGGCTTTCTTTTGCCGATACCGTTCATGTCTTTATTTCATAAAAAGCTTATGAAAAAGTATATTGTAAAATAAGCATAATTGATTACCTTTCCCGATTATGAATTTTGTTATGACTGATTAGCTAAAAAACCGCCTGCCGGAAAATCCCATTCGGCAGGCGGTTTTTATTTCTGAAAGCATTTCAGAGTATATTTATTTTCTCTTATCAGTTTTGCAACATCGTATGAATTTTTCGGAAGCTCTTCAAAATATAAGCCGCCCGGCTCCATACCCGTTTCTCTGTGGAAATCCGACCCCGAGGTCATCCGCAGGGAATATTTTTCTGCCCATTTATAGGCAATGTCATTGCTCGAATTGTGTCCGCCGTGGCCGTTGTAAACCTCAATTCCGTCAAGAAATTCGGCTTCTTTTACCGTCATACCCGGTCTGAACGGGTGAGCCTGGATGATGATAAGACCGTTCTTTTCGGCAAAGGGCTTGAATTCTTCAAGCTCCTCAATTGTTGAAAGTTCATTATTTTTGAGGAAATCCTCGTCAAAGCCGTAAACCAAATAATCATTGTCATTTTCAAGAAAACGAAGCTCCATTCCGAGTATAACCCTGAAGCTTTCGTCTTCAAGCGCTTTCGCCGTTCTGTATCCCGTCAGGAAGCCCTCAACCTGCTCTTTATAGTCCGTTCCACGCTTGCTTAAGTTCCGCTTATTCATATGGTCGGTTATGATTATTCCGTCGTAGCCGAGCTTCTTATAACGCTTAACCACTTCGGCGGCGTAAACCTCTCCGCAGGTGCTTGATTCCTTTGTGTGAACATGAGTGTCAAAAAGATAGCCTTTCATATTATCGTATCTCCCTTTTAATTATCCTGAAAGATTATATACCTTTATTTATAAGGTTGCAAGAGAAAAGTTTATTTTTGCGCCTGTTTGCGACAAATTTGTATGCAGTGAAAGAGTATAATTTTTTCGGTGATGTAAATGAAAACCGTTATTTATGCGGATATCCTTGCGGTGATAAACATAATCGTAAACTATTTTCTGCTGCGTGCATCGGCGGCGATAACCGCTTCCGGATTTAAAACACTGAGGTTCCTTGCCGCTTCGGTGCTCGGCGGAGCTTTTGCGTTTATGATATTCGTTGACGGCATTCCGCCGGCCGTTAATCTGCTGATAAAGCTTGCTTTTTCCGCAGTAATGGTCATAATCGCTTTCGGATTTGTTTCGCTCAAAGCGTTTATGAAACGGTTTGCGGCGTTTTTTCTTGCAAATTTTGCTTTTGCCGGAATTATGCTTGCAGGGTGCACTTTCTTTTTCAAAAATACCGTTATTTATAAAAACGGTGCGGTGTATTTTGATATGGATATTCTGACCCTGACGGTTTCCGCAATTGTATGTTACATAATACTTTCGGTAATATCACGGTTTACGAGAAGCAAAACTCCGCCGAAAAGTATTTATTCCGTTGAGCTTTCAGCCAACGGGAAAAATACGGAATGCAGAGCGCTTTTTGATACGGGCAATACTCTCTGTGACGGCTTTTCGGGCAGACCCGTTGTGATAGCGGATATATCTGTTGCGGAAAAGCTCGTTCCCGAAAACGCAAAGGATGAAAAAGGCAATACGGATTATACGGCAATAAAAGGTTTTCGGCTGATACCTTATTCAACCGTCGGAGGAAGCGGAGCGCTTCCGGCGTTCCCGATAGACGAAATACGAATAGGGCTCGGCACGGAAACCGGAATTGTTAAAAATATTTATCTTGCGGTTACGGAAAAGAAAATAGTATCGGGCGCATATTCGGCTCTGCTCGGCGCACCGGTTTTTGAAAATACAGAAAAAAAGGAGAGACGGCACAGAGATGAAAAAGCGAAACGGAAAACTGAAAGAACTGATAAAACGCCTGCTGTCAAGACTGTTCGAGGTTCAGGTGGATTATATAAACGGGCCGGATACTCTGCCGCCGCCGCTGACGGGGGAGAGGGAAACGGAGTGTTTGATGCTCCTTGAAAACGGTGACAAGGGTGCACGGGAAACGCTGATAGTCCATAATCTCAGGCTTGTTGTTTATATCGCAAAAAAATTTGAAAATACGGGCATACCGATAGAGGATTTGATTTCAATCGGTACTCTCGGACTTATCAAAGCGGTTAACACTTTCAGAATGTCAAAAAATATAAAGCTTGCAACCTACGCTTCACGCTGTATAGAAAACGAAATACTTATGTATCTTCGCAAAACCAACACGCTCAAAGCCGAGGTTTCGTATTATGAACCGCTGAATATTGACTGGGACGGAAACGAGCTTCTGCTCTCGGATGTTCTCGGAAGCGAGCCGGACGAGGTTTACCGTGACCTTGAATATGACGATGAAAGAACAAGGCTTTACCGTGCCGTTTCGGCGCTCGGAAAGCGTGAAAAACAGATTATGACAATGCGTTTCGGAATAGGCGGCGGCAGAGAATACACGCAAAAAGAGGTTGCGGATGAGCTGGGAATTTCGCAGAGTTATATATCGAGACTTGAAAAGAGAATAATCGAAAAGCTGAAAAAGAATATATGAATTTTTCGGCATATATCGGTATATTGTTCAAATTCTCTTGACAAAACACAAAATATAGTATAAAATCTATACGATTATACTCAATAAGTGAAGTCAAAAATTCAAGTATATATAAAACGATTGGAGTGGAAAAATAAAGTGAGCGATATTCTTCAACTTGTTACCGAAGCCGGAAGCGGCAACATTGACGCAATGGCTAAGCTTTATTCCCTGACCCTTAAACCTTCATATTATCTTGCAACCGAGCTTTGCACCGATGAAAATGCGGCTGTTGAGGTTGCAAAAAAAGCATATGCAAGAGCATTCTGCAATATATCAAAGCTTAAAAAGCCAGAAGCATTCGAGCTCTGGATGAAGCAGAATATTGCCGTGGCTTACAGAGAAGGAAAAAGATTTGTTTTTGCCGATGCCGATGCGGATGCAGGCGAAAACTCAACCGAATTTCTTTCCGAAAGCGTTCTTGAGGATGAAGAGAAATGCAAGGCGGTTGCCGATGCGGTATCGGCGCTGAAGCCCGAGCTTCGTGCCGCAGTTGTTCTGCATTATAATAACGGTATGTCTGTTGCAAACCTTGCCAAGATACTCGGCGTTTCCGAGAGTACTGCGAATGCGCTTCTTGCAAAGGCAAGAGCGAATATTCTGCTTTGGTCGGGTGCCGATAAGGCAGATGGCGAAGCTTCAAATCCCGTTCCCGTTCTCACGAGAATATTCCAGAAAAACGAAGCGGCTTCAAATGTTCCGGGCGAAGCGGTAAGAGAAATATTCGCTTATGCGTTCAAAGAATATAAAGCTTCTCTCGTTCCGAGCGAGGAAGCTCCGGTTCAGCAGGAAGTGCCGGCAGAGGAGCAGGAGAGCGAGACTGCCGCTCCTGAGGATGAAGCTCCGTCAGAAGAAGCTCCCGAAGAAAAAGAAGAAGATAACATTATTTCATTCAAGCAAAAAATAAGCGAAATTCTTTCTCAGGAGCCCGAGGTTACGGAGGACGAAACCTCTGATGATGAAGAAAGCGGCGCTCCCGAAATTCCCGATATTTCTCCCGTTTCAAAGGAAGCCGAAAGCGCAATCGAAAGCTTCAGCGCCGATATGGAAAAAGAGGAAAAATCTCTTGCAGAGGAAACCAAAAAGTCCAAAAAGTTAAACCTTGATATAAAGAAAATTGCCATTCTCTGCGTTGCGGTAATCGTTGTTATTGTTGCGATATTCGGAATATCTGCGGCTGTTTCAAAGTCAAAGAACAACAATAAAAATCCCGGAACATCTCAGTCGGAGAATGCGGCATATCAGTGGAAAGCCGGCGGCTTTGAGGAATGCAGCGAAATAACTTATCTCAGCGAAAGCGTATGCTATTTCAAATCAAAAACCACCGGCAAATACGGCCTTATGGATTATGCAGGCAATGTTTTGCTTCAGCCGAATTATGACGGCTTTATGCGTTGCGGAAACGGCAGAGATTACAGCGGCAGAGACAGTTATCATATCTGCCTTGAACTCGGCGGACTTAATTATGAGGTTAAGGTTACAGCAACGGGTGTTATCGTTGCCGAAACTCCGCATACCGCTCACAGCCTTGAGGTTGAAAAGCTTGACAGCAAATCATATGTTGAGCGTGACCGCTATTTTGAGGGCTATGCCGCCGCTCAGAACAGCAAGGGCAAGTGGGGCTATGTAAGCCAGGAAAAGGATAAAAAGGTTATTCCTTATGAATACGAAGCAGTCAATTCATTTGATAATATGAATGCCTGCGATTACTGCCGACCCGTAACCGGCGGACTTGTTGCTGTTAAGAAGAACGGCAAAATGGGTATAATCAATCTCGAAAACGATACTGTTGTTCCGTTTGAATATAACAATATCATGCCCGGAAAAGACGGTGTATTCATCGCCGAAAAGGACGGCGTATGGGGCGTTATCCTCACCGGAAATGCTCAGAATACTTTCAGCGGAATTAATATCACCGTTCAGAATTCACCCGAAATACCGTCCGATATTTCCGCAAATCCCATCGGAACCTACATCGTAACCCGTGAAGGCGGCGCAAATATCAGGTCTGATGCAGGCTCGGATTATGACCTTGTGGGCGAAATCGCCGAGGGCGAAAAGGTTGACGCATACGCCAGGAAGACTGCCGAAAACGGCAATGAATGGGTATGCATCAAGGTTAACAATCAGTATGGCTGGATTGCCATGAGCACTCTTGCAGAGGCTGAAAGCTCAGTCGGCTGAGAGAGATAAATAAATATTCGAAGCGTTGACGGAAAAGAATTTTTTCTTTGTTTCACAGAGAGACGGTCTCCGATTTTTCGGGCTGGAATGACCGCCGGACATCAGAAGAAAAAAAGGCCGTTCCCGAGCTCTGCCGTTGAAAGCGGCGGCGTTATCCGGCGTTAAAGGAAAAATGAGTGGTGTAGTTATACGCAATTCGGGTGGTACCGCTGTCTTTGAGACAGTCCCGACCAGATGTGCATAACTGCACCTTTTTTCAGGTAAAACAGGGACTTATTCAGCCCCATAGGAGGATATATTATTATGGAATGGATGGGACTTAACGAGATAAGAGAAAAATATCTCTCATTTTTTGAGTCAAAAGAGCATTTGAGAATGCCGAGCTTTTCGCTTGTTCCGCAGGGGGATAAGAGCCTTCTGCTCATCAATGCCGGCATGGCACCTCTCAAAAAGTATTTTACCGGCGAGCTTACTCCGCCCCGTAAAAGAGTTACAACCTGCCAGAAGTGCATCCGCACTCCCGATATCGAAAGAGTGGGTATAACCGCCCGTCACGGAACATTTTTTGAAATGCTGGGCAATTTCTCATTCGGCGATTACTTCAAGCGTGAAGCAATTCACTGGGCATGGGAATTTTGCACCGAGGTTATGAAAATGCCGAAGGACAGGCTCTATGTTACCGTTTATGAGGATGCCGACGGTGTTCTGACCGATAACGAAGCTTATAATATCTGGGCAAATGAGATAGGCGTTTCGCCCGACCATATTTCAAAGCTCGGCAAGGAAGATAACTTCTGGGAACACGGTGCGGGTCCGTGCGGTCCGTGCTCGGAAATTTATTTTGACAGAGGAGAAAAATACGGTTGCGGTTCACCCGACTGCAAGGTCGGCTGTGACTGCGACAGATATACCGAATTCTGGAACCTTGTTTTCACTCAGTTTGATAATGACGGCAACGGAAATTATTCAAGACTTAAGAGCTGTAACATTGATACCGGAATGGGACTTGAAAGACTTGCCTGCATTATGCAGGATGTTGATAATCTTTTCGAGGTTGATACCGTTCAGAATATCATGAAGCATGTTATTGATATTTCCGGCGTTAAGTATCATGAAAACGAAAAAAGCGATGTTTCGCTCCGTGTTATAACCGACCATGTGAGAAGCACAACCTTTATGATAGGTGACGGCGTTATGCCTTCAAACGAGGGCAGAGGATATGTTTTGCGCAGACTTCTCAGAAGAGCGGCACGCCACGGCAGACTGCTCGGAATTGACGGCACATTCCTCTATAAGGTTGCCGAAACCGTTATCGGAGAGAGCGCAAAAGCTTATCCCAACCTTGTTGAAAAGCATGACCTTATCGTTAAGGTTATCAAGGCGGAAGAGGAAAGCTTCAATAAAACGATTGATACAGGTCTGAGCCTGCTCGAAAATCTTATTGCAAACAGCAATTCAAAGGTGCTCAGCGGAGCAGATGCCTTTAAGCTTCAGGATACCTTCGGCTTCCCTATTGACCTTACAAAAGAGCTTCTTGAAGAAAAGGGCATGAGCGTTGATATTGATGAATATAACCGTCTTTATGCCGAAAGCAGAGCCGCCGCAAGAGCCGCACGCAAGGATGCCGGAGCGGAAGCATGGAAGGGCGGCAAGGCTTCTCTTAAAGATATAGCCAAAACCGAATTTCTCGGATATACGGCTTATGCGTGCGACGGCAAGGTGCTTGCAATTGTTGCAAACGGCGAAAGAGCAGAGCTTGCAACCGCCGAGACCGAAGCCGCAATCGTGCTTGACAGAACTGTTTTCTACGGCGAAAGCGGCGGTCAGACAGGCGATATCGGAAGCATAAAGACCGCAAATGCGGTGTTTAAAGTAACCTCAACAAGCAAGACCGCAGACGGAAATATTCTGCATATAGGTAAAATTGTTGATGGTGACAGCATATCCGTCGGCGATGCGGCAAAGGCTGAAATCTGCGTTAAAACAAGAGAAGCGGCGGCGAGAAACCATACTGCGGCACATCTTCTTCAGGCGGCGCTCAGAGAAGCGCTCGGCACTCATGTTGAACAGGCGGGACAGCTTGTGAATTCATCGGCAGTCAGATTTGATTTCACTCATTTTTCCGCACTCACGGCAGAAGAGCTTGAAAAGGTTGAAAACAGAGTTAACGAAGTAATTCTTTCCGCTCTTCCCGTAAGTGTTAACGAAATGCCGATTGACGAAGCGAAAAAACTCGGCGCAATGGCACTTTTCGGAGAAAAATACGGAGATATAGTAAGAGTTGTTAAGGCAGGAGATTTTTCAACCGAGCTTTGCGGCGGTACTCATGTTGATAATACGGGAAAAATCGGACTTTTCAAAATCGTTTCAGAATCATCCGTTGCCGCCGGTGTTCGCCGCATAGAGGGCGTAACGGGCTTCGGCGTGCTTGATTATATTGCAAAGAATAACGAGCTTATCAGAAGCACAGCCGCAACTCTCAAGCTTGCCAATATTTCCGAGCTTGATAAGAGAGCCGGTGTTCTTATGAACGACCTTAAGGCAAAGGAAAAGGAAATCGAACAGCTCAGAGGTGAAATTTCTCAGCTTAAAACCGGAGATATTATGAGCGGAGCGATTGACCTTGACGGAATAAAGCTTGTTGCCGTAACCGTTGAGGGCGTTAACCCGGGCGAGCTTCGTGCCATGGGCGATAAGGTAAAGGAAGACGATAATTCCGTTGCGGTTATCTGCGGAATTGCCGCCGATAAATCGGGAGCTAATTTTGCCTGCGCCTGCGGTAAAAACGCAATTGCAAAGGGTGCCCACGCCGGAAATATTGCCAGAGCGGTTTCAAAGCTTGCAGGCGGTTCGGGCGGCGGAAGACCCGACAGCGCAATGGCGGGCACAAAGGATATTTCGGGCGTTAAAGCGGCTATGGAAGCGGCTTCCGGAATTGTTAAGGATATGCTTAAATAAGAAAGGTAGGTTTAATTATGGACTGCATTTTCTGTAAAATAGTTAACGGCGAAATTCCCTCAAACAAAGCATATGAGGATGATAAGGTGCTTGCTTTTTATGACCTTGAACCCCAGGCTCCCGTTCATATTCTCATTATTCCCAAAGAGCATATTACCTCTGCGGCTGAAATAAACGAGAATAACAGCGCCGTTGTTGCACACATTTTTGAGGTTGCGGCAAAGCTCGCCAGGGAAAAAGGTCTTGATAACGGTTTCAGAATAGTAAGCAATGCAGGCGAAAGCGCAGGACAGTCGGTGAAGCATCTGCATTTCCACCTTATGGGCGGAAGAGATTTCGGCTGGCCGGCAGGTTGATAATAAAGAAAAGAGGTTTAAAATTATGTCTGAATATTATACCGTAGATATAGCGGGCATGAAAAGGGATTTACTCCGATGTCCGCTCAATGAAAAGCTTGATATAGCCGCATTCATCATTTTCGGCGATGTTGAGCTGACCGTTCACTCCGCAAGTGAGCTTCTCAAAAGATTACCCGATTTCGATTATATCGTAACTCCCGAAGCAAAGAGCATACCTCTTGCTTATGAGATGTCAAGACAGAGTGGCAAAAAGTATTTTGTTGCACGCAAAAAGCCCAAGCTTTATATGAAAGACCCCGTTATGGTAAATGTAAGGTCAATAACAACCGCAAATGTTCAGACTCTTATTTTTGACGGAGTTGACGGCGAACAGATAAAGGGCAAAAGGGTTGTTATCGTTGACGATGTTATCAGCACGGGCGAATCGCTGAGAGCGGTTGAAGCTCTTGTTGAGAAATTCGAAGCTCAGATAGTTGCAAAGGCGGCAATTCTCGCAGAGGGTGACGCAGCAGACAGAGATGACATTACATTTCTCGGCGTAATTCCTCTTATTGAAAAATAAATTTTCGGATGTGGTTTAATGCCGAGACCTTTTGCGGTTATCGGACTGAGCATATTTTTTGTTCTCGCATTTCTTTTTGATTGTTCAACCGAAACGGCGGTAACTGTGTTTATCATTTTTACCGCCGCTCTTTCGGTTACGCTTTGCGTTAAGGTGTTGCGCCGGGGCAGGGTGTTGCCTGCGGTATTCGCATCGGGAGCGGTGGCATGTCTGATACTTGTATTTTTTAACACATATATCTATGAACCCATTGTTATGCTTGACGGTGAGTGCTGTGGAGCAACGCTGAGAATTACCGAGGAACCGGAGCAGAATTACGGCAAATGGTATTATCCGGCAAAGGTTGTTTCGCTGAGCGGAGTAGAAACGAATTTTAAAATCCGGCTTGTTCTTTCAGAGCCTGCCGAAGCGGAAACATTCGATTATATCAGCGGAAATTTCAGGCTTTATAAGCTCGGAAGCTCATCGGAAGAACTACTCAATTCTTATAAGGCTTCGGGAACATATCTCGGGGCTTATCCGTTGCAAAATGAATACAGCGTGATAAAATCCGGGGGTGCAGAGCCGTTTTCGGCAAAAATTCTGAAGCTTCGTTCCGTGATAAAGCAGGCGGTTTACCGCATACTTCCCAATGAATACGGCGCTCTTGCCGTTGCGCTTCTGCTTGGTGACAGAAGCGGAATTTCACCTCAGACTCTTATGGATTTTAAAAGCACCGGTGTATCTCATGTTATCTGCGTTTCGGGTTTGCACCTTTCTGTCTGGGGACTTCTTATCTTGAATATTCTGAGAAAAACCGGTATCGGAGAACGGCTCTCGAATATCATTGCGGCGGTTTTCGTTATCCTGTTTATGCATATAACGGGAATGAGCTATTCGGTTATCCGTTCCGGAATAATGATGCTTGTTTTTCTCTTGTCCAATATACTTATGCGGCGGCGTGATGCACTCAATTCTCTCGGCTTTGCGCTTGCCGTTATGTCCGTTGCCGACCCTTATTCCGCCGGTTCGGCAGGGCTCCGGCTTTCGGCGCTGTCAAGTCTCGGAATAATTCTTTGCAGTGAAAACCTTATGCCGGGGGTCAGGAAAAAGCTCGGACGGATTAAAAATATTCATCTGCGCTTGGCAGTTATGAAAATCTGTGAAAGCATTCTTGTAACTTCCGCCGCCGTGGCGTTTACTCTGCCGGTTTCGGCAAAGCTAAACAGCGGTTTTACATTTGCGGTGTTTCCGGCAAATATGCTGATTGTGTGGGCGGCAAGCTATGCAATGGTTCTGTGTGCCATAGGCGGAATAATCGGAATGATAACGCTCGGCATATTCAATTTGCCCGGATTTCTCGGCGGAATGCTTTGCAAATATATGATAAAAACCGCACAGCTTATAGCCCGTTTTGACTTTCTTTCCGTCAGGGTGAGCTACGAAAAAATGATGATTATAATTGTCGGAGTTCTTCTGCTTGCCGGTGTTTCAATGTTTGCGGCGTATAGCGGTAAGAGCATGAAAGGCTTGACTGCGGCACTTTGCTCGGCGGTATTCATAATATCGATTTTTGTTTCATCATATTTTGAGAAAAGCGTAACAAGGATAACCGCCGTTGATGTGGGAAACGGAACATCGGTTCTCATTTCATGCGGTGAGGATAATCTGCTTATCGGATGCTCGGGTACGGACAAGCTTGCTTTAAATGAAATTCAGGATGTCATATCGGATACGGGTTATGACCTGAAAGCCGTTGTATCCGTTGAAAAAGGCGATGATACGGATGCTTTATCTCTGAATGCCGATAAAATTTACGGCACAGCCGATAATGCATTTACCGAAAAGCTTCACGATGATAAAATCAGCGTGGGCAGAATATCGTTTGCAGTCTGCGAAACCGAAAAGGGAATGGCGGTAAAGGCTTATGCCGGCGGCGTTTCGACACTTGTGTGTTCATCTCCGAATGTTGATATTTCGGTGCTTCCCGAAGAATTTCAAACCGCCGATTTCCTTGTTTCGAGAGCGGATTTGCCGAAAAATCATGAAAAAGTTTCACCCGATTATACGGTTATAATTGCCGAAGCGCTCCGTGGAGGACTTATCGAAAACGAGCTTTGCCGCCGTGGGATAAGCGGTGCATCAACGGCTGAAAAAGGAAATGTTACTTTGAAATGCAGAAACGGTTATTTCTGCGCTGAGCGTTCATAAAAGGAGGCCACCTTATGCCGGCTCTGAACGAAGCCGCACTGAAAGAGAAAATCAGGAGCAATCCGCTCGGAATTTATCTCTTCTACGGTGAAGAAAGTTATCTGAAAAAAATTTATGTTGACAAGCTCACCGCAAAAACAACGGATGAAGCCTTTGCCGACTTCAATTTTCATACCTTTGACGGAAAGGAAACTTCCTTTTCCGAAATATATGAATGTGCCGTGGCGGTTCCGATGATGGCGGAAAGCAAGTGCGTGCTGGTTAAAGATTTTCCTCTTGATACGCTTGACGATAACGGTCTTGAACAGCTCGAAACCCTGCTTTCCGACACTCCCGATGACTGCGCTCTGATATTCACCTTTGTGGCATATGAGCCCAAAGGGGCAAAGTGGAACAAGGTTATAAAGCTTTTTGATAATTACGGCAGTACAGTGAAGCTTGAAAAGAAAACACAGGTTGATCTCATAAAGCTTTTGGAGGGCGGAGCGAAAAAGCGTTCCAAAGCTTTTGAAAAGGGTGCGGCGGCATACCTTATAACCTGTGTCGGCTCGGACCTCAATACTCTGCTGAACGAAACGGAAAAGATTTGCGCCTATGCCGAAAATAAAGAAATCACCCGTGCGGATATTGATGCGGTTTGCATAAAAAGTCTTGATGCCAAAGTGTTTGATATGATAAGAGACCTTACGGGCGGCAGATTTGAAAGTGCATTTAAAAAGCTTGCCGTTCTGTTTGAACAGCGTGAGGACGAATTTCAGATTCTCGGCGCTTTGACGGCAAATTATTCCGATATATACCGTGCCAAGGCGGCAATAAAATCGGGCAACCGTGCCGAAAAAGCGGCTGAATTCTATAACTATAAGAATAAAGAATTCAGGCTCACCAATGCGGCAAGAAGCAGTTCGTCACTCAGCTTTGATGAGCTTTGCGACTGCATTGAAATCCTTGCCGAAGCCGACAGCGCCATGAAAAATTCATCGTTTGATAAAAAACTCATATTGGAGCAGACTCTTGTGAAGCTTGCAAGAGTTGAGGACAGATAAAATGATAAAAATCAATCAGGCGGTTATTGTTGAAGGAAAATATGATAAAATCAAGCTTTCTTCAATAATTGACGCACCTATAATCCAGACCGACGGATTCGGCATATTCAAAAACAAAGAGTTGCAGAAAATGATAAAAACCGTTGCCGAAAGAACGGGCATACTTATTCTGACCGACAGTGATTCGGCGGGCTTTCAGATACGCTCATTCATCGGCTCAACGGTTGATTCGAAATATATAAAGCACGCTTACATTCCCGATATTTTCGGTAAGGAGAAGCGTAAAACCGAGCCCTCAAAGGAGGGAAAGCTCGGCGTTGAGGGCGTTTCGGAAGCGGTTATAATCGAAGCGCTTGATAAAGCCGGTGTGTTGTGTGAAACCGTTAACGAGCCGAAAAGACCGATAACGAAGCTTGATTTATATGAATACGGCTTCACGGGAACGGAGAACAGCACCGAAAGACGAAAGGTTCTGCTTGATTTTTACGGTTTGCCGTCAAGACTTCAGACAAATTCGCTTGTTAAGGTGCTCAACTGTATGACAACCTATGAGAATTTTATTTCAGATATCAAAAAAATAACGGGGGAATGATTATGAGAATTGGTCACGGCTACGATGTTCATAAGCTTGTTGAGGGCAGAAAGCTGATTATCGGCGGAGTTGATATTCCGTATGAAAAGGGTCTGCTCGGCCATTCCGATGCGGATGTGCTTCTGCACGCCGTCAGCGATGCACTTTTGGGTGCGGCGGCGCTCGGAGATATAGGAGTGCTGTTCCCCGATAACGATGATAAATTTGAGGGAGCGGACAGCCTTGTTCTGCTCTCAGAGGTTGTTAAACACCTTAAAAATAACGGGTTTGCGGTATCGAATATAGATTGCACCGTTATCGCTCAAAGGCCGAAAATGCGTCCGTATATTGACAAAATGAGGGCGAATATTGCCGGGGCGTGCAAAGCCGATATTTCAAAAATAAGCGTAAAAGCAACAACCGAAGAGGGTATGGGATTTACCGGAACGGGTGACGGAATAGCGGCTCACGCAGTTTGTTTGATAGAAGAAAATTAAATTTTTGTTAAATCTCCGAATAATATTTGCAACGGCTTGCCCGATGTGATATTATAATTTAACAGATAAATCCTATTGAAAGGATAATTTAAAAATGGCTTTTGAAAGCATATTTGACTTTTTTTCGAAAATTTCGTCTCTTCATTTCGGAATTCTCGATTTTCTTGACATCTGCCTTGTTGCATTTGTCTTATATAACGCAATAAAGCTTATCAGGGAAACGAGGGCTTTGCTTCTCGTTAAGGGCCTTGTTGTTCTCGGGATTATCTATCTGATAATTTATGAGCTGAGAATGCAGGCAAGCCTTTATATCTTCAAGCTTGTTTTCCAGAATTTGTTTATAGTGCTGATAATACTGTTTCAGCAGGAAATCAGGCAGGTTATCGAGCGCCTCGGAAAGAATAATCTTACGGGTATCAGCAATCTTTTCAGGGGCGGTCAGAACGATGTTTTCGATACCGTCAGAGATGCGATAATCGAAATTGCCAAGGCGGTTCAGCGCATGAGCGACAGCAAAACGGGCGCACTTATCGTTATGGAAAACGAGATGCTTTTAGGCGATATAATCAGAACCGGAACGCCGATTGATGCAAAGGTAACCCATGAGCTTATAGGCAATGTATTTTATCCGAAATCTCCGCTTCATGACGGTGCGGCGGTAATCAGAAACGGCAGACTTCTCTGCGCCGGCTGTGTGCTTCCGCTTACCAAAAGCGATGAAATATCAAGCGATTTGGGCACAAGACACAGAGCGGCTCTCGGCATGAGCGAGCAGAGTGATGCAATGGTTGTTGTGGTTTCCGAGGAAACGGGAACGGTTTCCGTTGCGTTCAAGGGCGAATTCGAAAGAGATGTAAACGAAGCGAGACTTCGTGAGATTCTCTGCGATTATCTGATTGATAAAAACAATAAAAATTCAAAGAACGAAAACGGATTTTTCAGAAAGATATTGAAAGGCTTGAAAAAATGAAAAATAAAAAATTCAACACAAGCGATTTGTTTTCCGATAATCGTTTTCTGATGATATTTTCCGTGGTTGTTGCGGTGATAATATGGCTTATTGTTGCCGTTGAATTCAGCCCCGAGGTAACGGTTACGGTGAAACAAATTCCCGTTACGATTGATTACAGCACAATAAACAAAAGCTTCGGACTTGATGCTTTCGGCGAAACGCAGTTTACGGTTGATGTTACGGTAAAGGGCAAGAAAATTGTTGTTGAAGCGGACGATATAGCGGATGATATTATCGTTACCGCCAACACAAATTATGTAAATTCCGTGGGAAATTACAGCCTGCATCTTAATTGCGACAGCGTGAGCGCACGCCCCGAATATGAGATAGTTTCCCTTTCAAGTGACGATATTGATGTTTATTTTGACTATACAAAGCAAAAGGAATTTGCGGTTGTACCGGAAATCGACTTTAACGGAGATATAGTGCCAGAGGGCTATATGACGGGAGAATTCGTATATCCCGAATCCAATGTTATCAAGGTCAGCGGCCCCGAATCTGAGGTAAACAAAATTCAGAATATTGCGGCATATGTTGCACTTAAAGAACAGCTTCATCAGAATACCACTCTTGAAGCAACCCTCTTTGCCGACACCGTTGACGGCTCTGCACTCAGATATGTCACATTCGATAAGCAGAATGACCAGATTCATATAACCGTTCCGGTTTATAAAAAAGCGAAGCTTCGTACTGTTTGCAGTTTCATAAATAAGCCGTCTGATTATGTTGAAAGCGTTCCGTTTGCGGTTACGGTTTCGCCTGCCGAAGCGATGTTCGGAATACCCGAAAACAAGCTTGACGGCATGACCGGATTTGAAATAGCTTCAATTGATTTTTTAAAGCTTGATTCCGGAGTGAATGTTTTCAAAATCCCGGCAGAGGAAATATCGGGCGGAACGGTTGCCGACGGCACAAAGGAATTTACCGTCAGGGTTGACCTTTCTTCAATGGGTAAAAAGACCTTTGAAATTCCCGAAAAAATAGGCTTTATCAACGGAACGGATGATATTAATGCCGAGGTTTCGGATTTGAGCTTCACCGAGGTCACGGTTGTGGGTCCCAAAGATAAAATCGAGCTTCTCACGGCGGAAGATATAATTCTTAATGCCGACCTCAGAAATATAACGGAAATATCGGATGAACCGATAGATGTTCCCGTAACCTTTGCAGACCCGTCCTGCTGGCTGCTTGGTGAATACACGGCGAAAGTCATAATAAAATAAGGTGCCGTTAGATAAATTCGGCTGATTGGTAATGCGGAATTCGGAATTCGGAATTAAGGGGCGAAAGTGCCGCCTTGTCCGAAATCACGAATTCCGCATTTTATATTACGAATTTGAAAGTTTGCGGTATCTATTTTTATAAAATATTTATATAGTTTATATTGATTTATGTAGTCCATATGTGGTATAATAACTTGAAATAATGGGAGAGGAGTGTGAAAAATGAGAAAAAGCGTGTATGTTGCGGTGTTTGGTGCGATTATCTGCCTGCTTTTTTCCTCATGCGGTGCCGGTCCGGCGTTCAAATCCGTAAACGAGCTTATTTCTCCTCCTCTTTATTACAGCGAATATGCCGACCTTGCAGAGAACTTCAAAAAGGAAGTCGGAAACAGCATTACGCTTTGCACTCCTTACAGTGGTGAGCATACCTCCGCAATAACCGTTGAGGATATCGACGGCGACGGCACTGACGAAGCGATTATATTTTATAAAGAGTCAACTCCCGATGCCGTGCCGAGAATGAGAATTTTCAGTGACGGTCAGAACGGCTGGATGCCGAATGCAGACCTGAGCGGCTACGGAAGCGGCGTTGACAGCTTTTTCCTTGCCGATATGGATGCAGACGGAATAACGGAAATCATCGTTAACTGGAGCATGTCGGGTTCTGCGGCAAAAACAATGTCGGTTTTCCGTGCGCCGAATAACACTCTCGGTTATTCCGAAATCACAAACGAAATGAGCTTTGCTTCGTATGTTGTGGATATGGACGGTGACGGATGCGATGAGCTGTTCTTTATCGGTCAGAACATTTTCGGCGGAACGGCACAGAGAACGGCGAAGCTGCTTAAAATCTCCGGCGGTTCGGTGGTAATACTTGACGAAGCAAATGCCGATTCCGATGTGAGCGGTTATTCATCGGCAAAAACCGAAAAGCTTTCCGAAAATTCTCCGATGAAGCTGTATATAGATGCTTTGAGAAATGATAAGCAGATGATAACGGAGCTTTTCTATTGGAATGCCGAAAAATCGGAACTGGTTACACCGTTTTTCGATAAAGAAACAATGAGCAACACGGCAACGCTCAGAAATGAACCGATTGAATGCCGTGATATAGATAATGACGGCAGTATCGAGATTCCCGTTCAGATTGATTTGAATGATGAAGAGCATCCCGAAATAGACAGCGAAACGCTTCCCGTTACGGTGTGGATAGATTATGACGGAGAAAAAATTCACACGGTTGCCGAAACATTCATAAACAAAAAAGACGGATATATGGTGCTTCTTGATGAATCCGAAAAAGGCGAGCTTAAAGCAAGAAGTTATCCGGCACAGAGCTGTGTTGTTCTTTCGGACGATATAGGCGATATTTGCTCCGTGCTTAAAATTACAAATGAGCGAATGGAAAGCGAGCCGCTTGAGCATTATATTCCGATTTTCGAGAATGATGACAGTGTGATATGTGCTTATATAACGCAGAACGGTGAGGACAGAGGTTTAAACGAAACCGCTCTGAAAGAAAAAATAATCAGACTTAACTGATAAAGGGGAATTCCTTATGAAAAAGGTGCTTATTGCAGAAGATGAAGAAGCGATAAGAGAATTTGTGGTTATAAATCTCCGCAGGGGCGGCTATGAGGTTATTGAAGCCTGCGACGGAGAGGAAGCCCTTGAAAAATATGAACTCAATGCAGGCAATATTGATGTTGCGGTGCTCGATGTTATGATGCCGAATGTTGACGGGCTTGAGGTTTGCAGAACTCTGCGTGAAAAGAATAAAAATATCGGCATTATAATGCTCACGGCGAAAACCCAGGAAATGGATAAGATAACGGGTCTTATGATGGGCGCAGATGATTATGTTACCAAGCCGTTTTCTCCGACCGAGCTTGTTGCGAGAGTTGATGCGATATACAGAAGAGTTGCAATGAATACGGAAAGTAAGACTGCATCGGCGGATGAAGATATAATCGAGCTCGGCGAATTCAGATTAAATCTCAGAAGCAGGTCGCTCACGAAATCCGGCAGATTTATAGAGCTTACACAGGTTGAATTTCAGCTTATGGAATATTTTTTTACAAATCCCGGTGCGGCGCTGAGCAGAAATGATATTCTCACAACGGTGTGGGGAAGCGAATATTACGGCGAAGAAAAAATAGTCGATGTAAATATAAGACGACTGAGAATGAAAATTGAGGAACAGCCATCCGCTCCGAGACATCTCACAACAATATGGGGCGTCGGCTATAAGTGGATAGAATAACGGAAAGGAGTACGCAATGAAAATTACGGGAATAACAAGGCGCTGGTTCAGAAATGTGGCGTCAATCGTTATAGTAATTATTCTTGCGGCTTCGGCAGGTCTGTTTTTCTCATTCAAAAGCTATTATTACGATTTTGTTGATATGACACTTGATAACTATACGGCGGATGAAATCACGGCATCGTTCAGTCTTTACGGCGATTCATCAGGCGGCGGATTTGAAGCGGCAAGCCGAAATTTTATCGAGAATTTTTCCGATAACGATATTATGTCGGCGTGGATAATTGACAGAAGCGGAAAAGTGATTTTAACATCAAGCGGATTTAAAATAAAAGATGAGGTTGATATGCCCGATTATATTGACGCTCTTTACAGTGGCAACGGCTGTGCCAAGTGGACGGGAAAGCTTCCGTCGGGCGAAAAGATTATGGCTTCAACCTGCATATATAATTATCCCGACGGTGCCAACGGCGGAGCGGTCAGATTTATGATTTCGCTTGAAGCGGTTGATAAACAGCTTTCTAAAATAGGACTTCTTATCATAGCGGCGGCACTTGCGATGTTCGGACTGCTTATGTTTTCGGGCAGTATGTTCATCCGCTCAATAGTCAGCCCCGTTAAAGAGATAAGTGAAACCGCCAAAAGGATTGCCGGCGGTGACCTTGAAGCAAGAATTGACCACTATCAGCATAAGGACGAAATCGGTGAGCTTTCCGTGACAATAAACGATATGGCGGATAAGCTTGCCACGGCGGACAGAATGAAAAACGATTTCATTTCAACCGTTTCACATGAGCTCAGAACACCGCTTACGGCGATAAAGGGCTGGGGCGAAACGCTTTTACAGCTCGGAGAATATGACCCGGCAATGAGTGAGAGGGGAACAAAGGTTATAATCAGCGAAGCTTCAAGACTCAACGATATGGTTGAGGAGCTGCTGGATTTCTCAAGAATGAGCAGTGGCAGAATGAAGCTGAATATCGAAAAAATAGATGTGCTTGCCGAGCTTGACGAGGTTGTGTTCTCTCTCAGAGAAAACGCAATAAAAAACGGAGTTGAAATGATATACAATGCTCCGAGCGTTCCGGCTCCGTCAAACGGCGATGCTTCGAGGATAAAGCAGGTGTTTATAAATATTCTCGATAATGCGCTCAAATACAGCGTTAACGGCGGAAAGATAACCGTAAGAGCCGATATAGCCGATGCTTCAACCTTGTGCATTACGATAAGCGACACTGGTACGGGAATATCGCCCGATGACCTGCCGCATGTCAAAGAAAAATTCTATAAAGCAAATACCACCGTGAGAGGTTCGGGAATAGGACTTGCGGTTGCGGACGAAATAATAAGACTTCATAACGGCACACTGAATATAGACAGTATTCTCGGCGAGGGTACAACCGTTACGGTAACTCTGCCGATTGAAGCCGCAGAATACGAAAATCCCGAAATTGAAAGAGAGGTTCAGCAGAATGAGCAAAAAGAAGAATGAATATATAGCCGTCGGCGGTCAGGCACTGATGGAAGGAATAATGATGAGAGGACCCGAAGGTACGGCAATGTCACTTCGTATGCCGGACGGCTCAATTCAAACCGAAAAGAAAGAGTTCACATCGGTAAGAAAGAAATACAAAGCTCTGAATATTCCGATAATCAGAGGTGTTGTTTCATTTGTTGAATCAATGATATTCGGATATAAGCTGCTCATGGAATCGGCTGAAAAAACCTCACTTGATTTTGAAGCGGAGGAAAATGAATCGAAGCTTGATAAATGGTTAACCGAGCATTTCGGACCCAAAATGATGGCTGTTATCGGAGCAGTTTCGGCAGTTTTAGGCTTCGGACTTGCGTTTATCCTGTTTATGTGGCTCCCGAGCTTTCTGTTTGATACGGTCAATAATAAGCTTCTCGGCGGAGCAATTGATATTTCGTTCAGAGCGCTTTTTGAAGGAATAATCAGAGTGATAATTTTCATCGCTTATATGGCACTCGTTGCAAGGATGAAAGAGATACACAGAGTTTATATGTATCACGGTGCAGAGCATAAAACGATATTCTGTTTTGAGCACGGCAAGGAGCTCACGGTTGAAAATATCAGAGGTGAAAAACGCTGTCATCCCCGTTGCGGAACAAGCTTCATCTTTATGACAATACTGCTCAGCATTCTGATTTCCTCAATAGTTGCGGTCATATTCAGAGGAACGGTTATCGTTCAGAACAGACCGTTGTGGATTCTCGTTAAGCTTTTGATTATGCCGGCGATAATGGGTATCGGTTTTGAATTCATTCAGCTTGCCGGAAAATATCCTAATAAGCTTACAAAGGCTCTTTCTGCTCCGGGTCTGCTTATGCAGAAGATAACAACCGCAGAACCCGATGATGCCATTATCGAGGTTGCAATCGAAGCAATGAAGGGCGCACTTTACGGCGACACCGAAACAATGGTTAAGCCTGAGGAAAACGCCGAATGACGGCAGGGGAAGCGCTGAAAAAGGCCGCCGATATTCTTAAAACGGCGGATATCGAAAATGCCTTAAGCGAAGCAAGATGGATATTTGAAGCCGTTTTCGAAAACGGCAGAGAGCTTATGTATTTTCATCCCGAAAAGGATATTGACGAAAAGATATTTTTCAAAAAGGTCAATGAGCGTGCAAACGGAACGCCGGTTCAGTATGTTATCGGTTCGTGGGATTTTTACGGCGAAGCCTTTGAGGTGGGTGAGGGAGTGCTTATTCCGAGACCCGAAACAGAAATGCTTGTTGATTTTGCCGCAGAAAATTTCAGAGATAAAAATATCACGGTTGTTGATTTGTGCTCGGGGAGCGGCTGTATAGGGCTTACGGTTGCAAGGCTTATGCCGGATGCAAGAGTTTATCTTGTTGAAAAATCCCCCGAAGCGATGAAATATCTTGAAAAAAATCTTAAGGCCTTTGACCTTAAAAATGTTACGGCGGTAAACGGCGATGCCTTCAAAACTCCCGAAGAAAACGGCATAGCGGAATTTGACCTGTTGCTTTCAAATCCTCCGTATATCGAAACAGCGGAAATCGAAGCGCTTCAAAGCGAGGTTCTCAGAGAACCGAAAACGGCGCTTGACGGCGGTGATGACGGACTTGATTTTTACCGTGCAATTGCGGAAAAATGGCTACCGGAATGCAAAAACGCCGTATGCGTGGAATGCGGAGAGGGGCAGACCGGGGAGATAAAAAAGCTCTTTTCGCCTTACTGTGCAAATACATATTCGCAAACGGATATGAACGGCATCGAAAGAACCGTTTGCGGATTTATCAAATAATTTCAATAGGAGAAAATTATGCTGCTTGATTTTATAAGAAGCGGAAATATTCAGGGTGTTATAGTAGGATTTCTCGTGAGTGCGTTTGTTGTGTTCTGCACATTCCCTATTCACGAATATGCTCACGCCCTTGTTGCAACAAAGCTCGGTGACGAAACGCCGAGACTCAGCGGCAGACTTACGCTCAATCCCATGGCGCATATTGATGTTATGGGTGCGCTTATGATACTGCTTGTAGGCTTCGGCTATGCAAAGCCCGTTCCCGTGAATGCACGCAGATTTAAAAATCCCAAGGGCGGAATGGCGCTGACGGCGCTTGCAGGTCCGGTTTCGAATATCCTTATGGCTCTGGTATTTGCCATACTCGGAAATATTCTCAATCTGATTTTTATAAGAGTGGGTTACAGCGAAAGCAGTTATGTTCTTTTTCAGGCATTATATCTTTTCTTTTCGCTTGCCGCTCAGATAAATGCGTCTCTTGCCGTTTTCAACTTGCTTCCGATTCCTCCGCTTGACGGCTCAAAGATTTTGGCGCTTGTTATTCCGCCGAAATATTATTTCAAGTATATGAAATATGAAAGATATATCATCACCGTTGTGTTTGCGCTGATTTTCTTCGGCATTCTCGATGTGCCGCTTTCATTCCTTTCGGGAGCGCTGATGAACGGTATCAACTTCATTGCAGGGCTTCCTTTCACAGCGTTGAGATAAGGAGAAAAGATTTTGGAACAGATACAGTATAAGCTTGAAGTGTTTGAGGGTCCGATGGACTTACTGCTTCAGCTCATAAGCAAGAAAAAGGTCAGCATAAACGATGTGCCGATAATGGAAATCATCGAGCAGTATCTTGATTATGTCCGTCAGATGCAGGATGAAAATCTTGATGTTTCGAGTGAATTTCTTGAAATGGCGGCAAGACTGCTCTATATCAAAACCGTTTCGCTTCTGCCGGTTCACGAGGAAGCCGAACAGCTTGTTGAAGAGCTTCGTGGAGAGCTTACCGAATATCAGGACTGCAAGAAGGTTGCGCTGGAGCTTCAGAAGCAGGGTAAGGGATTTGACTTTTTCGGCAGAGAGCCCGAGGAGCTTGAAGCCGATATGACCTATACGAGAATTCACGAGCCGTTTGAAATATACAAGGCTTATTTAGCCGCAGTCGGCAAGGGCAAAAGAAAACTGCCGCCGCCGATTGAAGCGTTCAGAGGGATTGTTGCTCATAAAATCGTTTCCGTTGCTTCAAGAATAAGCATTATAATCGAGCGTCTTAAGAGCGGAAAAAAACATAAGTTTGAATCGTTCTTTGAGGATTCCGAATCACGCTCCGAAATGGTTGCAACATTTCTTGCACTTTTGGCAATGGTGAAAGCCAAAAGAATAACCGTTGACGGAACCGGAAACAATGCGAGCGTAACACTGCTTTCGGGCAGAGGGGGAGAGATAGAAATTGACGAATGAAGAAATAAGAGCCGCATGCGAAGCGATACTTTTTGCATCGGGTGAGCCGCTTGAAGCGGCAAGAATTGCGGAAGCTCTCGAAATCGGAACAGACGATGTGAGCGGAGCAATGTGGGAGCTTGCAAGAACACTTGACGAAAGAAAAAGCGGAATATGCCTGCTCCGTCTCGGAAGCAAATATCAGCTCTGCTCAAGAGTTGAATATGCTCAGCAGATAAGAAGCGTGCTTGAAATAAAAAAGAATGCTCCGCTTTCAAATGCGGCGCTTGAGGTGCTTGCCGTGGTTGCATATAATCAGCCCGTAACCAAGGCATACATAGAGCAGATAAGAGGTGTTGACTGCTCCGGCGTTGTTTCAACTCTCTGCCAGAAGGGTCTGCTTGAAGAAAAGGGAAGACTTGATTTGCCCGGCAAACCCCTGCTTTACGGCACAACCCCCGATTTTCTGCGTTGCTTCTGTCTCAATTCTCTTGCCGACCTGCCCGAGCTTCCCGAAAAATCGGAGCTTGAAGCCGAGCAGAATGATGATGAGATAAACAATGAGCAGGGTGTTCAGATAAAGAACTTTTTCCAGAATGACGATGATGAATAAATTCAGGGAGGTGGAAGCTTGACAGCGCTTTATATTATTCTCGGCATAATAGCGTTTTTTGTGATTGTGCTTTCTGTCAAGGTCAGAATAACGGTTCATTATGAAGACGATGTATCACTGTCGCTCGGATGGCTGTTTCTGAAATTCAATATTCTGCCCAAAAAGGAAGACGGCAAAAAGCCGAAGAAAAAGAAGAAAGAAAAGAAGAAAAAAGACGATAAAAAAGAAGATGAGCCCGAAAAGAAGGACGAAACGGTTAAGGAGCCCAAGGCAAAAAAGGAAAATATGTTTGTCCGCTTCTATCATAACAGAGGTGTTTCGGGTGTGGTTGAGCTTCTTAAGGATACCGCAAAGGCTGTCGGCGGAATGTTCAGACGCATGGCAAGAGCTTTCACCTTTGAAGAGCTTTATATAGCGCTCACCGTCGGAGCGGGTGATTCTGCCGAAACAGCAATCAAATACGGCAAAACCTGTTCGGCGGCATTCCCTGCGATGGGATATATCGTAAGTAATATGAGGGTGAAAAAATATAATCTTGATATAAATCCCGATTTTATTTACGGTTCGAATACGGCAAAACTGCATACTCAGATTTCGGTTGTGCCGATAAGGCTTCTGAATGCAGGAATGATAGTGGCATTCGAGCTTCTGTTTAAGGTCGTTTTAAAACTGCTTAAGCACAGTAAGGTGAAACCCAAAGTGGAAAAGCAGATTAAAAAATAAAAATTTTTTGAAAGAAGGATAACAAAATGAAAGAACAGTCAGCATCGGGAATACTCGGAACATCAATTGAAAAAATCAAGGACCTTGTTGATGTAAGCACCATTATCGGTGAACCCATTAAGGTCAGCGACACTCTTCAGATAATCCCCGTTTCAAAAGTTACATACGGCTTTGCTTCGGGCGGAACGGATTTTCCGTCAAAGTCAAATGCGGAGCTTTTCGGCGGCGGCGGCGGAGCAGGCATCACCATTTCTCCCGTTGCATTCCTTGTTGTAAATAACGGCAGTGTTTCCGTTAAGTATATCAATGCGGCAGAGGGCTCTGTTGAAAGAGTTATCGGAATGGTTCCCGATATCGTTGACAAGGCATCCGATGTTATCAGCCAGCTCAAGAATAAGAATAACACCGTTGACGATGCAATCAATGAATATATGAATAATCCGTCGGAAGAAAAAGCCGCCGAATAATTCTGAAAATTCACGGAACGGCATATATTTGATTAGTGAATATATGCGAGGTAAACTTCCGTGAAAAAAAGAATTCTTGCTTTTTCCGTTTCATTGGTTATTTCCTTTTCCTGCTTCGAATTTTGCCCTGCGGCGGTTGATACCTCGGCAGGTGCGGCGGTGCTTATTTGTGCCGAAACGGGAGAGGTGCTGTATTCGGAAAATCCCGATAAACGCCTTTCCATGGCGAGCACAACAAAAATCATGACATCGCTGATAGCGCTTGAAGCGGCAACGCCCGAGCGTGAAATAGCCGTAACCGCCGAAATGGCAGATGTTGAGGGAACCTCAATGGGGCTTCAGGCAGGTGACAGCGTTTCGCTTGAAGAATTGGTTTACGGTATGTTGCTTCAATCGGGAAACGATGCCGCAAACGCCGTGGCGATTGTGCTTGCCGGCTCGGAGGAAAAATTTGCGGAGCTTATGAATAAGCGTGCAAAAGAAATCGGAATGAAAAATTCCAATTTCGTAACGCCGTCGGGTCTTGACGATGATGAGCATTATTCAACGGCTTACGATATGGCACTGCTTGCCTGCGAATGCCTTAAAAATCCCGAATTTATCAGGATATGTTCATGCAAAAGTGCAAGGATAACCTACGGCAATCCGCCTTATGCAAGAACGCTGACCAATCATAACCGCCTGCTTCGGAGCATTGACGGCTGTATCGGAATTAAAACGGGTTTCACTCAAAAAAGCGGCAGATGCCTTGTGAGTGCGGTTCGGCAAAACGGTGTAACGCTTGTTGCCGTAACGCTTTCGGACCCCGATGACTGGAGCGACCATACGGCGCTTTATAAATACGGTTTTTCGGTCTGTACCGCATCCGAGCTTTCGCCCGAAGCGGCATCCGTTAAGGTTTGCGGTTCGGATAAAAAAGCCGTTAAGGCAGTACCGGTATTCTGTCCCGAGTTTCCCGTAAACGATGATATCACCTGCGAAATCCTTTTGAAGAAGCTTGAATATGCTCCGATAAAAAAAGGAGATATTCTCGGAAAAGCGGTATATTATCTGAACGGGAAAGCGGTGTATGAATTGCCGCTTGCCGCAGATGAGGATGTGCCGGCGGCGGTTCACGGCGAGAAAAAGGAAAATAAGCTGCTGTTCAAAATAACGGAAAAGCTTCGATTATTCCGGAGGAGATAAAATTGCCCGATAATAAAATAAGACTTCAGAAATTCCTTTCCGAAGCGGGAGTTGCTTCAAGGCGCAAATCCGAGGAGCTTATCCGTGACGGAAAAGTTAAGGTAAACGGTGCCGTTGCACAGATAGGCGACAGCGTTGACCCGAAAAGAGATACCGTTCTCGTGAGAGGAAAAAGAGTAAGAACCGAAAATAATCTCAGATATATTCTTCTCAATAAGCCGAGAGGGTATGTCACAACAACCGATGATGAGCTCGGCAGAAAATGCGTGCTTGAGCTTACCAAGGACATAAAAGAAAGAATTTATCCCGTCGGCAGGCTTGACAGAGTTTCCGAGGGTGCGCTGATTATGACCAATGACGGCGAATTCGCAAATGCGATGATGCATCCGTCAAGGCATGTTCCGAAAACCTACCGTGTTACCGTCCGCCCCGTGATAACCGCCGAGCAGGTTGATATTCTCGCAACCGGCGTTGAGCTTGACGGCAGAATGACTGCTCCGGCAGAGGTTCAGGTTATTTCAAAAGACGAAAACAGGGCGGTGCTCGAAATCGTGCTCTATGAGGGCAGAAACAGACAAATCCGCCGTATGTGCGAAGCACTCGGACTTGAGGTCGCAAGGCTGAAAAGAGTTGCCGTCGGCAGTATAAAGCTCGGTATGCTTCCCACGGGTCAATGGAGAGATTTAACCGAAGCCGAGGTCGAAACGCTGTTTAATTCGGCAGGCGTGAAAAGAAAGGGGAATGCTTTGAAATGATAAGCTTTATTCCCCGGGAAAGGCCGGACTGCATTGAATTTACGGCGTTTGAGGATGAAAAAGAAGCCGGGAAATGCACATTTTATGTTGAAAATTATACGATGTATTTTACCGCATTTTCCTGCAACGGCGATATTATGGCGGAGGGACTTGCAAGAAGTGCAATGAACTGCGCCGCCAATAAGGGCGCATATATTGCCCGAATAAGCAAAGAGCTTTCGAACCCGGCGTTTATAAGGCTCGGATTTGAGGGCGAAAACGAATTAACGGTTGAAATTCCGCAGGCGCTTTCTTCGTGCTGTTCCTGCGGTGATAAATAAAAGCGGAGGTCTTTTAAAATGTTAAAAAGTATGACCGGCTACGGCAGAAGCGTTCAGACCGTAGACGGTATGGATATAACGGTTGAAATAAAAAGCGTAAATCACAGATATTTTGAATTTACATCAAGAGTGCCGAGAAGCTACGGTTTTCTTGAAGAGAAGCTGAAAAGCTTCTTTATGAGCAGTCTCACAAGAGGGAAAATGGAATGCTATGTATCTGTTGAAACGGTTGAAGAGCCTGACACAATCGTGTGTGTTAATCATCCTCTTGTTAAAAGCTATCTTGATGCTTATGCCGAGCTTTCCGAAAAATACGGACTTGATAACAATATCAAGGTTTCCGATGTTTCGAGAATTCCCGATGCTTTTACGCTCCGCAAGGAAGCGGCGAATGAAGACAGAATATGGGCGGCGGTTGAACAGGTTGCCGCAGATGCTCTGAACGGCTTCATCGCAATGAGAGAAAAAGAGGGCGAAAAGCTCAGAGATGATGTAAGCTCCAGACTTGATACAATTCTTGAAAATGTTGAATTTATCGAAGAGCGTTCACCCGAAACGGTTAAGGAATATAACGAAAAGCTTGTTGCAAGGCTTCACGAGCTGCTTGAGGATGCTCATATTGATGAGCAGAGATTGCTCACGGAAGCGGCGATATTTGCGGATAAGATAGCCGTTGCGGAGGAAACAGTAAGACTGCGCAGTCATATTTCGCAGATGAGAGCATTCCTTGAAGCGGATGAAGCAATCGGCAAGAAAATGGATTTTCTCATTCAGGAATTCAACCGTGAAGCGAACACAATCGGTTCAAAGGCTCAGGATGTTGAAATCGCACGCAGAGTTGTTGCAGTTAAAGCGGAAATAGAAAAAATCCGTGAGCAGATACAGAATATCGAATAAGGGGGAGCTTTTGTGAAACTTATAAATATAGGCTTCGGTAATATGGTCAACGCAAGCAGGCTTGTTGCCATAGTCAGCCCCGAATCGGCTCCGATAAAGAGAATAATTCAGGAGAGCAAGGATAAGGGAACGCTTATTGATGCAACCCATGGCAGAAGAACAAGAGCCGTTATCATAACCGACAGCGACCATGTTATTCTGACCTATCTTCAGAGTGAAACCGTTGCAAACAGACTTAACGATGAAGAGGACGAGCTTGACGAGGAGGACGATGAGGAATGAGCGAAAAAGGAATGCTGATAACCTTTTCGGGTCCTTCCGGTTCGGGAAAGGACACGGTTCTCAATGAGCTTCTCAAAAGGAACACAGATATAAAGGTTTCGATTTCGATGACCACCAGAAGCAAGAGAGATTATGAGGTGGACGGGCTTCACTATTATTTTGTTTCAAAAGAATATTTTGAAACAAAGGTGAAAGAGGATAAAATGCTTGAATATGCCGAATATAACGGCAAATATTACGGCACTCCCAAGGCTCCCGTTGACGAAATGACAAAAGCAGGTAACGCCGTTATTCTTGAAATTGAGGTTCAGGGTGCGGAAAAAATCAAAAATAAATGTCCCGATGTTGTGAGCATTTTCCTTATGCCTCCGTCAATGACAGTTCTTGAAAGCAGGCTCAGAGGAAGAGGAAGCGAGGATGAGGACACTATAAATCACCGCCTTGTTATAGCGAATGAAGAAATGAAAAAAGCATATGACTATGACTATGTGGTGGTTAACGATACCGTTGAAAATGCGGTTGAGTGCATTGAAACAATAATCAAAGCCGAAAGGCTCAAAAGTAAAAGAAACAAAAATCTTATAAGTGAGGTAATTCGCAATGTTTAATCCCGATTTAAGTTCAGTTCTTTCAAACCATACCAGCCGTTATTCTCTCGTAACCGCAACCGCAAAGCTGGCGAGAGAGATTTCGGAAGAAAACGAAGCAAACGATGAATTCGTTACCGAAAAGCCCGTAAGCACGGCACTTGATAAAATCCTTTCGGGCGAATATGAGATAGTTGAGCCTGACGAAATAAGAAATATCTGAATTATTTAAGAGGGAGTTGGTCGGATTATGTATGCAAAGGTAGCCGTTGAAGCGGCAAACTATACCTTTGACAAAAAATTTGATTATATAATTCCCTCAGAGCTTGAAGAGAGCGCAAAGGCAGGATGCAGAGTAACTGTTCCTTTCGGCATGGGAAATAAAAAGTGTCTCGGAGTTGTTTTTGAGGTGACGGAAAAATCCGACGGAAAACGACTGAAAAAAATAATATCCGTTTTAGACAGCGAACCTCTGCTGGACGAAAATATGCTTGCACTTGCCGAATTTATAAAGGGCAGAACCTTTTGTACCCTTTATGAAGCGGCAAAGGTGATGCTTCCGACGGGGATAAATCACCGAATGGTCAGTTCATATGCCGCAGACCCCGAAGCAGACCCGAAAAAGATTTCGGCTCTCGAGGGAGCGGAAAAGGAGTTTTTCGGTTATCTTTCCGAAAAAAAGGTTTTCGTAAAGCCGGAAAAGGTGTTTGAAACGCTTAAAATCAAGGCGGATAATTCAATTCCCGAAAAGCTTCTTAAAAAAGGGCTTCTGCTTGTGAGCAGTGATGCGGTGCGCAATCTCGGCGATATAACCGTAAAAATGATAAGACTGCTTGACGGTTCGGATGAAATAAAGCTTACGAAAAAGCAGTCCGAAATGGCTAAGGTGCTTGAAGATTTGGGAACGGCAAGCGTTAAAGAGCTTTGCTATTTTACGGGTCTTACCCCTGCCATTGCAAACGGACTTGTTAAATCGGGTGCGGCTGAATTTTTCGATAAGCAGGTTATAAATCTTCCCGATTTCACGGGAATTGAAGCAAAAGCCGAGCCCATAAAGCTTTCTGCCGAACAGCAAAAGGCATATGACGGCTTATCGGCGCTTGCCGACGGAAAAAAGCCTGCCGCTGCTCTGCTTTACGGTGTTACCGGAAGCGGAAAAACCTCTGTTTATATGAGTGTTATTGATGAGGTTATATCCCACGGCAGGTCGGTTATGGTTATGGTGCCGGAAATAGGGCTTACTCCGCAGACGCTTGACCTTTTCTGCCGCAGATACGGAAAAAATGTTGCTGTTTTTCACAGCGCACTTTCCGTGCGTGAACGCCTTAATGAGTGGAAAAGGGTTAAAAACGGTGATGCAAAAATCGTTATCGGAACAAGAAGCGCCGTTTTCGCTCCGCTTGAAAATATCGGACTTATAATTATTGATGAAGAGCAGGAGCATACATATAAATCAGAGCAGACCCCGAGATATGATGCGATTGATGTTGCAAAATTCAGGGCAACAAAGGATAATGCGCTTTTGATTCTTGCATCCGCAACGCCGAGCATTGAAAGCTTTGCGGCGGCGCAGAGCGGAAAATATAAGCTTTTCACTCTCACTCAGAGATACGGAAACGCTGTTTTGCCCAAGGTTATAACCGTTGATATGCGCTGTGAAAAAAAAGCCGTGGGATGCAAAGAAATCAGCCAAACTCTTTTTGAAGCTCTTAAATCAAATCTTGAAAACGGCAGACAGTCGATACTGCTTATCAACAGGCGTGGCTTCAATACCTTTGCCGCCTGCAATTCCTGCGGAGAGGTTATAACCTGCCCGAATTGCAGTATATCAATGACTTATCATGCGGCGAATGACAGACTGATGTGCCATTATTGCGGATACTCCGTGCCGTTTACGGGAATTTGTCCTGAATGCGGAGAAAATGCCGTCAGATATTCGGGCTTCGGCACTCAGAAAATTGAGGACGAGCTGAATAAGCTTTTGCCGGATGCACGAATTGTCAGAATGGATACAGATTCCACATCGGGCAAAAATTCACACGAAAAACTGTTGGATAGCTTCGCAAAAGGTGAATACGATATAATGATAGGCACTCAAATGGTTGCAAAGGGGCTGAATTTCCCGAATGTAACGCTTGTGGGCGTTGTTTCGGTTGACCAACAGCTTTATAATGACGATTTCAGAAGCCTTGAAAAAACCTTTTCGCTTTTAACTCAGGTCGTTGGCAGGTCGGGCAGAGGAGAGCTTGAAGGCACTGCGATAGTTCAGACCTTAACGCCCGAAAACGAAATAATCCGTCTTGCCGCAAGGCAGGATTACGAAGCATTCTATAATACGGAAATAATGCTTCGCAGAGCGCTTGTTTATCCGCCGTATTGCGATATATGCGTGCTCGGATTTACGGGCGAAAACGAAACGGCGGTCAAGGCCGCTTCAAAGCGTGCACTTGAGCTTATAAAAGAGCTCACAAACGGAAAATATAAGGGTGAAAAAATAATTGCACTCGGGCCGATGCCTGCAAGAGTGGCAAAGGTCAGCGGAAAATACAGATACAGACTTATTATAAAATGCAGAAACTCCGCTTCTTTCAGAGAAATGATTTCGGAAATTCTTTTTGCTTCGGGAACGGATAACGCATTTTCAAAGGTAACCGTTTATGCGGATATAAATCCGGATACAACCGTATAATATAATTTTATTTCATTATATATAATATATAAAAGAGGAAATTCAGAATGGCTATCAGAAACATAGTTAAGGTCGGAGACCCGATACTCGGCAAAACATCCAGAAAGGTTGAAAAATTCGATGCCCGTCTGTGGCAGTTGCTTGACGATATGAAAGATACAATGTATCAGGCAAACGGCGTAGGTCTTGCGGCGGTTCAGGTAGGCATTTTAAGAAGAGTTGTCGTGCTTGATTGCGGCGACGGATATACAGAACTTGTCAATCCCGAAATAATCAGCTCGGAGGGCGAGCAGTTTGAAGAAGAAGGCTGTCTTTCTCTGCCCGGCGAAAGCGGAGTTACACGCCGCCCTGCCGTTGTGAGAGTTAAGGCGCAGGACAGAAACGGAAAATGGTGCGTATATAAGGGCGAAGGGCTTAAAGCGAGATGCTTCTGCCATGAAACCGACCATCTTGACGGTATTCTTTTTACGCAAAAAGTTATAAAAAAGGTGGATGAACAATGAAAATTGTTTTTATGGGCACACCCGATTTTGCGGTTCCGTGCCTGCAAAAGCTTATAGATACGGGGCACACCGTAACCGGTGTTTTCACTCAGCCCGATAAACCCAAAGGCAGACACGGAATTTTAACTCCGCCGCCCGTTAAGGAGCTTGCCGTGGCAAACGGTATTCCCGTTTATCAGCCCACAAAAATGAGAGACGGAACGGCGCTTGAAATGCTTAAAGAAGCATCACCCGAGCTTGTTATAGTTGTGGCTTACGGTAAAATTCTCCCGAAAGAGATACTTGAATACCCGAAATACGGCTGTATCAATATTCACGCTTCTCTGCTTCCCGAGCTTCGTGGTGCCGCACCTATTCAGTGGTCGATAATAAACGGGCTTGAAAAAACGGGTGTTACCTCGATGATGATGGACGAGGGACTTGATACGGGCGATATGCTCATTTCCCGTGAAATTCCGATAGGCGAGAATGAAAATGCGGAGAGTCTGCACGACAGATTATCGGTTCTCGGTGCTTCGGTGCTTGAAGAAACAATAATTGCGCTTGAAAAAGGTGAGCTTCACCGAACGGCGCAGGACCACAGCAAATTCACCTATGCTCCGATGCTTTCAAAGGAGCTTTCGCCGATAGACTGGAAAAGCACGGCAAAGCAGATACACGATAAAATCAGAGGGCTTGCACCGTGGCCGTCGGCAACTGCCGTTCTCGGCGGAAAAACATTCAAAATTCACAAGAGTGTTATCCTCGGCGAAGCAGACGGCGAACCGGGCGAGATTATTGAAGCGGATAAAAGGCTTGTTGTCTGCTGTGGAGACAAAAAGTGCATTGAGCTTGTTGAAATTCAGCCGGAAAATAAAAAATCAATGGCGGCTTCCGACTACTTAAGAGGAAACCCGATGGAAAAAGGCAGTAAGTTTGATATTAAATAGGAGAAAAATATGTACGGATTATACATGGACTATTGGTATATAATTCTTGTTATTCCGGCGATGCTTATTGCGGCGCTGGCGCAGTTTAAGGTCAAATCCACATATAAAAAATATTCAAAGGTATTAAATTCAAGAAATATAACGGGAGCTTATGCCGCTCAGGCGGTTCTGCTTCATTACGGAATAACCGATGTGCGTATTCAGCAGATAGCCGGAAGTCTTACGGATAACTATAATCCTAAAACCAAGGTAATCAGCTTATCCGAGGGCGTTTACGGCAGTTCAACCGTTGCGGCGGTCGGAATAGCCTGCCATGAAGCAGGTCACGCCGCCCAGCACGCAACCGATTATATCCCGATAAAGCTCAGAAATTCAATCATTCCGGTTTGCAATGTAGGTTCAACAATCGGTCTTCCGCTTGCAATTATAGGTTATTTTCTCGGCTTCGGTTTGCTTGTGAAAATCGGACTTCTTCTTTATTCGGCAATATTTATTTTTCAGCTTGTAACGCTTCCCGTTGAATTCAATGCAAGCCGCAGAGCGATGAAGGTTATCGAGGAAACGGGTCTGCTTTATGATGATGAAGCAAACGGAGCAAAAAAGGTTCTTGCTTCGGCGGCGATGACCTATGTGGCATCAATGGTTGTGGCGCTTGCAAACCTTCTGAGATTTATTTTGAGATTAACGGCGAACAACAGACGCAGATAGTTGAAAGGAAATTCGGATTTATGAAAAACGCAAGGCAGACGGCATTTGAGGCATTGCTCAAGGTGCATAAGGACGGAGCATATTCAAACCTCGTGCTTGACGGACTTCTTAAAGAAAATGACGGACTTGACGAAAGAGACAGAGCGTTCATAAGCAACATTGTTTACGGAACGCTTGACAGACTTATTCTGATTGACTATAACTTAAGTCTCTATCTCAATCAGCCGGTCAGAAAACTGAAGCCCGAGCTTCATACCATTCTGCGTATGGGAGCATATCAGATTTTATTTATGGATAAGGTTCCGGCAAGGGCGGCGGTCAGCGAAAGCGTAAATCTTGCCAAGGTGAATAAATCGCAGTTTGCCGCTTCACTTGTAAATGCCGTGCTTCGCAGAGTTGCCGATAACGGATTGCGTCTGCCCGATAAATCCGAGGATGACCCCGACTATCTTGCAATAAAATATTCCTGCCCCGAGTGGCTTATATCTCTTTGGATAAATTCATACGGCTTTGAAAATGCCGTTGCGCTTGCCGAAAAAGCGCTTGAAGCACCTCCCACGGTTATCAGAGTAAACACCGAAAGAATAACCGCAGATGAACTTATATGGAAGCTTGCCGAGGAGGGCGTTGTTTCCGAAAAAAGCACCGTTGTTCCCGATGCGCTCATAATCAGCAACACGGGCTCGGTTGATAATCTTTTGGCATATCAAGAGGGACTTTTCCACGCTCAGGATACCGCTTCGCAGTATTGCTGCCGTGCGCTTGACCCTCAAAAAAACGAAACGGTATTCGACCTTTGCTCCGCACCCGGCGGCAAAACCTTTACCATAGCGGAGCTTATGAAGAATACGGGCTGTGTGAGAGCGTTTGATGTTTATCAGTCCAGAGTTGAGCTTATCAGAAGCGGAGCGGAAAGGCTCGGACTTAAAAATGTATATACATATCTTTCGGATGCTTCTGTTTTCAATGAAAATTACGGTATGGCAGACAGAGTGCTCTGCGATGTGCCGTGTTCGGGTCTCGGAATAATCAGAAGAAAGCCCGAAATCAGGTTTAAAGACCGTTCGGATTTGGAAGCCCTGCCCGAAATTCAGTATAAAATACTTTGCAATGCGGTGAAATATCTCAAAAAAGGCGGCAGACTTGTTTATTCCACCTGCACGCTGAATCCTGCCGAAAATTCGGAGGTCTGCAACAGATTCCTTGCCGAGCATCCCGATTTTGAAAGGATTAAGGTTCTGCCCGAAATACCGAGATATAACGGCGATGATGATTATTTGACCCTTATGCCGCATATAAATTCAACGGACGGCTTCTTTATCGCCGCTTTCACACGGAGGTAAAAAATGACGGATATAAGGTCAATGAATTTTGAGGAGCTGTCAGCCGCTCTTGCAGAAATGAAGCTTCCGTCATTCCGTGCAAAGCAGATATATGAATGGCTTCATAAGCATCTTGCTTCGTCATATGATGAAATGACAAATATTCCGGCTTCGCTCAAAGAAGCTTTAAAGGGAAAATATCCGCTTCATTCCTGCGGAATAGTCAGAAAGCAGGTTTCGAAGCTTGACGGAACGGTTAAATATTTGTTTTCGATGTATGACGGCGACTATATTGAAAGCGTTGTTATGAAATATAAATACGGCTATACCATATGCGTTTCGTCGCAGGTGGGCTGTAAAATGGGATGTGCCTTCTGCGCTTCCACTATCGGCGGATTTAAAAGAAGCCTTTCGGCAGGTGAAATTCTTTCCGAGATTTATACGGCGCAAAAAGACCTCGGAGAAAGAATATCGCATATTGTACTTATGGGAATGGGCGAGCCGATGGATAATTTCGATAATGTTATGAGGTTCATCGAGCTTGTAACCGATGAAAAGGGTCTCGGACTTTCAATGCGGAATATTTCACTTTCAACCTGCGGAGTTGTTCCGAAAATCAAAGAACTGCTTGAAAAAAAGCTTCAGCTTACCCTTTCGGTTTCGCTTCATGCGCCGAATAACGAAATAAGAAACAAAATCATGCCGGTAAATAAGCGCTATCCCGTGGAAGAGCTTCTCGGGATATGCAGAAAATATGCCGATGAAACATCAAGAAGAATATCGTTTGAATATTCGATGATATCAGGTGTAAATGACAGCGATGAATGTGCCCGGGAGCTTGCTCAAAGGCTCAAAGGAATGCTGTGTCATGTGAACCTCATTCCGATAAATGAGGTTGCGGAAAGTCCTTTTAAACCGAGCAGTCCGGGAAGAATTGAAAAATTCATTGAAATTCTCGGCAAAAGCGGTATTACCGCCACGGTTCGAAGAAAGCTCGGTTCGGATATAGACGCTTCGTGCGGTCAACTCAGATTAAAGCATAAAGCTTCAAAGGAGGAGATTGAATAATGAATATTTCAGCAAAGACCGATATGGGAATAGTCCGTGAAAATAATCAGGATTCCTATGCGGCAGGCGAGCTTGCCGGCGGTGCGGTGTTTGCGGTTGTATGCGACGGAATGGGCGGCGCCGCAGAGGGTGCACTTGCAAGCTCTGTTGCCGTTAAGGCGATAAGAGAAAAAATCTCAGCCGGTTATTTTGCCGGAATGTCGGATATTTCGGTGAGAAGTCTGCTGATTTCCGCAGTTGAATGCGCAAACAAAGCCGTATATGATATTTCGGTCTCCGATGAAAAATATGAGGGAATGGGAACCACTGCGGTTGCGGCGATTATCAGAAACGAATTTGTTTATATCGTTCACGCAGGCGACAGCAGAGCTTATCTGCTCAGCGGCGGCAGGCTCACTCAGCTTACCAAAGACCATTCGGTGGTTCAGAATATGCTTGATAACGGAGAAATTACCCCCGAGGAAGCGTTTGACCACCCGAAAAAGCATATCATCACGAGAGCTCTCGGCGTTGAAGACCGCATAATTGCGGATTTCTGTCAGGAGGATTTCGGAGAAGACATTGTTTTCCTCTGTTCCGACGGACTTTCAAATTATGTTCAGCCCGATGAGATTGCCGAAATATTCGGCGGCGGAGTGAACGAAGAGACGATGAAAAAGCTTGTGGACAAAGCCAACTATAACGGCGGCGGAGATAACATCACCGTTGTTGCGGTTTCAAAATGAGAAAGGAATAAACATTATGGATAATTATACCGGCAAAAGACTTGACGGACGATATGAAATTCAGGAGGTTATGGGCGTAGGCGGAATGGCCGTTGTCTATAAAGCCTATGATAATATTGACGACCGTATTGTGGCGGTTAAAATTCTGAAAGAGGAATATCTTGCAAATGAGGAATTCCGCCGCAGATTTAAAAATGAGTCCAAGGCGATAGCTGTTCTTTCTCATCCGAATATCGTTAAGGTTTTCAATGTCAGCTATGGTGACAGACTTCAGTATATCGTTATGGAATATGTTGAGGGTATAACTCTTAAAGAGTATATCGAACAGCAGGGCAAGCTCGGAATAAAGGAGACCGTGCATTTCACAATGCAGATTCTCCGTGCACTCCAGCACGCTCACGATAAGGGCATAGTTCACAGAGACATAAAGCCGCAGAACATAATGCTGCTTTCAAACGGCAACATAAAGGTTACGGATTTCGGAATTGCCCGTTTCAGTTACAGCGATACAAAAACCATGACCGACAGCGCAATCGGTTCGGTTCACTATATCAGCCCCGAGCAGGCGAGAGGTGATACCACCGATGACAGAGCGGATATATATTCCGTCGGCGTTGTGATGTATGAAATGCTCACGGGTCAGCTTCCGTTCCAGGCGGACAGCTCCGTTTCGGTTGCCCTTATGCAGCTTCAGAACGACCCGAAGCGTCCGAGAGAGCTTAACAGCAGTATTCCCGTCGGACTTGAGCAGATAACAATGCACGCCATGCAGAAGAATGCGGCGGACAGATATCAGTCTGCGGCAGAAATGCTGCTTGATATCGAGGAATTCAAAAGAAATCCCACAATAAGATTTCAGCAGAATTTCTTTGTTGATAATGACCCCACAAAATATGTTTCAACCCAAAAGCCTGCTCAGCAGGTCAGACCTGCCGTTCAGTCACAGCCTGCAAAGGTTGCCGTGAACAATGCGGAATACGATAATTCCGATGAAAAGAAAGCAAAGCTCAAAATGATTGCGGCAGGCGCCGGAATAGGACTTGCCGTTCTGCTTGCGGTTATTTTTGCCATACTGTTTTTCTTCACCGATGTATTTAAAAAAGCGGCGAATGTTGTTCCGAATTTTGCGGGAAGCAATTACATAACCGTTCAGGAAAGCAAGGAATATGACGGATTATTTACCTTTGATATCAAAAAAGTTCCCAACAGCGGCTATCAGGACGGCGTTATTTACGGTCAGGAGCCGAAGAGCGGAACAAAGGTTACCTCAACCCCGATGAAAATTACACTCACCGTTGCAAGCAACGAGCAGAAAATACCCGTTACCGATGTTTACGGTATGATGTATGAGCAGGCGAAGCGTACCCTTGAAAGCAAGGGATTTACGGTAACGCCCATTCCGATGGTGAGCACTGTGGAAGAATTCGGAACGGTTATCAAAACCGACCCCGAACGCAATGTTGAAGCGCTCAGCGGAAGCACGGTAACAATCTATTATGCGAGCGATGAAGACCTCATCTCGGTTCCGCAGATAGTCGGATATGATACCGAGATGGCAAAGGTGCTTGTTGAATCGGTTTATCTGACCTTTGATACCAATGTTACTCAGGAAAACAGCAACAGACCGGCAGGCGAGGTTATCAGACAGACACCGGAGGAGGGCGAAAAGGTACTTCGTGGAAGCAAGGTTTCGGTTGTAGTCAGCAACGGCACTCCCGAGAGCGCAAAGGCTTCATTTGATGTTGCGCTTCCGGCAACAGGCAACAGAGGAACATTCGAGGTGTTTGTGAATAACGAATCGCAGATACGCAAAACTCTGCTTATGGACGGCAATGACTTTACCGTTGAGGTTGAGGGCTCCGGAGCGAGCGCACCGATAAAGGTTTATATAAACGACAGCTTGTATTATTCATGCAATATAAACTTCAGCAGTAAGCCTGCCAAGGTGTCAAACGGCTCATATGTAAATCCGAGCGCCAATGTTCAGAGAAAGCAAATGCCGGATGTTCAGGGCATGACATATGAAGATGCATATGAAAAGCTCCAGTCAACGGGCTTCTACAATATCAATAAAAAGGGACAGATAACCTATGACAGCAGTAAGATAGGCGTGGTTATTTCGCAAAGCCCGTCATCATCAATTGTTATAGTTTATCCCGTCAATACCGAAATCGACCTTTATGTGGGAACTGCCGACGGTATTGAATGATGACAAAGGACGGAATAATTCTTAAAGGAATAGGCGGCTTCTATTATGTTGAAGCCGACGGAGAAATATTCGAATGTAAGGCAAGAGGGCTTTTCCGCAAGCAGGGGATAAAGCCGCTTGCCGGCGACAGAGTTGAAATTTCCGTTAATGATAAAGCGGAAAACACAATAGATGATATCGCACCGAGAAAAAGTGAGCTTATGCGTCCCCCCGTTGCGAATATCGACAGACTTTTCATTCTTTCGTCAACCTGCGAGCCGAGCCCGGTTTTTCTGATTATCGACCGGCTCACGGCTTATGCCGAAACCGCCGGAATAGAGCCGGTTATACTGTTCACAAAGGCAGATATGAAGCCGGCGGATGAATATGTTGAAATTTACAGAAAAGCCGGATTTATCTCCTATGCCGTATCTGCCGTTGACGGCAGGGGCGTGGAGGAGGTGCGCAGGGAGCTGAAAGACCACATCAGCGCTTTCAGCGGAAATTCGGGAGTGGGAAAATCCACGCTTCTGAATGCGCTTGACCCTGAGCTTCGGCTTAAAACGGGTGAAATCAGCGAAAAACTCGGCAGGGGCAGGCACACTACCCGTCACAGCGAGCTTTTCAAAACCGAGGGCGGCTATGTTGCCGATACTCCCGGCTTTTCATCGTTTGATTTTGAAGACGATGAAATAATTTTAAAGGACGATTTGCCCTTTGCGTTCAGAGAATTCGAAAAATATATCGGTCAGTGCAAATTCACATCCTGCACTCATGTGAAGGATAAGGGATGCAGAATATTGCAGGCGGTTGAGGACGGGGAAATTCCCGTTTCACGCCACGAGAGCTACTGCGCCATGTTTGAGCAGGCAAATTCCGTTAAGGAATGGGAAATCAAACAGCGCAGGAAGTAACTAAAATACCCCTAATTGATTATAATGTAATGGGCATAAGCCGATTTATATAATCAAAACGGGCGGTGATTTGTTGAGCATATACAATTCAAGGGGAGTAATTTGTATAGCCTTTGCGGCAGGACTGATAACCGCATCCGTTTTTCCGCATAAAGCGGCGGTTATAATCATTGCCGTAATGCTGATTATGGCGGGATTCGGCTTTTGCCGATACTGATTTCGGGAGGTTATACGATGAAGGTAGTAGTTGTTCGCAGTCCCAAGGTTCTCGGCGGAATATTACGCCTTATCTTCGGGATAAAAGGAGATTGAGAAAGAAGTTTATGAAAAATGCAGTGAAAAATACGGCGGTATCGGCAATGCTTCTTGCACTCTGTCTTGTTTTGCCGATTATCACGGGAGGAATACCCAAAATAGGCAATATGCTTTCGCCTATGCACATTCCCGTTATGCTTTGCGGATTTATATGCGGATGGCAATACGGAGCCGTGGTCGGACTTTCGGCGCCGATATTGAGAAGCCTGATTTTCGGTACACCGGTGATGTATCCCTCTGCGGTGGCTATGGCTCTTGAATTATGTACTTACGGTCTGCTTTCGGGTATTCTTTATAAAGCTTTTCCGAAGAAAAATATTTATATTTATCCGTCCTTGCTTATCTCGATGCTTTGCGGCAGAATTGTCTGGGGCATAGCGAGATTTGCAATGGCGGGTCTCGGTTCTTCTCAGTTCGGGTTATCCGCATTCGCAAGCGGAGCTCTTTTTACAGCCTTTCCCGGAATAATCTGTCAACTGCTTATTATTCCGCCGATTGTTATCGCAGTCAGAAAAAAAGGAGGAAGTATTTATGCCGTTTGATGTCTATATAATGTACGCCTATTCGGGCATTATCTGCGCAGCGGTCATAGCGATTATCAGAAACCGGGTAAGAACAACAAAGTTTAAAGAAACGGTTGATAAGCCGTTTTGCCATGTGCTTACATTCTTTATCTGTTTCTGCCTGGTTGATGCGTTCTGGGGCTTTATAGGTTCTCCGAATACTCCTGTTCACCGTATGCTTTTCATTATTTCAACCTACGGTTTTCACACAATGGCGGCAACCTCTGCGCTGATGTGTTCATATTACTGCGCAAAATATATGAAGGTTAAAGGGAAAAAATATGATTTTCTCAGAATAGTCAGAATTTGTATTTTTATTGTGCAGATAGGCTTTCTCATTCAGAATATATTCACAAAGAATGCGTTTATGATTGACGAAGCAGGGGTATATCATCCTTATAAACCCCGTTATCTGCTGTTTGCGCTTCAATTCAGCCAGTATGTTCCTCCTGCCTTATATTCAATAGTTTATACCTTTAAGTCGCATAAAATAGAAAAAAAATATATGTATCTCTCATCGCTTCTTTTTTCGATGATTCCCGTTGTATTCGGCATTCTGCAAATGCTTTATCCCGACGGACCGTTCTATTCAATCGGATTCCTCGTTGCTTCAATAAATATCTATGCTTTCAATGTTACCACTCAGCGTGAGGAATATATGACGAAATACTATGTTTCCGAGGAAAGAGAGAAAGCAAGAGCGCAGATTGAGGAAGCACTCAAAAAAGCCGAGGCAGCAAGTCAGGCAAAAACAACTTTCCTTTCAAATATGTCACATGATATCCGCACTCCGATAAACGGAATTATGGGAATGGTGACTATTGCCAGGCAGGAGGAAATGTCTCCCAAGGCGGCAAACTGTCTTGAAAAGATTGACGGCGCATCGCATCATCTGCTTTCGCTTATTAACGATGTGCTTGATATGAGCCGGATTGAAAGCGGCAAAACCGTTATAGAGTTTGAGCCGATAGATATCAGAACTTTGGTTGATAATTGCAGCTCGATAATTCAGGGTCAGCTTCAAAGCCGTGATATAGAATATACGGTTAATTATGCAGATATAAAAAATCCGAATTTGCTTGTTGATTCTCTGCATCTGCGTCAGGTGCTTATAAATATTCTCGGTAATGCCGTTAAGTTTACGCCCGACGGCGGAAAAATCAGTTTTGATGTTACGGAAACGGAGTCCGACGGTGAATATACGGAGCTTAAGTTTGTTGTTTCCGATAACGGATGCGGAATGAAGCCCGAATTTCTTGAGCATATTTTTGAAGCATTTTCCCAGGAAAACGGCGGAAGCCGTGCAAAATATAAGGGAACGGGAATAGGAATGGCAATTTCCAAAAATCTTACCGAGCTTATGGGCGGCACGATACTTGTTGAAAGCGAGCTGAATGTCGGCAGTACTTTTACCGTTGTGCTTCCGTTTAAGATTGATAATGTTGAAAGACAGTATGTTCCCGAAACCGTTGTTTCCGCAAAGGGTACAAAGGTGCTTCTTGTTGAGGATAACGAGCTGAATGCCGAAATAGCGCAGACGATACTCGAAGAAGAAGGAATTATAGTAACTCTTGCCGAAAACGGCAAGGTTGCGGTTGAAACCTTTGCAGGCAATCCGCCCGGAACATTCGATATAATTCTTATGGATGTTATGATGCCCGAAATGAACGGCTATGAAGCAACAAAGGCAATCAGAGCGCTTGAACGGGAGGATGCGGCATCAATTCCGATATTCGCAATGACGGCAAACGCATTTGATGAGGACAAGCGTGCGGCGCTTGAAGCAGGAATGAATTCCCATATTTCAAAACCGATTGATTTTCCCGTTTTGATTAAAGAAATAGGAAAATTTATTAATAAATAAAAAGGAGACGATAATATGCCGTATAATATTATTACAATCAGCCGTGAATTCGGTTCGGGAGGAAGAACGATAGGAAAGGCGCTTGCCGAAAAGCTCGGTGTTCCGTGCTATGACAGCGAAATAATTGACAAGGTTGCCGAAAAGAGCGGATTTACAAAGGAATATATCGCCGATAAGGGCGAATATATCAAAACCACGCACCTTGCGGGACTTTTTCACAGTAACTATTATTATCAGTCAAGCAACGAGGATATTATAAGAGATATTCAGACAAAAATCATTCTTGAATGTGCCGAGCAGGGTCCGTGTGTTATCGTAGGCAGATGTGCGGATTATATTCTGCGTGAACGCAACGATGTGCTTAAGGTTTTCATCTGCTCCGATAAGGAATCGAGAGCCAAAAGAATTGTTGAGGTTTACGGTGAAAATGAAGATTCGCCCGAAAAGCGCTTAAAGGATAAGGATAAAAAAAGAGAAGCATATTATAAATTCTATACCGATATGGAATGGGGCAATGCGAGAAATTATGATATCAGTCTTAATTCCGCCGTTCTCGGTATAGATAAATGCGCAGATATTATTTTTGACATCTGCAAAACAAAATAATTTTAAAGGAAGGGATTTTTATTATGGCAACCGTCAGACTTGTGTTTGCATTCTTAATGTCAATCTTTCAGATTATAACTCCGAGCATTAATGCGTTTTTTGCAGGCGGAGAAGAAACATTCTTTGAGGATTGGTCTGCCGAAAAGCTCTATACGGCAGAATATGCCGCAGAGCTTAAGAAAGACCCGAATAAGGATTTTGTGATTCTCAATATCACCGATGTTCAGTTTAAAGACGGCGAAGCTTACGGTAAGGGCGCTGATTTTGCATATGCAACCATTGAAAAGCTTATTGCCGATACAAATCCCGACCTTATCACCGTAACCGGAGATAACGCATGGGGAACCATGGCATATATCCGCCTTGTTAAGGAATTTGAATCGTATAATATTCCGTGGGCTCCCGTAATGGGTAATCACGACGGTCAGAACTGTATCAGCGAATTCTGGTGCGCTTATCTTCTTGCAAATGCGAAAAACTGCCTTTTCAAATTCGGCCCTGCCGATATGGGTTACGGTAACTATATTATCAACATCACCGAAAACGGAAAAATCGTTCACACGGTGTTTATGATGGATACCCATTCCAACGCATCCGATACTCCTGCCGGAGCAATTAACGGCACGGATTATGACGGACTTTGGGCAAATCAGATAGAGTGGTACAGATGGGCTGTTGAGGGCACAAAGAAGCTTGCCGGCAGAACCGTCAGAAGCACGCTTTTCATTCATATTCCTCTTTATGAATACCGCATTGCCTGGAACCTTGCGTATGACAAGGAAACCGAGGATTTCAGAGAAGAATATAAAGGCAATGCTTTCGGCGTAAACCATGAGGGCGTTTGGGCTCCCGATGCGGATAACGGATTTTTCGCAGTTCTCAAGGAGCTTGACAGCACAAAGAATGTTGTTTGCGGTCATGAGCATATTAACGATTTTTCAATTGAATATGAGGGCGTACGCCTTACATATGCGGTTAAATGCGGCCCCGGTTGCTACTGGGAGCAGGAGATTAACGGCGGAACAAAGCTTAACATCAATTCCGACGGCATCGTTGAGCTTAAACATATTTTCATTGCTCCGGAGGAACTCGGCTATACATTTGAAGCGGAGGAGTAATAATGAAAAAATCATTCAAAAAACTGCTTGCCGTTGTTCTTTCCGCAGTTATACTTACGGGAACGGCTTCCGTTTCGTTTGCAGTTGAAAATACTGCAAAGCTCGGAAATGTTTACGGTGACGGTATGCTTTTTCAGCAGAAAAAGGAAGCGATTATCAGCGGTACGGCATCTTCCGGTGCAGAGATGAGTGCGGAGCTTACAGATGACAGGGGAGAACCCGTTACTAAATGCAAAGCAACCGCAAACAAAAAGGGCGGATTTACCCTGAGCTTTATCGCTCCAGAGGGCGGATATAAGGCATATAAAATCAATTTTTACGAAAACGGCGTGCTTTTCAGAACTCTGAATGATGTTGTTTTCGGTGAACTCTGGCTTGCAAGCGGTCAGTCCAATATGAGCTATACGCTTGCTTCAAGCGATACATACGAACAGAATAAAAACGGCAGTGAGTGGCTCCGTTTTCTTTATATCAACGCCCTTCCGACTTATCAGGGCGATGAAAATAAATATCCCGTTGAACCGATGTCAGATTTTGAGGACGGAAACTGCCGTTGGATAAAGGGCAACAGCAGCAATGTGGGCAGTGTTTCGGCGGTAAGCTTCTTCTTTGCTCAGAAGCTTGAAAAGGAGCTCGGTATGCCCGTAGGTGTGCTCACTCCCAATCTCGGCGGCAGTTTGCTTGCTTCGTGGCTTTCCCGTGAAGCAATTAACAGTGACCCCGTTTTTGCCGCTTATCTTAAAGAAAAAGGCAATTATCTTGATTCGGAATTTAAGAATGAGGATGTAAGTGCATACGCAACAATGACGGCAAATTACAATAAGAAGCTTGCGCCGCTCAGAAACTTCCGCATTTCTGGTATGATTTGGTATCAGGGTGAATCGGAAACAATGAGCGACTGGAAAGACGGAATGTATAAGAGAGGCCTTGAGCTTCTTCAAAGCTCTTACGGCGATTTATTCTCATATGATGGCAAGCTTCCGTTTATCGCAACTCAGCTTGTGCCGTTTGATTACAATAAAAATTCGCTTGCACTTCATAATAACGAATTTCTTGAATTCTGCTCGGCAGACAGAAAATCCCGTTCAATGACAACGATTTATGATGTTTCAATGGGCTATATTCCCGAAATTCAGAGCATTCATCCTGCGGCAAAACAGCCGGTGGGCGAGAGAATGGCGCACTGTGCCGCCGGACTTGTTTACGGAAAGAACAGCGTTTATACAGCCGCTTACCTTGATTCATACAGAATTGACGGCAACAGCGTTTATGTTAAATTCGCAAGTGTCGGTGACGGACTGAGAGCAAAGGGCGGCAGGCTTTACGGCTTCAGCCTTTGCGATGAAAGCGGAATATATGTTCAGGCCGATGCGGAAATCGTAAGCGAAGATACAGTCAGAATATACAGCGCCGAAGTTGAAAAGCCCGTGGCGGCGGCATATGCCTTTGCGGAGAATTGCAGCAGGTCAAACCTTTTCTCAACTTATGAAAGCGAACTGCTTATGCCTGTTGCCGGATTTACAACCGATAAGGCAAATGCAAAGCTTTATTTTGAAGATCCCGTATGGGCAAGCTGTGATTTCAGCGAGGGATGGTACACCTCGATGGATGTGATTGCCGGATTTCATAACACATGGAACGGCGGAAATGCCCGGATTTCTTTTGACGGTGACTGCTTTGACGGCACAAGCTGTATGACTGTTGCCGGAGAAAAGAATTTTTACGCCGCACCCACAATAGGTTATAAGGACGGCGATAAGATAATATATTTCAACCGTTTGCTTACCGATTGGAGCGGATATTCATCTGTTTCGGTTATGCTGAGAAACAACGGCGAAGCCGATGTTGAGCTCAGCGGCTTAAAGCTTTATATAAACGATACCGCATGGTTTGTGCCCGAGGTCAATATGCTCGGTGAAGCCTCAACGGTAATTCCGGCTGACGGAAAATGGTACAGAGTTGATTTTGACCTCAACAGTCTTTACTTTTTCGGCAATGAGTGCGGCGGAGCTTATTCAAGAGCGCATCTTGACGATATAAAGGATATAAGACTCTGCTTTAAGGATAAGAGCGGCAAGGGCGCAAATGTAAGCGTTGACGAATTCCGCTTCACTCCCGACGGAACGGACTGCCCGAAGATAAGATTTGAAGCCTCGGTGAAGAATGCCGATAATCCGTTTGAATTTATCTGCGCCGTATTCGTTTCGATAATAGGTGTAATTGCAAGCATTTTCATTAAAAAATAAACAAAAAATCCGCCGAAGTGCAGAGGTTCATAAATCAGTTTATGAATTCCCGTACAATCCGGCGGATTTTTATTCGGAAGTAATATTCGTTAGTTAATATCTTAAAATTTGCAACTATTCATATGCAAAATCAACGGTAATTCCGTTTGCGTTAAGCGTTGACGGCTTACCCGTTAAGGGGTCTGCATATAAGGAATATCCGTTTGAAAAGCGGTATTTTATATGCTCATTTTCAATCTGATATTCCCCGAAACCGATAACGGACAGCGCTTCAAGCAGAATTTCGAAAATATTTTTCAGCGGAATATCCGAATGCTCATTTGAAACGCTCATATCGCCGTAAACGCAGATTGTTTCGCCGTTTTTAAGCTCAAATTCAAGAAACGAGAGGGAATAGGGGGAAAGGATTTTCATTCGGCTTCCTTCTTTTCCCGAGCCGAAAAATTCGGCATCGTATTCCTTACCGTTTGCCGAAATCCGCAGGCGTGCCGCAAAATCATCCGTAAGCTTTTCGGGGGCTTTCGGTTTCGGCTCAATGCCGCACGCCGTAAGCAAAAAGAAACAAAAACAAAGGGTTATTGCCGTCAGCTTTTTCAAAGTATCACCGCTTATTCAAATTTTGAAAAAAGCTCAGGCAGGAAATTCATAACATCGGAGGGGAGCATACCTCTTTTTGAGGTGCTTTTCGCAACGCAGTCTGCGGCAAGACCGTGGAGATACACTGCGGCGCAGGCGGCGTTAAACGGTGTCATTCCCTGGGCGAGAAATGAAACGGTCATTCCGGCGAGCAGGTCGCCGCTTCCGCCCTTTGCAAGGCCGTTGTTTCCGGTCTGATTTATGTATATCCGCTTTGCATTTCCGTCGCAAACAACGGTATTTGCCGTTTTAAGAACAAGCACAATACCGTGCTTCACCGCAAAATCATAAGCTGTTTTTATCGGATTTTCGGTTATTTCGGCAATGCTTTTTCCGCAGAGACGCCCCATTTCACCCGGGTGAGGGGTGAGAATCAGCGGCGCATGAGCTTCTTTCAGTATATTTATATTTGAACTTATGATATTTATTCCGTCGGCATCAATAACAGTCGGAATATTTATTTTTTTCAAAAGACTTGTAACCATTTTTTCTGTATCTGCATTTTTGCCGATGCCGCATCCTATCAGGGCGGCGGTGGCTTTTTTTGAAGCTTCATAAGCTCCGCCGGATGCGATTGATGAAAATGTTCCGTCAAAATTTGATTCAAGAGGGAGCAGAAGCGGCTCCGTAAATGTCGGAGCAAGAGCAGGGTAGGCGCTCTGCGGAAAAGCGGCGGTAACAAGTCCGGCGCCGCATCTGAGCGCTCCGCCCACGGAAAGGCGTGCCGCTCCAACCATTTTCATGCTTCCGCAGATACAGAGTGCGTGACCGTAAGTGCCTTTATTTGAAATGCTTCTGCGCTTCGGGAGAATTCTTTTCACATCGTCATTGCAGAAGGTTTCATAAATTTTGCTGTCAATGCCGAGAAAATCATCATCGGTTATTCCGATGTCGGCAATAACGGTTTTTCCGCAGACCTTGCAATCGGGCTTGAATATATGTATCGGTTTAAATGCGGAAATCGCAACAGTCAGGTCGGCTTTGAAAACAGCTCCGGCAACGGCGGCGGTATCGCAGTCCGCACCGCTCGGAACATCAATCGCAATAACCTTTGCATTAAGGGAATTTACCGTATTTGCAAGCGAGGTCAGCGAATGGTCAAGAATGCCCGAAAATCCCGTTCCGAAAACGGCATCAACGATTATTTCCGCTTCGTTCAATATCGGAAACAGCTCCGAAATATTGCTTTCATATTTTAACGCTTTAATTCCTGCGGTCTGAGTGAGCAGATAATTTTCGATTGCATCCTTTGCGGCAGGCTCTCCGCAGGCGAGAATGATTGAAACCTTACAGCCGCTTTCCCAGAGCTTTCGTGCGATAACAAAACCGTCACCGCCGTTTTTGCCTTTGCCGCAAAGTATAACCGCCTTTTTCGGCGCAAACTTGCTTATTATGATTTTTGCGCAGGCTGTTCCGGCATTTTCCATAAGAACCGAAAAATCGGTTCCTCTTTCAACCGCCTTACATTCTGCCTGATACATCTGTTTGCTTGTTACTATATACATTTTTCATCACCGTTTCTATTTTACCATACAAAACGCTTCATTGAAATAGAAAAAGCAAATTTTTATTGATAAAGAAAATTTTTGATGATATAATTTTTTTGAGGTGATACGAATGACAGCGTTTGAAAAATGGCTTTCGTTTGACGAAGAAACAAAAGCCGAGCTTGAAGCGATAACCGATAAAAATGAATTAGAGGACAGATTTTATAAGGAGCTTGAATTCGGTACGGGCGGTCTGAGGGGAATGATGGGCGCAGGGCCGAACAGAATGAATAAATATACCGTTGCAAAGGCAACAAAGGGACTTGCCGATTATCTTGAAGCCGGGTTTTCCGGGGAAAAGTCGGTTGCAATTGCCTATGATTCACGCAATAATTCGGCGTATTTTGCGGAAATTGCATCAGGTGTTCTGTGCGCAAGAGGGATAAAGGTGTTCCTTTTTGAAGCTCTTATGCCCACTCCCGTGCTTTCTTTTGCGGTGAGATATCATAACTGCACTGCCGGAATAGTTATCACGGCGAGCCACAATCCCAAGGAATATAACGGATATAAGGTGTATGACGGCAAGGGCTGTCAGCTTGTGCCGGAATATGCGGATAAGGTTATTTCATATGTGAATGCGGTAACGGATATAAATCTTATTCCCGTTATGAGCATTGATGAAGCCGAAATGAGCGGCAGGCTTGAATATATCGGCGAAAAAACGCTTGAAGCTTTTCTTTCTGAGGTGAAAAAGCTTTCGCTTTACGGCGAAAAAAGCAACCTTAAAATAGTTTATACTCCGCTCCACGGAACGGGTAATATTCCGGTAAGAAAAATACTTTCGGATAAAAATGTTTCTGTTGTGAAAGAGCAGGAAGCACCCGACGGAGATTTTTCAACCGTGCGTTCTCCGAACCCCGAGGAAAAAGATGCCTTAAATCTTGCACTTGCTCAGGCTGAAAGAGAAAATGCCGATATCGTTATCGGCACCGACCCCGACTGCGACAGAGTGGGTGTGGGTGTTAAAACCGCTCATGGCTATGTGCTCCTTACTGGTAATCAGACAGGCGCACTGCTTATGGATTTCATATTCAAAATGAAAAAGGGGAAAATTCCGGGCAAGGCGGCGGTGGTTAAAACCGTTGTAACAAGCGGAATAGGTGCGGCGATAGCGGAAAAGCATTCTGCGGCGGTTGTGCAGACACTCACGGGATTTAAGTATATCGGAGAAAAAATATGCCGCTGGGAGGATAGCGGAGAATATGACTATCTTTTCGGCTATGAGGAAAGCTACGGTTATCTTGCCGGCACTCACGCAAGAGATAAGGATGCCGTTTCATCCTCAATGCTGATAGCGGAAATGGCGGCATATCACAAAAATAACGGCAGAACGCTTGTTGATGCTCTTAATGAGATTTATGCCGAATACGGTTATTATTATGACTGCCTTGAAACCTTTGTGCTCAAGGGCAAAGAAGGCTCGGAAAAGATAAAGGCGGCAATGGAAGCACTCAGAGCCGAGGGAAAGAACATATTTTCCGATATTGAAGCGCTTGAGGATTATTCACTCGGAATAAACTCATTGCCCAAAGAAAATGTGCTTCGTTTCTGTTTTAACGACGGTTCGTGGGCGGCGGCGAGACCGTCCGGAACCGAACCGAAGCTGAAATTTTATTTTTCGGTTAAAGGTGAAACCGAAGCCGATGCGATTGTCAGACAGAAATCAATAAGAAATGTATTATTTTCATTTGTTCAAAAATAATCTTTGACTTTTACTGGAAATTATTATAAAATAAAAATGTATCTGAAATTAACGGAGGTATTCATATGAAAAGGTTTGTTTCGTTGTTCCTTGCATTGATTATTGCTCTTTCCTGCTTATCTGTATCCGCTTTTGCGGCTAAGGACAAAAATGAAATCACTGCGGTTATCAGCACTTCCGAGGGCTCAAAGACCGATATTTCCGCAGTGAAATGGTTTAAGGCCGAAAACGGAGAATATTATTTCTTCCTTTCCTCGGCGTATAAAAAAGCCGAAAGAGTTAAGCTTTGGTTTGACGGCGCTGATGTTAAGGTTAACGGTCAGCCTGCCGAAAACGGAGCGGTAATTCCCACAACAGACGGTATTCTTGAAGCCGACGGCGTAAAGTATGCTTATCATTTCCTTTTCGGCTCAAAGATTGCAAGTGTATATATCACAACCGAATCGGGGTCCATGAAAGCGATTGATTCCGACCCTGACCACAATGTTGCGGAAGAGGGAAAAATTTTTATCACCGATGAAAAGGGCGAATCTGTTTATGACGGCGGACTTAAGTCCATAAAGGGCAGAGGAAACGCATCATGGCAGGTTGCAAAAAAGGGATATAATATCAAGCTTGACGATAAAACCAACCTTTTCAAGATGGGTAAGAGCGCAAAATGGTGCCTTATCGCCAACCACGATGATAAAGCGCTCATGAGAAACGCTCTGATGTATGCCGTTGCAAACGAAGCAGGAATGGCATATACTCCGCTCTATGTTCCCGTTGATGTATATTTCAACAATGAGTATAACGGAACATATATTCTCACCACCAAGATTGAAGCGGCAAAGCAGAGAATAAATGTTGAAAATATTGACGATTATAACGAGGAAGCCGCAATAGATTTTTATGACGATGAAGATTTTGAGATGGATAATCTCAAAAGATGCGGCACTTACGGCAGATTTTCCGGACTTCTTGAAAATACTCAGATGTGGGTTGATGTTCCCGAAATCAAGAATGAGGATTATGATGTAACCGGCGGTTACATTCTCGAGCTTGAAATTGCAAACAGATATTATCTTGAACGAAGCGGATTTGTTACGGGCAGAAGTCAGCCCGTAATTATGAAGTGCCCGGAATATTCATCCGAGGAACAGATAAAGTATATCAGCGATTATTATCAGCGCTTTGAGGATGCTGTATTCTCAGACAGCGGAAAGAACTCAAAAGGCGAAGCCTACACGGACCTTGCCGATTTTGATTCGTTTGTTGATTATTATCTTATCAGCGAATGGTGCGCAAACCTTGATTCGGGTCTGACCAGCACCTATATGTATAAGGATAAAGGCGGAAAGCTTTTTGCAGGCCCCGTTTGGGATTATGACAAAGCATTTGGCAATTTCGCCGATGCCAGATTCGGAATTGACTATACAGACCCCAATCAGTTTTCGGTTTGCTTCGGCAGACAGTACAGAAACACTGTTTTCGGAAGGCGTGATGTTGTTTCCGCTCCCACTCTCTTCAATCAGCTTTGCAGAAAGCAGGAATTCGTTTCCGCCTGCAAGACTGTATGGAAAGATAAATTTGCTCCAATCGTTGCGGAATGGACTTCAACCGAATTTGACAAATATGCTTCGAAAATCGAGGATTCGGCTGTTATGAATGCAATTCGCTGGAATCTCTTCAAAACCTGCGATGTATCCGAAATCAAGCAGGCAATAGCCGGCGAAGAAGCTCAGCTTAAGAGCTTTGCTTCGAAGAAAGCGGCATTTATGAGCGCAAATCTCGGAACGGTTCACACCAAAGAAGATACAAAGAGTTCTTTTGAGACTTTCATCAACAAGATACTCGGCGGAATTAATGAGCTGTTTGAAAAATTCCTTGTAACATTTCATCTGGAGAATTTATGAATAAAATAATAAAAGCAACAGGTGTTGCAGTCGGCGCTTCCTGCGGCGTTTTTGCCGCAAGCGTTGCGGCGTATATGCCGTTTGTTATCGCCGATGCCCGGAAAGGCTTTAACGATGACTGCGAATATCTTATGATACTCGGCGGCAATGTTTTCGGAGCCGATACCCCGAGCCCACAGCTTTTTGAGAGAATGAAAAAAGCCGCCGTTTATCTTAATGAGCATCCCGATGTTATCGCCGTTCCGTGCGGCGGCTGTTTCCGTGAAAAGCAGAAACGCTCGGAAGCCGAAATCATCGCTTCATATCTGATTGAAAACGGCGTTTCTCCCGAAAGAATTATTCTTGAAGATAAGTCAACAACAACATTTGAGAATTTTGAATTTGCGCTGAGAATTATAAAAGAGCACAGCGGAAAAGATATTGATTCTCTGAGAATTGCTTTTCTTTCAAGCTCATATCATATGCACCGTGCCGGAATTATGGCGAAGATGAACGGAATATGCAATGTTCTGCGTGTTTCCGCACCGACCCCGGGTGATGCTTTTCAGCGCTATGCCCGTGAATATTTCGTGGCATATGAGCTGTTGCTCAGAAAAACGGGAATTAAGAAATAAAATACGGAGCTGTAACGAGTTCTTTCATTACAGCTCCGATTTTTTGCTTATTTTGCGCCGTGTCTGCACGGCGTTGTAAGAAATGAATTTTCACAAATCGGTTTAACCTTTTCAAAACATTTTTCCGCATCGGATTTGTTTTCGAATAATCCGAAAACGGTAGGTCCGCTGCCGCTCATCTGATAGAGCTTTGCGCCGCATGAACGCATAATTTCCTTTATTTCAACTCTTTCCGGAACTTCAACAACCTGCTCGAAAACATTTCCGGCGTAGCGGCATATGCCGTCAAAATCTCCTTTTTCGCAGGCATCAAGCATTCTTATGCAGTCGGGATGATAGATTTTTGCGCTGTCGGCATCCGCATATGCCTGCTGAGTTGAAACTCCACGCTCGGGCTTTGAAAGCACGATATAGCAATCCTTGAGCGGTGCAAGCCTTGAAAGAACGCCGCCCGTGTTCTGAGCGAGCATAGTTCCGCCCTCAATGCAGAACGGTATATCGCTTCCCACCGAAAGTCCTGCCGCAAGAAGCTCACTTTCCGAAAGAGCATTTCCGAAGACAGCGTTAAGCCCCACAAGAACGGCGGCACCGTCCGCACTTCCTCCGGCAAGTCCGGCGGAAAACGGAATTTTCTTTTCAATATGAATTTTAACGGCAGGGGATATATTTGCTTTTTTGAAAAATGCCTCAGCCGCTTTATATGCAATGTTTTTATTATCGCATGGCAGTCTGCTGTCTGAACAGGTTAAATGAATGCCGCAGTCTGCGGTTTCAACCGTTACCGTGTCACAAAGGTCAACGGACTGCATAACCATAAAAAGGCTGTGATATCCGTTATCAAGCTTGCCCACAATATCAAGAAAAAGATTTATTTTCGCAGGGGCATTGACAGTGATTTTCATAATCTGCTCCTTACAGTTCAATCAAATTGAAAATTTTCTTTTCGGCTGATATTATATCATATCAATTAACAATTTAACAGTTATTTTTAAAAAAATATTGAGTATTTATTATAAATGTGATAAAATATACTGAAATATTGTTTAAGGAAGCTTATTTTTATTATGAAAATAATTGTTACCGGTGCAGACGGTCAGCTCGGCAGTGATGTTATGACAGAGCTTGAAAAACGGGGAATTGAAGCCGTTGCCGCCGTTTTGCCTGAGATTGATATAACAAACCGTGAAAAAACTCTGAGCTTTATTATCTCCGAAGCTCCCGATGCGGTTATCCACTGTGCGGCTTACACTAATGTTGACCGAGCCGAGAGCGAAAGAGAATTATGCCGTGCCGTAAATGAAGACGGAACAAAAAACATCGTTGAAGCCTGCCGCAGATGCTCCGCAAAGCTCCTTTATATCAGCACGGATTATGTTTTCGGCGGTGAGGGAGAAAAGCCGTTTGAAACGGGTGATGCGGTTTCGCCGTGCAATTATTACGGTGAAACAAAGCTTCTCGGCGAAAAAGCCGTTTCGGAATACGACAGGCATTTTATAATCCGTACCTCATGGGTGTTCGGAAAAAACGGCAGGAATTTCGTTAAAACCATGCTGAAGCTTGCGGCTGAAAAAGACGAGATAAAAGTTGTTTGTGACCAGATAGGTTCACCGACCTATACTCCCGACCTTGCTTCTCTTATTTGCGATGTTATAAAAACCGAAAAATACGGAACATATCACGCAACAAATGAGGGCTATTGCTCATGGGCGGAATTTGCCGCCGGGATTATGAGAGCTTCGGGTTCGAAAACAAAAATCACCCCGATAACCTCGGATGAATATAAGTCCGATGCCGTAAGACCCGAAAATTCAAGGCTTTCAAAGCGTTCACTTGATGAAAACGGATTTGAACGCCTGCCGGATTGGCAAAATGCACTTGCACGATTTCTTGAAAAATAGGAGTTCATATGGACAACGATAATAATAAAACGCCCGATAACGGCGAAATAAGTCCGTTTGATGAAATAATGGAGGACTTCCGCAGTCTGACCGAGCTTTATGCGGACAAGCCTGTCGAGCCCGAGCCGAAGCAGGAGGAGCCTCAAACGAGGGAAGAGGAGCTTCGCCGCAAGGAAGAGCAGAGAAGAAAGCTTGAAATGCAGGCTGTTCGTGAGGATATCGAGAGAAGATATTCAATTCAGCTTGAAGAAGCCAAGGGTAAAACAGAGGAAGCTCCGCAACAGCCGAAGAAAACATTCATCGAAATTCCAAATGCGGAGGATACCGTAAGGGAAGAAATTGAACGGATAGACAGCCTTATTGATGACGGCGTTATTCCAAAAGAGAAAAAAGAAGAGCCGCAAAAACCTGTAAAGACGAAAAAAAAGCGCAGAAGCGCAAAGAAGCGTGAGCAGGAATATATTGAGGAAAGCGACAGCGTTTATTATTTCGTTTATTCTTTCGGAAACATAATTTATAAATTCCTTGCAAGAATATTCGAACTGCTGTTCGGAATGCTAAAATTCCCGTTTGTTAAGCTTCATAAGGCTATTTCGGCGGCAACTGCCGGAACGAAAATGCGTCTGAGAAGATATATGAAAGCCACTCTCGATGAAGCGGCGTATTTTCACGGCGAAATAAGGTCGGCACGCAAATCAATCAGGGCGGCGCTGAAAAATCCGCTCAGTATTCCGGCGGTGTTCGGTCATTATTTCGGAAAGGCGCTTTCAAGGCATAAGGAACTGCTCAGAACGGCGGCGAATATTGCGCTCCCGATAGTCTCACTCATTCTGCTTGTTATAACGCTGAATTATTGGAACAGCGTTACCTTTGCGCTGGAGGTTATATATAACGAAAAAAGCATAGGATATATAAGCGATGAATCGGTTTATATCGAAGCAAAGGAAATGCTTAAGGACAGATTGAGCAGTACATCAACTGCCGAGGTGACGGCGGCTGAAGCGGCGAACCTCAATGCGCATTATGCACTGAGCCTTGTTTCTCTTGAAGAGCTAAACGATGCCGGCACGATATCGGATAAGATGATAGAAAATTCCGTTGAAAATCTTACCCATGCCTGCGGAGTTTATATTGACGGTGATTTTATCTGCGCAGTAAAGAACGAGTCGGATGCCAAGGCGGTATTTTATGATATACTTGCTCCCTATGAAGCGGAAGCCGTGGCAGGAAATTATGTTGTCGGTTTTGCCGAGAATATAGACTATGTTCAGGGACTTTACAGCGATGATGAAAGCATTATATGGGATGCAACGGAGCTTGAAGCGGCGCTTAAAGGCGATGCGGAAAAGCAGTATTTTTACACTGTTTCAGACGGAGACGGAATTTTTACAATATGCAATAAATACGGAATATCCGAAGAAAAGCTCATCAGAGATAACCCAGGAACCGATTTTGAAAATTTAAAATCGGGCGATGTAATTTCCGTAAGAATTGCCAAAAAATATATCAGCATCAAAAAGACGGTAACATCCACCTCAATGCGTGAAATCGAATTTGATACCGTTAAAAGGCGTGACGCCACAAAGTACAGCGGTTACAGAGTTGTGCATCAGGAGGGCGTTAACGGAACAGAGAGAGTTACCAAGACCGTTATCTATGTTGACGGAGTGCTTTACGATACCGAGTATTCATATGAAACCGTTATTGAACCGATTGACGAAATCGTAACAGTCGGAACAAAGACCACCTATGCCGGAGTTTATGTCGGTTCGGCATCAAAGAAAGGCTTTCTGTGGCCTGCACCGAGCTGTCATTATGTCAGCTCACCGTATGGCTGGAGAAGCAGTGGCTGGCACAACGGAATAGACCTTTGCCGTTCGGGCGGCGGAGCTTACGGAACACCCGTTATTGCTTCAAAGAGCGGCGTTGTTGAGGTTGTTCAGCGCAGCTCATCGGGTTACGGAAATATGGTGCTTATAAACCACGGTGACGGCTATAAAACAAGATATGCTCATATGATAAGCGGCTCAATTCTCGTTTCAACGGGTCAGAGAGTTGAAGCGGGTCAGACCATCGGAAAGGTCGGCTCAACCGGCAACTCAACCGGACCTCACCTGCATTTTGAGGTTATCTGGCAGGGCGAAACGCAGAACCCGAAAAACTATATTTTCTCATAAATAAAGCAGAGTGAAGAAAAAATCTTCACTCTGTTTTTAAGTACGGCAGGAATACCTGCGTATTATTCCGGAGCATTATTTTCTTCTTTGTTTTCCGCCTGTGCATAAATATCACCGGCGGCATAAACAATGTCGAGGTCATCATCCTCCAGCGAAGCAGAAAGCCTGTCCTGCGATTTTGATATAATTGCGCCGAGCCGTTTGTTGTTTTCGAATTTCTGATAATCAAACAGCTTTTTCAGCTTTTCATCCAATTGAAACAACCTCCGTTTCATCAGAATTTTTTTGCTTTTTGTGCGATTTCGTTTTTATCATTCATTTATACGAATGAAACCGAAAAAGGTACTGTACTTTTTTAAAAAAATTTTTTACCTAATTGAAGAATTTACGAATTTCAGCGGAACATCCATGCGAATTGCGACCTGCTCCGGCGTCATACCGCTGTTTATGAACCGTCTGCACACCGTTTTCATGTTTTCTCCGACCTCAATGATGTGTCTGTCGGGGTCGTAAAAGCGAACAACTCTCTGACCCCATGAATGCTCCTTAACCGGGTGAACATATTCGATGTCAAGCGTTTTCAGTCTTTCGGCAAATGCGTCAAAATCATCTTCTTCAAAGTATATTTCAAAATTATTTGCGCCAAACGAAATATTCATTCCGCCGATGAAATCTTTATATGTTTCCGCAGTTTGCAGTGATAAACCGCCCGTCAGGGTTTTGTTTGCTCCGAAATCGTTTATAATGTGCAATCCGAGAACTTTTTTATAAAACTCAACAGATTTATCCATATCGTTTACAACAAGCAGGGGATTTTTAAGCTTCATTTTGTTACCTCGTAATGATTTTGGTGTTTTCATCCGTGCCGTCAAAAAGCTTGTCGCTTTCCGCCCCGTCACGGAACGAAACCGAAACATTTTTAAGCGTTACGGTGAGCGGAAGTTTTTCGTTTGCCTTAACGGATGACGACCTTTTAACGCCTTTGAATTCAACATTTTCAAGTGTTATATCTCTCAGATATGCTCCGCCTTGAAGCGGTGCCGTGTCAGGCTCATACCACATAAAATAATCGGGATTTTCTATCGTGCAGTTTCTGAAAATAATATCGTGATAAGGTTCTGCACTCGGATATTTCAGGCTTGCAAAGTGCAGAAAAACGCCTTCAAGGTTGTGTCTGCCGCATTCCTTGGGCAGAGTATTGCTTTTATTCTTAACGGCTTCGGCTCCTCTGTTAAGAACAACCGTCATTCTGTGAGGATATTCGCCAGGGCCGTACATACGGCAGTTTTCAATCAGAAAATGGCTTCCGCCTGCACGGAATATATCACACGAGGTGTTAAGCTCACAGCTTCTTACCGTCAGATTTTCCATATTTATGCCGGCTATGCAGTCGTCACCCGTATGAAAACGGCAGTTTTCGATGATAATATTTTTACAGCAGTGCAGATGTATTCCGTCAGAACCGCCGAGACATTCAATAGCTTCAACCGTGATATTCCTGCAATTATCAATCTGATGCATGAAGTTTCCACAGTTAACTATTGTGTAGCCACGCAGGGTGATGTTTTCGGCATTGGTTATCATAAATCCGTGAGGACCTCTGTAACCCTCTTCGCCGTTGGGGTCGGCGCAGTCGTTTCCGTCAATCAGAGAACCTTTTTCGCCGATAACTGAAATATTTTTGCCGCCGTAAACGGAAATAATCGCTCTGCGGTATTCTTTCCACGGACGGTTTTCATATTGCTGAGCTATCATTTCCATATCGGTGCGAAGCTCGATACCGTCCGGCACTTCAAAAACCTCGTAATTGCCGCAGTTATCCGAGCCGATAAGCTGTGCACCGCTTTCAAGATAAAGCGTTGTATCCGACCACATTCGAAGCGACCCCGTGATATATTTTCCTTTGGGGATAACCACGGTTCCGCCGTTTTCACGGCACATATCGAATGCACGCTGTATTTTTTCGGTTTGCAGTTCCGTACTGCCTGCCATGGCACCGAAATCGGTGATAACATATCTGGTGCTCATAAAAACCTCGTTTGTTGAATTTGATAAACAGGGATTTGTAGGTTTAGTGATTTGCTTTTGAAAAAGGACAGCTCTTTCCGAGACATTGATTGTTATTTGAAGAAAACTCACAGACGATTTCGGCTTTCTCCATTTCTATGCCGAAATGTTCTTTTACAAAATCGACAGCAGAAAGAACGGAAAGGTAAGAATCCCGTTTACAGCAACGGGGACCGCCCACTGAACCGATAGCGTTAAGAGATTTTGCAGTCATACGGTTGGATAAACCGAAAGGTTCGCACGCAAGCGGTGTTGAGCCGGAAATAATGGATATAAACATTCCCGAACTGATACCGGCACCGCAGGCACCCCAAAATCCACAAGCTCCGCCGGGAACACTCTGACCTCTGTTTTTCATTTCCGCAAGTGCTTTTGACAGGTCAATATTGCCGCCTGAGTTCTTGTACGCCGTCAGCAAAGCGGCACCGACCATAATATGATGCTCCGGTCCGTGCATATGGCAGAACGGAAGATTCATCATTTTATTGATGATCTCTATGGGATTTTTCGATGTTTCCGCAAGGCATACGCCAAAAATACTGTCAATTCCTTTTGTATGACATTCATTACAAATATAGTGTCCGTTTACACATCGTGTTTTGCTGAGTTCTTTTTTATGGCAGATTGCACACTCCATTTCAATATCTTCATTCAGATATTCAAGCGGAGTCTTGCATATTAAACATTCTTCTTGCATATTTCAAATTCCTCATTAAATTCTGATTTTGTCGATATCATTATACTATGAAAAAAAATATTTGTAAAGTGATGTGGTTTGTTCTGTTTACGCACGAAATGCACTTCATGTTCCGTTGGGAACACATCGTTTTTTGTTGTGATTGGACTACGAAAAAGATATTTCGGACAAAGCGGTAGATGGTGTTGAACTCTCGTGCACAATAAGTGAAATATCGGCTACACCGATGTAAAATAAATTCACCCACGCCCACAGGCATTTCACATCCGCAGGATATTTCGCAAATCCCGTAAGGGATTTATTTCGTTGAAAAAAGCACCGACAAAAGTCGATGCTTTTTTCTGGTGCCGGCGGGGGGGGTCGAACCCGCACGGGGTATTAGCCCACCGGATTTTGAGTCCGGCACGTCTGCCAATTCCATCACGCCGGCGTACAGCTTTATTATTATATAACATCTGTTCTGAAAAATCAAGAAAAATTTTATGATAAAATTTCTTTTTCTTATGGACTTTTTTTTGCTTGAGTGTTAGAATATAGCCATAAATATTCAGGGAGTGATAATTACGGAAAACATTAAAAATGCAATCATCGGAAATAAAACCGCTATCGGTATCGAATTCGGTTCAACCCGTATCAAGGCGGTGCTCATTGACGAAAACGCCGAGCCGCTCGCTTCGGGAAGCTTTGACTGGGAAAACAGCTATAAAAACGGTATCTGGACTTATTCTCTTGATGAGGTTAAAACGGGTTTGCAGACCGCTTTTGCTTCGCTAAAAAAGAGTGTTTTTGAAAAATACGGCGTTAAGCTTGTTTCTGCCGGTGCTCTCGGAATAAGCGGAATGATGCACGGCTATCTTGCGTTTAATAAAGACGGCGAACAGCTTGCTGAGTTCAGAACATGGAGAAACACCATAACCGCTCAGGCGGCGGAAGAGCTTACCGCACTTTTCGATTTCAACATTCCTCAGAGATGGAGCGTTGCTCATCTCTATCAGGCTATCCTCAACGGTGAAAACCATGTTGCGGATGTTGATGCGATTTATACTCTTGCGGCTTATGTTCACTATAAACTTACGGGAAAAAGAGTTATCGGAGTGGGCGAAGCTTCGGGTATGTTCCCGATTGACAGCACAATAAACGATTATGATAAGGCCATGCTCGAAAAATTTGATAAAAAGGTTTCGGAGTACGGTTTTTCATGGAAAATAGGGGATATTCTTCCCAAGGTTCTCGTTGCCGGAGATAACGGCGGTGAGCTCACCGAGGAGGGCGCACTGCTTCTTGACCCCACGGGCGAATTCAAAGCGGGTATTCCTCTCTGTCCTCCCGAGGGAGATGCCGGAACGGGTATGGTTGCCACAAATTCGGTTGCTCAGCGCACGGGCAATGTTTCGGCAGGCACTTCAATATTCCTTATGGTTGTTCTCGAAAAAGCGCTTTCCAAGCTCTATCCCGAAATTGATATGGTAACAACTCCGAGCGGCAGTCCCGTTGCGATGGTTCACTGCAACAACTGCTCCGGCGAAATAGATGCATGGGCGAATATATTCACATCATTCTGCAAAGCCATGGGCATGGATGTGAGCATTTATAAGGTTCTTGACAAAATGTTTGAAACCGCAATGGCAGGCGATAAGGACTGTGGCGGTCTGGTTGTATTCAACTATCTTTCGGGCGAGGTTATAACGGGTCTTGACAGCGGTAAGCCGATGTTCTTAAGAGGTCCCGAAGCCAAATTCACGCTTGAAAACTTCACAAGAGCTCAGCTCTGCTCTGCGGCGGCAACTCTCAGCATCGGTATGGAAATCCTTGCCGATGAAAATGTTAAGGTTGATAAAATTCTCGGCCACGGCGGATATTTTAAAGCTCCTCTTGCCGGTCAGAAAATTATGTCGGCGGCTCTCGGTGCTCCCGTTTCGGTTATGAAAACGGCAGGCGAGGGAGGCCCCTGGGGCGTTGCAATTCTTGCAAGCTATATGAAAAATAAGAAAGACGGTCAGGCGCTTGAGGATTATCTTGACAGCGTTGTTTTCGCAAACGGCGATTCATTCGAGGTTAAACCCGACCCCGAAGATATAAAGGGCTTTGAGAGCTTCCTTGATAACTATAAAAAGAGCCTTGCCGCAGAAAAAGCCGCAGTTGAAGCATTCTGAGTTAAAATTTTTCAAACATTTATCATAAAAACAGTTGACTTTTACCACAAAATATTGTATAGTATTACTTGCAGTTCAGAATAAGTGGTGGAGTCTGTCATAGAATATTTTATATTCTATTTGTTATGGGCTGTGTATTTTTGATTTTGCGTTATCGGCTTAGATAATGTTTTATCTGAAATTCAGGGCAGAATCCGTGCAGGATTCTGCCCTTTTTATTCCGCCGAAACATTAACAGGAGGATTTATTCAATGAGTCAAATTACCCTTGTCGCACTCATCATCTTTGCCGTTACCTATGTGCTTATGATGGCGTTTCAGAAAATCAGACCGTATGTTGCGGTAATAAGTGCCGTTATTTTTATTGCACTCGGCATAATATCGGCGGCGAATCCGTCACTTTTCGGAGAAAGCTTTTTTGCTCTTGACGGCGGAAATTATACATACGGAATAGTTGATGCTCTTAAGGAAATTGACTGGAATGTTATTATGATGATAGCCGGTACAATGGGTACGGTTTATCTTTTCATCGAATCCAAAATGCCTCAGCTTATGTCGGATATTCTTATTTCAAAAATGCCGAATGTAAAATGGGTTGTGGTTGCACTTTCACTGTTTGCAGGCATCGTTTCGGCGTTTGTTGATAATGTTGCAACGGTTCTGATGATAGCTCCCGTTGCGCTTGCATTCTGCAAAAAGCTCAATATTTCACCGGTTCCGTCAATAATCTGTATTGCAATTTCGTCAAATCTTCAGGGAGCGGCAACGCTCGTAGGCGATACCACTTCAATCCTGCTTGCAAAAGCGGCACAGCTTGATTTCTCCGATTTCTTTGTTGACAGCGGTAAGCCCGGTATGTTCTGGGTTGTTGAAGCCGGAGCGGTTGTCAGCGCACTTATAATCCTTTGGATGTTCAGAAACGAAAAGGGCGGAATTGAGTTCCACAGCAGAACCAAGGTTGAGGATAAGTTTCCGACTTTCCTGCTTGTAGGCACGGTTGTTATGCTTATTGCAGTATCGTTCATTCCTTATAAGAGTGCGGCGGCAGAGGGTCAGTTCTATAAGCCCGAAATAACCAACGGTATTATCTGCATTGCGTTTTTCCTTGTGGGAATATTCAGAGAGCTGTTCATTAAGAAGAATAAGGATATAGTAAAAGATGCATTCAAAGAGATAGATTATTATACAATTATCCTGCTTGCCGGATTGTTTATGGTAATCGGCGGCATCAAGAATGCCGGTGTTATTGATTTCCTCGGCTCCGCAATTGCAAAGATGGGCTCCGGCTCGGTATTCGTTGTATATACCATTATAGTATGGATTTCAGTTCTGCTGTCAGCGTTTATTGATAACATACCCTATACCGCAACGATGCTCAGCATTGTTCCCGTTATTGCAACGGGAATAGGCATTGACCCGAAAATCCTTTACTACGGACTTCTCTGCGGTGCAACGCTCGGCGGAAACCTCACTCCGATTGGTGCAAGCGCCAATATCGCCGGAATAGGAATACTCCGCAAGGAGGGATACGAGGTTAAAAGCTCAACCTTTATGAAATTCGGTGTTCCGTTTACGCTTTCGGCGGTTATAACAGGGTATCTGCTTATCTGGTTCATCTGGAAATGATAAAAAACTGCGGTGGGATGATTTCATCCCACCGTAAAAATAATATTTGACTTTTGAAAATATAGTGATAAAATAGAATATATGCAGGGTTGGTATATCGGTATTACAAGGCCTTCCCAAGGCTTTAAGGCGGGTTCGACTCCCGTACCCTGCTCCAAGAAAAATGGGCTGTCGTTTCGGATTTTCTTCCGTTTGCGACTGCCCCTTATTAAATCGGCTTTTTCAGACTTGAAATTTTAAAAATTAAAAACTTCCTCTGCCTTATCCGTATCTTTATAGATTACGGTTATTTTTTTTGTTTTGCAGTTTTCGGACGGAATAACCTTGAGGTCATCACCGTTTAAAACAAATCTTACGCTTTCGCCGTCATCATCATACAGAGTATAATTGTTTGTTCCTTTGTAAACAAGTATCACGAGCTCCGTAAAATCGGTTGAATTGCCGTAAGATTCGGGGAGCAGGGGAATGATAGCTCCCTCTTTTGCGAATACGGGGTAATTTTCAAGCGGACAGCACATTTCGTATTCGCCTTTTTCATATTTTTTGCCTGTGAATACATCTGTCCATACGCCGTCGGGAATGTAAAATCTCACATTCGGTTTGCCGCTGACCGTCTTTTCCGTAACCGGCGCAACAATGAGCTGTTCTCCGAAATAATACTGATTTCTGTATTTCTTATCAAAGGCAAGACTGCTCTTATCATAGTAATACATCGGGCTGATAAGCGGTATTCCGTCTTCCGAGGTTTTAACATTTGCCGTATAGAGGAACGGTAACATTCTGTGTCTTAACCGCAGATATTCGGTAGCCTTTTTCTCTGTGTTCGGGAAATTCCACGGCTCTTTTGAAATGGAAGTGTTATTTGAATGAAGTCTGTTAATCGGAGAAAATACGCCGTACTGAATCCATCTGAGATAAATTTCGTTATCGCCGTTATTATAAACATGACCGCCTATATCGTGGCTCCACCAGGTGTAGCCTGCGTTGGAAGCGTTGGCGGTGAACCACGGCTGTAAGCGCAGACTTTGCCAGCAGACTATTGTGTCTCCCGAAAAGCCTACGGGATATCTGTGGGAGCCGAGACCTGCATATCTTGAAAGAATCATTCCTTTTTTGCCGTCTCTTGTACTGTCAAGATAGTGATAATGGTTCAGAAGCCAAAGAGGGTCAAGTCCGAGCATTTCTTTTGATTTTGTACCTTGTTGCCAGTCTATCCACCAGAAGTCAACGCCGTCGTTTTCATACGGATGATGAAGAATATCAAAATACGAATTGCGGAAATCCTTATTCAGAAGATTGAATTTTACGGGCTTTTTCTCCGCAGGATTTTGTCCGTTTGCTTCGCACATTTCGTCATACTGCTTTTCGAAATATCTCACTCCGTCATGCGGATGCAGGTTCATTGTAACGGCAAGGTTTCTGTCCTTAAGATTTTTGAGAAAAGCTTTATAATCGGGGAACAGACTTTCTTCAAAGGTGTAACCCGTCCAGCCTGCACCCTGAATTATTGTCCGTCTGACATCCTTCGGAACATTTTTCACAATGTGCCAATCCATATCAATCGTGGCAACGGTGAACGGAATATTCTTCTTTTCGAATTCATCCATAAGGTGAAGATATTCCCCGGCGCTGTAAGCATAATATCTGCTCCACCAGTTACCGAGTGCGTATTTCGGCAGAAGCGGAGTTTTGCCGCAGAGTGCATAAAATTCTTTCAGACCGCCGAGAAAATCATCGCCGAATGCGAAAATATATTTATCGGTATATTTGCCGTTTCTTACGGAAATACCGCCGTCCTCATTGAAAAGAAACGATTTGCCGTCTTCGATTTCGGCAACACCGTTTGTTGAAAAAATGCCTTTTCTGATGTGACCGAGACAGAAATGGTCTGCTTTTTCCCTCTTCGTTTTCCAGCTTCCGAGATAACCGAAAGTGCCGTCAAGTGTTCTTGCCGTTCCGCCGAGATTGGTTTCATTTGAGGGCGTGACCCATCTTTTGCCGATTTTGGCGTCAGCCTGCAAGGTGGCAAGGTTTACTCTGAAGCCGCCGTTATCGGTAAATAGAGTGACAAAGTTATGCTTTTTTTCAGCTTTAACATTGACTTTTGCAAAGTTGCGGCATAATACCATTTGGGTAGCCTTATCGCAGAACTGCCCGAGCTCATCCTTTTCAACACGGAGTATTCTGTCTGATATAACCGAAATTCTTATATTGCCGTAAGTGAAAACCTGTTCTTCATTTGCAGGGGCATTTTTCATTACAAATCTCATTTAATTTCCCTCCGTTATTCTTTGACGGAAACCGTTTTATTATCACAAAATAGCATATTGACTGCATAATTATTGTTGCAAGCCATGAGAGGGGATAAGAAAGAAACAGAAATTTTATATCACGGTGAGCCGGGAAAAAGCCGTAAATCCATATGATTCTTACGCCGACCGTTCCGATTATCGAAAGCACCATCGGTACGGCTGAATAGCCCATTCCACGCAGTGCGCCGGGAACGCAGTCCATATATCCGCAAAGAAAATATGTAATAGCCGTAAGGTCGAGAATATCAATACCGTATCTTATAACCTCGGGCGATGAAGCGTAAATTCCGACAATTTCGTTTCCGAAAATGCGGATGAGAACACCCATCACAATGCATACAACCGTTTCAAGAATAAGGCAGTTTAAAAGAACCTTTTTCATCCTCGAATATTTGCCTGCACCGAGGTTCTGACTTGTGAAGCTCATACAGCCCTGAGTTATTGCGTTTGCTCCGGCATATAAAAATCCGAAAATATTGTTTGCGGCGGTATAGCCTGCCATGGCATCCTTGCCGAATGAATTTACCGAGGATTGAAGCATTGCGTTTGAAACATTTATAACCGTGCTTTGCAAGCCTGCCGGTATTCCGATTTCGATTATTTTAATAAGAAGGTTTTTATCAATTCCGAGCTTTGAAAAATGCAGGCGGTAAGCTTCGGGGCTTTTGATAAGCACAAGAATAACGAGTGTGCAGGAAATAAGCTGAGAAACAACCGTTGCGATTGCAACCCCGGCAACATCGAGATGAAAAACCACAACAAGGAATATGTTCATCCCTGCGTTGATTATTCCGGCAATAATGAGAAACAGCATCGGGCGCTTGGTGTCGCCTACGGCTCTGAGTATTGCGGCGCCGAAATTATAAAGCATAAAAAACGGCGTTCCCATAAAATAAATCCGCATATACAGAACTGACATATCAATTATTTCGTCGGGTGTGTCCATAAGCCTGAGAGCAGGTCTTGCAAGCAGTTGACCGAGAATAAATATGATTATTCCGGAAATAAGAGAGGTGAGAACGGCGGTATGCACAACGGCGCTCATTTTGTTATGCTCGCCTGATGCGTAATACCGTGCGGCGCATACATTTGCTCCGAGTGACAGACCGATAAAGAAATTTATAAAAATATTAATCAGTGCGGTTGTTGCGCCCACAGCCGCAAGGCAGTTGCTTCCGGCAAACCTGCCCACAACGATAAGGTCAGCCGCATTGAACATAAGCTGAAGTATGCTCGAAAGCATAAGCGGCAGTGAGAACGAAATCAGCTTCGGCATCAGCGAACCGGAACACATATCTATTTCAAATCTGTTTTCTTTCAAAATTGCATTTTCCTCTATATTTTTACGGTGTATTCCGCTCTTTATTTAAAGCAGAATACACCGTTGAGTTTTTTTATTATATTTTATTATATAATTTTTTTAATTCCATATGCCTTTTTTCAAGCACGATAAGAAGCAGACACCAAAGCGCCGCAAGCAGGATGAAGAGAACGCATACGAGGATGGCATTCTCCATGGCAAAGGAAATCATAGCACCTACCGCAGGAATATAGCGTATCACCTTTCCATAGCATCTGTTATGGTCAACGGAGCTTTGGAAGCCGTAATTTTCATCACTTGCAATTGTGAAAATCACATTTTCCGAACCGTTCTGATATGTATGGTCAACAATCTGAACATCACAGCCCGATTCATTGTTTGCGGCAGGAACGCTGATAATATCCTGCGAATTTATATCGTTCATTTCAGCTTTCTTTGAAATGATAAGGGCACCTTTTGAAATTTCAAGCTGTTTAACATCCTTGCTTAAGGTGTTGAAGCAGTAGCCTGCAATATTTGTACCGTTATTATCAAGAAAAATTGAAACAAAGCATCCGGAAATAAACATAAGAACCGTTGCCGCAAGCAATACGAGAGAAACGATTTTAGCAATGAGAATACCGACTAATTTACCTTTAGGAGTATCATCCTCATCACCGTCGTCATCATCATCAATCGCACCGAAAAGACCGTTTGCAAACGGATTTTCGGTTTTTTCTTCAGGCTCTTCGGATACATTTTCATCATAATCCGAAACGGACGAAATATCCTCAGGCTCGTTTTCCGGCTCTGATGTGAATACCTGCGGTTCATTTTCAATCTCGGGAGCCGCTTCAAATTCTTGCTCTTCGGTAATTTCGCTTTTAATCAGTTCGATAAAATCCATATCAAACTGATCAATGCTTCTCAGTTTAAACTGTTCCATATTATCAAACTGCCTTTCATTATTTTACGAGCTTTTCTTTGAGAGAGGTTGCCTGAGAGGACAATTCGGCGGAAAGCTCGGCGATTTTTTCAGCGCTCTGAACTGCTTCCGAGCTTGTTTCCTCGGAAACTGCGGCTGATTTGAGAGCCTTGTTTTCATTTGAAAGCGCAAGGCAGATTTTTTTGAGTTTTTCGTTGTTAAGCTCCGATGCTTTTGCGTATTCGTAAACCTTTTTATATTCAGCCTTAAGAGAATTTATGTAACGCTCAACATCCTCACAGTTATATCCTTCGGGTGCTTTGCGAAATAAGCTTTTATTTTCCATAAAGGGTTCCTCCCATAAAAATCAATATATATAAAATATATCATATTAACAGAGAAAAAACAATAAAAAACAGAAAATTGTCAAAAAATTTTTTTAAAATTATTAAATCTTTTTAAATTCGGATAAAATATATTGATTTCGGTTTTACTCGGATGTATAATTACAATGGGAGGGAAAGAAATGAAAACAACATTAATTATGTGGATTGTCTTTCTTGTTGCCTTTATCATTACCGAAGCCGCAACCGCTCAGCTTGTTACGATATGGTTCGCCGCAGGCGCTTTGGCGGCACTGATTGCGGATGTGCTTCACGCATCCGTGCTGGTTCAGTGGATTGTGTTTGTTTCGGTTTCCGCAGTTGCTTTGATTGCCACAAGACCGCTTGTTAAAAAATTCAAAAAAGTTCCTCATCAGGCAACCAATGCCGACAGAATAATCGGTCAGACTGCGGTTGTTACCGAGGATATTGATAATATTGCCGCAAAGGGCAGGGTTCAGGCAGGCGGTATGAGCTGGTCGGCACGCTCGGAAAACGGCGAAAAAATTCAGTCCGGCGAAACGGTTACTGTTGAAAGAATTGACGGAGTAAAGCTTATCGTTAAATAAATTCATATAAATTAAGGAGGAAAAATTATGGGTCCCATAGGAGTAGTTCTTATTATTCTTGCACTTATCATTATTGCGGTTATCATTCTTAATGTTAAGGTTGTTCCGCAGACAAAGGCTTATGTTATCGAAAGACTCGGCACTTACAGTGATACATGGCAGGCCGGAATTCATGTAAAAATTCCGTTTATTGACCGAATTTCAAAGCAGGTATCTTTAAAGGAACAGGTTGCTGATTTCCCACCTCAGCCCGTTATCACAAAGGATAATGTTACTATGCAGATAGATACCGTTGTTTTCTTCCAGATAACAGATGCAAAGCTTTTTGCATACGGTGTTGAAAGACCGATAGCGGCTATCGAAAATCTTACCGCCACCACATTGCGTAATATCATCGGTGATTTGGAGCTTGACCACACTCTTACCTCCCGTGATACAATCAACGCCAAGATAAGAGGAATTCTTGACGAAGCGACTGACCCGTGGGGAATTAAGGTTAACAGAGTTGAGCTTAAGAATATTCTTCCGCCCCGTGAAATTCAGGATGCCATGGAAAAGCAGATGAAAGCGGAGCGCCAGCGCCGTGAAGCAATCCTTACCGCCGAAGGCGAAAAGGCAAGTAAGGTGCTTGTTGCCGAGGGTCAGAAGGAAAGTAAAATCCTTGCCGCCGAAGCAGATAAACAAAGCGCAATTCTTGCCGCCGAAGCCGTTAAGGAAGCCAAAATCCGTGAAGCAGAGGGCGAAGCCGAAGCAATTTACAGAGTCGGCGAAGCGAGAGCAAAAGCAATTCAGCTTATCAATGAAGCAAACCCGGGCGAGGGCTATCTCACAATGAAGAAGCTTGAAGCATTTGAAACCGCTTCAAACGGTCAGGCAACGAAGATAATCGTTCCGAGCGAAATTCAGGGAATAGCAGGACTTGCGGCAGGCGTAAAGGAAGCAATATCCGAAAAATAAGTAATAACTTCACGGAGCTTAAAAAAAGAGCTCCGTGAAATTTTTTTGATTAATTTAAAAAAAGACTTGATTTTTTCTGATTTTTCATATATAATAATGAGCGTTATTTGACACATACGGAGAGTTGTCCGAGCTGGTCGAAGGAGCACGATTGGAAATCGTGTGAACTGCTAAAACGGTTCCGAGGGTTCGAATCCCTTGCTCTCCGCCAAACAAAAAAGCATCCCGAGAGGGGTGCTTTTTTGTTTGAATATAAGAAGGAATTCGAAGTGAGAGCAACGCTTCGGTGTGCCCTTAGCTTCTTGCTAATGTTCATTTGCTTTATGCAAACGAAACGGGTCTGTGACGAAACAGAAAAATTGTCACAGCCCCGTTTTTATATTGGTTTTAAATTTTTATATTCTCCGTAAATCTGTTTTTCGTTATCTCGGGAATGAATTTTTCGCCGTTTATCTTTACATTTTCAACGGTTATATTTTCGATGATGTGCGTTTCGTCACCGCCCTCAAAAACAGCCTTGGGTGCGGGGACACTTTCATCTTTCGTGATATAAATATTTCTGTATATTATATCGTGAACATGGCCGAGAATATTATCGTCCGACCATACTCCGCAGTACATCCAATCCTTTATAAACGCATCGTGAGCAGGCTCATTTTCGGGCTCATATATCATATCGTCCGAATCCTGATATACGCTTTTTCTGTCATATTTCGAATACTCGATTTTTATATTTTCATAAAGCACATCGTGTATTTCGGCTCTGTCACCGCTGTGAATTCTCATTGCACCCTGGTCAGTGCGGATTATATCGCAGTTTCTGAAAATTATATTTTTATATTCATCTGCAACGGTTTCGGCACCTATTTCGAGGGCTCCGCCCCAGTCGCACCATATAACGCAGTTCTCAACGGTAATATTTTCAAGGTTCATTTTCTCAATCTCTTTTTTATCGTCGAGCCTTAACCCCTTGAGAACGATGCTGTCGTCAAAGGTACGCAGGAAGCAGTCCGAAACCCGAATATCACGGCTGTTGACAAAATCAAAGCCGTCGCTGTTGTAACGCCACATACCGATAACCTTAACATTCCTGAAATCCATATCGGTGCAGTTGATTGATGTTACCGTCCACATACGGGAATCACGGAGAATAACACCGTTAAGCGATACATTTTTACATCTGTTGAAATTGATTATGCCGTCCCTGCCGATTTCACAGCTTCCGGCGCTTCTTTCGATTTTTGAACCGTCGAGTATTCCTCTTCCGAAAATCCCGATATTCTCGGAATCGGTGCTGTCAATCTCGCCGTAAACGAGCGCATCCGCTCCGATATAAACGCTTTCATTGCTTTTCAGATGTATTCTGCCGACATCGAAAACACCGTTTTCAAACGCATAAGTTGCGTTTTTTATATCGAAATTTTCTTTTTTATTTGCGAAAATATGAAGAATATTGTGTCTGCCGTCAACCTCAAAGGTATATTGACCGCATTCCTTTATCGTGAAATAAACGGTTTCGGCAAAAACCTCATATTCAATATTTTTGCTCAGCGGACGGATTGCAATATCAGACGGTCTGCGTGGGAGCTTAACACAAATATCAGCCGGAGAATCCATATCAAACGAGATAAAGGAATCCACTTCGGTCTGCTCAATCGGGCGCTGATGCCCGGGCCACACCGTATTAAACGGCATCTTTGAAACCCGGCACTTATGACATTTGATTTCTCTGCCGTCAACAGTTACACGGTAATCAACCTTTTCTCCCCAATCGTCATTAAAAGAGGGAATATACGGAACGGAGAAGATATTCTTTTTCATAACCGCATCAAATATTGTTTCCGCAATTGCTTTCATACCTTTATCCGACGGATGAGCGGCAACGCCGTCATGCCAAAATTCGCCGATTGCCTGATATTCCTTGCCCTGAACGGCTTCAAGAGAAACATAATTCACGCCGCATTTTTCGGCGGCAATTTGTTCGATTTTCTCAAGCTTTTTGTTTTTCCAGAAATTCGAAACAACGAATACCTCTGAGCCTTTAAAAATATCAATAAATGACGGAAAATACTTTTCGAAATCATCTGTTTTTTCACCCGGAACATTTTCGCCGATACGGATAATTACAATATCTGCGCCGAATTCGGCTAAAGGTCTGACAGATTCCAAGCTCTTTTTGCCGGGTTCAACCTCAAAGAAGGCGGTATTTACGGCATTGAAAACGGGGTGCTTGCCTTTGCTTTCAAGCAGACGGCAAAACACATGAACATAGTCATTTTCAAAACAGCTTGCCGCCATTCCGAAATCATTATCCCAGCCGATTTCCGTTTTTTGTCCGTGTCGTGTTATGCTGTTCCCCAGAAAAAGAATTTTCATTTCATAACCTCCGAATAATCAGTTTTCGGTTCCTCTTCTTTTTTGAAGCTCAAGTGCGATTGATTCTTTCTTCTTGCCCACAAGGTCATATTTGAACATCGGAATAATCGCAAGCAGGCTGAATATTCCGGGCATTGCCGTGTAAGCAAAATATATGGTTTTAACGGTTGACGGGTCAAACGCCGTAACAGCCGCATCGTAGTTTGCAAAACGCAGAAAAACAAGTCCGAGAGCGGTTCCGAGAGCAAGGCAGACCTTGATGGTAAGGCTGAGAACCGCATAAGCCGCACCCTCGGTGCGTTTGCCGGTTTCATATTCATAATAGTCAACGCAGTCGGCAGTCATAATCATGGGCATAAGAGTTACTGCACCGAACTGAAGTCCGATGAGGAAAAGGCAGGGATACATAAGCCAGGTATCGGTTCCTACAAAAAACGCAACCATTGAGATTACGAAGCCGTAAACCGACATACCGATAAATACATTTCTTTCGCCGAATTTTTTAATCAGAACGGGTGTTACTGCCATGCTTATCATCGAGCCGATTGCCGTAACAATGCCGAGAACGGCAACGAGATTTTGTGAGCCGAGAAGCACATTTGCCGCCTGAACCTGAATACCCATTGCCATCTGTCTGCCGAAGCCGAGAAAATAGGAGATAATAACCATCATCAGGGGCTTGTTGCCTTTAAAGGCTTTCCACATATCGCCGAAGGTCATTTTTTCGCTGGTATAGGGTACTCTTTCCTTGTTCCAAAGGCAGATAAGTGCAAAGAGAATACAGCCTAAAAGTGCGGTGCCGATGGCGGTGAAAAGATATTCCTTTGAAATCATCGGAGCATCCTTCTGACCCTTTGCAACGAATACCTGAGAACCGCCCGGTATAAGCAGGCAAACAACGGGAACAACCACAACGCAGGCGGAAAATCCGATTTGCTTTGCCGTGTTTGCGATTGAAACAACATTGGTGCGTTCCGTGGGGTTGGGAGTAAGAACCGCCGCAATTCCCTGAGACGGAACATCGCCGAGAGTCATGGCAAGGCTCCAGAGAAGATATGTAACAAAAATCCAGATATAAAGTCCTGTTCCTCTGAACGGAACTTCGGTGAAAATAACCGCAGTAAGAATGAGCAGGGGGGCAAGAGAAGCAAAAATGAACGGCTTGAATTTACCGTTTTTGCCCTTGCTTCTTTCGATGAGATTGCCTACAACCGGGTCGAAAACAGCCGAAACGATTTTCGCAACGAGAATAAGAATACCGGCTATTGCAAGGTCAGCCGCCATAATTGAGCCGTAAAACTCGGCCTGATAAGAATTAAGCAGTCCGACTATTGCCTGAAAGCCGAAAAGTCCGAGAGAATATGCGGCAATTTCTTTGAAATTCATATACTTTTTCATTGGATTTTCTCCTTATATTTTTCTTGTTATATTAAAACCGCCCTTAACGAGGCGGTTTTGTTTATCAGTCTGTCTTATTTGCGGCATAGACTTTGAGTGCCGAGCAAACAATATTATAGCTGTCCCTGCATTTTTCAAGCTTGGCTTCAAAATCGGGGCTCGGGTTTCCGTGTCTCAGCTCTTCCGTTACATCGCTTGCTTTCTGATATAAATCATCGAAGCCGAGATTTGCGCTTGTTCCTTTTAAGGTGTGAGCGGCACGGAAAGCAGTTTCGATATCGCCGGCGGCATAAGATGCGCAAAGTGAATCAAATGAGGGGTCATCGGGGAATTTTAAAGCAAATTTGGCTACACGGGTTTCTGCGAGAAGTCTTGACATAACGCCGTCAAAGTCTGCGCTTATAGATGCGTAACATTCCTTAATTGTCATATTTTTTCTCCGTTAAAATATAAGATTCATAAATTCTTCCGATTCGATAAATTCTTTAATTTCCGAGGTTGTGTAGTTGCCTGATTTTTCGTCAAATCTGTGATTGCATACAATATCATCGAGCAGGCAGTTGCCGTTTGCAAGAACAGTTGCGGTGAATTTGCCGATATTTACCTTTTCGCCCATAGTGAGTTTGTTTGAAATTTCGGAATCAAGCACAAAAAGGGGACGGATATCGGCTTTATCCTTGCTTACATCGTAGCCCTGGGCATAAGCATCGCCGTCAATGAAAACATACGCCGCTTTGTTTGAATATGCACCGCTGGTTTTGAGCCACCACCATGCCTGAACGGTGGGAATAACGGATTTGTTTTTGTTGAAATCTTCAAGGGATAAAAGGGTAACTTCTATTATATTATCTTTCAGAATTTCCATTTTATTTGCAGTCCTTCATTTCATCGTATAATTTATTCATTGTAACAGAAAGTTTTTCGGAAGAAATCGGTTTAATGAAATAACCGTATGCGCCTATATCGAGAAATTCCTGAGAAAATTCGGGAGATGAACTGCAAAACATAATTTTAATATTCTTGTTTACGGCAAGTATGCGCTGAGCCGCTTCAATACCGGTCATGCTGTCCATATAAATGTCCAGAAAAGCAATTGAGTAAGATGAGATGTCCGAAGCAAGAAGCTCAGTGCCTGAGACAAATTCGTCAATCTCTGTTTCAATTCCTTTTTCGGAAAAAAACATTTCAAGATAGAGCTTTATGATAACACGGTCAAGAACCTGGTCATCGCAAAGAGCAATTTTAATTTTTTCCAAATTACCCACCTCTAACCAACAAAAATCCACCATTATTTTATCAAAAGAAAATAAAATAGTCAATTGTTTTAATAAATAAAAGAAAAAAATCCGCAAAAAATCTGAAAATCAGAAGCTTTGCGGAAAATATTATTCTGAATAAGGTCTGAGAGCTTTTGTAAAATAATCTGTTACAATTGTTTCGGCTTTTTTATACGGACTTTCGCTTATGCACATTATCACAACATTTCCGACTGTTTTGACAAGCGCTTTTTCTATCTTCGGAACCTCGGATGGCTTATAGTCCGAATAGCCGTCGTTCAGATATTCGATTCTGTCCTTTACCGATTTTTCTATATCGGAAACCGCCGAAGCGTTTGCCGCTTTGAATATCGCAAGCTCATCGGCAACTGCGCTTCCGGCACGGTAAAATATTATTTCGGAGCACAGATTTTCATTAAGTCCGTAATTCGAAACGGCAACATCGGATGGACATTCTTCAAGTTCACCGCCGAATTCAAGCCCGTCAATCATTACATCCGACAATGCACGAATGTCAATATTATCGGGGACTTCCGGCTTTTTGCCGCATCCGAAAAGGGCGAAAGGTATTGCGATAATCATCAGAATTGAAAGGATTTTTTTCATTTTTTTCTCCGAATTAAATATTGTCGGCAAGATAATCAAGCCAGACCTTGCAGTATTTATAATTGATGTGCATTCCGTCGGGAGCGGCTTCTTCTGGCAGGCAACCGTTTTCATCCCTGAACGGAACACCTATATCAATAAAATTAACATTTTCATCTGCCGCAAGCTTCTCAATAAGAGAGTTGAAAAGGTCTATGCGCTCGTTTGTGCAGTCATCCTCGGCTCTTAAAGAAGCGGAGGCGGTTATCGGGATGATTGACTGAACATAAATTTCGGCGCCCGGGTCTTTTGCTTTTATATCCTCAATTATTTTTGCATATTTTTCAATGAAAATATCGGTATTGGTCCATCCGCATTCGTTTTCACCGAATTGCAGAAAGTATTTTTCATAATGCTTTTTTCTGATTTCATCCATAATAGGAACGCTTTTACCCGGTGCGGCTTTTGTGTAAACGGAGCTTACATTTGCACCGATTGTGGCATAAGCATTTTTGATAAGGCCGTAATCCTTAAGGTCGAGAGTTCTTGAATTGCCTACGAAAGCGCAGTTATCAAAACACGAATAATCGCCTTTTTTTCTCGTGGATTCCGTTTCTGATGCTTTCTCTGCGGCTTCGGTGAAAACGGCAGTAGGTTCGGTGGAAACGGCGGTCGGTTCGGTTACGGTTAAATCCGTATTCGGTGTATTTTTATCAGAACACGCCGAAAGAGAAACGACGGTCAGAATTATTGCAAGAAGTCCGCAGACTTTTTTACGATTCATTTAATATCTTTCTTTCACACTTTTTTGCCTAATTATTCTACAATATATATATGGAATTTTCAATAACTAAATGGTTACAGTTTGATTACAAAAAATGTTACCGTTGGGCGGTACTTCACAAACCGGTTTATGAAGTTCCGCCATTAAAAAGCAGGCTTGCGATATCACAAGCCTGCTTTAAATTATCAGAACAGTCCGCTGATTTTGCCGTTTTCATCAACATCAATGCGCTCTGCCGCAGGTGACTTGGGCAGACCGGGCATTGTGAGGATATCGCCGGTGAGAACAACTATGAAGCCTGCACCTGCGGAAATCTTGACATTTCTGACGGTGACCTTGAAGTCTTCGGGGGCGCCGAGCTTTGTGGGGTCATCGGAGAAGCTGTACTGCGTTTTCGCAATGCAGATGGGAATTTTATCAAAGCCGAGTGCGGTAAGCTGTTCAATTTGTTTTTTGGCATTCGGAAGGATGTGTATTCCCACACCGCCGTATATCTTTGTAACAACCGCTTTGATTTTTTCTTCTATGCTTTGGTCAAGCTCATAGGAGAATGTGAAGTTGCCCTGTTCCTCTTCGCAAAGACGAACAACCTCTTTTGCAAGCTCTTCGCCGCCTTTGCCGCCCTCAGCCCATACGGTTGAAAGAACGGTGTTAACGCCGAGCTCACGGCACTTCTTAATGATGAAATCTATCTCGGCATCGGTATCGGTCGGGAATCTGTTAACTGCAACAACGCAGGGGAGTTTATAAACATTCTTGATATTTGAAACATGGCGCAGAAGATTGGGAATACCCTTTTCAAGAGCAACAAGGTCTTCGGAGCCGAGCTGTTTTTTGTCAAGTCCTCCGTGCATTTTGAGCGCACGAACCGTTGCAACGATAACAACCGCATCGGGAGTAAGGCCTGCCATACGGCATTTGATATCAAGGAATTTCTCAGCACCGAGGTCAGCGCCGAAGCCTGCTTCCGTAACGGTGTAATCACCCATCTTAAGAGCAAGCTTTGTTGCCATAACGGAGTTACAGCCGTGAGCAATGTTTGCAAACGGACCGCCGTGAACAAACGCCGGAGTGCCCTCAAGAGTCTGAACAAGGTTCGGCTTGAAAGCATCTTTAAGAAGAGCTGTCATGGCGCCTACCGCCTTAAGGTCGCCTGCAGTTACGGGCTTATCGTCATATGTATAGCCTACAATAATGCGTGAAAGTCTTGCTTTAAGGTCGGTAATTGAGGTTGCAAGGCAGAAAACAGCCATTATTTCGCTGGCAACTGTTATATCAAAGCCGTCTTCACGGGGAACGCCGTTTGCCTTTCCGCCCATGCCGTCAACGATAAAGCGAAGCTGACGGTCGTTCATATCAACACAGCGCTTCCAGGTGATTTTTCTTGTGTCAATTCCGAGAGCGTTGCCCTGCTGAATATGGTTATCAAGCATAGCCGCAAGAAGATTGTTTGCCGCACCGATTGCATGAAAGTCTCCGGTGAAATGGAGGTTGATATCCTCCATGGGAACAACCTGGGCATATCCGCCGCCTGCCGCACCGCCTTTAACGCCGAAAACGGGTCCGAGTGACGGCTCACGGAGAGCAACAGTAACATTTTTGCCTATTCTCTTAAGACCGTCGGCAAGACCGATTGTGGTTGTGGTTTTACCCTCTCCGGCAGGGGTGGGGGTAATGGCGGTAACAAGAACGAGCTTGCCGTCTTTTTTGTCGGTTTCGTTGAGCAGAGCAAGGTCAACCTTTGCTTTGTATCTGCCGTACTGCTCGATGTACTTCTCGTCAACATTTGCAACCTTTGCAATTTCGCTGATGTGCTTCATTTCGCACTGCTGAGCGATTTCAATGTCTGATAAATAAGCCATGATATTTTCACTCCTTATTTGAAATATTTAACCGCCGCTTCAAACATACGGATATCGTATTCACCCGGAACATTCTTATAAAGACCGTTTCCGATTCTTTCGCTGTGACCCATCTTGCCGAATACTCTGCCGTCGGGGGAGGTTATGCCCTCAATGGCAAACATCGAATCATTGGGGTTAAAGTGAACATCGTTTGTTGCATTGCCGTCAAAATCAACATATTGTGTTGCAATCTGACCGTTTTCGGCAAGCTTTCTTATAAGAGCTTCATCGGCAAGGAATCTGCCTTCACCGTGTGAAATGGGAACGCTGTAAACATCGCCCACATTGGTAAGCGCAAGCCACGGTGATTTGTTGGAAGCAATGCGAGTGCGCACAATGCGTGACTGGTGGCGTGAGATTGTATTAAATGTGAGAGTTGGGCAGGTTTCGTCGGTATCAATGATTTTGCCAAACGGAACAAGTCCGAGCTTAATAAGAGCCTGGAAACCGTTGCAAATGCCGCACATAAGGCCGTCACGCTTTTCGAGAAGCTCGGTAACGCCCTCTTTTATTGCCGCATTGCGGAAAAATGCTGTTATGAATTTACCGCTTCCGTCGGGTTCATCGCCGCCGGAGAAGCCGCCGGGGATGAATATCATCTGAGCGGTTTTAAGCTCATTTGCAAACTTCTCAACGCTTCTGCGTATTCCGGCAGATGAGAGGTTATTTATAACGATTATTTCGGGCTCTGCACCTGCATCACGAACAGCCTTTGCGCTGTCAAATTCGCAGTTGGTGCCCGGGAATGCCGGGATAAGAACCTTCGGCTTTGCCGTTTTGATTGCCGGTGCCGGATAGCTTTCTGCCTTATAACTGAAATTCTCAAAGGGTGTGCCGCTCTGAGAAATATTACAGCTGTAAACGCTTTCAAGCTTGTTTTCATAGTCCGAAAGAAGCTCGCAAAGGCAAACCTTTTCGTCCTTAAGAACGATAGCTTTTTCTTCGGTAACCGTACCTACCGCAAAGCCCTCGTTAACATCCTCTGTAACCTCAAGGATGAATGCGCCGTAACGGTATTTGAAAATACATTTTGCGCAAAGGTCATCTGAATATTTGAAGCCGAAGCCGTTGCCGAAGCACATTTTCATAACCGCTTCACCGATGCCGCCGATACCCGGAGTATAGCAGGAAACCGCTTTGCCGCTTCTGATAAGAGAAGTAACGGTATCAAATACTTTCAGCAGGGAAGCCGTAACGGGCAGATTGTTTTCATCGTATTCGGGGCAGATGCAGATAACCTTATTGCCTACCTTCTTGAATTCGGGAGATACAATATCCCTTGTTTTCTCGGTTGTAACGGCAAATGAAACAAGGGTGGGGGGAACATCAAGGTCTTCGAATGAACCGCTCATTGAGTCCTTGCCGCCGATAGAACCGATGCCGAGCTCCTTCTGAGCTTCAAACGCACCGAGCAGAGCCGCAAGAGGTTTGCCCCAGCGCTTGCCGTCCTTATTCGGATGCTCAAAGTATTCCTGGAATGTAAGATAAACATCCTCAAACTTTGCACCCGAAGCAATAAGCTTGCTGACCGATTCAACAACCGCAAGATATGCGCCGTGATACGGGCTCTTTTCGGTTATGAACGGGTTATAACCCCATGACATAAGTGAGCAGTCGTCGGTATGCTTTTTCTCAACCGAAATTTTCTGAACCATTGCCTGAATGGGTGTTAACTGGTTCTTTCCGCCGAAAGGCATAAGCACCGTTCCTGCGCCGATGGTTGAGTCGAAACGCTCCGAAAGACCTCTCTTTGAACACATATTGAGGTCGGAAGCAACAGCTTTATAATTTTCGGTAAATGTGCCATCAATTACTTTATCGTACTTTTCGGGCTTAACGGGAGTGATATCTATGTGCTTATCAGCACCGTTTGAATTTAAGAATTCACGGCTGATGTCAACAACCTTTTTGCCGTTCCAGTTCATTGTAAGTCTCGGTTCGGCCTTGACCACCGCAACGGGGCACGCCTGGAGATTTTCGGAATCGGCAAGCTTAAGGAATGCTTCAACATTTTCGGGCTCGATAACAACAGCCATTCTCTCCTGAGATTCGCTGATTGCAAGCTCTGTGCCGTCAAGTCCCTCATATTTTCTCGGAACTGCGTTGAGGTCGATTTCGAGACCGTCCGCAAGCTCTCCGATGGCAACGGAAACGCCGCCTGCGCCAAAATCGTTACAGCGCTTAATCATTCGGCAAGCTTCGCCGTTTCTGAAAAGTCTCTGAAGCTTGCGTTCCTCGGGGGCATTACCTTTCTGAACCTCTGCGCCGCAGGTTTCAACGGAATGAGCGTTATGAGCCTTTGAAGAGCCCGTTGCGCCGCCTATGCCGTCTCTGCCGGTTGAACCGCCGAGAAGAATAACAACATCTCCTGGAGCCGGAACCTCACGGCGAACATTCTCCGCAGGAGCGGCGGCGATAACCGCACCGATTTCCATACGCTTTGCCGCATATCCGGGATGATAAATTTCATCAACAATGCCGGTTGCAAGACCAATCTGATTGCCGTATGAGGAATATCCTGCGGCGGCGGTTGGGACTAACTTTCTCTGCGGAAGCTTGCCGGGAATTGTTTCGCTGACAGGCTTTAACGGGTCAGCCGCACCGGTAACACGCATTGCGCCGTAAACATAGGAACGACCCGAAAGAGGGTCACGAATTGCACCGCCTATGCAGGTTGCCGCACCGCCGAAGGGCTCAATTTCTGTGGGATGATTGTGAGTTTCGTTTTTAAAGAGCAGAAGCCACGGCTCTGTTACACCGTCAACATCAACATTGATTTTAACCGTGCAGGCATTAATTTCCTCGGATTCATCGAGCTTGTTGAGCTTACCGTTTGCCTTAAGATATTTAACCGCAACGGTTGCCAAATCCATAAGGCATATGGGCTTGGTTCTGCCGAGCTCTTTTCTGACTGCAATATAATCGTCATAAGCCTTTTGAAGTAGCTCGTCCTCAAATTTAACGCTGTCAATAACCGTAAGGAATGTGGTGTGTCTGCAATGGTCTGACCAATAAGTATCAATCATTCTGATTTCGGTTATTGTCGGGTCACGGTGTTCACTCTTGAAATAATTCTGACAGAATTCGATGTCATCGGCATCCATTGCAAGTCCGTAATCCTTAACGAACTGCTCAAGACCAGCTCTGTCAAGTGCCGTAAAGCCGTCAAGAGTTCTGACTGTGGTGGGAATTTCATAATCCGTGTGAAGCGTTTCGGGCTTTTCGAGAGAAGCTTCTCTTGCTTCAACGGGGTTGATAACATATTTCTTTATCTCGTTTATATCACTTTCCGAAACTGCACCGTAAAGCACATAAACCTTTGCGGAGCGGATAACGGGACGCTCACCCTGAGAAATTATCTGGATGCACTGAGCCGCCGAATCCGCACGCTGGTCAAACTGACCGGGGAGAAACTCAACCGCAAAAACAGCCGCACCGTCGGTGTTTATATCGGCAGTTGCGATATCAAGCTGAGGTTCGGAAAAAACCGTTTTAACGGCGTAATCAAACAGCTCCGGTGAAATGTTTTCGGCATCGTATCTGTTGATTATGCGCACATCGGTGAGAGCGTTTATGCCGAGCAGACCCTTTGCATCGGAAAGAAGTGCCTTCGCTTCGTTGGCAAGTTCTTTTTTCTTTTCAACAAAAATTCTGTAAACCAATTTTAATCCTCCGTAGCTCTGAGAGCTCTTTGTCCTATATCGTGACGGTAAAATGCGTTTTCGAAGCTGATTTTTTCAACCATTTTATATGCATCTGCCACAGCTTCGGAAAGATTGGGAGCAACAGCCGTTGCGCCGAGAACTCTGCCGCCGTTTGTGAGAAGCTTTCCGTTTTCCTCTTTTGCGCCTGCAATATAAACATTTCCGCCTATGCAGTCGGGAACGGTTATCTCAAAACCTTTTTTGTAGGAAACGGGATAACCCTCGGAAGCCATAACAACACAGCAGGCGTTCTTATCGCTGAATTTAACCTCTGTTTCGGAGAGCTTGCCGTCTGTTACGGCACGCATTACCGTGAAAAGGTCGCTTTCAAGCAGGGGAAGAACAACCTGAGTTTCGGGGTCGCCGAAACGGCAGTTATATTCAATAACCTTTGCGCCCTTTGGGGTCAGCATAAGTCCGAAATAAAGGCATCCCTTGAAGGTTCTGCCCTCGGCGTTCATGGCGTTGATTGTGGGCAGGAATATTTTTTCCATACATTCCTTTGCCGCCGCTTCGGTATAATAGGGGTTCGGTGCAACCGTTCCCATTCCGCCGGTGTTCAGACCCTCGTCATTGTCAAACGCTCTTTTATGGTCCATTGAAGAAACCATGGGCTTTACGCATTTTCCGTCTGTGAACGCAAGAACGGAAACCTCGGGACCCGTGAGAAATTCTTCAATAACAATCTGACTGCCGCTTTTGCCGAATTTGAGGTCTTTCATTATCGAAATAACGGCTTCCTTTGCTTCCTCTTTTGTCTGAGGAATGATAACGCCTTTTCCGAGAGCAAGTCCGTCTGCCTTAATAACAAACGGGAGCTCTGTTTTTTCAACATATTCAAGCGCTTTTTCGGCATCGGTGAATACTTCGTATTCTGCGGTGGGAATGCCGTATTTCTTCATAAGCTCCTTTGAGAAAACCTTGCTTCCCTCAATGATTGCCGCCTTTGCTTCGGGACCGAAGCAGGGGATGCCTTTGACATTCAAAGCATCAACACATCCGAGAACAAGGGGGTCATCGGGAGCTACAACCGCATAATCTATATTTTCTTTAACGGCAAAATCAACTATTTTTTCAATCTCCGTTGCTCCGATTGCAACGCATTCGGCATCCTTTGCGATACCGCCGTTGCCGGGGAGAGCGTAGATTTTTGAGATTTCGCTGCTTTCTTTAAGCTTTTTGATAATAGCGTGCTCTCTTCCGCCGCCGCCTACTACCATTACTTTCATAAGATACATCTCCGTTTATCAGTGATGGAAAAGACGCATTCCGGTGAATGCCATTGCCATACCGTATTTATCACAGCAGTCAATAACCGCATCGTCACGGATTGAGCCGCCCGGCTCTGCGATATACTTAACGCCGCTGCGGTAAGCTCTTTCGATGTTGCCGCTGAACGGGAAGAAAGCATCTGAGCCGAGAGCAACATTATCCTTTGTTGCAAGGTAAGCCTTCTGCTCTTCCTTGGTGAACGGTTCGGGCTGACGGGTGAAATATTTCTGCCAGATGCCGTCTGCGCAAACATCCTCTTCGTTCTGATTGATATAACCGTCAATAACATTATCTCTGTCGGGTCTGCCGATATCCTCTTTGAAAGGAAGGTTGATAACCTTATCAGCCTGACGAAGGAACCATGTGTCGGCCTTTGTGCCTGCAAGACGGGTGCAGTGAATTCTTGACTGCTGACCTGCGCCTACGCCGATAGCCTGACCGTCAACCGCATAGCAAACAGAATTTGACTGAGTATATTTAAGAGTGATAAGAGAAACGATAAGGTCACGGACAGCGCTTTCGGGAAGCTCTTTGTTAGCGGTAACAACATTTGAAAGAAGCTCACGGTTGATTTCAAAATTGTTTCTGCCCTGCTCAAAGGTGATGCCGAAAACCTGCTTATGCTCAATGGGAGCCGGAACATAATCCGGGTCGATTTTAACTATGTTATAGTTGCCTTTTCTCTTTGTTTTGAGAATTTCAAGTGCTTCAGGCTCATAACCGGGAGCGATTATGCCGTCGGAAACCTCTCTCTTAACCATCTTTGCGGTTGTAACATCGCAAACATCGGAAAGAGCAACCCAGTCACCGAATGAGCACATACGGTCCGTTCCTCTTGCTCTTGCATAAGCGCAGGCAAGGGGAGAATCGTCAAGGCCCTCAATATCGTCAACGAAGCAAGCCTTTTTGAGTGTATCGGAAAGGGGAATACCTACTGCCGCAGAGGTGGGGCTGACATGCTTGAAGGATGTAACTGCGGGAAGACCGAGAGCCTCTTTGAGCTCCTTAACAAGCTGCCATGAATTGAAAGCATCAAGGAAGTTGATGTAACCGGGTCTGCCGCAGAGAATTTCTATCGGCAGGTCGCTTCCGTCATGCATAAAAATCTTGGAGGGCTTCTGGTTTGGGTTGCATCCGTACTTAAGTTCAAATTCTTTCATTTTCGGTATCTCCTTTATTATTTATTCTTATTTATTATTCTGCTGTCTGCTTTGCCCGTTGCAAGGTCGGTGTACTGAACATAGAGAGAAATTTTATTATCCTCATTGAGAGCGTTCCAAAGCTTATCCGTGAAAACATCAATATCCGAATCAATCTCAACTCTTTCGGGTTCGCCCTGGAAGGTCGGAATGGGATTTCCGTCGCAAACATAGGTGTGAATGAAATGACCGAGACCTGCAACCGAGGGATAATCGAAGCAGTAACGGGCGCAGTCCGAGCCGTCTGCATCAATGCTCTTGAGGATGCTCATGCTGTAAGTGAAATCGCCGTTTTCAAAGGTGAGCATACCGCTTATTCTCGGGGTGAAATTCGGCTTATCGGGCTCGAATTCTCTTGAAGCGAGAGCCTTTCCGAATGTAAGACCCTTTTCAAGTCCCTCGTAGATTGTATCGGTTTGGTCGCCGTTGGTAACGATGAGGTTGTTTTTATAATTGCGAACTGCCGCATAGATTATAAGACTGGGGTCTTCAACCTTTGAAGCGTCAAACGGCTCGGTGAAGATTTCACCGTTCTTTTCGGTGAAGATACGGTTACGGCTGTTTGCACTTCTGCCCATGATGAAGTATGCCGAGCACGCCTTTTTGCCGTCGGCGCTCTTGCCGATAACAATACCTCTGCCTACATAGGTGTTGTCCTTGATAAGCTCTGCGATGTCATTGATTTTGTAGATTTCCATTTTATATTTCTCCCTTTATAATTTTTGATGAAATCAGCTCCGCCGATGCGGGAAGTATCTTCCATTCCGCCTGCTCCATAACACGCTTCTGAAGAACCTCGGGAGTGTCACCCTCCGAAATTTCAACAGCCTTCTGCATGATTATTTCGCCGCCGTCGGGAATTTCGTTAACAAAATGCACCGTTGCACCCGTAACCTTAACGCCCTTGGCGAGTGCGGCTTCGTGAACACGCAAGCCGTAAAAGCCCTCTCCGCAGAATGACGGAATGAGTGACGGGTGAACATTTATTATTCTTTTTTCAAAATGCGAGGTGAATTTTTCGCTGAGAATGCTCATAAATCCGGCAAGGATAATCAGGTCGGTTTTAGCTTCTTCAAGTGCCGAAATGATGGCATCCTCAAAAGCATCCTGCGAACCGCATTCTTTTTTTGTGATAACCTTGCTTTTTATGCCTGCCTTTGCGGCTCTTTCAAGCGCATATGCACCCGGTTTGTTTGATATAACAAGCTTTATGCTTCCGCTTGAAATTATTCCGTTTTTTTCGGCATCAATGAGTGCCTGGAGATTTGTTCCGCCGCCCGAAACGAGAACGGCGATATTTGCTTTCTTATCCATTCTTTTTTACTCCGTTTGCATATTCTGTAAATGCCGAGAGAAGCATTGAACCCACGGCATTTCCGAGGATTACCGTCCAGAGGAAGCCGAATGCTTTAAGTGATACTATGCCCGAAGCGGCAAAATAGAATATATCGGCAATTGAATGTTCAAATCCGCTGAGAATGAAAACGGGAATGCAGAAGAGAATGCCGAGAGCTGTGCTCTTATCTCTGAAAATACTGACCGCAAGATACATAAGCACTCCGCAGAAAAATGCTCTGATAAAGGTCTGAAGGAACGCCTGTTCAAGCTTTGCATTGCAGATTGTGAGAGCGTTTGCGCCGATATTCGGAATTGCATAAGCGATAAGATATCCGAAAATTATTGTTGCAATTGTGTTGCCGAGCAAGCCGAGAAGCAGAACGGAAAACTCTTCCTTGCCGTGCTTCTGCGGAATATATCCGATTTTGCCCGTAAAGAGCGAATATCCTTTATAGCAGATACAAAGAAGTGCAACGGAAAAAAGAATTGCGCCGACATATCTGTTTTCGCAGGCGAGAAATACGCTTCCGCCCACGGCGATAAGAATACCGGCATTGATGCCGTTTACGATTTTTCTCAGCATATCGTTATTTTTTCCTCCGATTTGATTATCTCACCGATAATATAAGCATCCTCGCCATTTGCCTTGAGAATTTCAAGAGCTTTTTCGGCATCCTCTGCCGAAACAACAATGCTCATGCCTACACCCATATTGAATGTATTGAACATATCTCTTTCGCTGATGCCGCCTTTTTCGGCGATAAGCTTGAATATCGGAAGAATTTTAACGCTTGATTTTTTAACCTTTGCGCCGAGACCGTCGGGAATGCTTCTCGGAATGTTCTCATAGAAGCCGCCGCCGGTGATGTGTGAAATTCCCTTAACCTTAATCTGCTCAAGCAGAGCAAGAACGGGTTTAACATAAATCTTTGTGGGAGTGAGAAGCGTTTCACCGATTGATTTTCCGCCGAGAGCTTCAACGGGGGATTTGATATCGGCATTTTCAACATCCAAAACCTTTCTTACGAGTGAGAAACCGTTTGAATGAACGCCGCTTGAAGCGAGTGCTATAATAACATCGCCCTCACGCATTGTTTTGTTATCAATGATTTTGTTCTTGTCAACAACGCCGGTGCAGTAACCTGCAAGGTCATATTCGTCAACGGGATAAAAGCCCGGCATTTCGGCGGTTTCGCCGCCTATGAGAGCCGCATTTGACTGAACACAGCCGTCACAAACGCCTTTAACTATATCGGCTATTCTTTCGGGAATGTTCTTTCCGCAGGCGATATAATCAAGGAAGAATAAGGGCTTTGCGCCGCAGCAGATTATATCATTAACGCACATTGCAACGCAGTCTATGCCGACTGTGTCGTGCTTGTCCATAAGGAAAGCAATCTTGAGCTTTGTGCCGACACCGTCGGTTCCGCTTACGAGAACGGGACGGGTGATGCCAGTTAAATCAAGTTCAAAAAGTCCGCCGAAGCCGCCTACATCGGAGCAAACTCCGCTTGTCATGGTTTTTGCTATATGTTTTTTCATAAGCTCAACAGCCTTATAGCCTGCGGTTATGTCAACGCCTGCCGCTGCATAGCTGTCTGATTTTGACTGAGTATTCATTGTATTATTCCTTTCCGTTCCAGCAGTAAGTGCAAAGGTCATCGGGATTGAGACCTATTGATTTTATAACGCCCTCGAGCGACTGAAATTCAAGGGATGCAAAATTCAGCTTTTCGCATATGTTTTTGCGAAGCGCTTTTCCTCTTTCGGTTGAGCCGTCGCTGTATTCCTCAATATACTTGAAGCCTTCTTCTCCTTCGAGCTCCATGATAACTCTGCGTGCGATAAGCTCCATATCGCTTGTTGCACGGGAGAAATTCAGATATTTACAGCCGTACATTATCGGAGGACAGGCTGAACGCATATGAACCGATTTTGCGCCGCTCTCATAAAGAAATTCAACCGTTTCACGAAGCTGAGTACCTCTGACAATCGAATCATCAACAAACAGCAGATTCTTATCCTTGATAAGCTCAATAACGGGTATCTGCTTCATCTTGGCAACTCTGTTTCTGTCTGACTGCTTGGAGGGGATAAAGCTTCTTGACCAGGTGGGAGTATATTTTATGAATGCTCTCGCAAACGGTATGTCGCTTTCGTTGGCATAGCCTATGGCATGAGGTGTGCCCGAATCGGGAACGCCGCCCACATAGTCTATATTGTTTGTCAGACCGTTTTTCTTGTCCGTTTCAGCCATAATCTTGCCGTTTCTGTATCTCATGGCTTCAACATTTACGCCTTCGTAATTTGAGGTTGGATAGCCGTAATAACTCCAAAGGAAAGCGCAGATACGCTTTTTCTTGCCGGGAGCGGCAAGGCGTTTCATAGAATCGGGAGATATTTCAACTATTTCACCGGGACCGAGCTCGCAAACATCCTCATAGCCGAGCTTCTGATATGCAAACGATTCAAACGAAGCGCAGTAGCCATCATCGCTTTTTCCGATGTGAAGCGGTATTCTGCCTAAACGGTCTCTTGCGGCGATGATTGTTCCGTCATCCTTAAGAATAAGGATTGAAGCCGTTCCCTCGATTGATTTCTGAGCAAATTTAATTCCGTTCACGAAATCGCTCTTCTGATTTATCAGAGCCGCAGTAAGCTCAATCATATTTATTTTGCCGTTGGTCATCGTATTGAAATGGCCGCCGCTGAATGAGAGGAAACGGTCAATAAGCTCTTCGGAATTGTTGATAAGACCGACAACGCTTATGGCGTAAGTTCCGAGATTTGAACGAATAAGAAGAGGCTGAGGGTCGGAATCGCCGATACAGCCGATTGCCGATGTGCCTTTCATTGAATTGAAAACCTTTTCAAACTTTGTTCTGAAAGGGGAGTTTTCTATATTATGTATTTCACGCTGCAGACCTGCTTCTTTATCGTAAACGGCGATACCGCCGATTTTTGTTCCGAGGTGGGAATGATAATCGGTTCCGAAGAAAACATCGGATAAGCAGTCTGTTTTTGAGGAAATTCCGAAAAATCCGCCCATGTGCTACCTTCTTTCTGAAAATCGAAGCCGACCGGTACTCCTTATTCAGCAGATGCCGATCGTCTTCAGTTAAATATTATTGATTATGCAAAGAAAAGCTCCGAAAGAGTCATGGGGTCAATATATTCTCCGTCCTTATAAACTCGCATATTGCCCGAAGCGATTTCGTCTATGAGCATAACTTTTCCGTCAGCATCATAGCCGAATTCAAATTTGATATCGTAGAGAACGAGACCCTTTTCCTTAAGGTCATCGGCAACGATTTTGGTAATCTGCTGTGTCATTGCCTTGATATCGTCATACTGCTCTGCGGTCATAACGCCGAGGTCAATAAGTCCGTCTTTGGTAACAAGGGGGTCGCCCTTTTCATCGTTCTTGAATGTGGTTTCAACATATGCCGGAAGGTCGGCACCTTCTTCAATATAATCGCTGTAACGGCGGTAGAAGCTGCCTACTGCCTTGTGACGGCAGATAACCTCAAGACCTTTGCCGAATACCTTTGCAGGAAGAACCTCCATGGTGGTATTTGCAAGGTCAGCGCTTACGAAGTGAGTCTTTATGCCTGCGGCATTAACTTTCTCAAAGAAATAAATGCTCATGCGGAGATTGACATCGCCGACACCCTCAATGGTGAGACCTACCGAGTTTTCACCCGGGTCGAACTTGCCGTCTTTTCCGGTGCAGTCATCCTTAAACTTGAGAAGATAGTTGCCGTTTTCGAGTGCGAAAACATCCTTGGTTTTTCCTGTGTAGACGAGTTTGTTTGACATAATTCACAGCTCCTTTTTTATATTGAAAAAAATTTTTTAAATGCTGTCTGAAATAAAGGCATCTTTTTCAAGAACCTTTTCCGCATCCGCCTTGCGTTTTGCATCAAGTCTTTCGGCAAGCTCGGCATCCTCCACTGCCAAAATCTGAGCGCAAAGCAGAGCGGCGTTTGCTCCTCCGTTTATCGCAACGGTTGCAACGGGGATACCCGAGGGCATCTGAACCGTTGAAAGCAGAGCATCCATACCGTCAAGAACCGATGATTTGCAGGGAATACCTATAACCGGCAGAGTGGTGTTTGCCGCAATTGCTCCGGCAAGATGAGCCGCCATACCGGCTGCCGCAATTATTGCTCCGAAACCGTTTTCCCTTGCGGAGCGTGCAAAATCTCTTGCCTGGTCGGGGGTGCGGTGGGCGGAATAAATGTGAACCTCAAAGGGGATTTTGAGTGCACCGAGAATTTCTGTTGCCTTTTTGATTACGGGAAGGTCGCTGTCGCTTCCCATTACAATTCCTACTTTTTTCATAGTCTCCTCCTGAAAAATAAAAAAAGGGCGCACTCGACTCGAAAGAGTTAAGTGTGCCCAGACGGTCGGCTGAAAGGATTTCATAAATTGTTTTCCGTTCCTCCGTGGTGCTCCACGATAATCCGTCAGTCCCGGAAAACCATATTCAGATTACATTAAGATTATATCATCTGAAGAAATCCGTGTCAAGGCACATAGATTAAATTTGCAGGTAAAATAATATTGTAAATGAAATATTATTTTTGTTTATTTTGCCTTTGTTTCGCAGTAGATACAACGGTAGATTTTATTTTTTGCATCCGTGAGCCTGAAAATATGCTGAATTTCCTGTTCGGCAGAGGTTATACATCTCGGATTTTTACATTTTATAACATTTGTAAGTGTTTCGGGCAGTCCGATTGTAAGCTTTTTAACGAGCTCACCGTCTTTTATAATATTGACTGTTGCATCAGGGTCAACATAGCCGATAACATTCAGGTCAACGGGGATATTCGCATCAATTTTGATGATATCCTTTTTGCCGAGCTTCTTGCTTGAAACATTCTTTATTATCGCAACGGAGCAGTCAACCTTATCGAGATTAAGAAGCTCATAAAGCTTCATTGCGCCGCCGGCTTTTATGTGGTCGATAACATAGCCGTTTGTAATGGAATCTATATTCATTCAGCCGCCTCCTCAAGAAGCATGAGAATGAGTGCCATTCTCATATATTTTCCGTTGAGCACCTGCTTGAAATAGCAGGCTCTCGGGTCATCGTCAATTGAAACGCTGATTTCGTTAACTCTCGGCAGGGGGTGCATAATGCTGAGGTCGGATTTTGCATTTACGAGCTTATAGGGATTGAGAATATAGCTGTCCTTAAGTCTTAAATAATCCTCCTCGTTAAAGAAGCGTTCACGCTGAACACGGGTCATATAGAGAATATCAAGCTCAGGCATAGCGCCCTCAAGGTCGGTTGTTTCTATATAAGGTATATTATTATTTTCAATAACATCTTTTTTTACATAGCTCGGGATTTTAAGCTCCTCGGGAGAAATGAGGATGAATTTTATTCCGCTGTACCGTGACATGGCTCCGATGAGTGAATGAACGGTTCTGCCGAATTTGAGGTCACCGCAAAGTCCTATGGTGAGATTGTCAAATCCGCCCTTTTCACGGTAAATCGTCAAAAGGTCTGCAAGCGTCTGGGTGGGGTGATTGTGGCCGCCGTCGCCTGCGTTGATAACGGGAATGCTTGCCGCTTTTGAAGCCACAAGCGGAGCGCCCTCTTTGGGATGGCGCATGGCGATTATATCGGCGTAACAGCTTATCGTTTTTGCCGTATCGGCAACGCTTTCGCCCTTTGCCGCCGAGGAATTATTTGCCGCCGAAAAACCGATAACGCTTCCTCCAAGCTCGAGCATTGCGGCTTCAAAGCTCAGTCTTGTTCTTGTTGACGGCTCAAAAAAGAGCGTTGCAAGCTTTTTGCGTTTGCACTTTTCGGCGTATTTATCGGGATTTGCGATTATATCGTTTGCCGTGCTTATAAGACTGTCTATTTCCTCAACCGAGAGGTCAAGAATGTTTATAAGACTTCTCATTTGTTTCCTCCAATCCAGCTTTCATCCGACGGATTATTTCTGAATTTGATAAGCTTCTGAACATCCTCGGGCTTGATGTAGCCGTCATCGGCGGCAACCTGAGCGATAACATCAAAGTTTGTGAGAGAAATATTTTTAACATTTGCGGCGGCAAGACGGTCAAGACCCTTCTGCATACCGTAGGTGAATATCGAAACGATGCCGAGCACCTCTGCTCCGGCTTCTCTGAGAACATTAACAACCTCAATAACACTGCCGCCGGTTGAAATCAAATCTTCAACAACAACAACCTTCTGACCTGCTTCGAGCTTGCCCTCAATCTGATTTTGTCTGCCGTGGTCCTTGGCGCCGGAGCGGACATAACCCATGGGCATACCGAGAATATGAGCCGTGATTGCGGCGTGAGCAATTCCGGCGGTTGAAGTGCCCATAAGCACTTCGGCATCGGGATAGTTTTCTTTTATAAGCTTTGCAAGTCCGTTTTCAACATCGGTTCTTACCTCGGGAGCAGTGAGGGTGAGACGGTTGTCACAGTAAACGGGACTTTTTATTCCGCTTGCCCATGTGAACGGCTCCTCGGGGCGGAAAAATACCGCCTTGATTTTCAGCAAATCCTTTGCAATAAGCTTTTCCATTCTTGTTCTCTCCTTAATCTGTAAATTCGGCTATACATCTTTCGTATGCGGCAACGGGGTCTGCGGCGGCGGTTATCGGTCTGCCGACAACAATATAATCGGAACCGATTTCCTTTGCCTGAGCAGGCGTCATAACTCTCTTCTGGTCGCCGATATCGCCGTCTGCAAAGCGCACTCCGGGAGTGACGGTCAGAAAGTCTTTACCGCATATTTCGTGAACCTTTCCGGCTTCAAGAGGTGAGCATACCACTCCGTCAAGTCCGGCTTTTTTTGCGTTTGCGGCATAGTGCATAACAACCTTATCAATCGGCTCGTGAATGAGCAGGTCATTTTCCATGCTCTCCTGGTCGGTTGAGGTAAGCTGAGTAACGGCGATAAGCAGAGGCCTTGTGCCGTTGGGTCTTGTGAGCCCTTCAAGCGCCGCTTCCATCATTTTAACCGTTCCGCCGGCATGAAGATTGCATATATCAACATCAAGTGCGGAAAGCACCGCCATTGATTTTTTAACCGTATTCGGAATATCGTGAAGCTTGAGGTCAAGAAAGATTTTATGACCTCTTTTCTTTATTTCCTTTACTATTGACGGACCCTCGGCATAGAAAAGCTCCATACCGATTTTAACAAACGGTTTTCTGCCGGTAAATTTATCGAGAAAATCAAATACTGCCTGAGCACTTGAAAAATCGCAGGCAACTATAACATCTTTACCCATTTTTAACTCCTCCGATGATTTCGTGAAGCTCTTCTATGCCGTATTGCTTCATAACGGCGGGAAGCTCTTCAATTATATTTTTGCAGGCAAAGGGGTCAACGAGATTTGCCGCACCAACCTCAACCGCAGTTGCTCCCGCAAGCATCATTTCAATAACATCACGGGCACACGATACGCCGCCCATACCGATAACGGGAATGCTTACAGCGTGTGCAACCTGATATACCATTCTGAGCGCAACGGGGAAAATCGCACTGCCCGAAAAGCCGCCCATGGTGTTGGCGATAACGGGTTTTCTCGTTTTCAGGTCAATTCTCATACCCAAAAGTGTATTTATCAGGCTTATTCCGTCTGCTCCGGCTTCCTCGCAGGCTTTTGCGATTGAAACAATATCCGTAACATTCGGCGAAAGCTTTAATATTACGGGCTTTGATGTAACCGCTTTAACAGCTCTCGTTACCTCTGCCGCCGCTTCGGGCTGAGTGCCGAAGCTCATTCCGCCGCCGTGAACATTCGGACAGCTTACATTAACCTCAAGCCAGCCCACCTGACTGCATTTATCCAGCTTTTCGCATGTGTAAGCATAATCCTCAACCGAAAAGCCGCTTACATTTGCCATAACGGGTTTTGAAAAACACCTTGAAAGCTTCGGAAGCTCTTCCGAAATAACCTTTTCAACACCGGGGTTCTGAAGGCCCACGGCGTTTATCATTCCTGCTGTGCATTCGGCTATTCTCGGAGTCGGATTGCCGAAGCGAGGGTCTTTGGTTGTGCCTTTAAAAGAGAATGTGCCGAGCATATTTATATCGTAAAGCTCCGCAAATTCGTAGCCGTAGCCGAATGTGCCGCTT
>JAZQON010000027.1:0-25917 GCA_045627825.1 Acutalibacteraceae bacterium
GTCATTCGGAATGGATAAAGTGAAAGAGACCGTTTATGCGGCGCTGGTTAAGGTGCTTGCGGAGCTCGGCGAAAGCGTTGCCGGAATTTACGAGCGCAACGATGTTGCCATAAGAGAACTGGAGGGGCTTGAACAGTATAAGGGCTGGTATGAGGGCGTTCCTCACCCCGAAAGCACCGTAACTGAGATAACCGAAAACGGTATAAAATATTCGGTTGATTTTGAAAACGGACAGAAAACGGGGTTTTTCCTTGACCAGAAATATAACCGTCTTGCCGTTGCGAAGCTTGCAAAGGGCAGAAAAGTGCTTGACTGCTTTACGCATACGGGCTCATTTGCGCTCAATGCGGCAATGGGAGGTGCCGAAAAGGTTACGGCGGTTGATATATCGGAAGCCGCAGTTGAAATGGCAAGAGAAAACGCACGCCGCAACGGGCTTGAAGACAGAATGGAATTTGTTGCCGCTAATGTGTTTGAACTGTTGCCGGAGCTTGAAAAGCAGGGCGGAAAGCCTTATGATTTTATAATTCTCGACCCTCCGGCATTCACGAAAAGCCGTAAAACGGTGAGCTCCGCAGAGAGAGGATATAAAGAAATAAATTACAGAGCATTGAAGCTCCTGCCCCGTGGCGGATATTTTGCCACCTGCTCCTGCTCGCATTTTATGCGAAATGACCTCTTTGTAAAAATGCTCCGTGAAGCCGCCGCCGATGCAGGTGTTGAGCTTCGTCAGATAGAAGCCCGTCAGCAGTGCTGTGACCATCCCGTTTTGTGGAATGTGCCCGAAACCGACTATCTTAAATTTTATATTTTCCAGGTTGTTTAAATTTTATCTTATAACCGTTTAAATTAAATTCATACGCAATTAACAAATCGGGGATATTATTCAATTGTACCGAACGGGAGCCGCAACCCGTTAGGTATTGAGCAATACCCCTCCTCAATTCAGCAAAAGGGCACCCGGAAAGGGTGCCCTTTTGCTGAATTTGGAATTAATGACGGGCTCTGCCCGTACCCGTTTTTAATTCGGAATTCGGAGGTCGGAATTTGGAATTAAGGGGCACTTCGTGCCGATTTTATATAATTAACTTGAAATTTTTTATTTCTGAATAAACAACTAATATTAATTCAGAAGAAAAAGCCATATGTGAGCAGTTATATAATGGGTACGGGCGGAGCCCGTCATTAATTCCGAATTCATAATTCCGAATTCCGAATTAAAAAAAGGCTTGTGACTTTTTCAGCCACAAGCCCTGAAATTTTAAAGCTCAATACCGAGTTTTCCGAGAATATCATCAAACGGAATCTTGGAAACAAGGTCCTTAACGGTGTTGAAAATTCCGCCGAGGTCGATGCCCTTAACAACGCCGCCAACCTTGTCGATGATGCCCTTGAAGGTGTCGCCCTTAACGAAATCAACGATGATGTTGAAAAGGCACTTGAGAGCTGCGCCGATGTCGCCGGCCTTGAAATAAGCCTTCATAAGGTCAGCATCACTTGCGTTTGAGCAGGTTGTCTGATGAGCGTCATAAGCTGCCTTGCTGTGGAAAACTTCGCCGCACTTGGTAACAACGCCGTCAACGATGATGGTGTTTGTGCAGGTCTTGGAGTGGTCTGCATTGGGGAAAGTGCTTTCGATGTGAGCCTTAAGCTCTGCTGCTGTTTCAAACTCTGCATGGCAGAAATCGCAAGTGAGCTCAGCGGGAGCCGCAAATGCTACACAGCAAGCTGAAAATGCGAACATAACTGCGAAAAGAACTGCTAAAAACTTTTTCATTTTTTGTTCCATCCTTTTTAAGAATTTTTGAAAGTGATATTATATTACCACCTATCGCCGATTATGTCAACAATTTATTGACAAAAAAATCTCACGATGATACAATTATGATGTAAAATAAATACAGGAGATATTGATAATGATTACCAAAGAATATTTCGGAACAACCGCAGACGGCAAAAAAGTTGATGCTTTCGAGCTGAAAAATACAAACGAAACATCGGTTAAAATCATAACCTACGGTGCAACGGTGAATAATATTTTCACAAAGGATAAAAACGGGGAGCTTGCGGATATACTTGTTGGTTTTGATACTCTTGAGGGCAACGAGAAATATTCGGCAAACCAGGGCGTAACCGTCGGCAGATACGCAAACAGAATTGCAAACGGCGAATTTACGATTGACGGCGTTAAATATGAGGTTGATAAAAACGAAAACGGAGTTACCTGCCTGCACGGCGGTGATGAGCTTTCAAAGGCGGTCTGGAATGCAATCATTGTTGACGATAACTGCCTTGAAATGAGCTATGTAAGCCCCGACGGCGCAAAGGGCTTCCCCGGAAAAATTGAATTTAAGGTTACATTTACTCTTTATGAAAATGATTCATTAAAGATAGATTATTATGCCGTAAGCGATAAAAAGACGGTTATCAATATGACAAACCACGCTTATTTCAATCTTGCCGGCAAGGGAGATGTTCTCGGTCATGAGCTTATGATAAATGCCGATTCGTTCACCCCCACCGATGAAAGAAGCATTCCCACGGGCGAGATAAGAGCGGTTGAGGGAACGGCGTTTGATTTCAGAACTCCGAAGCCCATCGGAAAAGATATCGGTGCCGATGATGAACAGCTTATCATGTGCAAGGGTTATGACCATAATTTCTGCCTTAATGACGGCGACGGCCCTGCGGCTTCGGCATATGAACCCGGGAGCGGCAGAATGCTTGAGGTTTATACCGACCTTATCGGCGTTCAGCTTTACACGGGAAATTTCCTTGACGGAACGGTTGAAGGCAAGGGCGGAGTGCTTCTTCAAAAGCACGCAGGCTTCTGCCTTGAAACGCAGTTTTATCCGAATACACCCAATATGCCCGAGTGGCCGCAGTGCACATTTGATGCAGGCGAAAAATTCACAAGCACAACGGTGTTCAAATTTTCCGTGAAATAAATTCACAGTTACTTAATCTTTGCGGCATTCGGTAACAAATTATTTCACGGCAATTCACAGATTTTTTATAAATCCGAGTATAATTTTAATTGAGGAAAAAATTCCGAGAGGGGGATATATCAATGGCGGCTGAAAAAATACTCGTTGTTGATGATGATAATAATATATGCGAACTGCTCAGACTCTATCTTGAAAAAGAGGGTTACGAGGTAATTATCGCAAACAACGGCGGAGATGCTCTCAAGATGTTCCGTGAGCTTTCACCCGACCTTATGCTTCTTGACATTATGCTTCCCGTGCTTGACGGCTGGCAGGTCTGCCGTGAGGTCAGAAAGTTTTCGGATAAGCCCATAATCATGCTCACCGCCAAGGGCGAAACCTTTGATAAGGTTCTCGGCTTTGAGCTCGGTGCGGATGACTATGTTGTGAAACCGTTTGACACAAAGGAAGTTATGGTCAGAATTAAGGCCGTGCTTCGCAGAAGCGGTTCTGCGGCAAAGGTTGATATAAAAGAGGTAAGATATGATAAGCTTGTTATAAATCTTACCAATTATGAGCTTACCGTAAACGGCGAAAAGATTGATACTCCGCCGAAAGAGCTTGAGCTTATTTATCATCTCGCAAGCAATCCGAACAGAGTTTTCACCAGAGACCAGCTTCTTGATGAGGTTTGGGGATTTGATTATTACGGCGATTCAAGAACCGTTGATGTTCATGTTAAGAGACTTCGTGAGAAGCTTGAGGGCATCTCCGATAAATGGGAGCTCAAAACGGTCTGGAGCGTCGGATATAAATTTGCAACTAAAGAGTGATAATTATGCTTCGTAAAAGAAGCTCCGGACTTTTCCGGAAGTATTTTGTAATTACAATTTCAATTATCCTTGCAAGCTTCGTCTTTTTAGGCGGAGCTCTCTTGCTGTTTGTGTCGAAGCTGTGGATGGATGAAAAAATGGATTTGCTTGCCGAAAATTCACGCAGTGTATCCGAAAATACGAGCAATGTTTTTCAGTCCGACTATATGGGTGAGAGCGGCAGGGGCTCGGTAATCGTTGTGTGCAACACACTTTTGCAGATTTCCAATGCGGTTGATGCCGATGTTTTCATCACAAACAGTGACGGCTATGTGGTTTACTGTAAGGATTTATTGCTTTCAAATATGGCGCTTTATACGGGGAAATGTATGGTTCATGACCAATACAAAATTCCGCCCGAAATAATGAAAGTGGCGCTCGAAAAGGATTTCCGTTCAATGAGCGATTTGGGCGGAGTGCTCAGCGGAGTGCATTTTATAGTCAGCTCACCGCTGATAGTCAACGGCAATGTTGTTGGTGCGGTGTTCTCAACTCAGCCCGTTACCGAAGGGCTTACTCCTTATGTTGCCGCCATATTTAAAATGTTCTTCATTGCGGCGCTTGTGGCATTTATAATTTCGTTTGCTCTTGTTTATCTTGTCAGCTACCGTTTCACAAATCCGCTCAGAGCCATGTCAACGGCGGCAAAGCAGTATGCAAACGGCGATTTTTCAACAAGAATTAATCTGAAGCGTGCGAGCCATCCGATATTCGGCCACGATGAAGTGGATGAGCTTATCACGGCGTTTAATTCGATGGCGCAGGCACTTGCAACGCTTGAAACCTCAAGGCGAAGCTTTGTTGCGAATGTTTCGCATGAGCTTAAAACTCCGATGACCACCATAGGCGGATTTATTGACGGTATTCTTGACGGAACGATAGAAAGAAGCGAGCAGGCGCATTATCTGAGCATCGTTTCGGATGAAGTCAAGCGCCTTTCAAGACTTGTTACTTCAATGCTGAATATCAGCAAGATGGAAGCAGGAGAGCTTGAGTTAAAGCCGGTTGCTTTTGATGTTTCGGATATGCTTTTCAGAACGCTTTTAGGGTTTGAACAGCTCATTGATAAAAAGAATATAGAAATCAAGGGGCTTGATACAATTGAGTCCTGCAGTGTTACTGCCGACAAGGATATGATAAATCAGGTAATATATAACCTTATTGATAATGCCGTTAAATTCACGCCCGAGGGCGGATACATCGAAGCGGCGGTAAAATCCGATTCCGAAAAGGCGATAATCAAGATAAAGAACAGCGGCAACGGAATACCGAGTGATGAAATCGACAAGATTTTCGAGAGGTTTTATAAGCTTGATAAATCCCGAAGCTTTGATGTTAAGGGTGCGGGAATGGGACTTTTCATTGTTAAAACTCTTGTTGAGCTTAACGGCGGCAGAATTGCCGCAAGGAGCGTTGAGGGCGAATTTACCGAATTTATCACCCAATTACCCCTAATTTAACAGAATGTATGCCGAATATTGAATTATTGTTAAATACTCGTTCAAAAATTATTAATAACAGCAGAATAAAATAAACTCAAACAATGAAAGCTCGGAGGAAATGCAAATGAATGAAGAATTTGAAAACGGCGGTGAAATAAGAGAAGAGCCTGCCGGAATGCCTCAGCAGGAGGAAACCCAGGCAGAAATAATCGAGAGTGAAACCTTTGAAGCACCTCAGGCGCAGGAGGAAATTCAGACGGAAGCGGAAGAAGCCGAAGCTCAGCCGGTTGAAGCTGAACCGGTTGAACCGAATGACACTTCAAATATTTATTCCGGAACCTATCATTATACTCAGCCGCAGTATCAACAGCCCGATTACGGCAGACCGCAATATCAGCAGAGCCCTTATCAGCAGAACACTTACGGATATGCTCAGCCGCAGTCGCAGACACCGCCCGAAAAGAACAACAAGGGCGTGAAATTATTCATTGCCGCTCTCGGAATTCTGGCGGCGATAGCGCTTGCAATAGGCGTTGCAACCGTATCAAAATATGTTATAAATAAAAAGGATATAAAAGATATCGGCAGCACAAGCAACAGCGATACCGGAGCAAGTCTCAATATAAATTCATCACCCGTTTCACCAACCGAGGTTAATATTGACGGTCCCCTTTCAACAACGGCGATTGCCGCAAAGGTAAGAGCAAGCAATGTAGGCATAGTGGTCTATAAGAGCGGTTCAAGCTCGGCGGCAGGTGAGGGCTCCGGCATAATCATGGGAGAAGATAACAGCGGAAGATATACCTATATTATCACCTGCGCCCATGTTATTGATGATAAGGGCGTAAAGGTTACCGTTCAGACAGAGGACGGTACCTCATATGATGCCGAGATAGTCGGCTACGATATCAGAACAGATACGGGTGTTCTCAAAATAAAAGCTCACGGACTTCCGGCGGCAGAATTCGGCGATTCAAACGCTCTTTCGGTAGGTGACCCCGTTTATGCGGTAGGCAATCCCGGCGGAGTTGAATTTTTCGGTTCGTTCACGGGCGGTTATGTTGCTTCGATAGACAGACCCATAAGCAGTGAAATCGGCTATACGATGAAATGTATTCAGCACAGCGCCGCAATAAGCCCCGGAAATTCGGGCGGAGCGCTTGCAAATCAGTACGGTCAGATTATCGGCATAAACTCTCAGAAAATCGCTTCAACAAACTATGAGCAGATAGGCTTTGCAATTCCGATAAGCTCAGCAAAGGCAATCATTGATAATCTTATCAAAATCGGCTATGTTCCCAACAGACCGAAGCTCGGCATAACCTATTATCCGCTCAGCGCCAGCGCACAGTACAGCATGATAGCGCAGATAAAAGGACTTCCGGCAGGAACACTTATTATAAATGAAATCGGCTCGGACAGCTCTCTTGCAGGAACGGAAGCGAGAAAATACGATATGATAACCAAGGTTGACGGCAAGGAGCTTACAACGGCGGATGTTCTGCTTGAACTGATAGATAACGGTAAGGTAGGCGATAAGCATACGCTCACCCTTTGCAGAATAAACAGCAATTACAGCATTGACGAATTTGAAATTGATATAACCCTTGTTGAGGATAAGGGTGACGAAATCGAAGAAACCACAACCTATCAGTATATTGACCCGTTTGAATATTTCAATAATTTCGGATTCTGAAAAAGTGTCCCGTCTCGCAAGACGGGACTTTTTAATTCAGAAGCCCATTACAGAGATAGCAAAACCCGTCTCGTTTCCGAGACGGGCACTTTTGTTATTGATTTTACTTTGTGAATATACCCGTGATAAGGCGGAATATGTTCAGAATTGTGAGCAGCGGCATCTCGGAAAAACCGTTTGTGCCGTACCACTTATCAAGGAAAGAGTTGATACCGTATGCAAATCCGAATGTGGGGTCTCCCTTGTCTTCGCCGTAAACGCCGATATCACACAGAGCGGCTTCAAGCTCGGCTTCAAGTGCTTCCGCTTCGCCTTCAACTGCAATGGTTCTCTTGAGCATTGCTTCGCAGTCATTTATGGCTTTTTCAAGTCTTGCCTTCTGTTCTGCCGTTGCGGCAACTGTGCCTGCGTTTATATTTTCAAGAGCTTTCTTTGCATTGGGAAGGTCGCTTCTTCTGAGACTCTTTGTTTCTCTGCCGATATTGAACTGTGGGAAATTCGGGTCGCTGTAAACATTTTCTATATCGTCGCTTGAAATAAGAGCGGTTGCAAGAGTCATGATTATATCGTTTCTGCCGGTTCCCTCGTGACCCTGACCGTCAAAATAGAAGGTATAGTCGGGAAGAAGACCTGCCGAAGCATCAATAACATTGTCGGGAGAAATGTGATTATGCATGGGATTTGAGCAGTTGGTATTCTTTTGAGTGTAGCCTGCCGGAAGAGTTTCGCCGCATCTTGCCGAATGTGTGCCCATTGAGGTTGAGTCAAGATGGATAACGCCGTCGGCATTGTCTGCGTTCCAGGAATTGCCGATATTGTAAAGCGGGAAATCATAGTCAACTATGTCAAATACCTGAACGCCGTTTTCCTTAAGCTTAAGGATGTTTGCATCGGAATTGAGCTGAGCCTGATAGTAACGCTCGGTCTGTCTTCTGATTTCAGCCTTATCGGGAGTTGAAAGATATTTTGCGGCAAGAGCCGGATAATCCTTTGAGGGAACAAGTGCCCACATATTTGTGCAGTTAATGAGAACATTTTCGATAAGCAGGTCGCAGGTGTCGTTAAGAACATCCATAAGAAGCTCATCGGGGAAAATTCTGAGGGCAACCTCTATAAGCTTTGCCTGGCTTTCTTCCATAAGACCTTCAAGGAAGGTATGATAAAGCTGGTTCTTATCAAGGAAGGTTACATCCTTCTTGAAAACATCGCCTACTATTGTGCTTCCGTCAAGAGCCGGAATGATATAAATAACCTTATGAAGGTCGTTATAAACCTCGGGGTGATATTCGAGAAGTCCGTTTGCAATCGTTCCGCCGAGACTGATTGGAACGATATTAACTTTATCGTGGCCGGTTTCTCTCTTAACCTGCTGAATGAACTCATAAAGCTCGTCGCAGATTGCGATATTGTTTCCGAATGAATTGTAAGCGAAGTAATAGAGATGGTCTTCACCGATGTTTATTCCGCATTCGCTGATGGGAACATTATTATAAATCTGGTCTTTTTCATAATCACTGCATTCGGCGAGTGAATAGGGATATTTTTCAACCTCAACATTGCCGAGACACTTGCCGTTGTTATCACTCATATTCATGCCGAAGCACATTGTAACTATCTTGGAAAGTGCATTTCTCAGACCGATATTGTGCTGAGTGATGAGCGTAAGAAGAACGGGAACGAGAGCAACACCGATTATTTTCGCAACGGGGAAATAAGCAGGGAAGCAGTTTATTCTTTCGCCGTCCGCATCAAGCTCGTAATCTCCGTTATCATCGAGAAGCCATACATTTGACTGACCGATGCCGGGAACGATAATGGTGGGATAATTTCCGCACTGACCGCCGCATGATGTTTTTACGGGGCTGATTGCGCTTGCGCCTGCCGCACAGATTGAAAGCAGGAGCGAAACAGTGAGAACGATTGAAATAATCTTTTTCATAAATACGCCTCTTTCACTTAATTTTAACTAATGATACCATATTTTTTATGTAATTTCAATAAATTTTAAAATTATCTTTAACATATTCTTTCTTACTTGACTGTTGCAGTCAAAAAGTGGTATCATAAAAATTACTTGGTTAAAAGGAAAGATATAAAATGATAAAAAATATTATATTCGATATGGGCGGAGTGCTCATAGATTATAACCCCGAAAAAATTTCAAACGAATATTTCGATAAGGAAACAGCGGATATTACTCTCAGGGTGCTTTTCCGAAATCAGCTCTGGGCGGATAAGGACAGAGGAATAATCTGTCCCGATGAAATATGGGAGCAGATTGAGGATAAAATTCCGGTTCACGCCCGTGAGAGAGTGAACGATATGCTTCACAATTATTATCCCTATATGCCGCCGTTTGAAAAAATGTATGAGCTTATAAAAGAGCTTAAGGCAAAGGGCTACGGAATATATCTGCTGTCGAATGCTTCCGAGGATTTTTATGAGCATAAGGACACCATTCCTGCGCTTTCGCTCTTTGACGGATATATAATATCGGCAGATTATAAGCTCCTTAAGCCGGAAAAAGAAATATACCTTGCGCTTTTCGAAAAATTTTCGCTTCTCCCCGGGGAGTGCTTCTTCATTGACGATGTCCGGAAGAATATCGACGGTGCGGCGGCTGTCGGAATGGACGGCCACTGTTACAGCCACGGAGATATTGAAATTCTGAAAGAAGCGCTGAGAAAAGCAGGCGTAACAATATGAACTGTTACAGCGAAATATTAAAATCAATTCCCGAATACCTGTCCCTTGCGGGTGCCGTCCATAAAGGACGCCTGCCCTCAGGTGTGACGGGACTTTCGCATATACATAAGGCACATATAATCATCGGCCTTTGCATGAGCCTTAAGAAAAAAGCGCTTATTATTGTTCCCGATGAAGCAACGGCAACAAGGATGAAGCAGGATGCGGAGAGCTTCGGCATAAACTGTCTGCTCTATCCTGCAAGGGATTTTTCATTCCGCACAACCGAGAGCGTTTCCCGTGAATATGAGCATTCAAGGCTTAAGGCACTCGATAAAATGCTGACGGGCGAATATGACGCCGTTGTGCTTTCATCCGAAGCGGCATTACAGCTTACCGTTCCGCCTGCAAGGCTGATGAACAGCAGTCTGAGCATTGAGTCCGGTGCGGATTATAAGATTGACGAGCTTGTTTTCAGCCTTATGAGAAGCGGTTATACCCGTTCCGAGCAGGTTGACGGAGCCGGGCAGTATGCCGTCAGAGGAGGAATACTCGATTTTTTTCCCCCGGATTCAAAGGAGCCATGCCGAATAGAATTCTGGGGCGATACCGTGGATTCAATTTCGTTTTTTGACCCCGAAACGCAGAGAAGAACGGATTCTGCCGACGAAATTCACATAACACCTGCCCGTGAAGTGCTTGTAACTGACGAAACGCTTCTTGCACTCATTGAAGCTCACATAAAAAATCACCGTTTCAGAGGCGAAGCACTCAAAAATCTCAACGATGATATTGAAAAAATAAAGAGCGGAGTAAGAATAACCTCCGCCGATAAATATTTACCTTTGATATATCCCGAAGCGGCGAGCATATTCGATTATGCAAAGGGCGCAATGCTTTTTGTATGCGAATCGTTTTCGGTCAGGGATAAGATGAATGCCTGCTCAATGCTGATGAATGAAACCGTCAAAGGACTTTTTCAGGACGGTATTCTCTGCAAGGGGCTTGATAAATATACCCTTACGCCGGACGAAGTGATTGCAAAATATACCGATTTCGGCGCAATATATCTTGATAATCTGCCGAGGGGAAGCTTTGATACTCCCGTAAAAGAGCTGATAACCTTTACGGCAAAGCAGATAAGCCCGTGGAACGGCGCATATCAGGCGCTGTTTGACGATATTGGAGCGATAACGGGCAAAAAGGGTCAGACCTGCGCCGTGCTTGCAGGAACGGATAAGGCTTCAAAAACTCTTGCCGAGGATTTGGAAAATGACGGCGTGCGTGCCGTCTGGTGTCCCGTTCCGCCGAAGGAATTTCCGAAAGGCATGGTATGCGTTCTCCCGGGAAGTCTTTCATCCGGATTTGAATATCCGTCTGCAAATTTTACGCTTATTTCATACAGAAGCCGTCCGACGGTTAAGGCAAAGGTGCCGTCAAAAAAATCGTCGAAGCACGCTTTTAATAATCTCAATGAGCTTCACAGGGGAGAATATGTTGTTCACGATACCCACGGTATAGGTATTTTTGAGGGTATAACCACTCTTGAAAACGCAGGAACAACAAAGGATTATATTAAAATTCAGTATGATAAGGGCGATAATCTTTATGTGCCCGTAACTCAGCTTGACCAGGTTTCAAAATATATCGGACCCAAAAATGACGATAAGCCGCTCAAGCTCAGCAGGCTCGGCGGCAGGGATTGGCAGAAAACCAGAGCAAGGGTTAAATCCGCCGTTAAGGATATGGCAAAGGAGCTTATTGACCTTTATTCAAAGCGCCTTAAGGTTAAGGGTCATTCGTTTTCTCCCGATATTGATATGCAGAGCGATTTTGAACGGCGGTTTGAATTTGTTGAAACCGATGACCAGCTTCGCTGTATTCACGAGATAAAAAAGGATATGGAAAAGCCGTATCCTATGGACAGACTGCTTTGCGGAGATGTCGGCTTCGGTAAAACCGAGGTTGCGCTCAGAGCGGTGTTCAAATGTATTGCCGACGGAAAGCAGTGCGCCATAATGGTTCCGACCACCATTCTTGCGCTTCAGCATTATCAGACAATAATGAAACGCTTTGAGGGTTTCCCGGTTGAAGCCGGTATGCTTTCAAGGTTCTGCACAAAAAAGGAAATTGACAAAACTCTTGCGGGCTTAAGACGAGGTTCTGTTGATGTTGTGGTGGGTACTCACCGCATTATCTCAAAGGATGTTCAGTTCCGTGACCTCGGACTGATAATCATAGATGAGGAACAGCGTTTCGGCGTTGCTCAGAAAGAGAAGCTCAAATCGCTTTTCCCTGCCGTTGATGTGCTCACGCTTACGGCAACTCCCATACCCCGTACGCTCAATATGGCAATGTCGGGCATCAGGGATATGTCGGTTATCGAGGAAGCGCCGCAGGACAGACTGCCCGTTCAGACCTATGTTATCGAGCACGATATGGGAGTGCTGGTTCAGGCCATGGAGCAGGAGCTGCGCCGTGGCGGTCAAGTCTATTATCTGTATAATAAGGTTGAAACGATTGAACGCAAGGCGGCTGAAATCAAGGCTCTGCTTCCCGATGCGAATATCGGAGTGGGTCACGGCAAAATGAGCGAGGATGAGCTCAGTGAGGTCTGGCGCAGACTGCTTGAGGGCGAAATTGATATTCTCGTATGCACAACCATAATCGAAACGGGCGTTGATGTGCCGAATGTCAACACTCTGATTATTGAAAATGCCGACAGAATGGGGCTTGCCCAGCTTCATCAGATAAGGGGCAGAGTAGGCAGAAGCTCACGCAGAGCGAGCGCATATTTTACATTCACAAGAGGAAAAGAGCTTTCCGAGATTGCCACACGCAGGCTTGATGCAATAAGAGAATTTACCGAATTCGGTTCGGGTTTCCATATCGCAATGAGAGATTTGGAGCTCAGAGGAGCCGGAAATGTTCTCGGAGCAAGCCAGCACGGGCATATGGAATCGGTCGGCTATGAGATGTATATAACCCTGCTTGAACAGGCGATAGCAGAGGAAAAGGGCGAAACGCCGTCAACATCAGAGCAGGATTGCCTGATTGACCTGCCGATTGATGCGCATATTCCGGATTATTATATTGAAAGCGTTCCGCAGAGACTTCAGATTTACCGCAGGATTGCCGATATCAAAACCGATGATGACGCTTCGGATGTTGTTGATGAGCTTATTGACCGTTTCGGCGACCCGCCGGCCTGCGTGGAGGGACTTATCCGCATAGCGCTTCTCAGAGGAATGGCAACAAGGCACAATATTTACGAAATAACCTCCGACGGCGATAAAATAATATTCAGTATAAGTGCGCTGAATATGAACGAAATTGCCGCAGCTTCCGACCATTTCAAAGGAAGAATGACCGTAAGCCCCGGCAACGGAAAACCCAATATTTCGGTTAGAACTCTAAAGGGTGAAAGCAAGCTCAATCTGATTGAGCGTGTGCTGGAATATATGGATGAAGCGGATAATTAATTCCTCACTCCTATCTTTGTCTATTATGTTTTCATTTCAATAAGCTCACGGTAGCTGATAAGCTCAATGCCGTGGGCTTTTAAATATTCATGTGTTTCGGGGTCTTTCAAAAGCTGATATTCCCATACTCTCTGGTGCCATGCGCCCGTTATGGAACGCAGTTCGGGGGTGTCAAGCGAGGGATGAACAAAGGTTTCGGTTATCCCGTCGGGAATATTTGTCCATATTTTGAGAATTTCATCACGGTATGTACGATAGTCTTCGTTGAAATCTCCTTTGCTTTTCGAACCGATTATTTTATTCATCGCCGGCCAATCGGGGAAAAGCATATAATCCGGCATTATTACATTATATTTTTTGCCCCAATGCTTCGAAAGATATTTCAAAGGGCTGAAAACAAAATAAGGTACATCTGATGGTGCAACGCTTTTTGCGGTTTCGGTAAACATTCTGAACGCATAGCCGTATTCTCCGCATACTCTCAGCGTCATTTTGAGAAGCTCAAATCTCAGAGTGAAATGACCGTAAAGCGAGCCCATATGGTTATCAAGGTGAGACGGCTTCATCCCGAGAGCATGAGCCCTGTCAACCTGCGCTTTTATTTCGGCTTCAAGCTCATCAAGCTTTGCGTTCTTGCCAACAAGACGGCTGTTTTTCCACATAAATCCGGCTTCGTCAACAAGCGATTTTCCGCCGCTTAAGGGTTTCCATCTGTATTCATTCCATTCGCTCGTCATCGTCAGATGAACTCCGATTGCGTATTGCGGATTTTCAACCGAAAATTTCACGGCATCCTCGGCGGCGGGGCAGGGCATCATTATGGTTGAAGATTTCAGCATACCGCTTTCAAAAAGGTCGATAACGGCATCGTTTGCCGCCTTGCACATTCCGAAATCATCGGCGTTTACTATCAGATATTTTGACATATTTCTCTCTCCGTTTCTTTCAGCAATTTTTTGCTTTGCTCTCGTTGAGCTGTATATCCGTCATAAACTGTCCTTTTCAGTTGATATCTGCATTATATCATTATCAATTTGAATTATCAACATAAAATGTATTATATTATATGCAAAGCACTTGACAAATCCGGAATTATACACTATAATCCAATTAATAATAATTCCTATTAGTGATAAAGGGATGCTTATGGATAATAAATCAAAACAGCAGAGGGATACCCGTCAGCGAAGAATGATTTATGATAATGTTATGAGCAGATGCGACCATCCGGGAGCGGATGAGATTTATCTTGATGTTCATTCGCAGGATGAAAAAATCAGTAAGGGTACGGTTTACCGCAATCTGGGCATTCTTTCCGAAAACGGAGATATACTTCATGTGAGGGTTCCCGGGGCAGACAGATACGACAGCCGTCTTGATAATCATTATCATATACTTTGCACCGAGTGCGGACGGGTTATTGATGCTCCGATTGAATATAATAAAAAAAGCGATTTAATCGTTGAGGAGCAAACCGGATTTGTAATTAAAAGGCATCGGGCATTCTTCGAGGGTATATGTCCCGAATGTCTTGCAAAAAATAAATAAAACAAAAACTCAGGAGGAGAACAACATGGCAACAAAATACGCAGGAACAAAGACCGAGAAAAATCTCGAAGCCGCTTTTGCAGGCGAATCTCAGGCAAGAAACAAGTACACTTATTTTGCTTCAAAGGCAAAAAAAGAGGGCTTTGAGCAGATAGCCGACCTGTTCCTTAAGACAGCCGATAACGAGAAGGAACACGCAAAGCTGTGGTTCAAGGAGCTTGGCGGAATAGGTTCAACAGCCGAAAATCTTGCCGCCGCCGCTGACGGAGAGAATTTTGAGTGGACGGATATGTATGAGGGCTTTGCTAAAACAGCCGAAGAAGAAGGCTTCACCGCACTTGCAGCAAAGTTCAGAGCCGTTGCCGCAATCGAAAAGAAGCACGAGGAACGCTACCGTGCACTGCTTCAGAATGTTGAAGCTCAGCAGGTTTTCGAAAAGAGCGAGGTTAAGGTTTGGGAATGCCGCAACTGCGGTCACATAGTAGTAGGCACAAAGGCTCCGGCCGCCTGCCCCGTTTGCGCTCATCCTCAGGCATTCTTTGAGGTTCACGCAGAAAACTATTGATTATATTATACAGGTATAGTGAAAAGCACCGCCCAAGGCGGTGCTTTTCCCGAATTTACCATATAAATTTCACGATTTATATTGACTAAATCGTACGATTTGAATATAATATAAGTGAAAAGGAGGCGTGTAATATGTCAATTACCGCAACGGAGCTGAAAACAAATCTCAGCAAATATCTGATTTTATCAGCCACGGAGGATATTTATATCACCAAAAACGGAAAAGTAATATGCAAGCTCACCAATCCTTTTCAGGATAAGGTTGATACTGCAAAATCACTTTTCGGAATTCTGCCCGACACATTAACGCTCGAAGAAGCAAAAGCGGAAAGGTGTGAAAAAATATGACGGCATTGATTGATACCTGCGTTATTGTTGATGTTCTTCAGAGCAGACAGCCGTTTTGTGCGGATGCGCAGAAAATTTTTATCCTTGCCGCCAATGAGCGATTCAAGGGCTGCATTTCAGCCAAATCCGTAACCGATATATATTATATTACTCACCGTCTTACGCATAGTGACAGAGAAACAAGAGCAATTCTCGAAAAGCTCTTTTCGATTTTTAAGGTTGAAGATACGGCAGGTGCAGATTGCCTGCACGCCCTGCCGTCGGACATTTCGGATTATGAGGATGCAATTATGGCTGAGACCGCAAAGAGGATTGAAGCGGACTGCGTTGTAACCCGAAACGAAAAGGATTATAAGAATTCAGATATCGCAGTATATTCTCCATCGGTTTTTATCCGTAAGCTTGAAGCGGAGCAGTAATTCAGACTATCATTGCATTTATCGTTCCGTTATATTCTCTCAGGAAATTTTCGCCGTCACCGGTCATTTTTATTCTGCCGTGGCCGTCTTTGTAAGAAAAGTTTATATAAACGCTCCCGATATATTCATCAATAATCTGAACGAAAATTCTGAGCTGATTTTTACTTCCCCATGTGCCCGAAGCGGCGCATTCGTAGGTGTGACCCTCACAGGGCTTTCCGCCGATTTCTCCCGAATAGCCGGTCTGCGGAAACGGCTGAAAAATATTTTCATTGCGCCCGAAGCGGAGAACCTTTTCGCCCTGGGCGTTTTTGTATCTGAACTGACATTCATCCGAAAAGTCAAATGAAAATTCGGTGATGCCGGTTCTGTTTTCTTCTGCGGTGAATTTTCTGCCGCTGAGCTCTTTTTCAAGCGGAGAATATTTTTCGCCTTTTGCCGAAACAAGCTTAAGACCGGATATGAATTCCGTAAGCTCGTTATAAGCTTCGGTATCTTCCTCTGCGGCTTCTCCCGCCGTTTCGATAATCTCGGAAAACAGATAAGAAACAAGAAGCTCACGGGAATCGGGTGAGCGGTAGTTGCCCGATGTGCAGGTGAAAGTTATATCGGTATCGGGGTCATAAATCGTAAGCTGGTCGTGCATACCGTTGAAGCCGAATGAGTTCCCGTAAAATTTCCAGAACTGGCTGGCATAACCACGGTGGTCAAATGAGCTTATGCCGCACGCATAGGAATCCGAAAAATCGGCAAAGGCTTCCTCAAAAATTCCACGGCGTATAATCTGTTTGCCCTCCCATTTTCCGAAACAGCCCACAAATCTGCCGTAGGCGAGCATATCACGGGGAGTGCAGAGTAACGCCGAATCCGCCCAGGAATATCCGCCCGGGCATTTAAGGCAATAGGCATCAGAGGAAAAACCGATTTCGTCAAGGCATTTTTCACGCAGATAATCAAGAAAAGTTTTTCCGCTGATTCTTTCAACAAGCGCACCGAGCACGAATGAACCCATTGAATCGTAACGGTACTGTGTTCCGGGGTAAACGGCAGGCTTCTGCGAAAAATAGAGCTTAACACGGTCATCGGTGTTGCTTTGAAACCAGTTCACATCGTATTCGTCAAAGCAGGTACGCATCATGAGCATATCCCGAATCGTAAGCTTTTCAAGATATGGATGAACCGTTTCGGGAAGTTTATCGGGAAAATAAGATATGATTTTTTCATCAAGAGAAATTTTTCCCTCATCGGCAAGCAGTCTGACCGCCGTTCCGACATAGCTTTTTGTCTGGGAATACATCCGGTGACGGGTATCCTTATCAAACGGCGCCCAGTAAGCCTCGCATATTATCTTATCACCCCGTGCAATAAGAACCGAATGAGAAGCTATGCCGTGAGACTCAATCATTTTCAGATATTTAAGAATGCCTTTTGAGGAAATTCCCACACTTTCGGGAGTTGCGGTGCTGAACATTTATATCACCTTTTTAATTTCTTCTTTATTTTTTCATATCTTGACTTTCCGAGAATTTTCATCATCAGCCAATTCGGAAAATGAATAATTTTGTCAATAGTTTGTTTTCTTTTTATTTTCTTCTCTTTTTTCTTAATCTCCAAAACATGTTTTTTATATTTTTCTTTATCTTCATCGCTTATCCATGAACCCATATAATGGTGGATTGTATATGTTTTACGGGTAATTTTGCAGGATTGCAAATCAGGTGACTTAGGGCAGAAATATTCTTTCGGATAAAGTGCAAAACCGTTAACAACCTGATATTTTCCGTCGGGGACAAATCCGTATTTTTTACAGCAATTAGTAATTCTTTTAACATTTGTTGTTTCGTCAAAAGAGCCGTCATCACGAACAAAAGGAATATTATCATATTCGCTTAATAGTACTTTAAACAAAGAATAATCTTTTTTGCAAGCCATGATAGCAGTTGAAATTGTTGTTGTTGATTCAAAACCGCCAAATGCTTCGTTTTCGAGAAATTTATCTATTGGTTTTATAACCTCCATATCGGTATCCATATAAATGCCGCCGTATTTTATCATTGCCCACAAGCGTACATAATCGGAAACAAAAGCCCATTTTTTTGCTTCGTATGCCTGCCTTACATACAAAGGAGCTTCGGGAATGTCAAAATTATCCTCATTCCATTCCTTTATTTCATAATCCTTACAGTATTTTTTCCAGCTGTTAATGCAGTTTTTCGCTAATTCCGGCTTGGGATTTCCTCCGAACCAGCAATAGTGTATAATTTTAGGAATCATATTATCCTCCTGTTTATTTAAGCAAATAAGAATAAAATTTTCTGCACAGCCGATTTAAACTGTTAAGTGCTCTGATTTCAAATATTTTACGGGAAAAATAAAAATAACTCATATTGAGATATCCGGCAATTTCAGATGTGGATAAGTTTTTATCATTATGCAGTGTGTACCAATAGTGATAAAGCTTATCCCATTTATATTCTCCGGTAAATTTATTATATTTAACCGATTGTGATAAAAAGAGTCCCCAACCCTTAGGACTGTTTTCGAAGATAGTGTTTCCTGCCGCAGTGAGACCGTCTTCACGGTACTCACAGATATATGTGATTTTATTGAAAAAACGGAGCTTATATCCATCGGCGGCCATTTTATCCCACACAACGCATTCGGTTATAAATTTTTCACCGTCAAATTCGGGAAACGGATATCGTTTTAATACCTCGGTGTAAAATACCTCGGCCTTATCGCCCCTGATATTATATTTGATTCTTTCTAAAGCGGTTATATCCAAAAAGCCGCTACTTTCATATGTTGAACCTATAATCTCTTTTTCCGAAAAGCCTCTGCATCCACAGATACCGCAGAAATCTGATTTTTCTTTTTCATCAATGCTTTTTTCGATTTTATCATTGATTTCAAGAGAGTTATCCGTAAGAAAATCGTCTGAATCAACAATAAAAAACAGTTCTCCGTTCGCAAGCTTTACGCCTTTGTTTATTGCTCTGTGTTTGCCGCCGTTTTGAATCTTTTTATAGATAATCGGGAAAAAGTTATCCTCTTTTGTCCATTTTTCGAATAATTCTTCTGTATTATCCGTGGAGCCGTCATCAATTACAATCCATTCAAAATCATGAAAAGTCTGCCTTTGAAGAGAACGGTATAAATTTTCAATAATATAACCTCTGTTATATGCAGGAGTAAATACGGTTATTCTCATATTGCGCATTTCCTTTGTCGGATTTATTTTTTCGGTTTTCTTTTTATTCGCTGAAGCACTTCAATAAGATAACTTCTGACTTTAATTTCAAGTGGAAAAAATTCTTTATAGAGATATTCCCAACCGTCTTGCTTTTTAAACTCGGATTTGTATTCTATATAAAGCCTGCGTTTTGCTTTTTTCAGCCTTTTATATTCTTTGATGTATTTGTTTTCGGTTTGTCTGCAGTTTTTGTCAATTAGATGTTCATATACTCTCAATGTGAATTTTTCGGCTCGTTCAAACTTATGCTTTTTGAAATATTTCAGTTGCCGGTTAAAAGCTTCAACCGCATCCAAACGCTTCGGAGACCATTCGCTTTTGGTTATGCCGTTTGAATTTATATAATAGTTATACATTTCGGCTTCCGTATAGGCGATTTTTTCACATTTGAACAGAAGCTTATAGGTCGTGTATTCATCCTCGTGCAGTTTGCCGACGGGGAATTTTATTCCCGACCATAAATCTTTTTTATATAATTTCGCACATGCAATGGTTGCGTTAACCTGATTTTTTACCCACAAGCTTTCCGGACTGTACAGCTCTATTCCGAATTTTTCATTTTTGATTTCAAGCTCATTGCCTTCGGTTTGAAAATAACTGCATACGGAAATATCAACTCCGTTGTCAATACAGGCATAATAAAGCCGTTCCAAATATTCTTTATGTACCCAGTCATCGGAATCAATAAAGGTAAGCCACTCACCGCTTGCAATTTTGAGTCCTGCGTTTCTGGCACTGCTGAGCCCGCCGTTTGCTTTGTGAATAACTTTTATCCGATTATCCGAATTTGCATATTTATCGCAGATTTCACCGCAGTTATCGGGAGAACCGTCATCAATCAAAATTAATTCAAAATCCGATAATGTTTGTATAAGAATTGAATTAATACAGCGCTCCAGATACGGTTCAACCTTATAAACCGGCACGATTACACTTATTTTCGGCATAATAATCTGTCCTTATGATTGTTTTTCGGTAACCTCAATGTTCATATTGTTTCTTCCCCAATTAATTGCATTCCAGCTAAGAGGGAGTGCATTTTTGGTATCATTTACTTCAAAAACAAATGCAGGGTGAGTGCAATCCAAATCATTGGAAAGACCACCGGGGGTAATATTGTAAAGAACCAAAATTGCCATATATTTTCCCGGTACCAAATTCAAGCCTTTAGTTGACAGGCGAACGGTATTTACTTTTGATGTGGAAAGCGGAATAATATTGTGTTTTATTCCCGTGCACACGGGAACATCATTCCCATCTCTGATTTCAAGACGCAGACACGGAGCGTTTATTTCTTTCTTTGCGATTATATCAATATCGCAAACGATATCCTCGCCGACCTCATAAAAAGTATCTTCTTTATTCTGTAAAACAAGGTGTGTGATTTTAGCGGCAATATCCTTGGGCAGATAAGCCATTCTGCTGTTTGATAAATCTATATCTACGCCCATAGTTTCGTAGGATTTGCCTAAATATATTTTTATTCCGTCCTCAACATCTCCGTCGAATATAACCTTACCGTGGTCAAGCACAACAACTCTGTCACAAAGCTGTCGGATTGTATTCATATTATGAGAAACATAAAGAATGGTTCTGCCTTCGGTTCTTGAAACATCGTTCATTTTATCAAGGCATTTTTTCTGGAATGCCATATCGCCTACGGCAAGGACCTCATCCATTATCATTATTTCCGAATCAAGATGAGCGGCAACGGAAAATGCAAGCTTAACATACATACCCGAAGAATAACGCTTAACGGGAGTATCTATAAATTGACCGCATTCGGAAAACTCAATAATATCGTCTATTTTTTTGTCGATTTCGGATTTAGACATTCCGAGGATGGCACCGTTCATATAGATGTTTTCTCTGCCGGTGGGCTCACCGTGAAATCCGGTGCCGACCTCGAGCATTGAGGTTACTCTGCCGTCAAGACCTATTTCTCCCGAGGTGGGAGCGGTAACACGGGAAAGGAGCTTTAAAAGTGTGGATTTTCCGGCACCGTTATGGCCGATAATTCCGACTCTTTCACCTTTTTTTACCTTAAAAGATACTCCGTTCAGTGCCCAGAATTCTTCTCCGTCGGCATAGCTTTTTGCGCCTATTTTTTTTGTAGGGTCTTCTTTGCCCAATCTTTTTGCTCTTCTGCGCTGAAGCTCCTCGTGCAAGGTTGTTCCGCCTATCTGACCGAGAATATATTTTTTTGTAACATTGTCTATTTCAATCATATATTTTCCCATAGCATTTTACCTCAAATCGTATCTAAAAATGTACGCTCGATTTTGCTGAACATAACAAGCCCGATGAAAAATACAATGAAAGTAAAAATCCAGCTGGTTAAATAATATACCCAGTTAAAATATCCGAATCCGAACAGTGCATAGCGGAATGTGGTTACAATATCCGTAAACGGATTAAGCATATAAAGTCCGAGCCATTTTTCGGGAACAAGCTGAAGACCGTATGCAACGGGTGAAGCATATCTCCATAAGGACATAAGAAGAGTAACCGCTTTTGTAAGGTCACGGTATTTTGTGGTCATTGAGGAAACGATAATTCCTATTCCGACAGAAAGCATCATCATTTGAATAACACAAACCGGAATCATTAAAAGCCAAGGAGAAATTATTATTCCCGAGTTTCCTCTGATAAGGCAGAAAATCCATGCCACAACATATAGGGCCATCTGTATTCCGAATGAAATCAAATCGCTGAAAGCTGTTGAAACGGGTGCAACCAAGCGTGGATAATAAACCTTACCCATGGTGGCACTGTTATTTAAAAATGTGCTTGATGTTGCAAGCAGTGTTCCGTTAAAATAGCTCCAGCAGATATTACCCGACATATAAAACAAAAACGGAGAAACGGCAGCGCTTCCGGCGATATCAGAGGTCGGAAGTCCGGCGAGACCGCCGAAAATAACAGTATAAACAAATGTTGAAACAAGCGGATTTATAACAACCCACAACGGTCCCAATAATGTTTGCTTATAGCCGGTAACAAAATTCCTTTTTACAAAAAGGAAAATCAAGTCTTTGTATTTAAAGGTTTCTTTTATATGCAAATCGAAGAATTTATGTTCTGACGAAATTTTAATTTTATAGTCGCTGTTTTCTAACATGATTTCCTCCAGAAGTCAATTTAATAAACTGTATAATTTTCTCAGACTTTCTTCGTCGCCGGGGTAATCTGCCGAAATATTATCAATAAACTTTCGGCAAAGCTCAGGCGAATCCAACAGTTTTTTGATTGCTTTAGCTATTTCAGACGGGGTTTGGTCTTTGGCTATAATTGCTGTTTTGCCGTCTTGAAATTGTTCTCTCATACCAGATACATCGGTAACAACAATCGGCTTTTTTAGAATTTTTGCTTCAAATGTTGTTGTGCAATACCCTTCTCTTCTTGACGGCTGAGCATAAATATCGGCATTTTTCATATACGGATACGGATTTTTCTTTTCACCAAGGAAATGAATGTTGCAGGCTGTCCCATTTGCTTTGCATTGAGCTTCAAGCGTTTCTCTTTCGGGACCGTCTCCGACAATATACCAATGAATATCGTATCCGCTGTCAAGCAAATCTTTTACGCATTCAGGTATTCTGTCCATTCCTTTTTGTTCATGAACCCGACCTACGGTTACAATGGCGGGATGAAGCATTTCAATATCGCAAGGGATCTCGGATTTTGCCAGGATATCGTCAATATTCTGAATATTATAGAAAACTTCGGTTTTTTTATAGAGCTCGGGATAACGGGTTATAAAAGTCTCTTTCACCGCTTCCGAAACGGCAAAAATTTTGTCAAATTTGCCGTAAGCATACCGCCGCAAATCGGGGTCGGGACTGAGGTAATCCGGTCCGTGAAGCCACATTGCACGCTTTTTTGCCTTAAACTGTGTTAATCCCCAGTACAGCAGACTTTGCGTATAAGAATGAAATTCTATAAATAAATCATACCGAGTTTTATCTATATATCCGTATCCACGAAGCTTATATAATTCTTTCAAAGACGGTTCCTTTATGAAAGAGCTTAACAGAAGATAAAACAGGCATCGTATCGCCGATATGAATTTCAGATTTTCAACATAGAATTTCAGCAGTTTATTTAATGAATTTTCGGGAAAATGTTCCTGATGTGCTAAATATTTAACATTAACTTTTTTTGTGAGGTTTTTCTCCAAAACGCCGTCCGGCTCCAAAAGCCAAAGCGTAACTTCAACTTTGTCATAGTCCAATACATTCAGCATATTTATCAGAACTTTTTCTTCACCGCCCATAACGAGTGACGGATGAAGCACAACGATTTTCTTTTTTTTGTTCATATAAAATCATGCACCTCCCGAAAAATTCTTATAATCCAATCTTCATTATGCCACAAAATTACAGAATCTGCAAGTATTATTTTATAAATACTATATATAAAATGTAAAAGGTGTATTTCACCCGTTTTAAAAGACGGTTTTTTACGGTACCTTTGCGGAAATTGAGCATATCAAAAAGAACCGCTTTCCCATTTTCGTGAGACTGCGGTTCTTTTTATAGCTTTTTATGATGTGAAAGTGTTATATTTTCAGCTTTTTAAACAAATGCGGATACGGCCCGATAATAATAAATGTTGAAACGGCATATCTTACAAGTCTGTAAGCGAATTCTAACCATTCTGTGCTTATGGCTTTTGCCGGTATCTTAAGTATAACGCTCACAATTGCAAAAATCAGAACGCCTAAAACGGGACGCACAATGTAACTCCACCATTTTACGGATTTTTCAAAGTTTACATATTTTTCTTCGTACATAAAGCCTAAAAGCAAACCTACCGCTATTCCGTAAGATGAGAAGAATTCATCGTCACGGCAGAAGAAAAATCCGGCAGAGCCGATAATAATCACGGCAATAAATCCGATTTTATAGCCGAATTTGTGTTCAACACCGTTAAGAACAAACACAAGAATCAAGCCGATAACCCAACCCAGCAAAACATCTGTGGGATAGTGAACACCGAGGTATATTCGTGAAAGACCTATAAAGAACGGAAACAAAATACCGAGTGCGATGAGAGACCGCTTTTTAGTTTCATGTGCAAGCGTACCGTAAACGGAAACGGACATAGCTGCGTGAAGGCTCGGCATCGAAAAGCCTTGTGCCGCAGGCGACATAATATCTTCGTCGGGGTGTGCCGCACGAATACATTTAACGCTTTTATTGTCCATATAAGGTCGCCGTCTTTGAAAAGCGCCTTTGATGAGTGTGCCGAAAATCATTGTGCCCGAGAGTGCAAGAGCGGCTCTGCGACCTAATTTTTTGTCGATACACCAATACAGCAGACCGAGAACAAGTATTACCAGATATTCGTCACCGAACAATGTGAAAATCTTTGCGACGGCAGTAAGAACGCTGTTGCTTACAGACTGGAATGCTTCCATAAGCGGAATTTCCCAACTGAAAAAGAAAACATTTCCCATAAAATTACCCTTTCATTAAAATTTTTTACAAAACGATTTTAACACATCTGTTCGTAAAATTCAAGCCGTTTCAGGCTTGGAACTTAAAATAATATTTTTGAAATTTAATGAGGGCACTCACATTCGTTCGTTAATGAAGCGAAGTCGCCCACGCTTCTTCCGTTCTCCCATTTTCATTTCTTCATTAGCGAAGCATCTTCATTTTTCATTAGCCCGTCAGGGCGACTTCATTGAAAAAGCCGCCTGAGGGAATCAAACCCACAACTAACCCTTAGAAGAGACACCGTAACGCTCCCCACGCTCTCCCGAAAAGTGTTAAGAAATCCTTATATATCACGGCTTTTCCCTATGTTTATTTCTTAAGTTTTCCCTTCATATCCCGACTGATTTTAAGGTGTTTTGTTGGCCTTGTTGAACATATCAACACGCATAGTTTTATGTATCAAAGTTTGAATCGTACCGTCGCTGCACGATTTATATTAGGTTTTGTTAAGTTGTCCCGGATTGTCTGTTGAACATTTAATTCCAAATTATTCATCTCGATAAACCGGGATTTGTTTATATCTTTAACCTTGTACAAGTTTCAAAAACTTCTTATCATTCTGTTGTTCATTGGTTAAGAATTTTCCATCCTTAAATAAAGCATAAGTCGTGCAAGGACTTGGAATCGCCTGAGCCTGTTCTTTGCTTTCAATTCGGATTGCCTTAAAAGGAATGTTATTATCTTTTGCGGTTTGCTCAATTACTGGCACATACTTGCCGTTGAAAGGACACTGGTTTGTATAATACAAGACATATCCCGTATCTTCCGTATGAGGGTGTTTTGCAGATTCAGTAAAATGAGGAATGTCGGCATTTTCATCAAAAGGCAAATACATAAGATTGATTCCAATGTCGGAACAATCTGCTAACTTAAACCCTTTATACGCAAGATGTTTTGGGTCGGATAAAAATGGTTTTTTCTTTGCGGAAGATAGAACACAAAGCCCTTTTTTGCCTTTTTCCTTGCTATCTTGAATGCAACTATTCAACAAATCGTTAGAATAGCCACGCCCCTTGAATGAGCCTGATACCCAAAAACAATCAATATACATATAACCATCCGCTATTATAGGCACCCATGCATTCTCCGCTGGAATATACTCAATAAAGCATTTGCCTCTTTCCACACTTTTCAAAAAAACAAGTCCATCGTCAAAGCACTTCTTCATCCATTC
>JAZQON010000028.1:0-90294 GCA_045627825.1 Acutalibacteraceae bacterium
TTTGAACCCACGGCCTCTTGGTCCCGAACCAAGCGCGCTACCATCTGCGCTACACCCCGAAATTTATTTGTTTTTTTGTTTTTGCGTTCTGTTCTGATTTCATCTTACGAGCCGCTGCGCTTCCCTCAGAAATATAGTCGCCTTGCTCGCTTGTAGCGCTTCGCAATTCTCCTTATTTCTTCACCTCAACGCCACACCTTCATCCGCCACCGGCGGCGGTGTGCCGTTTCGCCCAACTGCGCTACACCCCGAAATTTATTTGTTTTTTGTTTTTGCGTTCTGTTTTAAATCCATCTTGCAAGCCGCTGCGCTTCCCTCAGAAATACAGTCGCCTTGCTCGCTTGGAGCGCTTCGCCTGTACCTGATTACAGCTGACTTGTGTTAAACTGCGTGGACTATTATATTATATATTTCCGCAAAAATCAAGTCTTTTTTGAAGATGATTGCAAATTTTTATTTTTTGCCGCAGGAGTTCATCCCCGGCGGCAGAGTTATTTATGTGATATTTTTCTTTTTCAGATTGAATACGGCGCCCACGGCGGCGAGCCCCGCAACGGTGATTACCGTTTCAATCAGCATATATGAGCCGTTATAGAGCAGTGAATACACGGCGACGGCCTGACCCTCGGGGCAGTAGCCTTTCCAAACAGTAACGCCGCTTATAAAATGGCATAAAAATCTCACTACACAGACCGTTATTCCGCCTGCGATAAGCTCTTTTGTCTGTCTGCCGCCGAGCTTATTTCTGAAAATACCGCCGAAGCCGAGCACACCGAATGCGGCGAGATAGTCTGCAATAATAACAACCGTCATGCCGAGTGCATTTGCGGCATAGGTTACATTTTTAAATCCCGTAAAGAGTTCAAACAGAGCCAGAACGGTTGAAGCGGCAAGCCCGTTTTTAATTCCGTGACGGTAAGAAACGAGAATTATCGGCACCTGACCGAACAGCGAAAATCCGCCGCCGTAGGCAAACGGCCACGGAAGCATATCCGATACGGCAAAAGCCGCAACCGAGAGAGCAACCATCATTGCGCTTTCGGCAAGAACCTGAATTTTTGTTGCTTTTTTTGACATAATATTACCTCTTTCGGGGAATAAAAAGCACCCGATAAGCTATATCGGGTGCGCTGAGCATTTCTTATAACCTACGCCCGCATTATCGGGATCAGGTTGTGGGTATAATCTCAGCCGACATTTTTGTCAGCACCCCATAAAATTTTTATTTATTTTCTTTTTTTGCAAATTCCGCTTTTCCCTCGGGAGTATCACGGTAAAACTGAGTTTTCGGATGCGGATGAATTGTATTTTTCCAAAGCTCATCGGCAACCGGCTGCCAGGCGTTTGCGAAAAGCTCGCATTTTGCGCAGAGTGTATCGGCGCTTTCCTGCTCAATGAGGTCGGTGGATTTTGCGCTCGTCTGTGCGATTATCTTGCGCAGACATTCGGGATTTTCAAGCAGGGGGCAGGGGCGCAGATGGTTATCGTTGAACGGCTGACCGTGTCTGTATGCCTGGAATAACGGGCTTTGCAGACCCTCTAAAATCGTTTTGCTTCTGATATTTGAATCGGAGAAATGAACGAAAACGCAGGGCTCCATATCGCCCTCGGAGTTGATGTGGAAATAGTTTCTGCCTGCGGCGATACAGCCGCCGACATATTCGCCGTCGTTCTGGAAATCCATAACGAACATAGGCTTGCCGGTTTTTGGATTTCTGACCTTGCGAAGCCAGTTATACATATATACTCTCTGCTCGGGAGTGGGAATGAGGTCAACCATTGCGCCGTGCCCTACGGGCATATAGTTGAAATAAAGTCCGTAGCGCACGCCCTTTGAAATCATGAAGTCCATGAATTCGTCACTCGTAACGGCAGGAATGTTTTTGCTGGTGTAGCAAACCGAAATGCCGTAAACCAAGCCGTTCTTTTTGAGCAAATCCATTGCCTGAAGCGTTCTGCCGTAGGCTCCCTCGCCACGCCTGAAATCGTTGCTTTCCTCTGTTCCCTCAATGCTCAGTGCAAGAGTGAGGTTGCCGACCTTTTTTATCTCATCGCAGAAATTCTGGTCAATGAGAGTTGCATTTGTGTATGCAAGAAAAGCACAGTCGGGATTTTCAAGGCAGAGCTTTAAAATATCGTTTTTTCTGATGAGCGGTTCACCGCCGGTGAGCATATAGAAGTGTGTTCCGAGCGCCGTTCCCTGATTTACGATGCTTCTCATCTCGTCAAGGGTGAGGTTTGATTTATGACCGTATTCCGCCGACCAACAGCCCTTGCACTTCATATTGCAGGCACTTGTGGGGTCAAAAAGCATAAGGAACGGAATGTTGCATTTATATTTTTCTCTGTTTTCTCTGACAGCCTTCGTGCCGTTTACGCCTGCTCCGAGACCGAGAGCAAGAAGCATATTTTTGAGAACGCCGCCGTCGGTTTCATTGATTATATCTATTGCAAATTTATGCCATATATTTTCTTCGTCCTGAACTGCGTTACGGAATGCGTTGAAATTCTTTTCCGGGAACATACCTCCGACAAGCTTTTCGGAAAAATCAATAAGCTTAACAAGGTTATCCTCCGGTGATTTTTTGAGATATTTGTATATGGCGTCAAAGGTAACGGATGCCATTGAACGCTGTATTTTTTCCTTTGATGTCATCATACGCATTCCTCCTTCCGAGTATGATACAAATCTAAGTTTATCACAAACATTCGCTTCTGTCTACTGATATTTTTTAAAATTTCCGTTTTTTTCTTGATATTACCGCTTTATTAATGTATTATGGAATTATAAATTGACGGAGTTGATATTTTGAAGAATAAACTGCTTAAAGGCAAACATACTTTGGGTCTGGCTGTAAGAATTGCGGTTTCGGCGTGCATAATAATATTGATAATATGGAAGTTCAACGATTTGCAGAATATTGATGTCAGAGCTTTGGTTGATTCCTCAAAGAATATTTTTATCGCAATGCTGACGGTTTGGGGAGTGTTTCTGCTCAAATCCGTAACCTTTGTTGTTCCGGCATCGCTTATATATATTGCCGTCGGTATGGCGTTTCCGCCGGTTATTGCGGTTCTGATAAACCTTGCCGGAATTGCGCTTGAGGTGAGCTTTTCATATCTTGCCGGAATAATTCTCGGCGGAGATTATGTTATAAAAAAGCTCGGGAATAATAAATACGGGGCAAAAATACTTTCGCTTCAGAACAGCAAGAAAAACTCGGCTTTTTTCCTTATCAGATTTCTCCCGATATTTCCGATTGACCTTGTAAGTCTGTTTCTCGGTGCGCTCAGGTGGAAGTTCCTGCCTTATATTTTGGTTTCTTTAGGCGGAATTATGCCGAGAGTTATACTTTTTACAATTCTCGGTGACGGGATTTACGATTATATACCGATGAAAAAACTCATTCCTGCGGCGGCTGTGCTTATTGCGGTCGGGCTGACGGCGTGGGTTATAAAGTATGCGGTTAAATCGAAAAAGGTTGAAGAGGAAGCCGAAAAGCCCGTTTTTGAACCGCTTAAGGACAGCAGACGGTTTGTGATATTCGATACCGATATGGGTCCCGACTGCGACGATGCCGGAGCGTTGGCTCTCCTGCTTATCTATGCAAAAAAATATTTTCTCAAAATTCTCGGAGCGGCAAACTGCACCTCAAACAGCTTCGCAAACGGAGCGATAAGAGCGGTTGCGGATTTTTACGGCGAGAGAAATATTACGGTTGGTCAGCATACAGGAGAGGATATTCTGCCGGACGGTGACAGATATAACAGGGATGTAACAAATAAATATTTCGATGATGCTTTTGCGGCGTGCAGTGCGATGAGTGAGAGTGATTTTTATAAAAAACTGCTTTCGGGCGTTGAGGATAATTCCGTAACGGTGATAACCGTCGGCACTTTCAGCAACATTGCAAGAGCTCTTGAAGATGATGCGGAGCTTTTCAATTCAAAGGTAAATTCGATTGTTGCAATGGCGGGAAAATTCCCGGAGGGCAGGGAATTCAATATAACAAGCGATATCCGGGCGGCGCAGACCGTGCTTGAAAAATATAAAAACACTCTTATTTTTTCGGGTTATGAGATAGGAGAAGATGTTGTTTCGGGCTTCGCCGATGAATTCGGAAACGGTCCGGTTTTCGACAGCTACAAGCTCTATTCGGGCAGACATAATCCGCCGTATGAGCGGAGCAGTTGGGATTTGACGGCGGTTCAGTATGCTGTTGAGGGTGACGGCAATTTCTTCGGGCTTTCCGCTCCGATGAAAATTACCGTTGACGATGACGGCTGTATTCATTCCGAAAAGGATAAAAGCTCAAACCGCTATTATCTTTTAAGAAAGGTTTCGGGCGATGTGATTGCCGAATACTTTAACGAAACGGTTTTTGACAGCTGAATTGGTTAATTTCAACAAATTCAATATGCAATTATTGACAATTCAAACAAGGGTGATATAATATATCCATCAGAACAGAGGAGGATGTTGTATGAAACATTTAAGAAGAACGGCGGCACTGCTGATTGCCGTTATAATGATTATTTCTCTTGCCGCATGCGGCACGGAAAACGGAGAGCAATCCACATCGGCTCCGGTTGAAACAGCATCGTCCGAAAGAGCTTACAAAACAAAGGTTGCGGCGCTCAACGGTCCAACGGGTATCGGGCTTTCAAAGCTTAAGGCGGACCGTTCTTATGCCTATGAGGTTGAATATTATTCCGACCCTCAGGAGATAGTTCCGCTCATTGTTAAGGGTGAGGTTGATATAGCGGCCGTTCCGCTTAATCTTGCGGCAAATATTTATAAGAAAACCAACGGCGGTATTCAGATGATAGCCGTCAACACTCTCGGCGTGCTTCATGTTCTTTCAAAGGATGATTCGGTAAAAAGCGTTGCAGACCTTAAGGGCAAAACTGTTTATGCAACCGGTCAGGGTTCAACTCCCGAATATATTGTAAATCATATTCTTGAAAAGAATGGGATAGACAGCAAAAACGATATTGATATTCAGTATAAAACGGCTCATAATGAGCTTGCAACTCTTGCGGTTGAGGGCAAGGTTGATATCTGCATTCTGCCCGAACCGTTTGCTTCAAGGGTTGAGGATAAAAACAATGACATGAAGGAAGTTATTGACCTTACCGATGAATGGAGCAAGGTCAGCGAAACCGAGCTTGCACAGGGCTGTCTTGTTGCGAGAAAGGATTATATCGCTCAGCATTCCGACCTTCTCAATGAGTTCATGGAGTTTGCGGAAATATCTGTAAACTATGTGAATGATTATCAGGTGTCCTTTCAGTTCCTTATAGACGAAGGCTTTTATGACAGTGTTTCCGTTGTTGAAAAATCGGTTCCCGGATGTAATATGGTTTTCATCACCGGAGAAGAAATGGCGAAAATCGCAAAGGAAAATCTCAGTGTTCTCTTTGAAGCAGACCCCACTTCCGTCGGAGGAGAGATACCGAATGAAGAGCTTTATTACATCGGATAAATTAAGAAAAATATTAATCAGAGCAGGAGTCGTTTTGATATGGCTCCTGCTTTGGCAGTTTGCGTCAACGGCGGTCGGAAGCGAATTCCTTTTTCCGTCACCGATAAGTGTTGCAAAACGGTTTTCGGAGCTTGCGGTTCAAAAATCGTTTTGGGTTGACTGCCTTTATTCTCTCGGAAGGATTTCTCTCGGCTGTGTGCTCGGAGTGCTTTTCGGCACTTTGCTCGGAGCGCTTACGGCGTTTTTTAAGCCGCTCTATGAGTTCTTTTCGCCGTTGCTGACGATGATAAAAACAACTCCCGTTGCTTCGTTTATCATTCTTGTGCTTGTGTGGGTGAAGCGGAGCAATGTTCCGGTTGTGATAGCGTTTCTGATGGTTGTTCCGGTTATGTGGTCGAATGTGGCGCAGGGGATAAAGGGTGCAGATGAAAAAAAGCTTGAAATGGCAAAAATGTTTGAATTTTCAAGGCTCAAAAAGCTTCGCATGATTTATATTCCCGAAGCCGTTCCGTCATTCGTTTCGGGCTGTACAACCGCAATAGGGTTTTCCTGGAAAGCCGGGATTGCCGCCGAGGTGCTTTCAACTCCCGAAAATTCGGTTGGAAACGCTCTTTACTGTGCAAAAATCAATCTTGAATATGCCGACCTTTTTGCATGGACGGCGGCTGTTATAATGATGAGTTTTATTGTTGAAAAAGCCTTTGCCGGAATAATTGCAAAGCTCATTTCAGGGAAAGGGCGATAATATGAGGATAAAACTTGAAAATATCACCAAATCATATAAAGGAAAACAGGTTATTACCGGCGTTTCGGCGGAGATACCCGAAAGCGGAATATTCGGAATATTCGGACCGTCCGGGTGCGGAAAAACAACGCTTCTGAGAATTATCTGCGGACTTGAAAAGCCGGATTCTGGCGTTATAACCGGGACGGAGAATATTAAATTTTCCGTTGTGTTTCAAGAGGACAGACTTCTCGAGGGCTTTACCGCCTTGCAGAATGTTGAAGCCGTTTCGGATAAAAAAACGGCGGTTGATTGGCTTAAAAAGGTTGAACTCGGCGAAGATGCGGATAAAACCGTTTCGCTTATGAGCGGCGGAATGCAAAGACGGGTTGCACTTGCAAGAGCTTTTGCGTTTGAAGCCGATGCGCTTATTCTTGATGAACCTTTCAAAGGGCTTGAGCAGGAGCTGAAAGAGAGTATCGGCAAGCTGATTTGTGAATATGCACAAGATAAGCTTATTATTATTGTTACTCATGACGAATACGGAGCTTCTCTGGCAAAAGCTTCAATAAAATTAATGTAAAAAAGGAATTTATACTTGCAATTAAACGAATTTTATATTATACTTTTTCTATACGCTTCATGTGAAGCGGTATCAGATACTTAATTTCAGGAGGAAGAAATATGGCAAAGAAAATTATCGCCATTTTAATGGCAATGGCACTTGTTCTTTCATTTGCGGCTTGCGGAAAGAACGAAACAACAGAAGAACCGTCAACAACAGAAGCTCCCGTTACAGAGCAGACCGGAGAAGAAGAGACCTCGGCTCCGGCTGAAGAAAGCACGGCAGAAGCATCATCGGCGGCTGAAACCTCAGCTCCGGCAGAGGAAAGCTCAGTTCCCGAAGAAAGCACTTCCGAAGCCGCCGCAAAAGCTCCGCAGACTAAGGAAGAGGTTATTGCATATTTCAATAGCGCAGTCAACGGCGTAAAGTCAGGTGCAAAGAGCGTTACAATGAACTATGAAAAGATTACTCTTTCAGGTTCCTGCACATTCCCGTCATCACTCAACACCATCCTTAAGCTTCTCGGCGGTGCGGATAAATTCATTGGCGACCAGCTTGCAAAGGAAAACAAGGGCAAAGAAGTATTCTCTTCAAAGGACACTATAATCGGCAGATTCCCCGTTGAGGGTGAAAGCTGGGCTTCAAAGCTCACTGCTTCCGATGTTTCAAAGGCAACCTGCGAAGAAAAGGACGGCAAATATTATATAACCGTTACCACTCTTTCTGATTCGATAAGCTCAAATATCAGCCACGGTCAGGGTCATGTTCCCAAGGCATTTAATGCTGTTCTTCCCGGCAGAATTAACGAAAACATCCCCGGTGTTGCTCAGGGTATAGTAGGCACCGCTTCAATGAACTATCCCGCATCAACGGCAAAAATCGTTGTTGACGCCGCAACCGGAAAGGTTCTTACCGCAAATTACAGACTTTACTGGACAATCAACTTTGAGAAGGTCGGCGCAATTCTTCCGTTCTGCACCGAAGACGATTATGTTATTGCTTGGTAAATAAATTTTAAAGGAGTTTTCATACAATGAAGAAAGAAGTGCTTGTTGAAACCTCCGCCCGTCATGTTCATGTTACCCGTGAGGCGCTTGACATACTTTTCGGCGAAGGCTACGAATTAACCAAAAAGAAAGACCTCTCTCAGCCCGGCCAGTTTTCCTGCGAGGAGAGAGTAACAATTGTCGGCTCAAAGAAAGAGCTTGCAAATGTTTCCATTCTCGGACCCATCCGTCCGGCAACTCAGGTTGAGCTTTCGCTCACCGATGCACGCAGTATCGGCGTTAACGCTCCCGTAAGAGAGAGCGGAGATATCGAGGGAAGCGGCTCCTGCAAGCTTGTAGGACCCAAGGGCGAGGTTGAAATCGAATGCGGAGTTATCGCCGCAAAGAGACACATTCATGCAACTCCCGAGGATGCCGAGAAATACGGACTTGAGGATAAGCAGATTGTTTCCGTTAAGATTGATTCCAACGGCAGAAAGCTCATCTTTGACGATGTTGTTGTAAGAGTAAGCCCCAAATTTGCGTGGGCAATGCACATTGATACCGATGAATCCAACGCCGCAGGCGCAGTTCCCGGTCTCATGGGCGAAATTCTCTGATAAAAAATTCTTTCGGGCAGAGCTTACACTCTGCCCGTTTTTTCTGTGGAGGATAATATGTTCATTTATGAAATGTCGGCGAAATTCTTTTCGCTGTTTATGTCAATTGTGCTTTTCTTCAATACCTTTGCGATTGATATTCCGCTTTTTGCATCATTTGACAATGTGAATATAGAATATACATTTGATAATGACGATGAATATTCAGCCGCCGGAACGGTAACCGTTTCAACAAAATTTGACGGAGAATACGACCTTTACTGGGGCGATGCCGAGGGCAACCGTCTTTCACTTGATGTTGCTGATTATACCGCTTTCTATTCGGAGTTTGTTTCCGTTGATGTTGAAAACGGTGAGGGAACAGCCGAGGTTTATGATTTTACCGTTATCCCCGACGGAGCGGAAAAGGTGCTTGCATATAAGAATTCAATTTTCAGGGGTGCAGAGGATTTACCCGATGAAAAGATAAGGAAAACCGAAACGCCCGAATACATCTTCGGTGCACTCAGCGACCTGCATTTCAACAGATATTTTCTTTCGCTTACCGATGACGGCATGGTAACATTTCCGAATGCCCTGGATTTCCTCAATGAGTTCGGCGTTTCTTTTGTTGCAATGTCGGGTGACCTTTCAAACTGCGGTGAGCGTGATGCATTTGAAAAGTTCAATTATATTGTTTCGAAATATGATTTCCCCGTTTACACCTGCACGGGCAACCACGATGTTCATAAGGAAGCCGACAGAGAAGCGTGGAAAGAGCTTGTGAATACGGGCGCATACGGTGAGAATAAGGATAAGAATGTTGTTGAGGTTGCTCCGAACGGTCTGGACTTCGTTTATGCTCCCGAAAAGGGCAACGGTGATGTGTTCATCTTCTTTTCGCAGTATGCGTGGGACTATAACAAAGCCGGAAGCCGTCTTGTTTCGGATGAACAGCTTGACTGGCTCAAAGCGCAGTTTGAGAAATATTCAGGGGAAAGAGTTTATCTTTTCTTCCATACCTTTATAGCGGATGATAACGGCGATACCGCAATCGGCGAGGGCAATCTGCTGAATAATGCCGGTGTGACTTATGACCTTTGCTATACGGTGGGAACGGAGGATGAAGCCCGTTTCAGAGCCCTGCTTAAAGAATATAAGAATGTTATATTCTTCAACGGTCATTCGCATTGGGCATATGATATGCAGAAGCTGAACCCGATACTCAATATCACCGATTATAACGGAACATACGCCACAATGGTGCATGTTTCATCCGTAACCTCTCCGAGAACCGTAAGCAAAAATGCATCAAGCAGAACGGAAAATTATATGCGTATGTCCGAGGGTTATCTTGTGAGAGTTTATGAGGATAAAATCGTTCTCACCGGCGTTGATTTCCTTAAGGGCGAGTTCCTTGCCTATGCTTCATATGTGATTAATAAGTGATAAGCTTTATGAATATTGCAAAAAATCAGTCTTACCGTAACGGCAAGACTGATTTTTGTTATGAAATTTATTAATCGTTGTTTTCCATCTTTTCCATTGCCGCACGGAGCGCTCTGGAGCGTTCAAGGTCAATATACATTCTGTCACGGGTATTCTGGTCGATATTGTAGAATAACATCGGAATGAAGCAGAGTGCATCGAAAATAAGCTTGGGTCCGAATGCGGTGAGGAAAAGTCTCCAGCCGGTTTCACTGCCTGCAACTATCTCCTTGCCGGATTCAAATCCCGCCCATCTTTCAAGCAGGTTTGCGTTGATGATGTTGAGGAAGATATTTTTCAGCTTTGTGAAATAGCCTGTGATAAGTGAAACGGTAGCTTCAACACGGAAGCCGTTTTTCCATTCACAGTAGTCGAGAATTTCAAAGTTGATTTCTTCATTGATAACCTTACCGGATGCATAGAACAGCATTTCAATGCAGTTACCAACCATAAACGCAAGGGTCATCGGGATTTTCTTAAGATAAAGTCCCTTTGATTTGCCGCCGATTATGCCGACAAGGAAGAACAGCACTTCTCTGAAGAAGGTTGAACCTCTGTGGCAGAACCAAATTGATTTTGTTGAAAATTTCTTTCTGAGCTTGGGAACGAGAGCATAGCTGTAATATGAAATCGGTGAACCGGGTATGCCGGCGATGGTGGTAAGAGTGTTGAAGTGGAGAACATCGTTATAATAAAGGTCTCCGCCCTGACCGAGGTTGATATCGTCAATAAATCCGCTGAGCGTATAAACAAGAAGCGGTTTGTTTCTGAATACCGAAAGCAGACCCTTGATGGGCTGCGGGGGCTTCTCAGACTGAGGAACTCTCTCTTTACTGTTGATATACCACATAATCGTGGGTATCATCGAAACGAGCCATACCATCCATTTACCACCTACGAAAAGATTTGTCATATTAATTTTGATAATCTTGTTCGTATAAAGGTCAAGGATAATTCCGAATAACTGAGACGGGAATTTGCCGAGCAGGTCGCCGACAAATTTTGAGCTGACGAGCAGTGATGTTCGTTCATTCGGGTTCGGAGTGAAAACATTGTCTATGTATCCGCCGCCGCCGAAGAATGCGCTGATTGTTTCGTTGGCAAAAGCCATAACCATATAAGCGATAAGTCTTTTTCCTGCATCCCAGGCGAAGAAATTAGCCATAATGGGAAGCATACAGGTGTAAACACCCATAATGATACTCGGCAAAAGTGCAAGATACTGGAAAGGCTTGAATTTACCCCAACGGGTACGCATATTATCAATGATAACGGCGGTTAACGGGTCGTTAACCATATCGTAAACGCCGAGAATACCCTGAGCCTTTGCGTATGATGTGGGACGAAGTCCGAACAAATCGTAAAGCCAGATTTCGCCGCCTACATCGTATTTTCCGAGGGAGGTTTTGCCGTATGCCTTATAGAGAATATAGGAAATTCTTTCCTTGGTCGAACAGAACATTCTGTTCATATATGCCTGATTGAGTTCGGGCTCTTTTTCAAGCTCTGCATTCTCTCTTAAGGTGTTTTCAGTATTATCCGACAACAGCTTCACCCTCCTTTACATTGGCTTCTTTTTCTTTCAGCTCGGCTTCCTTCTGATTCTGAATAATCTGAAGGCGCTTATACTGTTCGGCTCTGATTGCTTCCTTTGACATTACTTTTTCGAGCTCGAAATATTCTTCGATGGGAATTCCGCCGACATAGCACTGGGCGTGCTTTATTTCGATACCCTTTTTGAATGTCATAATATCAACAACCACATTGACTATCTGAAGAACGATATAGAGAAGAGCGCCGATTCCGAGCTTTGCCGAAACCATATCGCCTTTGCCGCCGAAAAGTATGCAAAGTGCCGCACCGATTGAGGTTACAAGCAGAATTACATCCATACAATAATTTCTGATTTTGCCCTTGGGGGAGCAGGCGAGAGCGTTGAGAACAAATCTCACAACGAGAGCCAATGCCGAGAGAAGCAACAACGCAAAAGCAACAACGAAAAGCTTATCGTCGATTACGGAACTTGAAAATATATCAAGCACCGAGGTGATTTTATCAAATCCGTTATAAATTGCCATAACATCAATTTTTCCGCTTATTTCTTCAAGCGGGGCTTTAAATGTTGCATTCACAAGCGGCAGGAAAAGTGCGCCAACGGGAAGAAGCGATGTAAATATTCGTGCTATTGCAAGCTTACTGCCTACAAAAGATGCTTTAAGCCGGTCTATTTTTTTCTGGAAGTGATAATATTGTACCTCCGCTTTATCGGCGTCCTGCATCAGTCTTTCCTGCAAATCATAGATGACTATGTTTGCTCCGCAGTAGGGACAATGCTGTTTCCAGTCCTTAAGCCTGAGATGCTGGTTACATTTCGGACAGTTTGCCATCGGATACCCTCTTTCTTTTTATAGTGATATTTAATTATTACATAAATTCACGCAAAAATCAATTGGTATTTTGTATAAAATATATAAAGCGTTTTTGGATGTATAGTGCATTGAAATCGCTTATGGGAGCTGTATCAAATTTATTAAATATAAAAAGGATTTTAAGACCGTATGATGATTTTGATAAGTCTTAAAATCCCTGTTTATTTATTTGCTTTATTTTATTCTGAACCAAATCAGCATATCAGATTCGCCACGGTTTGCATAAGCATAATACGGAATAAAATGCAGTCTTATTTCGTTTGAAGCCGTGGGGTCATATGTGCTGTAAAGCTTATCCGACGGAATATCCTCAAATCCGTTGACCGAAACGGTGTAGCTGTTGAACTCATGACTGAATTTTATTTCGGCTTCATAATTCGTATCAACCGAAAGATTGTTCAGCGGCAGGTTTCCGTTATCACGCTGTTCGGCACAATAAACCAGAGGACCTCTGCATACAGCAACTCTGCCGGCATCGGCTTCAACCTCGGGATTTGCCGAAACAAGACGGGTTTCCATATCGAGATAAAGCTCTATGAACTGTTCATCTGAGGTTATGTCAATATAGGCATAACCTTTTTTGATTTCACCGCCAAAGCTTTTGCCGTTAACGGTAAAATAATCGCACCATGACGGAATACGCACGGCAAGGCGTTTGCCGTTCATACCCTTTACCGTAAATTTTATATCGCCCTCGTTTGGATATTCGGTATTCTGAATTATGCTGATATTGTCAAATTCGGCTTTGCTCTCAAAATAATGGTGGGCATAAACGGTATTTTCATCATATGTATAAAGAAAATCTCCGATTGAAGCAATAAATCTGACTATATTCGGGGGACAGCAGGAGCAGTCGAAAACCTCAACACGCTGAGTGAGCAGACGGTCATTTCTGCCGTACCACTTGTTCCTTTTTCTGAACCTGTTCATATTGATTTCAAGCGGATTTACATAGAAAAATGCTTTTCCGTTCAGCGATACTCCGCCTAAAACGCAGTTATATATTGCGGTTTCTGCGGCATCGGCATATTTTGAATCAGGCTCGGCAAGGCTCATTCTTCTTGCAAAAAGTGCAAGCGCAATTGAAGCACAGGTTTCGGAATATGCCAAATCATTCGGCAGGTCATAATCCTCCGTAAACCTTTCTCCGCAGGCGGTTGAGCCTATTCCGCCGGTTATATACATTCGCTTTTCGGTGATGTTTTTAAACAGCGTGCGGCAGGCTTCAAGCATTGTTTCATCGTTATATTCATATGCAAGGTCAGCCATGGCACAGAAAAGATATGCCGCTCTTACACTGTGGCCGTCGGCGGTATTCAGCTCACGCACGGGAGCATTTGCCTGCCAGTAGTCTCTGTTTTCGGGTTCCTTGGAATTATTTCCACGCTTTTCAACAAAGTGACGGCTCATTTCAAGATATTTGCAGTTTCCCGTGCAGTGATAAAGCTTAACGAGTGCAAGCTCTATTTCCTCATGCCCGGGAGTTGCAAATTCCGCAGAATTATCAATGATGAATACCTTTTCAATACAGTCGGCATATTTGCACATCAGCTTTAAGAATTTATCTTTTCCCGTTGCTTTATAATATGCGACAGCCGCTTCGATAAGGTGTCCGGCGCAGTAAAGCTCGTGCCAGTCACGGTTCATGAAACGCTTTTCGGGCTCAACAACGGTAAAATAGATGTTGAAATATCCGTTTTCATCCTGATTTTTTTCAATCAGGTCAACAACTCCGTCAATGATTTTTTCAAGCTCGGCATCGGGATGCAAAGTGATTGAATATGCGGCGCCTTCAAGCCATTTTGCAACATCGGAGTCCCAGAAAAAATGCGGCTTGAACGGCTCGCCTTCTTTCCATGAGCATTCAAATGCTTTGAATCTGCCGGTGTCGCAAAATCTGTTATAAACCGTCGGAATTGTCTGAGTGCGGTTTATTTCAAAACGGTTTTTCCAAAATCCGCCGAGCTTTATTTTATCAAATGAAACAGATTTCATCGCCGTTCTCCTTATTTTTTCTTTTTCGGTTCGGCATCGGTTGCGCCGAGGTCAACAAGGAAGAATGCGGCGCTCCAAAGTGCGATAGCCGCCATAATGATGATGAATGCGTTGTGGAAACCGCCGAGTATAAGAGTATCAACATTCACAATTCCGCCGAGCAGGCCTGAAATCAGTCCTTCACCGGCAATGGCATTGACGATGTTGACAGCACCGGATGTTATCATTTTTGCGGCGGAATTAAAGCAGATTATCATAACTATGCTGAATATTATTCCGGCAACTCCGGCAATGAAAACGGGGAGATGTCTGTTGCTCGAGCACGACCATATAATAATGAAAACTGCGGCAATAACAACAAGAGCAAAGAACACGGCAAAGGCAATGAGCTTACTCTTTATCGGGTCAAGACCGGAAGGCCATTCGAATTTCCGGTCATCGCCGAGAACCCAATGTGATAATCTGTCGTTTCCGGCAAAGATATCAATTACTCTTTTAAGGTTAATGCTTTCTTTAATTCCGGCATTAGCAAGTGAGGTTGATACCTGAATAAATATAAAATCAAGAAAGAGTGCGGCAGGAAAAATCAGAGCCGCAAGCAGTCCGTTAACAATACGGTATAAAGCTTTCATTTTAATACCTTCTTAACAATTATTTCCATGAGGAATTGAGAGCAACGGTGCGGTTGAAAACAAGCTTACCGGGCTCGGATGTTTTGTCAACGCAGAAATAACCCTGTCTCATAAACTGGAATGTGTCGCCGGGCTTTGCATCCTTAAGTCCGCCCTCTGCAAGACAGCCGGTGAGAATTTCAAGCGAATTCGGATTGAGGTTTTCAAGATAGTCAACGCCGTCATCGCCTGCCGGATTTTCCACATTGAAAAGTCTGTCATAAAGTCTGATTTCGCAGGGAACGCAGTCTGCGGCGCTTACCCAGTGAAGAGTTCCTCTGACCTTTCTTCCGTCGGGAGAATCACCGCCCTTGGTTTCGGGGTCATAGGTGCAGTGAAGGCAGGTAACATTTCCGTTTTCATCGGTATCATAGCCCGTACAGGTTACGAAATATGCGCTCTTAAGGCGTACCTCATTGCCGGGGAAAAGGCGGAAATATTTCTTGACGGGTTCAACCATAAAGTCATCCTGCTCAACGAAAATTTCCTTTGAGAAGTGAACCGTTCTTGTTCCGAGCTCAGGTTTATCGGGATTGACCTCAACCTCAATTGCCTCGATTTTATCCTCGGGATAGTTGTCGATAACAACCTTGAGCGGATGCAGAACCGCCATGGCTCTTGCGGCGTTTGCGTTCAAATCTTCTCTTACGCAGGCTTCAAGCAGGCCGTAATCAACAACGCTGTAAGCCTTGGAAACGCCGATACGGTTGATAAATTCACGGATGGCGGAAGCAGGATAACCTCTTCTTCTCATACCGCAGAGAGTAACCATTCTCGGGTCATCCCAGCCGTCAACGATGCCCTTTTTTACCATTTCAAGGCATTTTCTCTTGCTCGTTACACAGTAGTTGATGTTGAGACGGGCAAACTCAATCTGTCTGGGCGGCTCCTCAAAGCCGATTTCCTTTATGAACCAGTCATAAAGCGGCCTGTGGTTTTCAAATTCAAGCGAGCAGAGCGAATAGGTTACGCCCTCTCTTGCATCGGAAAGGGGATGTGCAAAATCATACATCGGATAAACGCACCATTTGTCACCCGTCTGATGATGATGAACATGAGCGATTCTGTAAATTACGGGGTCACGCATATTGATATTGGGCGATGACATATCAATCTTTGCACGGAGTGTTTTTTCTCCGTCGGCAAATTCACCCTTTGTCATTCTTTCGAAAAGGTCAAGGTTTTCTTCGATTGAACGCTCTCTGTAAGGACTGTTTTTGCCGGGCTCGGTGAGCGTTCCTCTGTATTCTCTTATCTCGTCGGCTGAAAGGTCACATACATAAGCCTTGCCCTTTTTGATAAGCTTTATTGCGCATTCATAGATAAAATCGAAATAGCTTGAAGCATAAAGAACCTTATTCCATTTATAGCCGAGCCATTCGATATCCTCTTTGATGGCATCAACATATTCAACATCCTCCTTTGACGGGTTGGTATCGTCAAGGCGGAGGTTGCACAGACCGCCGTATTTTTCGGCAGTACTGAAATCTATGCAGATTGCCTTTGCGTGGCCGATATGCAGATAGCCGTTAGGCTCCGGCGGAAAACGGGTCTGAATTCTTGTGTTAACGCCGTTTGCAAGGTCTTCATCAATGAAATCATATATAAAATTTGAATTGGATATTACTTCGTCCATAATTTTTTTCCTTTCGGGTTTATTTTGAAAAGCTTTCAAGCGCTTCGGCAAGGCGTGCCTTTATTTCGTCTGCGCCGAGAAGCTTCATAATCGAATAAAGGTCGGGAGTGTTTCTGCGTGAGGTGAGCGCAATGCGGATAACCGTTGAAATATCTCCGACATGGCCCTTGAAAAGCTCGGGAGTTTTTTTGTATTCCTTAACATTCGGGGTAAATCCGAGCGGAGCACACATATCCTTTATTTTTGCAAACCATTGGTCTTTATCGTCATCAAGCGAGAAAATTTCCGAATATGCCTTAACTATTTCCGCCGCATCCGCCTTTGATATATTTTCGGGCAGAGTGCAGTCGGGAGTGTAAAGCGGTTTATAGAGATAGGCAAAATAATCTTTTACCTCGCTCCATTTTGCAATATCCTTACGGGGCTTCGGATTTTCTCTGTCTATATTGACGGCGGCAGTTGAAAATCCGGGGTCGGCAGTGAAGATTTTATAAAATTCTTCATCATAAACCTTTGCCCATTCCGCAACTGCTTCATAAACCTGAGCGGCGCTCATAACGGAAATAACATTCTTGCTTACATCGTTTAGCTTGATAAGGTCAAACAGACAGCCGCTTGAAGCCATTTTTTTGAGGTTGAACGGATATTCCATGGCAGGAACCGACGGGTTTGCTCTGCGCCAATCCTCAAAGCCGGAGCTTATGAGAGTGAGCAGATATTCTATAAGGCTTTCCTTCGGGAAGCCCTCTTCAACAAAGTAGCTTACCGCCGCTTCGGGGTCTTTTCTCTTTGAAAGCTTGCGCTTGTCGCCGGTTTCCTCGTCAATCTTCATAACCTGCGGAGTATGTGCGAATTTAGGAGCTTTATAGCCGCAGGCACGGAAAAGAGCTATATGCTTCGGAACGGATGATATCCATTCCTCACCTCTGATAACATGGGTTGTTCTCATAAGGTGGTCATCACATACATGGGCGAAATGATAGGTCGGAATGCCGTCGGATTTGAGAAGCACTTCATCAATGATGTTTTCGGGCATCTCGATTTTTCCTCTTATCATATCCTCAAAGGTGATGCGCTTGTTTTCGTCTCCGTCGGAGCGGAAACGCAGAACCCACTGTTCGCCGTTATTTATCTTTTCTTCAATCTCTTCATAGGTGAGTGAACGGCATTTTGCATATTTGCCGAAATATCCTCTTATGAGTGCTCCTTCGGCTTCCTGCTTTTCACGAAGTGCCGAAAGCTCCTCAGAGGTGCAGAAGCAGGGATAGGCAAGTCCTTTTTCAACAAGCGATTTCGCAACGGTTTGATAAATTTCAACTCTCTTGCTTTGCATATACGGACCGTAATCGCCTTTTTCGGTTGAAAATCCCGTTACACCCTCGTCAAATTCAACGCCGAATGCACCGAGACCGCCCGTGATAGCCGAAACGCCGTCATCAATCTCACGCTTTTTATCGGTATCTTCAATTCTTAAAAATGATACGCCGCCCGAAACCTTAGCGGTGAGCACATCAACAAGCGCACCGAAAAGTCCGCCGATATGCAGATATCCCGTGGGTGACGGTGCAAAACGGGTTACTCTTGCACCCTCGGGCAGATTTCTTGAGGGATAGATATTTTCAAGCTCCTCGGGAGTTTTTGTTATTTGCGGAAAGAGAAGCTGAGCAAGCTTTTGATTATCCAAAGGAAACACACTCCTATAATAATATTTATAATAATACCTATATATTATCGCAGAAATAAGCACAAGTATCAAGAGAATTTTGAAAAAAATTCCGCTTATTCTTTCTTTTTTTCGGAAAATTTACCCGAAAAGAATAAGCAGAGGTATATTAACACAGAATATTTATATAAAATTGAAAAGAGGTTCTGAAATGAAAAGAATGAAATATTCAAATATCTACATTGCTTTGTTCGTGAGTCTTCTTGCCGTCGGAGTGGGAACGGTTGTGAGCCTGCGTTCTCCAAAGCCGGATATCGAGGTTAAGCCCGAAGAATCGTTTAAACGCATAACCGTTGAATGGAGCGACCCCGAGGATGAGCCGCTGACCGGCAAGGTTAATGCCGCAGTAACCGGTATTGCGGACGAAAGAACCCGTGAAGAAACAACCGAAAAGGCAAAGCAGCCGGAGTTTCAGCTCCCGATGGGTAAGGATATCATAAAGGATTTCAGCGACGGTGAAATGGTGCGCTCGGCAACAATGGGGGATTGGCGTGTGCATAACGGAGTTGATTTCGGCGGAAGCGCAGGCAACAGCGTTGCGGCGGCGGCAGACGGAACAGTGATTTCCGTAACCGATGACAGCTTCTGGGGCGGAATTGCGGAGATTGACCACGGGAACGGTATAATCGTGAAATACTGCGGACTTGCATATGAAAGCTGTCTGAAAGAGGGAACAAAGGTAAAGCAGGGCGATAAAATCGCATCACTCGGCACAATCCCGATTGAAGCGGCAGACGGTGACCACCTGCATATTGAGGTTACCGTAAACAACAAAACCGCCGACCCCCTCGCCGTGCTGAATATTGCATATGAAGAATGAATAAAGGGCTTGTGGATTTCACAAGCCCTGAACTCTTATTTCACAAATTCCATTGAGAAGCAGTGGGAACGGAGCGCAAAATCGACAACATTGCATCTGAATGCGTTTCCTCTGACGGTTAAATCTCCGATTCTTATTTTGTCAACATATCCGACCGTACTGCTGTAAGCCGAATCGTGGGAGAGAATTTCGAGCCAGTTTTCCGGGTTGCCGTCAAGATGAACGGTTTTTCCGTTATCCTTTGCGTAAGACTCGATATATTTTTTCATCTGAGGAACGGTTATTTCAACTGTTCTTTCGCTGACCGTTTCGGGGCTGATACATCCGCCCTTAAGGTAGGGATATTTTTCTCCGCCGCCCCATACGCTGTCTGCCGAGGTGGTTTTTCCGGCACAGCAGTCAAAATAGCAGGTAAATGCCGCAGAACCGTTATAATCAACATATTTTGCCTTCGGAGTATCCGATTCCGAACTCATTCCGAGCACGGAAAGGCAGGCTCTGTATAATTTTTTATCTTTATAGGCGTATTCGGATTTATAGGCGTGTCTGTCCGATGCAACATTGAATTTATAATATTTTGCAAAGGTATAGGCGCATACGAGCTGAGCTTTAAGAGCTTCTTCGCCGGCGCTGTCACCGATTTCGGCATATGCCGTTCTGCAGAGATATTCAACAATCGGAATGGACTTATCGCCGTATTTTACGGTTTTCGGAGTTGACGGGTCGGTTTTGACCGAGGTCCCCGGGAAATAATTCTGAAGAATATCTATATATGATGAACCGCTTTTCGCCATTGCGATTGCACCCTGCTGGCTCATACCGACCGCATGCCCCCAACCGTAGGTTTTAAATATCCATTTGCCGCCGGAGTTTGTTTCGCCGGATGTCTTGGTTGTTGAAGCTTCGGCCTTTTTGGTTGTTGACTGCTCGGATTTATCGGTGGTTGACTCCGTTGATTTAACGGTTGTTGTAACCTTTGCCGTTGAGTACGGTGCGGTTGTTGCGGCTTTGGTAGTTGCCGCCTTGGTGGTGATAACCTCTTTTATTGTTGTTACTATTGTCGTAAGCTTTGCGGCGGTTGTTGCAGATTTTGCGGTGGTTTTCATAACCGTTGTGAGAACGGTTGACGGTGCTTCGGTTGTTTCTGTTTCGGATTCAATTTCGAATTCGTCAAGTCCTACTCCGCCACGGGGGTCGGTTTCCTCCTGCGTAACCGCAAGATTTGCCGCCTGAACGGCATTGGCGGAGAGCTTGTCCCTGCTTGCAAAGGAGCTTATTGCTATCACGGCGCAGACTACCATTGCAATAAGAACACCGATAAGGATTATCAGCAGGGGAGTATGGCTTCTGATTTTGGAATTTTCAGGCGGAACGGGAATACCGTTTTCGGAAAATTCGTCAAGCATTTCGCAGAGCTTAACAATCGAAGCGGAGACGAGCATTTTATCGCTTTCATCCTCGTCCTTGCTGTAAATCTTTGCACCTTTTGCCCTTTCGGAATCTGCAACGCTAACGGCAATAAACGAATTGTTTTCATCGTCAACGGTGATATCGGAAATGCTTATTCCGAGCTCTGCGCCGCTTGATTCCTTGGCTTCACGGGCGCACCTTGCCGAATATTCTTCAGCGGTTTCGCTTGCTTCTTTTTCAAGCTTGACGAAATCTGCCTTGAAGATTTTGTCCCAACCCTCAACAGACGAAGCGGCGGCAAGAAACGGTTTTGCTCCTGCGCTGTCGGCAACACCGATGGTTTTCCCGTTGCTTATGATATTCTTAATTCGTTTTTGGAAATCGGCAACCGCACTTTGCGGCTTTTCGCCGCTTGCTCTCAGAATTGCATTGAGCATACCGCTTTCAAGCACTTCATCGGTTTTCTTTTCATCCAGAGGAATGAAAAACAGAGTGCCGTTTTCCGTGGAGCAGGAAAAGCCGGAATACATACCGTCTGTCGACAGATAAGCCTTTCCGTTTTCGGGAATGGCGGTATGAACATTATATTCGGTCTGATTTTCGGAAGTGCTTTCACCTATTGCCGCAATTACAGATGAGCTTTTGCTTATTTTTACGGAAAGAGCCTGCAAAACGGCAAGCTTCGTATTGCAGAAGCTGTCTTTCGGGCAGGCGGCAATAACCGTACCCTTGGCAGAAGCCGCTTCAATTGCAAATTCATCTTCCTTTGAAAAATCACGGCATACTGGATTTAATTTTTTTTCAGATACTCTTTGCTTCAGATTGGCTGCGGAATTCTCTGCGCTTTCGGCGTTGAGAGTGAAAATGCACACCTTTCCTGACATGAATATCACCATTCCTTATATTTTAAATTTTACCATCTTGTGTCATTGACATACGGATTTGATTTTCCGTTTGCATCGTACCATGCCTGAGGATATTTCGGGTTCGGGTTTAATATTGCCGAAGAAACATCAATATTTGCGCTTTCGTTTGCTCTCTTTTCTCTTGCCACAACAACAAGTCTTGCATCGCTGAAGTCATAGCAGCAGGTGGAGAGAGTGAGAAGCTTATCGTTAATATTTACATCAACACCCGTGTCATAGAATGACCTTTTCTTTATTTCGCTGATATAATCCATGAACTTGCCGTCATCAATGTCGATGAAGTTATAGGGGAAGATATAGCCGTTATCCTGAGCCGCCCTTGAATTTGTCATAAACACGGCACAGATGAACCAGGTGTGGTCGCCGTAAATAGTGTTACATTCGATAACGGGGTTCTTCTTGAAATACTCTATTTTGCGATAATTTTCGAGCATACCGAAAATGAGGTCATCATGGCGCATATTGTGACCGTAAATAACATTGTTACGATGAAGATTTTTGAGGTCGTTCATTCTGAAATCAAAATACGGAACGCCGTAATCGGTATATTTCTTATATATATTTCTATGAAGGTAATAGCTGTTATCCTTGCCCTTGGCAATCGGAAGATTTATTTCAAGACCCGGAATTGAAATCCAGCCGGCAACATCGCTGTTTATATCATAAAGATTTTTATACTTTGCGAGCATACCCTCGGGATATTCGCCGTCTTCCGATGAAGCGTTGTCGGAAACAACCTCGGTATTGTCAACATCAAAATTATCAACTATATCCTGAGAATTTTTCTTAAAGAGATAGGGCTGAATGATATAGGTGTTAACCAATACGCCGGAGCTTATGACGATAACTATTATTGAAACGGTGAGCACAACTCTTCTGATTATTTCACTTGTCGGCATTTTACCGTCTTCGCTTTTTTTGTTATCCGGTTTCTTCGGTTTCTGAACCTTCTGCGGCTTTTTCTCCGCAAAAATATTTTCAACCTCAATCGTTTCGCTCGGTTCGGGAATGTTAACGGTGAATTTTTTCTCCGCCTTCGGTGCGGCAGGAGCGGTTTTCTTTATTTCGGGAACAACCGCTTTCTGAACCGGTTTCGGTTTGGGAGCTTCCTGCGGCTTTGCGGAATTCATTTCGGGGTTTGCTTCTATTTCGGAAAGAATATCTCCGAAGCCTTTTTCTTTTTCCGTATCCGATTTGAGAGAAGCTATCAGGCTGAATATATCGTCCTTTGAGTCCTCAACGGGAGCGGACGGCTTTTGGGGTTCCGTTTTCGGAACAGGCTTTGCTTTCGGCGGCTCCGGTTTCTTTTCAATCGGAGCGGACGGCGCTTCAAGGTCATCAAAATCCGTTCCCCAGCTTTTCTGCGGCTTTACTTCTTCCTTTTCAGGCTCCGGCTTCTTCTGCTCCGAAGCAATAACGGATATGGGCTTTGGAACGATTGTTGCCGGCCCACTGCTCATTATATCGTCATAGAGACTTTGAAGCTCGCTTTCAAGGCTCTTTTCGGTTTTCTGAATATCCTCGTGAAACCCGTCATAGAGAGTGGGGTCTTTGCCGTTTTTGCCGAGAAGATTGCCGATATCAATTTCGGTAAGTCCGTCATCACGGTTTTTGTTCATATTATCCATAAAAATACCTCCGTTTCCGTTATTGATTCGGAGAGGGCTGCCAGCTTCTTGAATCCTTATACGGATTTTCAATGCCCTTTCCGCTGTACCATATCTGCGGTCTTCTGTAATTCGGGTTGTCCTTTACGAGAGATTGGTCAATGCTTTCACTTTCACCCTCGTGAAGAAGTCTGCCCACTACAACAAGTCTTGTATCAACGCTCTTGCCGTAATCATAAATGCAGGTTGAAAGAGTTATAACCTTGTCGGTTGGTTCAAGCGTAACTCCCGTTTCATAGAGCTGTCTCTGCTTTACCTGCTCTATATAGCCCGTCATATTCGAATCTGACATATCGGGATAGATATAGTTGAAAACATATCCCGAATCGGCTGAGCCCTCGGTTGTGGTGAGAAATACGGCGCATATTTTAAATGTATATTCCTCATAGAGCGTGCTGTATTTTATAATCGGGGACTTGATAAATGTTTTTTTATTCTTATAGTCATAGAGCGAACGGAATGCCTGATTGGGAACACCGCTCAGCCTGCCCGTGGTATGGCCGTAAAGAATTGTATTCTTTGAAAGATAATCAACTCCGCACCGGTAATCAAGATAAACATTGCCGTAATTCGTTGAGGTGATATCGGATGTACTGCGCTTATAAAAATCTCTTTTCAGATAAAAATTGTTATCCGATGCCTTAACTATCGCCGTGCTCAGCTCCGTTCCCGGAATGGCGAGATAGCCTGCAAGGTCGTGATTTACCGCATAGGCAGGCTTAAGATTTTCGAGAATACCGTCGGGATACTGCGTTTCCTTTGCGCTGTTCGAAACAACATTTTTCAGCATTTCCGCAGGAGCATCATAATTTACTTCCATATTCATTATAAGCTCCGACGAAGCATTTTCCGCAACGGTCTGAGGATTTTTCTCTTTTGTGATATTCATCACGGTCAGAACGCCGAACACTATGGCGACAACCGCAAACACCGCACAGAGGGCGGCAATGATTTTACCCGATTTCATCTTTTGTCCTCACTTGTTTTCAATATATATTCTTACCAGATTAAGCGCCCGTGAAGCGCTCACATATCTGTTGTATTCTCTGTCGTTTCTGCCGGTTTCAACCTTTTCGCACTGCGAATAGCCGTCGGCATCAATCGCAACATAAATAAGTCCTGCCGGCTTGCCCGAGTTATCGGAGTCGGGACCTGCAATTCCGGTTACGGAAATGCCGATATCCGCCCCGGAAATTTTTCTTATTCCGGCCGCCATCTCCTTTGCGGTTTCGGGGCTGACCGCTCCGAAGGCTTCAAGCGTTGAATGCTTTACGCCGAGAACCTTTTCTTTAACGGCGTTTGAATATGTAACCGCTCCGTATTCGAAAACGGAGCTAGCCCCGGGGATATCCGTTATTCTTTTAGGGATATATCCGGCGGTACAGCTTTCTGCGGTTGCAAGCTTAAGATGATTTTCTTTGAGCAGGGCAACCACTCTGCTTTCTATATTTTCGTTGTCTATTCCGTAAACATATGAACCGAGCCTGCGGCAAACCTCGTCAATAACGGGAACGCACAGCTTTTCCGCTTCATCCTTTGTGTCTGCCTTTGCGGTAACCCTCAGCAGAGCTTCACCCATTTTGGCATAGGGCGCAAGGGTGGGATTTGAGTTTTCAAGCAGGTCGGAAACCTTTTCAGCCATGGCGCTTTCGCCGATTTTCATTGTTCTGATTGTGTGTGAAACGATTATACCGTTTGAATATTCCTTTATGAACGGTATAACGCTTTTCGTAAACATCGGTGCCATTTCATAGGGCGGTCCCGGAAGCATTATAACGCATTTGCCGTCTTTCTTAAGACCGAGACCCGGAGCAGTGCCGTTTTCGTTTTCGAAAACCGTTCCGCCTACGGGAACGAATGCCTGTCTTGCGTTGGTTTCGGGCATATCCGTGCCTTTTTTGTCAAAATATGCCCTGATACCGCCGAGAATGGTTTCGTCAAGAACAAGCTCAAAGCCTGCTTCCTTACAGCAGATGTCACGGGTTATATCGTCCGCCGTGGGGCCGAGACCTCCGGTTGCGATAACAATATCGCTTCTTTTGAGGGCTGTTCTTACGGCTTCCCCGAGCCGCTCGGGATTGTCTCCCACCGTTGTGTGATGCAGAACGGATATGCCGAGCTTTGCAAGCTCAACCGAGAGAAATCTCGAATTTGTATCAAGTATATCGCCGAGAAGAATTTCGGTTCCCACGGAAAGAATTTCGCAAACAGCCATGGTGTCTCCTTTAATAAGCGTTTATCGGAACAAATCTTGCGTTCTGAGCCGCTTCGTTAACAAGTCTTTCAACCTCGAGCGCTTTTTCGCACTCTTCAACATAATCTATGGCAGGACGGGTTCTCGGATGCTTCGGAGTGAACACCGTACAGCAATCCTCATAGGGAAGAATGGATATATCAAAGGTTTCGATTTTTCTCGATATTATAACAACCTCGTCCTTGTCCATTCCGATAAGAGGACGGAAAACGGGTATTTCGCAAACGGCATCGGTGCAGGCAATGGCAGGCATTGTCTGACTTGCAACCTGACCCACGCTTTCACCGGTTATGAGCGCACCGGCTTTTTCTCTTGCGGCGATGATTTGAGCCACTCTCATCATCATTCGTCTCATAATAACGGTGAAAATATCCTCGGGGCAGTTATCCTTTATAAGCTCCTGAGTTTCGGTAAACGGCACTACCCAGAGACCTATTCTGCCGGAATATCTGCTGACCTGCTTTAAGAGCGAATGAACCTTTTGCTCGGCTCTCTCACTTGTGTACGGTGGTGAAGCAAAATGAACCGCCGTAAGCTCCAGACCTCTTTTTGCCATCATATATCCGGCAACAGGGCTGTCTATTCCGCCCGAAATGAGCAGAGCCGCTTTGCCTGCGCTTCCGGTGGGCATACCGCCTGCGCCCTTAATCTGTTTGCCGTGAATATAAGCCTGAGTATCTCTTATCTCAACATTCACCGTAAGCTCGGGATTATGAACATCAACGGAGAGATGCGGGAATTTCGAGAGCAGATAACCGCCGAGTTCGGCGCATATCTGCGGAGAATTCATCGGAAATCTTTTATCCGAGCGCTTGGCTTCAACCTTAAAGGTTCTTGCGCCGAGAAGCTCATCGGCAAGATATTCCTCTGCACTTTTTAGAATTATGTCAAAATCCTTTTCAACTGCTGCCGCTCTGGAAAATGCGGCAATGCCGAAAACCTTTTTAATGCGTTCAACCGCTTCGTCAAGGTCGGTATATTCATCCTCGGGAACGGCAACAATCGTTGACTGCGCACGGTTAAAGGTGAATTTGCCCACGCTTTCGAGTCTGCGGCGCATATTCTTGATGAGCATATCCTCAAAGGTACTTCTGTTGAGCCCTTTGAGGGCAAGCTCACCGTTTTTTATCAGTATAACTTCTTTCATTATTTCTGCTCCGGAATTTTAAAAAATTATTTTATTTGTCTTATCTGTCTCTTGCCCTCTGCGATACTGTCAACGAGATAATCAATCTCGTCAAGGGTTGTAAATCTTGAAAAGCTTATTCTCAGCGGACTTTCAAGCCTTTTCGGGTCGAGGTTCATTCTTGTGAGAACATGGCTCTTTTTGCCTTTTGAGCATGCCGAACCGCTTGAAACCGATATTCCTCTGCCGGAAAGGAAATTGAGCATTGGTTCGGATTTTGTTCCGATAACGGAAATATTCGTAACAAACGGGAGAGCATCGGGCGGAGAGTTGATAACCACTCCGTCAAGCCGGGTAAGGCGTGAAACCATATAATCACGAAGCATTGTAATATGCTCGAGCTCTTTGCGTGGGTCGGGCAGGGCTCTTGCCGCCGCACCAAATCCGGCAATTGCGGGCATGGCTTCCGTTCCCGGTCTTATTTTCATTTCCTGCGCTCCGCCGTGTGTACGGGGCTTGATTTTAACGCCCTTGCGGATATAGAGCGCTCCCACGCCTTTCGGGCCGTGTATTTTATGGGAGCTTATTGTCATCAGGTCAACACCGAGAGCGGCAGGCTTTATCGGCATTTTTCCGAATGCCTGAACCGCATCGCAATGTATCAGCGCAGGGGAGCGTGCCGCCGTAGCGGCTCTTCTGGCCGAGGCAACGGGCATTATCGTTCCGACCTCGTTGTTGACAAGCATCATTGTTATGAGAATTGTGTTTGAATTAACTGCGGCGAAAAGGTCACGCTCGCTGATTTTGCCGTAACCGTCAACCTTGAGCCTGATTACCTCAAAGCCCTCTTCTTCAAGACGGTTGAGAGTTTCATCTATGCTCGGATGTTCAACGCTTGTGGCGACTATTCTTTTGCCGAAGCGCTTCATCTGATGAGCGGCTCCGATAGCGGCGAGATTGTTGCTTTCCGTTCCGCCGGAAGTGAAAAATATTTCTTCGGGACTGCATGAAAGGCGTTTTGCTATGCTTTCCCGTGAAAAATCAAGCAGCTCTTTTGCTTTATTGCCGGAGCGGTGAAGCGAAGAGGGGTTTCCCCAGTATTCCGTTAAAGCGGAATGAACGGCTTCAATTGCTTCGGCGCAGGGCGCAGTAGTTGCACTGTTATCAAAGTAGGCCTCCATTAATGTTTTCCTCCTATCGGCACTACATCGTTAAAAACCGATAAATCCCTATTATATTCTAATCATTATACACTATTTCGGCGGCACTTGCAATATATTTTTAAAATAATATAGACATCCGCCGGTAACATTATATTCGGAAGTGTGAATTTATGTTTCATACTCTGATTAAACACGGAAAAATTTAAACAAAAATATGCGTTTTGTTAATAATTTTAAAATAATTGTTTGCTAAACTTCGACACATATGATATGATAAAAGAAAAAAGCAAAGGATGTGATACGCATGAGCTCAAAGAGTCAGCCGAGGTTCAAACAGATAACCGTTATGCTTCTGATGACGGTTTTTCAGGCTTTGAGTGCGGCGTGTGTTATCCTGCGTGATAAAGAGCCGAATATGAACCTTGTTTATATTTTTCTCGGATATATTGCGGCTGAATGGGTTTATATGCTTATCGGAACGGTTATAACCGGAACGGATTATTTTGAGCTTGAAGCGATAGCCTTTTTTCTCTCGGGAATAGGGCTTACCGTGTGCGCCGGCTTCAGCGAAAGCTATGCCTTAAAGCAGGTAATCGCAATTGCCATGGGACTTGCGGTTTATCTTGTTATGCTTGCGCTGATAAAGGATTTCAATATTGCGTGTGCACTCAGATATCCTGCCGCCGTGTGTTCTCTTCTGGTGCTCGGGGCAAACCTTGTGCTTGCCAAAACGGTTAACGGAACGCTTAACTGGATTGACCTCGGTTTCTTCTCAATTCAGCCCTCGGAGCTTGTTAAGATAGCGTTTATTCTCGTGGGTGCGGTTTCGCTTGAAAAACTGATTTCAAGCGCCAGCCTTACCCGGTATATTCTCTATTCGATGGCGTGCGTGGGATTTCTGTTTCTTATCAAGGATTTCGGCACTGCGCTGATATTCTTCTTCACATTTATTCTCATTGCGTTTATGCGCTCGGGAGATATAAGAACGATAATATTCATATGTGCCGCCGCATTTATGGGCGCACTGCTGATAATTTATTTCAAGCCCTATGTTGCAAACCGATTTGCGGCTTACCGCCATGTTTGGGATTTTATTGATACTTCGGGATATCAGCAGACGAGAGTGCTGATTTATTCCGCCTGCGGAGGGCTTTTCGGGCTCGGCATAGGCGAGGGAAAGCTGAGAAATGTTTATGCCGCTTCAACCGACCTTGTTTTCGGACTTGTATGCGAGGAATGGGGACTTATTATCGGAATTGCCATACTCCTCAGCTTTGCCGGAATTGCATTTTTTGCGATAAGGTCGGCAAAGAGCTCGGGCTCAACATTTTATACGATAGCGGCGGTCTCGGCTGCCGGAATGCTTCTTTTCCAGCTTTCTCTGAATGTTTTCGGAATAACGGATTTGCTTCCGCTCACGGGTGTCACTCTGCCGTTTGTGAGCAGGGGCGGTTCGAGTATGCTTTGCTCATGGGGACTTCTGGCATATATCCGTGCCGCAGGAGCGCATTTCACTCCTCCGCTTCCTCCGGCAGATATAAAGGTCGGTAAAAAGAAAGGCGGTGCGGCATGAAAATAACTGCAAAAAGAGCCGCCGTAATCTATGCGCTGATTATTGCTTTTCTTGCCGGAACGGTTATATTTATTTCTCAGCTTGTGATGCACGGTCCCGAGTGGGCGGCAAACAAGGCGAACAGACATATTTACAGTAACGGAACGATAGTCAACGCAGGCAGAATAAAAGACAGAAACGGCGAAATTCTTGCCGAAAGTGAGGATAATGAGCGCATATTCGCAAAGAGCGCCGATATGCGAAAAGCGGTGCTTCATATTGTGGGAGATACCTCGGGATATATCTCAACCGGAACACACTATATGTACCGTGATGTGCTCTCGGGATATAACCTCGTAAACGGAATATATAAGCTCAAAAAGGACGGCACGGGAACGGATATAACGCTGAATATCGACAGCGAAGCGAACCTTATCGCATATAAGGCACTCGGAAATTATAACGGCGCCGTTGCGGTTTATAACTATAAAACGGGTCAGCTTCTTTGCAGTGTTTCAAAGCCGGCATACGATGTGAAAAATGTTCCGGAGGATTTGCTGACCAATCCGAAATTCGACGGAGTTTTTCTCGATAAAGCGGTTTCCGGAGTTTATACGCCGGGTTCGATAATGAAAATAGTCACCGCCGCCTGCGCCATACAGAATATGCCAGATATTTATTCAAGAACCTTTGAATGCACGGGCGAATATAAGACAGGTGACGGAACGGTTATCTGCAACGGAGTTCACGGAGAGGTTGATTTCCGTGAAGCCATGAATAAATCCTGCAACTGTGCTTTTGCTCAGATTGCCGTTGAGCTCGGAGCGGATAAGCTGCTCGAAACGGCAAATTCAATGGGCTTTAATTCTCAGCTTTACGCAAAGGAAATCAGAATAGCGAAAAGCAGTTTTTCACCGTCAAAATCAAGCAAATCCGAGCTTGGCTGGGCGGGAATAGGACAGTCCACAACGCTGGTTAATCCCACACATTTCCTGATGATAGCCGGAGCGATAGCAAACGGAGGAAGCGGCTGTGCGCCGGACAGAATAAAGTCCGCCGGAACGGTCAGCAGTCTTGTGGGCAGACTTCCCGAAACGGTTGTAAAAATTGACCCGGCGGTTGCGGCAAAGCTTGATGAGCTTCTGCGCTCTAATGTTGAAGATGAATACGGTGATGACCGTTTCCCCAATCTTGTGATGTGCGGAAAAACGGGAACTGCGCAGATTGACGGGGCAGAGAGCCATTCGTGGTTTGTTGGCTATTCAAAGCGGAACGGTTTGCCGCTTGCCGTGGTCTGCGTGGCGGAAAACGCAGGCTCGGGAATGAAAACCGCAGTTAATGTTTCAAACAAAGTAATGCAGTACTTCGCAGAAAGTTCATAATCTCTTTTCGGAAAGTTCAGAAAATCTTATCGGAAAATTAAAGAAATTTTAATCCGGAATTAATTTCCACCGTATAAGATTTGCTTGCAGAAAGGGGGTGAACGGTGTGCAGAACGGTATCAGATTTGAAAGAATCGAGAAAAAATTCAGAATAAATTCCCGTCAATATCGGGAATTACTGCCCGTGCTTGAAGAAAATATGAAATATGATGAACACGGGAAAAGCATAATCTGCAACATATATTATGATACGCCGGATTATGCGCTGATAAGGAAATCAATTGAACGGCCGAAATTCAAAGAAAAGCTCAGAATAAGAAGCTACGGTCTGCCCGATGAGGATGCCGAAGTGTTTGTTGAAATAAAGCGGAAATACAACGGCATAGGGTATAAAAGACGGATATGCGTTCCTTTCGGAAAGGCAAAAAAACTGCTTGAGGGAGAAGAAATATTTTCATCCCAGCGGCAGATTGAAAAAGAAATTCTGGAATTTGTGAGAAGATATAATCCGAAGCCCATGGTATATCTTACCTATTTCAGAACGGCAATGTTCGGAAAGGATAATGAGGATTTCCGGGTAACGGTTGATACCGATTTGAAATACCGCACTCAAAGTCCCGAATACCCCGACAAAAGCGGAATGAACCCGATACTTGACGAAGACGAAATTATTCTGGAAATAAAATCAACCTCGGGAATACCCGATTGGCTTCTTGAAAAACTGAATGAGCTGAATATTTATCAGGCTCCGTTTTCAAAGGTGGGAGCCTGTTATTCTTTGCACATTGCTCCGAAAAAAATCAACGAAAGAGAGAAAATTGCATTATGTTAAACAGTATTCTTACAACTCCGATAACAATTCAGGGGCTTATTATCAGCCTTGTCTGTGCGCTCGTTTTGGGAATTCTTACGGCGCTTGTTTTTTCTTTTAAAAATAAGTGCTCATCCTCGTTTGCACTCACTCTGGTGCTGCTTCCCGTTGCGATGAGTATGGTGGTTATGATGATAAACGGTAACCTCGGCGTTGCGGTTGCGGTTGCAGGCGGCTTTACGCTCGTAAGATTCAGAAGCATTGCCGGAACGGGCAGAGAGATAAGCGCAATATTTGCCGTTATGACACTCGGCGTTATCATAGGAATGGGATATATCGTAATAGCGGTTATATTCTTTGCAGTTGTTGCCCTGCTCGTTATTTTGCTTGCCGTTACTCATTTCGGAGAAAGCGCAAATGAAAAGCTTCTTCGCATAACCATTCCCGAGGATTATGACTATTCGGGACTTTTTGATGATGTCTTCAATAAATACGGCATAAAATCTTCAATATACAAAATAAAAACCGTCAATCTCGGAAGCCTTATTGAGGTTACATACAAAGTTACTCTTCCGGGCGGTACATTTACAAAAGAAATGCTTGATGCCATAAGGGAAAAGAACGCAAATCTCGGTGTTACGGTTATGAATTATGAAGCCGAAAGGGAAATGCTCTGATGAATAAAAAGGCGAAATATATTCTGACAGCGGTTATTGCACTCGTACTTGCCGGTGCGGTGATATACTGCGTGCGCTTCGGAAATAAAAAAGTTCCCGAAAACGGAAACGGTGACACCTCGGTTATCGAAACGGCCATGAGACTTATGCAAATTGCGGAAAATGCTTCGGTATGCAATGTTTCTCTTTCCGACAGCGGAATAACCGCCGATAAATCGGGTGTAACCGTAAACGGAAACAGAGCGGAAATAACCTCGGGCGGAGCTTACCGCATAAGCGGAAAAATTTCGGACGGCAGTATCGGCGTCAACTGCGATGATGAAGTGATACTGATACTTGACGGAGCTGATATTTTATGCTCGGGGTCGGCGGCAATTGACGGAATAAAGGCGGCGCATATTGCTGTTTTTCTTGCGGAAAACAGCGTTAATTCGCTGAAAAGCGGCGCTGAATGCGAAATAACCGAAACCGATGAAAGCTTTTCGGCTTCGGGGGCGGCGCTCTATTCAAAATCCGACCTTTCAATCGGCGGAAGCGGAATATTGAATATCGGCGGATATATAAATAACGGTATTGCTTCGGCTGATGAAGCGGTTATTCTCGGCGGAACGGTAGAAGTAAGCGCCGTAAACAACGGTATAAAAGCAAACGATAATCTGAGTATCATTGACGGCAAAATAAATATTATTTGCGGCAATGACGGATTAAAATGCGAAAACGATGAAGATACAACGCTCGGAAATATTGATATAACGGGCGGCGATGTTTCCGTAACCTCATTCGGTGACGGCGCTCAGGCGCAGAATAATCTGAATATTGCCGACGGAAACATAACAGTCAAATCCGGCAATGAAGCAGAAGCGATGCAGACCGCCGAAAATATACCCGAAATGCCGGGCGGAGAGATGCCCGATTTCGGAGAAGAACCTCTCGAAATGCCGGGCGGAGAGATGCCCGATTTCGGCGAAGAACCTCCTGAAATGCCGGGCGGAGAGATGCGTATGGGAAGAAACGGCGGAAAGCGTGAAATGCAGTCCGGCGGAGAAGAGGGTTTCGGCAAACCCGATATGAAGCCGGATGGAGAAGAAGGCTTTGGCAGACCCGATTTTGAAAATAACGGCGAAAAAATGCAGGATTTTAAGGAAGCATTCAAAAACAAATCCGATGATACTTCAAAGAGTGCAAAGGGTCTGAAAAGCGGAAATAAGCTTACGATTTCCGGCGGCACGGTGAATATCTCTTCGGCAGATGACGGCATTCACACCGACGGTGAATTGACGGTTACGGCAGGAGATATAACAGTAAGCCGTTCAATTGAGGGAATGGAAGCGAATATTATTGATATCAGGGGCGGAAATATAAATCTCACCGCATCCGATGACGGAATGAATGCAAGCGGCGTTTCTCCCGTTCTGAGAATTTCCGGCGGTACGGTTTATGTTAATGCAAGCGGTGACGGGCTTGACTCAAACGGCGACCTGATTATTGAGGGCGGCAATGTGACTGTTGACGGCCCGACAAATAACGGAGACGGCGCTCTTGATTCGGGAACGGAAAACGGCGGAAGCCTTTTGTGCAACGGCGGAACCGTGATTGCCGTAGGCGCTTCGGGAATGGCTGAAAGCTTCGGCTCAAAATCAGCACAGCCCTGCCTGAATGTTGCTTTTAAATCAACCTGCAAGGCCGAAACCGATATTACGGTTAAGGACAGCACGGGAAAGATTATTTTTGAGCATAAATCCGCAAAATCATTCAGCTCCGTGGTTTTCAGCAGTCCCGGGCTTAAATCGGGAGAAAAATATACCGTAACGGCAGGAGAGCTTTCTCAATCCGTCACGGCATAAATAAAAAATGGCTTACTGCACAATGATTTTATTCCGAAAATTGTGCCGTAAGTCATTTTTATGTTAGAAGTTTTTAAAGGTTAAAAGCGACTTATAACTCGGCCGGCAAATCACAAGCCGTCTCAAGCCATTGTTTTCAGCATTTCTTTTGTCACTTCATATTTTGTCGGTTTGCCGTCAATGAAGCATTCGAATTCTTTGAGCATATATTCCGACATTCGTTTTACCTCTTCGCCGCTGCTCCCTGCGATATGCGGAGTTAAAATGCAGTTTTCAAGCGAATAAAATTCGCTGTCCGCTTCGGGCGGCTCGGGGAAAGTGACATCAAGAATTGCCGTTATATCGGGTCTGTTCCTGAGCACCTTTATCAGGTCGGCTTCGTTCACCTGCGCACCTCTGCCGGTATTCAGAAACACGGCATACGGAAGCATTTTTTCAAAGAGTGCACCGTTTAACATCCCTGCGGTCTGAGCGTTGTTTGCAAGGTGATTTGAAATAACATTACACTGAGAAAAAAGTTTTTCAAGGCTCACCTTTTCCGTTCCGAGCGATTCTGCGGTATCATCGGGTAAAAACGGGTCAAAGGTGAGCGTTTTGATATCATGATTATTAAGCATATTTATGACGAGCTTTCCTATCATTCCGGCTCCGATTATTCCGACCCTTGCGCCGTAATTTCCTTTGAATTTTTCAAATTCGGCGCAGGCTTTTTTATATTCGCCACGGCTTGCGTACGGTGCGGACTTGAAAAAGCCTTTGTTTGCGAGAATTATCTGCGCCACGGTGTATTCCGCAACGGGAACGGCGTTTGCCGCCCATGCAGAGAAAACCTTTATCCCGAGATTTAAAAACGGCTTTGCAAAATACTGCACCGTTCCGGCGGCATAGAACACCGCTTTCAGCGATGGCAGAAACCGGCGTATTTCGGCTTCGGCAAGGGGTATCATTCCCCATGTGGAAAAGATAAATTCAACCTCTTTCAGTTCGGAAAGCTCTCCGCACGAAAATTCTTTTTCGGTATATATGAGGGGAAGAAAATCGAGCTTTTCGCCGAGCATCCGTTTTGTTCCGGCTGAGTAGACCCTTGATATTGATTCGGGTGAGCCTGCGAATATTGCTTTCGGTTTCATAATATTTTCCTTATCACATAAATTTATCGAGTTCGGCATCAACTATTGCCTTTCTCTTAACCTTCGGCTTCGCAATAAGATTACCTCTTGCAATAACCGTTTCAACGCTTCTCAATGCGCCGAGGTTTTCAAGCGGATTTTTTGCAACAACTATCATATCGGCATCCTTTCCGACCTCAATCGAACCCGTAACATCGCCTATTCCGGCAAGCCTTGCGTTTCCGAGAGTTGCGCAATACAGCGCAAAAGCGTTTGATACTCCCGTATATTTTTTGAAAAGCACAAGCTCTCTCCAAAAGTCATACTGAGTTATCCACGGACAGCCCACATCGTTGCCGAGTGCAACGGGGATGCCGTTTTCAAGCGCCGCTTTTGCACATTCGGCAATACCCTCAAAAACAATGTTCCCGTTATACTGCTCAACCTCGGAAGCGTGCGAAACACTTTTGTCAAACAGCGCATAGGGCAGAGCGGGGGAGAGTGTAACGGTGAGAAACGCTCCTCTTTTTTTGAATAAATCTATTATTTCGGTATCGGGCTTTGCACCGTGTTCAATTGAGTCAACTCCGTTTTCAAGCGCAACTCTTACTCCCTCGGGAGACTCAACATGAGCGGCGGTCTTAAGGCCGTATTCGTGCGCCTTGTCACAGATTGCTTTAACCGTTTCGGGCTTCATTTTAAGTTCACCGGGGGTGCCTTTTTCCTTTGCATCAAGCACTCCGCCCGTTATCATAAGCTTGATAAAATCAACATTCTGAGCCTTTGCCTTTTCAACAAGAGCAAGAGCTTGTTCAATGTTTTCCGCCGCAACCGCAACCGAACCTGCCATATGTCCGCCCGGAACCGAAATTCCCTCATTGCTCGTGATTATTCTCGGACCGATTTTTTTGCCGCTGTTTATTTTATCCCTGAGCTTTCCGTCAAAATCACGCAGACCGCCGACGGTTCTTATTGTTGTAACGCCGCTCATAAGCTCGATTTTCGCATAGGCTTCAACCATAAGCTTAACGGCATAAGGCGTTATCGGATTTCCGAAAAGAAGTCCGACAAGCTTTGCGTTATCCCTCTGCTTTTTCTGCGGAGTGCCGTTTCCGGCAAGATGAACATGCATATTTATAAGACCCGGCAGGATGTATTTTCCGTTAAGGTCAAAAACTTCGTAACCGTCTGTGCTTGCTCCGTCGTCGGAAATTGCGGTTATCTTTTCACCGTCTGTAAAAATAATTTTGCCCTTTACCGGTTTGGCATTTTCGCTTCCGTCAATTATAATTCCGTTTATATATGCTCTTTTCATATTGAACTCCTTTGTTTTCATTTATATCTAAATTATATAACAAAAAAATTTTTTTGCAACCGATATTAAGGTATAACTTTTTTTAATTTTTATGGATTTACGCTCCGGCTTGTGATATAATGAAACAAATACAAGGAACGGAGGAAATGATATGAAGAAAATCACACGCCCGCTTGCAATGCTTTTAACTGCGATTATTGCATTTCAGGCAATGTTTGCATCCGCATCGGCTTTTGACAGCAAGTCACTTACGCAGGAGCAATGGAACAGACGGTATGAAGCGCTTATCGGTACAAACACTCTGCCGCTTCTCTGCGTAGGCAAAGACCAGACCGAGATTAATCTCACATGGCACGCAGACAAAAATTCGGCTTATCCCGAGGTTAAGCTTTCAAAAAATCAGGATATGACCGGTTCCCGGTTATTTACAGGCAAAACCGTTGAAGCCGAAAACGATGAACAGCTTGTATGCCGTGTTACGGTTAAGGGAATTGAAGAAAACACAACATATTATTATTCATACCACTCCGAAAACGGCTGGAGTGAACCCGTCAAATATGAATCAAAAGGCTTTAACAGCTATAAAATGATGGTTGTGGGCGATGTGCAGATAGGCGGTCAAACCACCGATAATCCCGATGAACAGTCGAGAATAGGCTATGTCTGGCAAAGTCTGCTTGATGAAGCGCTTACGAAAAATCCCGATATTTCATTCCTGCTTTCTCCGGGCGATAACACCTCAACGGGAAAAAGCGCCGATGAATGGCAAACCTTTATGATGCCCGAATATGTTCAGTCGCTTCCGATGGCACTTGCAATCGGAAACCACGATAAAAAGGGTATGTCCTATAATTATTATACGAATATGCCCAATGAATATTTCGGAAAATACTTTGAGGGACTTGACCGTGATTTCTGGTTCAGATACGGCGATGTGCTTTATCTCGTGTTTGATGCAACCTCAGCCAGCGCAACCGACCACAGAGCAATGGCGGCGGAAGCGGTTGCCGCAAATCCCGATGTTAAATGGAAAATCGCAACAATGCACCAGGCTCTTTACGGTGCGGGATATTCTCCTCTTGACCCCGAAACAACCATTCTTCTCAATGCGGTGTTCCAGCCGATATTCGATATGTACGGCGTTGACCTTGTTCTGACGGGTCACAGTCATCTCCAGGGCAGGTCGGATTTCATCAAGAACGGACTTATTGTGGGAAAAGCAAAATCAGGCAAAACCTATAAAAATCCCAACGGAATAATTTATCTCAATTCAAACGCCTGCTGTGACCAGGGTGCGGCATTTGATAATCTGTTTTCGGCTTACACATTCAAAGAGGGCGACACCGCAACATATACAACAATCGAATTCAGCGGAAACGATATGGCGGTTAAGACTTTCAGAGGTGATAACAGCGAATTGCTTGACAGCATTACGATAACCAAAACAAAGGAAAAGAAAATTTCCGATTTCATCGTTATGCTCAAACGCATTCCGTATTTAATTGTTGAATTTCTCGGATTTATCTATCTAAACGGCGACAAAATAACCGTTAAAATCCGTGGCGGTCATTTCTGATTAAAATTAATGGGGTGATATTTTGAAGCTTCTCATTGCGCTTTGCTATATCGTTGTAGCCGGACTGATACCCGTTTATCTGCGTCTTGTTCCTAATGGGCATACGGCAAAAACAATGCTTTTGAAAATGACGAATTCTGCCATGTTCGTGGCAGTGTGTCTGCTTGCCGGATTTATGAGCGGAAATACGGGAACTGGATTTTTCCGCTATATGCTTATCGGCTTTTGCTGTTCGTGGGTCGGCGATGTTCTGCTTCACGGAAAAGCGAATATGATAAAATATGTAATCGGCGGTTGTGCGTTTCTCGGTGCTCATGTATTTTTCATTATCGCTTATCTTTCAACCGCAAGGGTATTTACACCCGATGCGCCGGTTTTAACGGTTAAAGAAGCGGTGATAACGGCGGCACTCTGGCTGTTTGTGGTGATTATAACCGTGATACTGAAAATACGCTTCAAAAAGCTCACCGTACCGGTTTTTGTCTATGTTCTCGCCCTTATGTTTATGCTCGTTAAGGCATCGGGACTGGGATTCATGATAATGCAGTCCGGCGGCTCTCCTGTGGCATTTGCACTGCTCACCGTCGGTGCCGCACTGTTCGCCGTATCGGATATAACGCTCGGCATAAACTTTTTCTCAAAGCCGTCAAGGTTTAAGGAAGCATTAAATATTATCGCATACTATGCAGGTCAGCTTCTGCTTGCCCTGGCGGTGGCATTTGTTTCATAAATTCACAATATATGCAAGGAGACTATGACGATTTTTCGCCATAGTCTCAAAATTTATGCTTTCAGTAATTTCTCAAAAACATATTCCTCTGTCGGAATTCCGTCAACGGGAACGAAAGAAACGCCGTTGGCGGAAGTGACGGTTATCATCTTTCTGTATTCCTTGTTTTCGGGAATTTTTTTATTGTTTACAACATATATACAGCCGCCCCGTGAACCGCATTTTTCGGCACATCCGAGTATCGTTCTGCAAAGCGCAAGCCTTGAAAGGGTTGCGGAATGAAGTGCAAAATAATCGGAATATTCGTCGGCGGATGAAATACAGACTTCATTTTCAAAGCTGTTCAGCAGGGCTTCAAGCTCTGCCGCAACGGCTTTTATTTTTTCGGCGTTTCTCACATTTGCCGCATATTCGCTCATTGCGGCGGCAAAATAGCTGTTGATTTTATTTACATTTGATTTTTCGGATATTTCCGGCAATTCTGGAATGTTTCCGCAATCCTCAATGCAGTAATCCGAAAGTGAGCTTTTGAAATAATCGGAAATAAGAAGCGCTCCGACCTGAGTATCATTCAGCGCTGCACCGCCCGGTCTGTAAACGCCGAATCTGCCCGAAGCTTCTCCGGCGCAGAAAAGTCCCTTTATGTTTGTTTCGCCGTGTGCATCAACGCCTATTCCGCCGTTATTGTGCTGAGCGCATACGCCTGTTTCGAGATATTCCTTTTTCAGGTCAATTCCGTTGTTCAGATAAAGCTTATAGGCTTTGGGGTTGAGCTGAATAAGCCTTTCAATCGGAGTATCGCCGAGTGCATCCGCTTTTTTAAGATATTCCGATGAAACGGAATTCAGTAGCGAAAAATCAAAGCCGGACGGATTGTGCATATAGTCAAGATAAACCCTGTTACCCTTTGCAGTTTCACGGGAGACGAGAATATCAATCTGCGAGGAACCGTCGGTTTTGTTGCTGTCAAACGGCCATTCGTAGCCTTTCAGAAAAACGAGATTGAGATAATCGGGGAGTGCCGTGAGGAATTCGGTTTCGTTTCCGTTCTTATCAACCGAAACATAACGGGGAATAACCTGCTGATAACTTCCGGATAAATTCCATCTGAATTTTTTTGAAGCTATGCCGTATTGCCATTCCTGAAAATTATGAAGCTCTGCTCCGGCTTCGATTGCAAGCCCCGTTGCGCCCTTATGGCCGAGCGGATAAACCGAATTTTCATATATTGCCGCAGGTGCGCCTGTGCAGAGAATAACCGCTTTAGCAGATACGGCAACGATTTTTCCGCCGCACAGAAAATATGCTCCGTGGCATTTGCCGTTTTTAACCGCAAGCTTTATTGCAGTATAACCGTCACGGATTTCGATACCGTATTCCCTGACCCTCTTTTCAAGCTTTTCGGTCATGAATTTTGAGGTGAGAGGGCCTGCGGAGGTTGCCCTTTTGGTACTGTCGTGGTCGGTCCGATAGCCGTGAAAAACTCCGTAAGGGTCTTTCGGAAACGGAATACCGAGCTCAACAAGGTGCATAAAACAGCGCAGGCTGTTTGCTGTTTCAAGATAGGCATCGCTTCCGTTCATCGAACCGCCGTTGAACATATCCTTCGCCATTTTCATAACGCTGTCTCCCGACGGCGATGAAATATCGAGCTTATAATAGGTCTGTTTGTCGCTCCCTGCGTTTCTTGAAGTTCCGCAATTGATATTTTCGCTGAACAGACATATATTTTTTATTCCGTTTGAATAAAGTCTTTCGGCGGCGGCAAAGCCTGAAGCACCGCTTCCGATAATAATTATATCGTAAATCATAATCTTCTGATGCTGAACCCTCCGTCCGCCTGAATAACCGTACCTGTGCAGAAATCGAGACTGCCGCCCGAAATGCTTCCGACTGCCTTTGCAACATCCTCGGGTTGACCGATTCTGTTAATCGGAGTAAGCCCCCCGGCGATGAGATTATCGTATTTTTCTTTGACACAGGCGGTCATATCGGTTTCGATTATTCCCGGGGAAACCTCAAAAACCGAAACGCCGTATTCTGCCATTCTTGCGGCGAAAAGCTTGGTGAACATTGAAATCGAAGCCTTTGAGATGCAGTATTGTGCTCTTTCGGGTGAGGCGGTATAGGAGGAAATCGAGCTTATAAAAACTATTCTGCCGGAATTCGTTTTTTTCATAATATTTGCAACCGACTGCGAAATGAAAAATGTACCTTTCTGATTGATATCAAGCACATAATCAAATTCTTTCTCGGTTATTTCGAGCATATCTTTTCTGACTTTCGGCGCAACTCCGGCGCAGTTAACAAGCATATCAACCTTTCCGACGGCTTCAAGACGGGCGGTCAGATTTTCTCTTGATTCCTTTGAGGAAATATCGCATTCGATAAATTCCGCTTTGCCGGAAGCAACAAGCTCATTGAGCACATCGGTTGATTTTCTTGAAGCAACAATGCACTTATATCCGTTGCTTATCAGCTCTTTTACTATGGCAAGTCCTATTCCACGGCTTCCGCCGGTTACAACTGCAAGCATAATTTTCCCTCCGTTTATTTCTCAGAAAGAACATATTTGCGATAATACGGCATATAAATTTCGCCGTCTCTTACGGGACAGCCCGTAACGCTTCCGTGACGCATAAGCTCGGTGCATTTTGCACATCCGAGACAGGTTTTTGCTTTGTTCAGCCTGCCGTTTTCGCAGTAGTCCTTCCAGAATTGCGGATAACAGAAGCTCATTCTGCCGAAGCCTGCAAGAGAAGCAACACCCTCTTCAAGACATTTTTCGGCGTAGTCAACCGAATTTTCTCCGTTAAAAGAAAGACCCGACATAATGAATTTTATTTCGGGAAATGCGGTTTGCAATTCTTTGGTAACATTATATATTCTTTCCATTCCCGTTTCGGCGCTTTCGGGTGCATCCTTGCACGGACGGTTGATATGCGGAATGAGATAAGGATTGCCGAGAGTTAAATTTATCAGCTCAATTCCTCTCCCTTTGAGAACGGAAATGATTTTCTTTGTTTCGGTAAGGTCGATTTCGTTATCGGCGTTTATCCCGTAGCCGTAAGGATAGGGGAAAGTATCTGTTGCGTTAAGCCTTGTTGTTATGAATAAATCTCCGCAGTTCCTTTTTACCTCGTCAATGCAGTCAAAGAAAAGTCTTGTTCTGTTTTCAAAGCTTCCGCCGTATCTGCCTTTTCTTTCAAAGGCACTTAAAAATTCGTTGAAAAGATAGCCGTGACAGCATTTAACATCAATTCCGTCAAAGCCGGCTTCCTTGGCGAGAGCGGCGGCTTTTCCGTATTTTTCGATAATGCCGTCGCAGTATTCATCGGTTGCCACGGTATAGGGCAGGTTTTCTTTGCCCTTTTCCCAAAGCTCATTATGATATGCGATTATCGGCTCGGGAGTGCCGTTTGGCTTGCTCCATCTGCCGCTGTTGGTTGACTGAAGAATGATAACGGGCGCTTTTCCGCACTTTTCGATTGCGGTTTCTCTGATTTCGCAGAGAAGCTTTTTATAGCTCGGCAGAGTGCTTTCGTCAAGATAAAGCTGACGGGGATTTGCTCTGCATTCCTTTGAGGTTGCGGTAGCTTCAAACCAGATTATGCCTGCTCCGCTTTCGGCAAAACGCAGATATCTCCGCCTTGTCAGCTCGCTGATGCTCCCGTCAAAATTGCCGTCACAGCCCTCCATGGGCTGAAGCACAACACGGTTTGCAAGCATTCTGCCGTATATTTCAATACTCTCGTTAAGCTTCATATGTTTCCTCTTATCTTTTTATTCTGCCGTCAGCTTCGCCCGAGCAGATTGCTTTTATTTCTTCCGCATTCAATCGGCAGTAATCACCCCTGACCGTGTGCTTATATACATTGCAGGCGTTCGCAAACTGAACGGTTTCTTCGGGTGAAAGCTTATTGATAATTCCGTAAAGAATACCTGCATCAAAGCAGTCGCCGCCGCCTACACGGTCAACGATATTGACCTCGGTTTTCTTTGAAGCACGGAATTTTCCGTCCGAAAGAAGAATACCGCCGAGAATATTTTTATCGGCGTTCATACATTCCCTTAATGTGAATGCAACCGTTTTTATGCCGAATTTTTCGGAGATTTTTGCCATTACTTCTCTGTCATCTTCTCCGCTTATGCCGAAAACATCAAGCGCTGAGCCTGTGTTCGCAAAGAGAATGTCAACATAATTCATAAGCTCACTCATTATTCCGTTTGCCTTTTCCATGCTCCATAATGTTCTTCTGTAATTGAGGTCACAGCTTACCGTTATGCCTTTCTCTTTGGCTTTTTTAACCGCTTCGAGTGTGGTTGAAGCAAGCTCATCACTTAAAGCGGTTGTTATTCCCGTGAAGTGGAAAATATCGTTATCTTTCAGAATTTCATCCCAGCGGAAATCGGATTTTTCGGCTTCGGCGATTGAAGAAAACTGTCTGTCATATATGACCTTTCCGCCACGGACGGACGACCCGTTTTCGCAGTAATATATGCCTATTCTCCTGCCGCCCCTGACAACAAACGAGGTGTCAACACCGTTGCCCTTGAGCTCTCTGATGCAGGCATCGGCAATATCGTTTTCGGGAAGCTTTGTCACAAACGCCGTATTTATTCCGAGACTTGAAAGCGCAATGAGTGTATTTGCTTCACTGCCGCCGAAATAGGTTCTGAAACAGTTTTCCTGCAAAAATCTGTCATGATTATCGGGCGATAAACGGAGCATTATTTCTCCGAATGCGGTAACCTTCATCTGTTTGCCTCCTCAACGGCTGATTTTGTTTTTGCTTCGATTTCTTCTGGAGTGCCTTTGAGCATCCAGCTTCCGCCGATTGCTCTTACGAAAGGAGCTTCAAGATATTTTTTCATATTATCAATATTTATTCCGCCCGTCGGAATGAAATCAACTCCGACAAACGCCGATGCGAGGGCTTTCATCGTATCAAGTCCGCCTGCGGCTTCGGCAGGGAAAAATTTAACCGTTCTAATTCCGTGAGCCATGAGGTTCATAATTTCGGTTGCGGTAACGGCTCCCGGGAGATAGGGGATATTCTTTTCCTTACAGACTGCAAAAACATCCTCGGAAAATCCCGGGGAAACGATAAATGATGCTCCCGAACCGATTGCATCCGTGCATTGCTCTGCATTGATTACCGTTCCTGCGCCGATGATAACGCCGTTTGTATTTTCGCTTGCCAGCCTTATCGCTTCGGCGGCGCATCCGGTGCGGAATGTGATTTCCGCTATCGTGATACCGCCGCTTTTGAGCGCATTTATTGTGGGAAGCGTATCCTCAATTTTGTTGATTACAACAACGGGGATGATTTTATTCTTTCCGAGTTCAAGCATCATTTTTATTTCCTCTGCTTTTTCAGCTGTTCTTTATATTTTCAAGATATTCGTCATATGTGAGTTTCTTATCATAGTGGCTTCCGGTGGTAACATCTATTATTCTGTCGGCTATTGTCTGCACAAACTGGTGGTCGTGGGATGTGAAAAGAATAGTTTGAGGGAATTTGATAAGACCGTCATTGAGAGAAGCGATTGATTCAAGGTCAAGATGGTTTGTCGGCTCATCGAAGATAAGCACATTTGCGCCCGAAAGCATCATTTTACAGAGCATACATCTTACTCTTTCACCGCCAGAGAGAACCTTTGCTTTTTTGAGCGCATCATCGCCCGAAAACATCATTCTTCCGAGCCAGCTTCTGACATCGCTTTCAAAAACAAGGTCGGAATAATTGCGAAGCCAGTCAATGAGGTTATCCTCAACGCCGTCAAAAAATGCGGAGTTATCTGACGGGAAATATGAATTTGAGGTTGTAACGCCCCATTTAACCGTTCCCTCATCGGGTTCAAGCTCACCTGCAAGAATTTTGAAAAGAGTGGTTTTCGCAACGGCATCCGTTCCCACAAATGCAACCTTTTCGCAGGGGAGAATGGTAAACGAAACATCGTCAAGCACCTTTCTGCCGCCGATTGTTTTTGAAAGATTCGAAACCGTGAGCAGGTCATTTCCGACCTTTCTTTCGGGCTTGAAATCAACAAACGGAAATCTTCTCGAGGAAACGGGAAGCTCGGTAAGGTCAAGACTGTCAAGCAGTTTTTTTCTGCTCGTTGCCTGCTTGGATTTTGAAGCGTTTGCGGAGAAACGCTCAATGAAGCGCTTAAGCTCTTCCGCCTTTGCTTCATCCTTTTTGTTCTGCTCCTTGAGCTGTCTCTGGCGCATCTGAGTATATTCAAACCAGAAATCATAGTTGCCGGTGTAAAGCTGCATTTTGCCGTAATCTATGTCAACAATGTGAGTGCATACGGCATTGAGAAAGTGTCTGTCATGCGAAACAACAATAACCGTGCTTTCAAGCTCCATAAGAAACTCTTCAAGCCAGGCAATTGCTTCTATATCAAGATGGTTAGTGGGCTCGTCCATTAAAAGAATATCGGGATTTCCGAAAAGAGCCTGTGCAAGAAGCACCTTAACCTTAAGGTTATTCGGAAGCTCATTCATGAGCTTTTCATGCCATTCGTTGGTTACGCCCAGACCGTTGAGAAGAATTTCGGCATCGCTCTCCGCACTCCAGCCGTCAAGCTCGGCGAATTCCTCTTCAAGCTCACTCAGACGGAGCCCTTCATCCTCGGTGAATTCTTCTTTCATATAGAGTTCTTCTTTTTCATCCATTATCTCGCAAAGATGCTTGTTTCCGAGAAGAACGGTGCGGATAACACCGCAGTCGTCAAATGCAAAATGGTCCTGACGGAGAACGGAAATTCTCTCGCCGGGGGTAACGCTTATTTTGCCTGCGGTGGGTTCAAGCTCACCCGAAAGTATTTTTAAAAATGTGGATTTTCCGGCTCCGTTTGCACCGATAAGTCCGTAGCAGTTGCCACGGCTGAAGGTAATATCGGCGTGTTTGAAAAGCGGTTTACCCGAATATGAAAGTTCTACATCAATTGCTGCAATCATCGTTGTTATCTCCGTATATGAATATTTTATATTTATATAATAGCAGAAAATAAAAAATTTTCAAGTGCGAAAGAGGTAACATATAAATCTGTCGTAAAAACGAAATTTTTGTTTTATAACATAAATGCTGAAAACATGAACATCAAAAAGACCCTGACGGATATTTTCGGCGCCGACCCGCAAAAAGCCGACCTTGTAAAGGAAGCGCAGGAATATCTCTCCGATATCGGCCTTTCATATAAAGAAATCATATCTCTTGAAAAGGTGCTTTCCGGCGGAAATATTTTCAGTGTTTTGCTTCATAACGCCGTTTCGCATATAATGTGGCTTTTCCGTTCAATAGCTGATTTGTTCAGATGATAAAAAATCCCCGTACCGCACGGCACGGGGATTTTTTGCTGCATTTATCGGTTTACTATATTATATGTATATTCACCTTTCATATTGCCGTTGCTGTCATAAGCCTTTGCGTAAATATTGCCGTCTGCAAAGGTCAGCATTGTGGCGAGATATGAGCTGTCATCTATCTTGCCGCCGTCAATCATCTGATAGAACGGTGCTTCACCTTTTCTGAATTCATAGTCAAGGCAATGTCTGTGAGCACCCACAAAAAGGTCAATATCAAGGTCTGAAAGTATCGGAATCCAGTTAAATCCGTAACGGTCTTCAAGATACGGCATATGAGCAAAGCAGACTTTATACTGAGCGTTTTCATCAAGTGAGAGTGTTTTCATCCATTCGGTTTCCTGAGCAATATAGGATGTGGAATCAACAAGTCCGCTGTAAGTCCAGTCGGAATCGGGCTTATCCTCACCGGCATCAAGGCAAAGGAATTGAAGAGGGCCGTATTTGCAGGTGTAGTAAAGTCCGCCCGTTGTGGTTTTGAAGAAGTCAACAACCTCGGGACCGTATTCACCTCTGTTTTCGTGATTGCCCCGTGTATAAACAATCGGAATACTGCCCTTTGAAAAGCGGTAAGCGTAATCGAGTACCTGCCTGAATTTGAGTGCAGAGGTCATAAGACTTACCTCGTCACCGTTCATAACAATCAAATCTGCCGGAGTATCGAAATGTTTAATCGCTTTTTCGGCAGGTGCGGGATTTTCGTGAATATCCGAAAGCAGAAGCACATTTATTTTATTCTGACCCGAATAGCCTTTGAATTCAACGGGTTCGGAGGAAATCGTAATACCCTTAACCGCAACATATGCACGCTTTGTGCTTATTTGCTGTGAATGGTAGGAATAGGTGTTGTTATCAAGGTGAGCCTTGGGAATGCGCACGCTGTGAACGGTGTCTGTTGTGCGCACTGCGGCGTTAACCACATCCTGAACGGTGTATTTCCTGCCTTCATATTCGTAGGTAACATAACCCGTTCCGGGAAGTGAGGTTGACCACATAACGGTGTACATATCGTCTCCGCTTTCGAAAACCGATGCCTTGGCGTTGAAATGAAAAAGCACGGTATTCAGCGGAAGACAGAGAACAGACTGGATAACTATAATCGCAGACACAACAACATCCAGAACCATATTCAGTATATACATATTATTCCTCCCTGAAATAATTTCAAAAATATTATAGAGAATAAGAATGATAATGTAAATACCGAAAAAGAAAATAGAAGCAAAAATGTATTTTCATAAAAGATATTGAAAAAAATCCGTTATGTGTTAAAATACAGATATACAAAAAATATTTAAAGGAGAAAATATATGGATATAAAAAGATTTATTGCCGATGAAAACGAAAAACCACTTGATTCATTTCCTCTTAACGGCGGATTTTGCGGTATTTTCCGTAAAATAGGAGCGGTAGGCGATTCACTTTCCTCGGGCGAATTTGAAGTTGTAAAAGATGACGGAACGAAGGAATATCATGATTGCTTCGATTTTTCGTGGGGTCAGTTTATGGCGAGAATATGCGGAAGCGAAGTGACGAATTTTTCACGGGGCGGAATGACGGCAAAGGAATTCTGCGAAAGCTTTGCGGATAAATACGGATATTTTGATGCCGACAAGGCATGCGGCGCATATATAATCGCTCTCGGCTGTAATGATATTTTCGGGCTTAAGATGCCCATAGGTTCTGTTGCCGATATAAATTTTGAAGAGCCGAATTCCCATCCCGATACCTTTGCCGGTTGGTACGGAGAACTTGTGCTCAGATATAAAGCCGTTTCGCCGGATGCAAAATTTTTCTTTGTAACTCTTCCCAGAGAGAAAAAAACAGATGAAGAACAGAAAACAGTTGATGAACATCAGAAGCTTCTTTATGATATGGCAAAAGCTTTTGACAATTCATATGTTATTGACCTTCGCAAATATGCCGTTCCCTATGACGATGAATTCAAGAAGAAATTTTTCCTTCACGGTCATATGAATCCGGCAGGCTATAAGCTTACCGCCGAGATGTTTGTTTCGTATATTGACTGGATTATCAGAAATAATCCGAATGATTTCGAAAAAGCAGGCTTTATCAAAGCACAGTATAACAGAACAATTCTCTGAAATTCGAAAGCCGTCCTCAATCGGGGATGGCTTTCGGCATGCCAATTCGTGAAAGCCGAAATATTTACAAACAGTTGACATCGTAGCACAATATGGGTATAATAATACCGGAATTCTGCAATAAGGAGAGGATTATATGACCATAAGACCGTCAGCCGCCATAAGACAAAATTATAATGAAATTGCCGAGTTGTGCCGTTCGACGAAACAGCCGGTATTCCTTACGAAAAACGGTGAAGGCGACCTTGTTGTTATGGATTTGGAAGCGTTTGAAAAAAGAGAAAAAATGCTTGAGCTTCGTGAGGCGTTGCTTTCCGTTGAAGAAGAACGGTTTGCAGGCAGAAACGGAGTAAGCATTGACGAGCTTGACAGTTTCCTTGACGGGATAATAGGAGACAAATAATGAAATATAATGTTATTGTCTCCGATACGGCGAAACGCCGGCTTGCAATGCATATAGCTTTCATTGTCAATGTAAATAAAAAAGCGGCAAAGGAAACCAAAGAAAGAATAATCGGAGTGTTCCGTTCTTTGGGTGATATGCCCGAAAGATATCCGTTTTTGGATGAAGATTTAATTCCGAAAAATAAATATCATAAAATGTTTGCTGATAATTGGTATCTTGTTCTTTATCAGGTAAAGGATAATACGGTTTATATTGATTATGTAATTGATTGCAGGCAGGATTACGAATGGCTGAAAAAATGACTGATAAATGACGGCCTGTGCTGTTTTCGGAACGGTATGCTGTCAGTTTACATTTATTAACAAAATTATAAAATAACAGAATGGAGATTCCTATGAATAATAAAATTTTACGCTGTGGAATTGTGGGATGCGGACGGGGTGCCGCCGTTGCGGCGTGCGGCTTCAAAAACCCCAAATGCAAAATAGTTGCGGCGTGCGACCGCAATGAAAAAGTTCTTGCACACTGCAAAGAGTATTTTGAGTCAATGGAAGAAACCGATATAGTGTATCTGACTGATTATGACAAATTACTCGAAATGGATATTGATGCGGTAATAGTTGCAACAGAAGCAACATATCATGTGCCGATAGTAAAAAAAGCATTTGAAGCGGGAAAACATGTTTTGTGTGAAATTCCGTCCGTTACAAGTGTTGAAGAAGCATATGAACTCAAAAAGGCGGTTTCCGAACACCCGGATTTAATATATATGGCCGGTGAAAACTGCTGCTATTGGGCATTTATCGAAACATGGAAGAAAATGCACGAAAAAGGTGAATTCGGCGATGTTGTATTTGCCGAAGCGGAATATCTTCACAGCATAAACCCCGAGGAGTTTGCACCGGACAACTATCCCGAAGGACACTGGCGTACATATATTCCGGCAATTAAATATTCAACTCATGAATTAGGCCCTCTTCTCTATATTATGAATGACCGCTGTGTCAGCGTATCGTGTATGTCGCCCGATATAATATATAATCCGTATTTCCCGAATAAGAAATCGACTGCCATTGCAATTTTCAAAACGGAAAAGGGTGCGGTAATAAAATTACTTGTCAGCTTCGGCGCATACACAAGCTATGACCATAATTACCGTTTATGCGGTACACGGGGTTCCATTGAAACGGACAGACGCACAATAGTTGACAATGCGCACAGCTTTGCAAATCTTTCCGGTGTACCCGGTACCTTTTCGCAGAAAATCGAGATTCCCGTAGCAACGGCATATCTTGATGAATACGGCAACAGCAACGCATTCGGACACGGCGGCGGAGATTCCCGTATGTTTGCAGATTTTGTTGATTGCGTGCTCGAAAATAAGAAACCGGTTCTTGATGCGGATTTTGCAATTAAGATGTCTCTTCCCGGAATTATAGCAAGTCAGTCCGCAGAGCAGAACGGAGCCAATCTGGAAATACCGAATATTTAAAATTTCTTGTAAAAATTAAAGTTGAAGGGGCGTTTTGCTTATGCCGACTTCCGAAAACAGAATATTCCTTAACCGGTATTACACTGACAAAAAGGACGAGAGACAGAAATACGACCTTGTGTTCCCTGAAAATGCCAAAGGCAATCTCGGACTTGTTCTCTGCATTCACGGCGGAGGATGGGTTGAGGGGAGCAAAGACGCATATACCGAAAGTCTTTTTCGGGTCAGTAATGATAAAGGCATTGCCGCCGCCTGCATAAACTACCGATATGCTTCCGAAAATGTAAGCTTTGATGATATTCTTGATGACATTACATCCGCACTTGCGGCAATCAAGGCAAAGGGTGCTGAATACGGTGTGAATTTTGATAAGGTGCTTTTAACCGGCATTTCGGCAGGCGGTCATCTTTCTTTGCTTTATGCATATACAAAGAAAAGTATTGCTCCGATTGAACCTGTCTGCGTGGTTGAGCTTTGCGGACCGACCGATTTGGAAAACCCGTTTTTCTATTCTGTCGAAAACCGTGTCGGCGCATCGGCAGGCGTAGAGTATTTCCGCAATATTATAAGCAACGGCATCGGATTTGATATTGACCTTGACAATTTTGATGCGGCACGAGATGCAATGAAGAAATATTCTCCGATAAATTATGTTGACGAAAATACGGTGCCGACTGTTTTGGGTCAGGGTGAAAATGATGATATTGTTCCTTATCAAAATTCTCTTGACCTCAATGCAAAGCTTAACGAGTTTAATGTTGAGCATACATTTATCTCTTTTCCGGATTCAAACCACGAATGCGAAGATAAAGCTTCAATGTCCGCAATTATGAAGCTATTTTTTGAATATATTGACACTTATCTTAAGAAGGAACAGTTATGAAAAAAATCAGAATAGGCGTTATGGGCGCTTACCGTGGCACAAGTATGATAAACTACTGCGAAAGTGCAGACAATGCGCAGGTTGTTGCAATCTGCGATAAATGGATTGAAGGCCTTGAAAAGCAGAAAGAAATGCTTAACGACCCGGATATTACATACTATACGGATTTTGAGGACTTTATAAAGCACGATATGGATGCCGTTGTTCTTGCAAATTATGCCAATGAACACGCTCCGTTTGCAATAAAAGCTTTGAAAGCGGGAAAGCATGTTTTTTCCGAGGTTCTTCCGTGTCAGACAATGAAGGAAGCCGTTGAGCTTATTGAAACGGTTGAAGAAACCGGTAAGATTTATGCTTACGGTGAAAACTATTGCTATATGCCTGCACCTTATGAAATGCGCCGCCTTTATAAAGAAGGAAAAATAGGCGAATTTGAGTACGGTGAAGGTGAATATATTCATAACTGCGAATCAATATGGCCAAGCATTACATACGGTGAGGAAGACCATTGGCGAAACAATATGTATTCAACATTTTACTGCACTCACTCAATGGGGCCGCTGATTCACATTACGGGCTTGAGACCTGTTTCGGTTATCGGATTTGAGGGAACGAAGAATGAAAGAAAGCTCCGTATGGGGGCAAAAGGCGGTTCGTTCGGAATTGAAATGGTAACTCTCGAAAACGGCGGTATTATCAAGAGCATACACGGCGGACTTTACAAAAATTCCGTCTGGTACACCGTTTACGGTTCACACGGCAGAATGGAATCCGCCCGTGAAGATACGGGAGAATATGTTGACAGAATTTATGTGAATGCCGATGATTTTTCGGGCGACTATACTCATCACGAGATTGAAAGCTATAAGCCTGCCGAGAAAGATAAGGAGAGCGCCGCTTTCGGTCACGGCGGTTCGGACTATTATTCAATGTATAATTTTGTCTGCAAAATTCTCGGTGACAAAAATGCGGATATCATTGATGTTTACGAAGCAATGGATATGTTCCTGCCCGGAATGTTCGCTTACCGCTCAATTCTCAAAGGCGGAATCCCTATGGATATTCCCAATCTCCGAAACAGAGAAGAACGGGAAAAATGGCGTAACGATACAGCCTGCACAGACCCGAAAACTGCGGGAGATTCACTTTTGCCGACGAACAAACTCGGAACTCCCGAAATAGACAAAGAAGTTTATGAGAAAATGTATAAGCTCTGGAGAAAAGATTTCAATGCCGATAACGGTTACACCAATCTTGCAATGACCCAGGGCAGTAAGAAAGAAAAATAAAATCTGAGATTTTACCAGGCGAAATCCGACTCCGGATTTGCTGATATTGCTCCGGAAACCGGTCACGACGGAAGCAATGGCACTGCGTTTCGGAAAAGTCTTTCACAAAGAACGGTACTTATCCGGGATATACCGTGATTCGAGAGGAATGTATATTAACTATGGGTTATTTTTTAATTATTTTGAAAACAGTTGCAAATATCAGCGAAGGAATTCTGATAAAAAAATATAATACCAAACATTCCTCAGGCGGTATGTTTCTTACCGGCATACTTTCTCTTTTTGCTTTGGCTTTCTTTTTGGTTTCGGACAGAGACGGGCTGATATTTCCAACCGGAATGCTTCCTTACGCCATTGTTTACGGATTCATATACTGCATTTCATATTTTCTGACATTTGTTGCTCTTGCGTGCGGTTCGTTTACTCTGACAATGCTGATTATTTCATATTCATTGGTTTTTCCGATATTATACGGAATAATTTTTCTTCATGAATCGGTTTCGGTATTCGGATATATCGGATTCATATTATTAATGCTTTCACTCTTTTTCGTAAGAGAAGATAAAGACAAAAAAGAAAAGAAATTTTCCGTTAAATGGTTGGTTGCTGTTATAATTGCCATGTTGGGAAACGGACTGCTTGCCATTATTCAGAAGGTTCAGCAAATCAAGTTTAATAATGAATGCAATAATGAATTTATGATTATCGGCCTTGCCGTTTCGGCATTGATACTGCTCATAGGGGGTATAATCAAGGACCGTAACCAACTGAAGGAAATCATACGCTACGGCACCTTTTATGCCGGTACAGCCGGAGTTGCAAACGGAATCAATAACCTGTTGCTTATTGCCGTAAACAATCTGTTGCCGCTTTCTGTTGTTTCACCGGTTTGCTCCGGTATGAAAATAGTTGTTTCGTTTTTGTCCGCTACGATACTGTTTAAAGAAAAATATATGAAACGACAAATTTTCGGCGTCGGCATCGGTATGCTTGCTTTGGTATTTTTAAACCTGTAAGGTTTGATTGATACACTAACACATTTAGGATATATTTTGCAAAAGAAAAAGCCTCCGGAAAACCGGAGGCTTTGAATATACCCATTCGGGTAAGATTATCTCTTTGAGAACTGGGGTGCACGGCGAGCGCCTTTGAGACCGTATTTCTTTCTTTCTTTCATTCTGGGGTCTCTGGTAAGGAAGCCTGCCTTCTTGAGTGCGGAGCGGAGATTTGCATCGTACTGAAGAAGTGCACGGGAGATACCGTGGCGGATTGCGCCTGCCTGACCGGTAACTCCGCCGCCTGCTACACGGCAAACGATGTCGAACTTGTCAGCGGTATCGGTAAGAGCGAGAGGCTGACGAACGATGAGCTTAAGAGTTTCAAGACCGAAATAATCGTCTATATCTCTGTCATTGATTATGATTTTGCCGGTGCCTGCATAGACACGGACTCTTGCAACTGAGCTTTTTCTGCGGCCTGTACCGTAGAAATAAGGATTTGAATCGTACATTATTTATAGCCTCCCTTTCTTAAAATTCCCAAGCTTCGGGCTTCTGTGCGGCATGAGTATGCTCAGCGCCCTTGAATACACGAAGTCTGGTGAGAGCCTTGCGGCCGATAACTGTGTCGGGAATCATACCCTTAACAGCGAGTGTCATTGCGAATTCGGGCTTGGTCTTCATAAGAGTGCTGTATTTAACCTCTTTAAGATGGCCGATATAGCCTGAATGATGATAATACATTTTCTGGTTGAGCTTGTTGCCGGTGAGAACGGCTTTTTCGGCATTGATGATGATAACATGATCGCCGCAGTCTTCATGGGGAACGAAAATGGGCTTATTCTTTCCACGAAGAAGGTTAGCTGCTTCAACCGCAACCTTACCCATGGGCTTACCTGCTGCATCAATCACATACCACTTGCGAACGATTTCGCCCGCTTTAGGCATATAAGTAGACATAACATTTCCTCCGATTTAATTTTTTCGTGCTTGGATATATTATCATATTGTAAAGCGCTTGTCAATAACTTTTTTTGAATTTTTTAATTTACAATTCACAATCTCTCAAATGCTCGTTTTTTCTCCGTTTTTCATATCAAATGCTCATTTTCTATTTATGAAATTCGTTTGAGAATTTCGTTTTTTTCGGCTCTCCATATCAAAATTTTATCCGTTACGGTGAAAAGTACGCCGAGCCAAATGATGATAAACGCTATAAGACGGTTCTTATCGAGCGCTTCGTGGAAATAGAAAAGCCCCATGATGAACTGCAATGAGGGATTTATATACATCAGTATTCCGCTGAAATAATACGGAATATTCTTAACGCCGACATTGAACATCAGCAGGGGGACAGATGTTATAACTCCGCAGGCGGGCAGGAGCAGAAGCGATGCGCCGCTCAGAACGCCAGATGTGCCCATGCCGTGAGTCTGGGCGTAAGCCGCAAAGGCGAGCGCAAACGGGGTCATAAGGAGTGTTTCCATGAAAAGTGAAACGGACGGCGAGATAGAAAGATTTTTCTTAACTCCGCCGTAAATTGCGAATGAGCCTGCGATTATCAGAGAGAGCGCCGGAAATGTTCCGGTTGCGATGATTATATAGATAAGGCCGACAAGCGAAAAAAGGAAAGTGATTTTTTCAAGTGTTCTCGGTTTTTCCTTGAATGCGATAAGGCCGATAAGCGCAACAAGCACGGGTTCGAGAAAGTAACCGAGACTTGCATCAAGCACATGGGAGCTGTTGACGGCGTAAATATAAACTCCCCAGTTTACCGTAACGAGCGCACCGCAGACGAAGCATAGCAGGAAAGAACGCTTATCACGAAAAATTTCTTTGACCTCTTTGTAACCGCCCACGAACAGCAGATAAACAGCCATAAATACCATTGACCATATTATTCTCTGCGAAAGGATGAATACGGGGTTAACCTTGTTGAGCAGATTCCAGAATACTGTCAGAAGTCCCCACATTGTGTACGCAAGCGCAACAATCGCCGCACCTACGGTGGATTTTCGTGAATTATTTTTCATTTTCATCACCCGAACAGATTTTACCATAATATAAACGGAAAATCAATATTTTTTAAATTCACACTTGACAAAAGCCGATTTGTATTGTATAATTTGTAAGCACTTTACGGTGCGGCTGTTATTTGGTGGTTATAGCTCAGTTGGTTAGAGTGCCAGGTTGTGGCCCTGGAGGTCGAGGGTTCGAATCCCTCTAACCACCCCATTTAAAAAGATTTACGCAAAGCGAAAATGCTTTGCGTATTTTGTTAAAGTGAATATTGGGGCGTCGCCAAGGGGTAAGGCACGGGACTTTGACTCCCGGATCCGCTGGTTCAAATCCAGCCGTCCCAGCCAGAAAAATCGACAAGTTTCAACAGAAACTTGTCGATTTTTAAATGAAGTCGCCCTGTGGGCTAATGAAGAATGAAATCAATTCTTTCGTACGGTTGAATAATATATCCCGTCATTGACTTTTTTATCCTTATATTCTATACTGAAAACAGCAAAAAGGAATTGTTGCATGGGAGTGAAGGTATGTTTACAAGAGTAATTTCATTCGTTACGGCTTTGGTGTCCGCACTTCTGTCTGTTTTCGGATGCTATATTGATATTCCGTCAAATCCGTCGGAGAAAAAAGGATATACATTAATTTTTGATGATGAATTCAGCTCCGATGAGCTTGACTGCTCAAAATGGCTCAGTGAGTATCTGCCGCACGCATCGGATTTGGCTGAGGGATGTAAAGCAAATTACAAAATAAACAACGATTGCCTGAATCTGATTATTGATGAAAACTCATCGGATTATGCCTGCTATACATCAATGAAAGTCAGTTCAATACAGACATTTGAAAAAAACGGTCTGCATCCCGGCGCAAGACAAATGAGAGAGGTTGAAGCGTTTAACGGATTTTCCTGCAAATACGGATATTTTGAAATGCGTGCAAAGCTGCCCGATTGCGGTGGTGGCGGTCATGTGGCATGGTGGCTTACGGGAATACAGGATGATACCGATGAAGCCGGGTCCGCACATACAGGTGAAATTGATATTATCGAGAACTGGTTAAGCACTCCGAATATTTTTTCGCCGAGAGTTCATCCGTGGAATGATGAGAAGCTCTCCGAATTCGGCAAGGATGTTAAGCTTGCGGGAAGTTTTGATAAAAGCTACCATATCTATGCGCTTGACTGGACTCCCGAAGAACTCAAATTCTATGTTGACGGCAGACTGATTGCCAAAACCGATAATTCACCTGATTATGAAATGTGTATGTATCTCGGCATTTATACAGACTGTGACTGGGACGGAGGCCGTGATAACGGCGTATATCCCAAAGTATTTTCAATTGATTATATAAGGGTGTATCAAAAATAAACAATTTACGGAGGTACGGCAATGAAAAAACATATTATTAAAACTCTCATATCGGTTATTCTCTGCCTGAGCTTTGTTTTCGGCGGATGCGTTTTTGCATTTGCGGCGCAGACGGTGCTGAATATCGGCGAATATGTTGCTCCGGATTCGGGAACGGATGTGTCGGTTCGGCTTCAGAAGATAATTGATGAAAATCCGAACAGAACGCTGTATTTCCCTGACGGAGAATATCTCGTTTCCGCTCCGCTTTATACTCCTGCCAATCCGTCAAAAAGCGTGGATTTACAGCTTTCAACCTATACGGTTATCAAAGCCGCTCCCGATTTTTCGGGTGAAGCCGTTATCGCACTCGGCGGAAAAGAACCGTTTAACGATATCAAAACTCCGGGCAGTAATTATTCTCTGACGGGCGGTATTATAGATTGCTCGGGCATTGCAACAGGTGTTGCGATTCTCAGCGGCAGAGAAACGAAAATTCAGAACACCTCAATAAAAAATGCCGTAACGGGAATTTACATAGGTTACGGCGCAAACAGCGGTTCTTCCGATGCCGATATCAGAGATGTTGACATAACGGGTACCGAAAAACCCGATTCCGTGGGTGTTTTGGTTGAGGGCTATGATAACACCTTTACGAATATGCGCATAGGCGGAGTTCATACGGGATTTCATATCAAATCCGCAGGCAACTCACTTTATAATATTCATCCTCTGTTTTACGGAAGCTTTGCGGAGTTTGAAACAAGCATCGGCTTTTATGTTGACGGCTCAAACAATACTCTCAATTACTGCTATTCCGACCAATTCTGCACGGCGTTCCGCATTGACGGTAAAAACACCTTTGATAACTGCTTCTGTATGTGGTGGACGGGTGAGGGCAAAAAATGCACCGTTATTCAGTCAGACGGTGATTTCGATTCGGTTTTCACAAACTTTTCCGTTTCGCTCCGTGGTGATACGGATAATACGATGCTGAAAGGCTCAATCAAGGGAAGCGGTACTTTTCGGAATCTTATGTGCGACAGCTCAAATCTGAATTTAAATAAAACTTACCGTGTGTTCCTGAGCACCTCTCCGATTCACTTTCTGAAAGAATTTTTCACGGATTTTATAAATATGTTTAAAAACATTTACTATCTTATTAAGATAAAATCGGTTTGAATATGAAAATATATATTGATTTTGATGATGTAATATGCGAAACGGCGAAGCATTTCACATTGCTTTCCAAAGAGCTTTTCGGGATAGATGTTCCGTACAGTCAGGTTCAGTTCTTCAATCTTCAGAAAACATTCGGGCTGAACGATGAGCAGTATGAGGAGCTGATGAAAGCGGGGCATACGCCGGAATGCCTGCTTTCTTATGAAGAAACGCTGTATGCTTCGCAGGTTATCAACAAATGGATTGACGGCGGACACGGGATTTACATAATTACGGGCAGACCCTTTGAAGCATACGAGCCGTCACGAAAATGGCTTGATAATCACGGTCTGGAGCGCTGTCCGTTGTTTTGCGTTGATAAATACAGCCGTGGAACGGTCGGACAAAGTTGTTCATACAGTATGACTTTGAGTGGTTTATACAGCATGGAGTTCGATTTTGCGGTTGAGGATTCTCCTGCCGCTTTTGAACACATTTTGCATTTCGAAAACTGTACGGCGGCAATATTTGACCGCCCGTGGAATAAGCTTGCCGAGTTTCCGAATGAACGGTTTGTGAGATGCACGGGATGGCGTGAAATTGATAATTTGCTTGAAAATACAATGGCCGATAAGCTTCGCCGATGATTATGTGAAAATCCGGCAAAAACAAGCAAAAGAAAAGGGCTGTCACTTTTGTGACAGCCCTGATTATTTACCTGAGATTAAAGAGCAACCGTGAAGTCAATCTTGCCCTTGAAGTTTTTGAGATTTGCGGAAAGGATTGAAATCTTTGCCTTTGCATCGCCGATGTTAACATTTACAAGGTAATGCCATGTTCCGCCGGTGATTTTGCCGGTAGCTTCGTCAACCGTGCACTTGATGTATGCATGGTCATATGTAAGCTTAACGGTATCCTTGCCTTCGCTGATGGTTGCACCGAGCTCGTTAAGAGCTGTTTCAATGCTGCCGAGAGTTCCGATAGCACGGGCAACGGGACCTGCATTGTTTGCATCTGCATTCGGGCCGTCAGTCTGGCTCTTAAGAGTGATTTCGATGGTGGTAACGCCGTTCTTGGAAGTAGCTGTTGCCTTGGTAGCATCAGATGCAAGAACTTCGCCATCTTCGTGGCCGGGGATATAATCGGTGGAAGTGGAGTTCTTTTCGAGAGCCTTAACAGCTGCGGGCTCAAGAACTTTAACGATAGCGCCGATAGCGCCGTCACCGTCAAGAGAACCGTCAACGAGCTTCATTGTCTGCTTGCCCTTGGGAGCCTTGCCCTCGGTAGCCTTAACAGCTGCGTTGTAATAAGCAACAACTGCTGCAATGTCTGTTGACTCGAGACCCTTGGAAGCTTCTGATGCTGCTTCTGTTGATGCTGCTTCACTTGCAACTTCTGATGCAACTTCACTTGCAGCTTCCGATGCTTCTTCGCTTACGGGCTCGGAAGCTTCTTCCGAAACCGGTTCCGATGTTGCTTCCGGTGTTGTTCCTGTGGGCTCTTCAGCGGGCTTTTCTCCGCAAGCTGCGAATGCAAGAACCATTGCAAGAGTGAGAAGAACTGCGAGAATTTTTTTCATGATTTTTCCTCCTAAAGAAGTGTTTCGTTTTTTGGCAGACTGCATAATAAATTCATGCTGTCCGCAATTAACTTATTATAAACATACAACATAAATTACCTTTTGTCAAGTAAGAAAAGCCCAAAATGGGACACTCGGAAAATTTTTGTGAAATGTTCACACATTATTTATTAAATTTTTAGTGACATAATCTTTTTAATGTGATATAATACCATATATATTTATAGTGGAGAGATATTCCTATGGCGGTAAAAAAGTTTATATCATGGAATGTGAACGGAATAAGAGCCTGCATGGGCAAGGATTTTTACGGAAGCTTTTCCGCTCTTGATGCGGATATTTTCTGTCTGCAGGAAACAAAGGTTCAGGCTGAGCAGGTTTCGCTTGAACTGCCCGGGTATTTTCAGTATTGGAATTATGCCGAAAAGAAAGGTTACTCGGGAACGGCGGTATTCACAAAGGAAGAACCGATATGCGTAAATTACGGCATCGGCATTCCCGAGCACGATACCGAGGGCAGAGTTATAACGCTTGAATTCGATAAATACTATTTTATAACGGTTTATGTTCCCAATTCCCGTGATGAGCTTGCAAGGCTTGATTACAGAATGGAATGGGAGGATGCGTTCAGAAATTATATTCTGGAGCTTGATAAGAAAAAGCCCGTTATTTTCTGCGGTGACCTCAATGTGGCTCACAATGAAATTGACCTTAAGAATCCGCAAAGCAACCACCATAACCCGGGCTTTACCGATGAGGAGAGAGGAAAGTTTTCCGAACTGCTTGCAAGCGGATTTACCGATACATTCAGATATTTCTATCCCGACAAAGCGAATATATACAGCTGGTGGTCATATCGATTTTCCGCAAGAGCGAAGAATGCAGGATGGAGAATTGACTATTTCATAACATCGAAAAGACTTGACGGCAACCTGAAAGGCGCCGGAATACATAACGAAATATTCGGCTCCGACCACTGCCCGGTTGAGCTTGAATTGGAAATCTGAGGAGATAAAAGATGAAATCAAAAGGAATCAAAATACTTGCCGCCGTATTGGCGGTGATTATGTGCGGCTCGGTTGCGGCATATTTCATAACCTCATCGGGCAAAGCGGAGGATATTGTGCCGTCACTGTCAAAACCGGAATTTTACAGCTACGAAAACAGCGCATATACTCAGAGCGAAGCCCTGAGCGTTAAGGGCGCAGGCGGAGAAATATTTATGCCGTCGGATATAAATAATGTATATTATACAGCCGACCTTAAAAACAATATTTCTTTCTTTGAATATTCAAACGGTTCATTTGTGCCTTACGGCGGAGAGGTTAAAACCGTTTCGGCAAATCTTTCGGCGACCTATGAAAAAATACCCGTTACCGTGAAATACATTCAGAAGGACGGCAAAATCTTCGGTTGCGGAGTGTTCACCTCCGATATGGATTCATCGGTTGAGGTTTATCCGTTTGCATTTGTTAAGCTTATCAATAAGCCGCAGGGTTACGGAAGCGGTTATTTGCTTCTTGCGGATTTTGATGCTTCGGAATTTTATAAAACCGATAAAATCTATTCCGAAATTTATGATTTCAATATTGAATCCGGCAAGGCTTCAACCTATGTTTCAAATAATACCCGACTTATCGACAGCCACGGCACATTCAGGCAGGACTGGACAATGCTGACCGATGAATTCATAAATAATCTCGGAGATGCAAAATATTTCATATCCTCGAGAAATTATGCGGAGCAGGAGAGGGGAAAGTGTGCCGATATAATGGTGCTTTCAAATTCCTCTAAGCCCGAAATAAAAATCAAGAATATTGCCGGCCTTTGGTGTGTCAACGATGAACACGGCATACATTATATAAAGACCGGCGGCAAGGGCTTCAAAAATATCGTTTATACAAACAAAAAGGAAGTGGTTCTCGGAGAATTTGAGGGAAATTATCTTGAAGATTATCTGAGAAGCGGCAGTTATATAATAAATAAAAAGAGCCTTGTCATGACCGATTTGCTTACCGGCACGGAAAAGACTCTTAAAGATATAAATATTGAAAAGGCCGATGTATTTTCACTCAGCCCGGACGGAATAAAAGCTGTTTTCACATTTTGCGGTGAGAAAAATTCAAACGGTGCGCTTGTTCAGACGGTTATTTACTGCACGGTTGACGGTTCCGTTCAGCCTGCCGTATTCAGCGAACCTCTGCTTTTTGCGGAAAGCTGTGGCTTTGTCTGGCTTGATAACAACAGCGTTATGAGTGCCCGTGCGCTTGACGGAAGCGGAAACACGGTCGGAAGTGTTGCATATACTTTTTAAACCTTTTCCGCACGGAAATCAATGGTAATTTCGTCGTGAGCGAGAGTTATCTGATGATATTTAACGCCTGCGCTGTCAAACATACGCTTTGAAGCACGCACGCTGACGGATTCGGCGTATTTATCCGAAAGATAAACAACCTCTTTTATTCCCGACTGAATTATCGCCTTTGCACATTCGTTGCAGGGGAAGAGCGCAACATAAACCTTGCAGTTTTCGAGGTTTGCTCCGCCGCAATTGAGAATGGCGTTGAGCTCTGCATGGCATACATAAGGATATTTGGTGTCGTATTCATCGCCGGTTCTTTCCCACGGAAAATCGTCATCACAGCAACCCCTGGGAAAGCCGTTATATCCGACTGACATTATTTTGTTATTCTGATTTACAATGCAGGCACCGACCTGGGTGCTGGGGTCTTTACTGCGGCGTGAAGAAAGCAGGGCGATACCCATAAAATATTCGTCCCAGGAAATATAATCTTCTCTTTTAGGCATAAAAACACGCTCCTTTGAGCTGATATTAACATAAATTTTCAAAGAATACAAGATTTTCAATCAAAATATATTCCATGAGAGGTACAAAAATGGGTTTATTAACAAAAATTTTCGGTGATTACTCAACAAAGGAAGTAAAAAGAATTCGTCCGCTCTGCGATAAGGTACTTGCGCTTGAACCGGAGTTTGCCGCACTGACAGATGAACAGCTTCAGGCAAAAACTCCCGAATTTAAGGAGAGACTTGCAAACGGCGAAACTCTTGATGATATTCTTCCCGAAGCCTTTGCCGCCTGCCGTGAAGCTTCATGGCGTGTTATCGGAATGAAGCATTTCCCCGTTCAGGTAATCGGCGGTATCATTCTGCATCAGGGCAGAATTGCCGAAATGAAAACGGGTGAAGGAAAAACGCTTGTTGCCACTCTGCCCGCATATCTGAATGCACTCACGGGCGAGGGTGTTCACATTGTTACCGTTAATGATTATCTTGCACGCCGTGACAGCGAGTGGATGGGCAAGGTTTACAGATTTATGGGTCTTACCGTGGGTCTTATTATCCACGAAAAAGAAGGTCAGGAGCGTCAGGACGCTTATGCCGCCGACATAACCTACGGAACAAACAACGAGATGGGCTTTGACTATCTGCGTGACAATATGGTTGTTTATAAAGAACACAAGGTTCAGAGAGGTCACGCATTTGCGGTTGTTGACGAGGTTGACTCGATTCTCATTGATGAAGCGAGAACACCGCTTATTATTTCCGGCAGAGGTGAAAAATCAACCGACCTTTACAAAATGGCAAACAACTTTGCAAAAACGCTGAGCTGTACGAGAATAAAAGAGGTTGAGTCAAAAGAGAATGTTGAAGACCTTGTTGATGACAGCTGTGATTATGTTGTTGACGAAAAGGCGAGAACCGCAACGCTTACAAAGAGCGGTATTGCAAAGGCCGAAAGGTTTTTCAATCTCGAAAATCTTATGGATGCCGAGAATATGACAATTCAGCACCATATCAATCAGGCAATCAAGGCAATCGGCGTTATGCGCCGTGATGTTGACTATGTTGTTAAGGATAATCAGGTGCTTATCGTTGACGAATTCACGGGCAGAATTATGCTCGGCAGAAGATATAACGAGGGTCTGCATCAGGCTATTGAAGCAAAGGAAAATGTTAATGTTGAACACGAGAGCAAAACTCTTGCAACAATCACTTTCCAGAATTATTTCAGACTTTATAAGAAGCTTTCGGGTATGACGGGTACCGCTATGACCGAATCCGATGAATTCAATCAGATTTACGGCCTTGATGTTATTGAAATCCCCACAAACAAGCCGATGATAAGGCAGGATTATTCCGATGTTATCTATAAGACCGAAAGTGCAAAATATAATGCGGTTATAGAAAATATCGAGGAATGTCATAAGAAGGGTCAGCCCGTTCTTGTGGGTACCGTATCAATCGAGAAATCCGAAAAGCTCAGCCATCTGCTTAAACAGAGAGGTATTAAGCACGAGGTTCTGAATGCAAAGCACCATGAAAAGGAAGCTGAAATCGTTGCTCAGGCAGGTAAGGAATTTGCCGTAACAATCGCAACGAATATGGCGGGCAGAGGAACCGATATAAAGCTCGGCGGTAACTCCGAATACCTTGCAAAATCGGAGCTTCGCAGAATGGGCTACACCGAGGAGCTTATTGCCGAAGCAACGGGATTTGCCGAAACGGATAACGAAGAAATTCTCAATGCGAGAAAAGAATATACCGCTCTCGAAAAGAAATATGATGACAGCATAAAGGAAGAAGCGGACAGAGTAAGAGCCGCAGGCGGTCTGTTCATAATCGGCACGGAGCGCCACGAATCAAGACGAATTGATAATCAGCTCAGAGGACGAGCCGGCAGACAGGGAGACCCGGGCGCAAGCAGATTTTTCATTTCTCTTGAAGATGACCTTATGCGTCTTTTCGGCGGTGACAGACTTACCAATGTTATGAATACTCTCAATGCTCCGGAGGATGTTCCGATTGAAGCAAAAATAGTTTCGAATTCAATTGAGAGCGCTCAGAAGAAGATAGAGGGCAGAAACTTCGGTATCAGAAAGAATGTTCTTCAGTATGACGATGTTATGAACCGTCAGAGAGAGCTTATCTATAAACAGCGCAATCAGGTGCTTGACGGCGAGGAGCTCAGACCCGTTATCATGAGAATGATTGAGGGCAGTATAAACGATGCAATTGATTCCGCCTGCTCCGACCATGCTTCGAGAAACGATTGGAATCTTGAAGCGATAAAGGAAAAATACAGAAGCTGGGGACTTATCCGTGAGGGCGATTTCGATGAGTCGCTTGATAAAGAGGACATCCGTGAGCTTCTTATTGACAGAGCCCGCAAGACATATGAGGAAAAGGAAGAAAAGCTCGGAGAAGCCGCAAACGGCGTTGACCTTATGCGTGAGCTTGAAAAGAGAATTCTTCTTACCAATGTTGATAATAAGTGGATGGATCATATTGACGCTATGGATCAGCTCCGCAGAGGAATAGGACTTCGTGCCTACGGTCAGACTGACCCCGTTGTGGCTTACAGAGAGGTCGGCTCGGATATGTTTGACAATATGAACGAGGATATCCGTGAGGATACGGCAAGAATGATGCTCACCTGCGAAGTCAGAAACGAGGATGATACCAAGCGTACTCAGGCGGCAAAGATAACGGGAACAAGCGGAGCATCCGACGGAAGCGAAAAGGGCAGAACGGTCAGAAACGCAAAGGATAAGATTGGCCCGAATGACCCGTGTCCGTGCGGAAGCGGCAAAAAATATAAGAAGTGCTGCGGTGACCCGTCGAAGCAGTCTTAAGCGGATGGCATTGATAATGCGGTGCAAGCCGTAAGCATAATTCAATAAAAATCAAGAGTGAAGATTCGGATTGTTTTCCTTATCTTCACTCTTTACTTTTTATTCTTATGAACTTAATAATTATAACCCGAGTATTTCCTGGAAAATGTGGGTAAAGAACAGAACAACATTTCTGCCGTGGTGAACGAAGAAGTTTACCACATCCTCCAAAAAGAAATCTTTTTCCTCGGCAGGGGAGCCGTCATAATCCGAATATGTATTGGATATCCATTTTATCAGTCCGTTGGGCGGTGTGAGGTCAACCTCGTTTCCGTTTCCGTCAACTGTTTCGAGATAGGGATATAATTCATCGTTCAGGGTGTGCAGGTCATAGGTGATAACGCCTGCAAGATGGTGGTTATCGGACGAGCTTTCACCGTTTGGGTTAGTTACCTTTGAAAATGTGGAAAGACGGCAGTTGGAACGGTTATCGTTCAGAAGCTTAATCATTCCCCAAACAACAAGGGTATTGAACGGGTAGCTGATAATCGGGTCAAGACTGCTTGAAACGAGCCATATGGAGGTTCCCGATGTTTTGCCTATTTCGAAAATATTCGGCATTTTTGTTGAAGCAATGGGAATTGCGCTTGCAAACATTTCGGGAAATTCATCGAGCATCATCCATACCATTCCGCCGCCGGCAGAACTGCCGCTGATTGAAATACGGGTGGTATCAACATTTTCCTTGTGATTGTTGATGAAATCCTCAATGAGCGCATGAAGAGGGTCAACGAGAGTTTCGCCCCAGTACATATTGTTTTGCTCGGGTGACCTCGGCATAAGGATAAATGCGCCGCCGGCATTGTCAAATCTCTCTTGAAATTCCTTTGATGACCAATAGGGCATATCGCTGTCGTCAACCTGAGAGCCGACATAATCGCCGTGGCCTATTCCGTGAAGAAAGATAAATACGGGATATTTGTTGGTGTCGTTTTTGCCGACGGGAGAATAGAACTCATAATCAAGAGTATATCCCTCGCATTCGGGGGCAACGCCCGACTCAAACTGTCCTCTGAGCGCCTCAATGCCTGCCGAAACCGACAGCGGTTCTTTGGGAATATAGGTATTCACAGGTTCTTCCTGAATATCTTCGGCAACAGCCGCAAACGGAATGCAGGTTACGGCTATTATAACGGACAAAACTATTGAAATAAATTTTTTATATGACATTATCCTAATCACCTTATTATTTTACTGAAAAAGTTGAATGCTGAAAACTGTCACGATTGAATGAGGTCGTATCTGAAATTAAATCCGACAGCACAGTTTTCGTTACCCTTGTCGGCACAGTCGGCAAAATATCCGTCGCCGGAATTGGTAATTCCGCAGATGTAAACCGTTGTTCCGCCGTCACCGCATATTGCTCTTGCAGTGTCCGCATTGCTTCCGCCGAATAATGCAAAGGTCTGCTTTTCACCGTATTCCGAAATTATATAAACAAATGAGTCGTAGTTTCCGGAATTGCTGTGGAAATCTCTGTTTGACGATGTTGTGTAGCCGGAAACGGCATATCCGCCGTTAACTCTTGTTATGCCGGTGATATAATCGCTTTCGTAGCCTACAAGAGGAAGAATCCACTTTGTGTATCCGTCGGGAGAAACCTTAACCACAATGCCGTCATAGGTTCCTGCCGCACCGCCGTTATATATTTTGCCGAACGAAGCGTTTGTGCTTCCCGATTTATCGGTTGAATACTGTCCGGCAAGAACGCATCCGCCGTCTTTTGAAACGGTGATTGAATTGAGCTCGGTTGCGCCTGTATCGGAGAATCCTCTTGACCAGATTTGATTGCCGTTTGCATCCATCTTAATGCAGACAACTGATTTTCTTTTCGGAATGATATTCTGAATGTTTGCAAATTCTCCGTCGCCGAAATAGGTAACCGCAACGCCGTATATTATACCGCTTTCGGTGACTGCAAAATCGCTAAATGCACAGTGCTTGGTGCTTCCGATAGTCTTTTTCCATATCCGATTGCCGTTTGCATCGCATTTGATTGCAAAAGCAGATATGGGGTGAGTTGTTATATCTCTGAAATCTCCGTCGGATGATGAGGTTTTTCCGCCAATGATAAATCCGCCGTCGGGAGTGGCTTCAACCGCATTTATCATATCCGAGGAGCTTCCGCCGTAAAGCTTAAGCCATTGGCGCTCGCCGTTACTGCTGTATTTTACAACAAGACCTTCAACGGTTCCCTTGCATTTATATTCGGCATCGGATGCAATATCCGTGGCAACGGTTGAGCCGGCGGCAATAATACTGCCGTCAGTAAGCACGGCAACGCTTTCAAAGCTTGTTATATTGTCTCCTGCCAATGTTTTAGACCACATCTTTTTGCCTTCGGTGTCAAATGCAACGATGAGCGAGCCGGTTTTGGTAACCGATTTATCTTCGCTTGCCGAAAAGGTTGAACCTACGCAAACAACGCCGTTCGGCATAACTGCGGAAGCGACGAATGTATCGTTGGTTTTGGTTGAATAGGTGCCTTTCCATGCACATTGAGCCATGCTGGTAATTATTTTCTGAACGCCGGGTGAATCCTGACCCTGCTGAGTATTATTATTGTTGTTTTTCTTTGTTGTAACCTTTGAGGTTTTCTTAACCTTGGTTGTGCGCACTGCGGGTGCGGTAGTTGTGGGCTTAATAATATCTATCTTTCCGTTGGGGTCGGTAACTGCCGTCATTCCGCTTTCTGCGGCGGCTTTTGAAACCTTTTCGTATTCTTCCTTTGAAACCTTGCTTGCATCCGCAACTCCGGCACGGCTGAGAATTTCTTCAATCTCTTTATCGGATGCCTGAGCGTGAGACGGGTCTTTTATAACGGGCTTACCCTGAGGGTCGGTTTCAATTGTATAGCCTTTTTTCTGAGCAAGCTTTTCAACCTTTTCGAGCTGTTCCTTTGTGAGAGAACCGAGGTGGCCGTCAAAGCTCTTTGCTTCGTCACCGAGAGCCTCATTGACGATATCCGCAAGCTCAACACTGCTTATGGTAACGGGCTCATACGGACTGTCCGTTCCCGGATACCAGCTTTCATCGGGGGAAAGTGTTGAATTTTCACCGTTTTCGGGTTTGGTTCCGCACGCCGTAAATAATGAAAATACGAGTACCGCACAGATGAATATTGCGATAACCGATGAGAATTTATTATTCATGAGAAAATCCTCCTGATAGTTTTTTACACTATAATGCTATCATAAATCGACATTAAAATCAACTTCTTTTTATATAATGGAATTAAAATTAACATTTCATTAAAAAACACTTTATTTTATGAAAGAAAAAGTATATAATTATTCCGATAACAAAATTAAACGGAAGTGAAAAAATGACAGAAAAAGAGAGAGCTCTGGCGGTAACAGAGGCTCTCGAAAAAAAATATCCCGATGCAATTTGTTCGCTTAATGCCGAAAATCCTTTACAGCTTTTAATTGCAACAAGGCTTTCGGCCCAATGCACCGATGCAAGGGTAAATCTCGTTACTCCGGCGCTTTTCGAAAAATATAAAACAGTTGAGGATTTTGCTTCGGCAGATGTTAAGGATATCGAAGCACTTATACATTCCTGCGGATTTTTCAGAGCAAAAGCCGCCGATATAGTCGGAATGTGCAAAATGATGATTGAAAAATACGGTTCCCGTGTTCCCGATACCATCGAAAAGCTCACTTCTCTGCCGGGTGTCGGGAGGAAAACCGCAAACCTGATTATGGGTGATGTTTATAAAAAACCTGCCGTTGTTGCCGACACCCATCTTATAAGAATATCAAATCTTCTCGGCCTTGTTGATACCAAAGACCCCTTTAAGGTTGAAATGAAGCTTCGTGATATTCTTCCGCCCGAGAAGAGCAATGATTTCTGCCACCGCTGTGTGCTCCATGGCAGAGATATCTGCATTTCGGGCAGACCTCAATGCGAAAAATGCGAGCTGAAGGCCTTTTGCAGGCATTACGAAAAATCACACGATTGAGCCGAGAAGTATAATCCCGCCGCTGACTATTGCTCCTGCGCAGGCGGCGGCTCCGAGACTGAGTGCGGAACGGAGCTTGTTTTTCTTCAGCCTTTCGGCCGGAGGAATGCCGGCGCTTTGCGCTATCGCCGATGCCCGTTCTTTCAGTTCACCCTCACTTACTGCGGAAAATTCCGGCTTTATAAAAAACAGAACTCTCTCAAAATATTCACATTTTGTCTGCGTTATTTCCACTACCTGACGGTTAACTCCCTTTATCAGAAAAATTCCCCCTTATTTTAATACTGTTATATTTTTGACAGCCAAAGCGTGTTTTATTCTCATTAAAAATAAAGGCGATTATACATTCTGTATAACGGGTTTTTAACATTAAATGTGGATAACTGCGTGGAAAAGGTGGAAAAGGTTGTAATAAAACAGCTTTTTTCACTTTAAAGCAGTGAAATGCAGGCGGAGCGTGTCAGGCAATATATACTCTGCGTTTTAAAACCTTTACATTTTGTCGGATAAAAATAACATTAGTCGAGGAACGGAAAATTATGACCGAAATTAAAACGAAAAATAAAAATATTGTTCTTGAATGTGACAGTCTTGATATTGCGCTCACGCTTGACTGCGGTCAGGCATTCAGGTGGAAGCAGGTTGAAGCGGGAAAGTGGCACGGAGTTGCATTCGGGTTGCCGCTTACACTCTCTCAAAGCGGAACCGAAATAACATTTTATGATACAGATAAAGAAACATTTGAAAAAATATGGAAGCCGTATTTTGACATTGACCGTGACTATGCGGTAGTATGCCGCAGGCTTGAAGCGGATATATATATGAAAGCCGCCGTGAATGAATTTTACGGCATCAGAATACTTCGCCAGGAACCGTGGGAAGCACTCTGCTCATTTATTATTTCGCAAAATAACAATATCCCGAGAATAAAGGGGATAATCGAGCGCCTTTGCGCCCTGCTCGGTGAACCTCTCGGGAACGGCGATTATTCATTCCCCGATGCCGAAACCGTTGCGGCGGCAGGAATTGAGGGCTTGGCGCCGATAAGAGCCGGTTTCAGAGCAAAATACATAAATGATGCCGCAAAAAAGATGGCTTCGGGAGAAATTGATATTGATAAAATAAATGTCTCCGGCCTTGAAACGGGCAGAGACGAGCTTATAAAAATAAAAGGCGTGGGAGAAAAGGTGGCTCAGTGCACCTTGCTTTACGGCTTCGGAAAGGTTGATGCTTTTCCTGTTGATGTTTGGGTAAAGCGCATTATGGCCGAAATGTATCCGGACGGTTTACCCGAGTGTGCAAACGGAGTGAGAGGAATAGCTCAGCAGTACCTTTTCCATTGGAGAAGAAATCAAAAAGACGGGTTATGATAATTCCGAATTAAAAGGGCTTGCCGCAACAAGCCCTTTATCTTATTTATTCTTAACTCTCTTATTATGTATGGCGTTGAATGCGCATCCTACTCCGAGGAAGATTGCAAGCAGAAGAATGAATGCAACCGCAAGCAGAAGCAATCCGCCGGCTTCGGTGTAGGGCTTTGCGGCAAAGAGCATATCCCACATCTGCTTTCCGTTGAGGAACGGATAGGGATAGAAACCGTCTTTTGCTCCGAGAATTTCGCACATAACGAAATAAATAACGGGGAAAATAAGGTACTTGAGTGTGGTCTTGAATACGGGAAGCTTTTCGTTCACAACGGGTGCAAACCAGAATGCAACAAAGCAAACGGGAGTGATGAGATGGTTCCAGGTGTTTACTATTGCCGTGAACCACATGGGACCGGTGCTTCTGAGAACGCCGAGATTATCAATCGCTTCTTTGGGGAAGGTTCCGCCGCCGAAGGGAAGAAGAACCGTAAAATAAATAATTCCCGTAATTCCGATATAAAGAGTGATTGCACCTCTGAGAATTTCGTTATGGGTGAATTTATAAGCCCACTTTGAGCCGAAAATTCCGATGCCGAAAAGGATAAGGTAAAGGTCAACAAAAATGTTGGATTCATTGGTAAACATTCTGAGAAATGCGATACCGCTGATATTGTTTGTGATTATCTTATTTTCAACAAGATAATTCATAAACGGACGGAGAACCGCTTCATAGCTGGCAATGTGATGAAGCATAATGAGAAGACCGATAATGCCGAAGAGAATTGAGATGAAAGCGAAGCCCTTTGATTCGATTTTACTTTTTTTCAATTTTATTCCACCTTTCATTTGATATTTATTATAGTTTAACCCTGAAAAAAAGTCAACATAAAAAAGCTTTTTTCGACAGCGAAAACATAAAATTTCAAAAAACTCTTTATTCCGTGCGAAATTTGTAGTATAATACATTATATATATTTTACGGAGCTGATAATATGGAAAAAATAAAGCTTACGATTGCAGGCGAAGAATATAAGCTCGGAACCGAGGATAATCCGGAGTATGTAACGGAAATCGCAAAGGAGCTTGATGAAAAAATATCTGCGCTCATGCAGGAAAATTCAAGAATATCGGTTACTCAGGCGGCTATTGTTACGGCACTTGAATATGTTGACCTTTACAGAAAATCCGAAATTACCTCCGAAAATCTGAGAAATCAGATTCAGGGTTATCTTGAGGATGCCGCAAAGTCAAGAAGCGAAGCCGAAATTTCAAGGCGTGAATGTGAAAGACTTTCAAAGGAGCTCGCTTCCGCAAAGGCGGCTAAATAATCATGAGTGCCGAAATACTCGCTCCGGCAGGGAGCTTTGATGCGCTCAAAGCCGCTGTAAGATGCGGTGCGAATGCGGTTTATCTCGGCGGAAAAAGCTTTAACGCAAGAAGAAACGCTTCAAATTTTTCCGATGAAGAATTGAAAAATGCGGTTGAATACTGTCACGCAAGAAATGTTAAGGTTTATCAGACCTTGAATATTCTTGTTGCCGACAGCGAATTTGATGAAGCGTATACGGCCGTAAAGAAAGCCTGCGAATATAATATTGATGCGCTTATAATTCAGGATATCGGACTCGCCGCACTCGTGCGTCGGGTCTCTTCGTCTATGCCGATGCACGCATCAACTCAGATGTCCGTTCAGAGCATTGAGGGAATACGGGAGCTTGAAAAAATGGGCTTTTGCCGTGCCGTGCTTCCGAGAGAGCTTTCCGAAAAGGAAATAAAGGCTGTTTCCTCTCAGACCGATACAGAGCTTGAATATTTTGTTCACGGTGCACTGTGTATGTGCATTTCCGGTCAGTGCCTTATGAGCTCCGTGCTCGGCGGCAGGAGCGGAAACAGAGGTCTCTGCGCTCAGCCGTGCCGATTGCCGTTCGGTGTAAACGGCAAAGGAGGAAATGCTCTCAGCCTTAAGGATTTATCGCTTGTTGAAGAGCTTAATGAGCTTGAAAAAGCCGGCATATGTTCATTCAAAATAGAGGGCAGAATGAAGCGCCCCGAATATGTTGCGGCGGCGGTTACCGCCTGCAAAAACAGCATAAACCGTACTCCCGATGAAAAAATAAACGGTGCTCTCGGCGCCGTGTTCTCACGCTCGGGCTTCACCAAAGGCTACTATGAGGGCAGGCTCGGAAGGGATATGTTCGGAATTCGCCGCAAGGAGGATGTTGAAAGTGCCGCTCCGGTTCTTAATGAGCTTGCAAAATTATATGAGAAAGAAAATTCGCTTATTCCCGTTGACCTTGATGTAACATTCCGCAGTGGTGAGCCTGTAAAATTAAAAGCAACCGCTCTCGGGTTAACGGCGGAAAGCGTTTCGGATGTTTTTCCCGATACGGCGCTGAAAAAAGCCGTCACCGAGGATGAGCTCGAAGAAAGGCTTGCAAAGTGCGGCGGAACACAGTTCTATATAAATAGTATATATACCGATTTTGAAAACGGGCTTAATGCTCCGGCATCTGCGCTGAATGCACTTCGCCGTGATGCTCTCGAAAAGCTCGGTTCTGCGCTGATAGGCAGAACCGAAAAGCCCGTTCAGCCGATGAAAAACGAGTATATTGCTCATTCGGCGCCGGATTATAAATATCATGCAAGGTTTTTCAGTCGGGAGCAAATTCCCGAAAAGCTTGACGGTATTTCAAGAGCAATTGTTCCGCTTGAGACGGATGAAGAAACGGTTAAACGAATCAAGGCGCAGGGCATAGAAATTGCCGCCGAAATCCCGAATGCGGTATTTTCAAATGCCGAAAAATATATTCAGCGTCTTAAGATTCTCAAGGAATACGGAGTTGACAGCGCATGGATATGCACGCTTGACGGTGCCGGAATTGCCGAAAAGGCAAATATGCCGTTTTCGGGCGGCTTCGGAATGAATATATTCAACACCGCTTCCGTTAAAGAAATAAAAAGGCTCGGTGCTTCCGATGTGCTTCTTTCGTGCGAATGCACATTCAATCAGGCATCGCATATCGGCTCGGACATTCCGAGGGGAATTATGATTTACGGCAGAATACCGCTTATGACAACGAGAAACTGCCCCGTTAAAAACAAAATCTCCTGCTCCGAATGCGGCTCAAAAAGTCATTTGACCGACAGAATGGAAATTGATTTTCCTGTTATATGCAAAAACGGATGCAGTTATATCCTCAATTCCCGTCCGCTTTGGGCGGCGGATAAAGAGGTTCGGAATGTTGATTTCGGATTGATTTTCTTTACCGATGAAAGCAAAGAAAAGTGCGAAAGCATAATAAATGCCTGCATCGGAAAATGCGCTCCGCCGGAGGAATTTACGAGGGGACTGTATATAAAAGGCGTATTATAATGTAATATTATATTTGCAACATAAGAAAAAATTTCAAAAAAGGACTTGACGGCGGAAAAAGATTGTGTTATCATAATTCTACCTCTGCAAAAGGGTTCTTTTTTTGCGCCCTGATTTTTAAAGAAGCAGAGGGAGGCCGGTTCGCCCGGAATTGCCTGATAAATTTACGGAGCGAACTAAAAATTCCGAATAATGGAGGTGCCGCAGATGGCTGCTAACGGTAAGAGAGTCAAGATTACACTTGCTTGCACCGAATGCAAACAGCGCAATTACAACACGATGAAAAACAAGCAGAATACACCCGACAGACTTGAAATGAACAAGTATTGCCGTTTCTGCAAAAAACACACTCTTCACAGAGAATCAAAGTAAGCGGGAGGATTGACTTATGGCAAAAAAGGAAGTATCCGAAGCTGCCCGTAAAGTTGCCGCCGCTGAAAAAAGCAAACAGAAAAAGCCTGCAAATCCCGATGGCAATTGGTTCAAAAGAGCCGGCAAGGCCATAAAGAAATTCTTCAAAGACCTCAAGGGCGAGATTAAGAAGATAGTATGGCCCGACGGAAAAACGGTTATTAAATCAACAGCCGTTGTTCTTGTTGCAGTTATTGTTATCGGTCTCGCAATATTTGCTATCGACACATTGCTCAGCAAAGGCATTGGACTTCTTGAGCAGGTTGCCGAAAAAGCAGGTGATGCCGCTACGGCTTCGGCTGTTGAAGCCACTGTTGCAGGTATGATTAATTCTGTGGGCAATTGGGTAAAGTAACCGGGAGGAAATAGTAATGTCTGCTGACGCAAAATGGTTTGTGGTTCATACTTATTCCGGCTACGAAAACAAAGTGGCTTCCAGCATCGAAAAGATGGCTGAAAACCGCAAAATGCAGGACCAGATTCTTGAGGTGAAAATTCCCACCGAAAAGGTAATTGACGCCGAAAAGAAAAAAGAAGTTGAGCGTAAGCTTTGGCCGGGTTATGTTCTTGTTAAGGTTGCGGTCTTTTATGACCAGGATAACCGTCCGGCAATGAGCGATGAAGCGTGGCTTCTTATCAGGAACACCAGAGGTGTTACCGGTTTCGTCGGTCCCGAAAATAAGGCGATACCCCTTACAGACGAAGAAGTTATCAGGCTCGGAGTCGAAAAGAAGATAGTTGAGGTTTCGTATGTTGTCGGCGATACCGTCAATATCATTGCAGACCTTTTTGAAGGCTTCTCGGGTACCGTTGAGGAAATCGACCTTGATAATAATAAGGTTAAGGTTTCCGTTTCCGCACTCTTTGGTAAGAATACGATTGTTGAGCTTGAGCTTGACGATGTAGAGCTTGCCGAATAAACACGGTAATTTGAGGGTTACACCCTTTCAAATTTAGCGCTTTATGCGCAGTCGTGCGCCTTTGCGCCGGCTTCGTGGGAGGAGCAAAAATTCAAAATTGCTCCGCCATTTACCACATTTTATGGAGGTTATTTGTTATGGCACAGAAAGTTGTTGGCTTAATCAAGTTACAGATTCCCGCAGGTAAGGCCACTCCGGCTCCCCCTGTAGGTCCTGCTCTCGGTCAGCACGGCGTTAACATTATGGCTTTCACCAAGGAATTCAATGAGCGTACCAAGAATGATATGGGTCTCATTATTCCCGTAGTCATCACTGTTTATGCTGACCGCACATTCTCATTCATCACCAAGACCCCGCCCGCAGCAGTCCTTATTAAGAAGGCTTGCGGAATTGAAAGCGGTTCGGGCGTTCCCAACAAGACCAAGGTTGCAAGTATCACAAAAGAACAGCTTCAGAAGATTGCCGAGCAGAAAATGCCCGACCTCAATGCCGCTTCCGTTGAAGCCGCAATGAGCATGGTTGCAGGTACTGCCCGCAGCATGGGCGTTACCGTAGCTGACTGATATTGCAAACTGTGGGAGGAAAAATCCGATTTAACCACATGATTGGGAGGAAAAATTAACATGAAACACGGAAAAAAATATATTGAAAGCGCTAAGCTCGTAGAAAAAGCAACTCTCTACGACCCTGCTGATGCGCTTGACCTTGCAGTTAAGACTGCAAGCGCAAAATTCGATGAAACAGTTGAAGTTCACATTCGTTTGGGCGTTGACTCACGCCATGCTGACCAGCAGGTTCGTGGCGCTGTTGTTCTTCCTAACGGAACAGGTAAAACTGTAAGAGTTGCAGTATTCGCAAAGGGCTCGGATGCCGATGCCGCCGCCGCAGCAGGCGCAGAAATCGTCGGTGCGGAAGACCTTGTTGCAAAAATTCAGGGCGAAGGCTTTATGGATTTCGATGTTGCCATTGCGGCACCCAATATGATGGGTCTTGTTGGTCGTCTCGGTAAGGTTCTCGGTCCCCGTGGACTTATGCCCAGCCCCAAGGCAGGCACTGTTACTCCCGATGTTGCAAAGGCAGTTACAGAAGCCAAAGCCGGTAAGATTGAATATCGTCTTGATAAAACAAACATCATTCACTGCCCCATCGGTAAGGCATCATTCGGCAAAGATAAGCTTGCTGAAAACTTCAATACTCTTCTTGATGCAGTTATTAAGGCAAAGCCTGCCGCATCAAAGGGTCAGTATATCCGTTCCTGCGTTCTTGCAACCACAATGGGCCCCGGCATAAAGGTTAACCCCAATAAGGTCGGCACAGAAGCTCAGGCATAACGGGAAATGAGCGTTTTTGCTCAACAGTTGAGAATATTTTAAAAAAGTTCTTGACAAATATATATTACCGTGGTAATATATTCGTGCTGTTCTTTTTAAGACAGCAGGTGCTTTTCGCATAATGGTTTAAAACCGCCTGCCGAGAGAGGATGCATATCAAAAGCAATTTTGTTGTGTGTAAAGTCCTTTCTGCGGTTTGCGGAAAGGGCTTTTTAAATTTTATAAAGTATCCGTATGGAGGTGAAAAATAAAATGCCCAGTGAGAAAATTTTAGAGCAGAAGAAAGCAATAGTTGCAGAACTCAGCGAACAGCTCAAGAATTCCGTAGCAGGTGTTGTTGTTGATTACAAGGGAATCACCGTTGCTGACGATACCAAGCTCCGTAAGGATCTTCGTGAAGCAGGCATCAAGTATTCGGTAGTTAAGAACACTCTTCTCGGTATTGCCGCTAAGGATGCAGGTCTTGATGACCTTTGCAGTTTCCTTGAGGGAACAACCGCTATCGCTATCAGCCCGGAGGATCACACCGCAGCAGCGAGAATCCTTTCCAAGTTTGCTGATACACACAAGAATTTCTCAGTTAAGACCGGTTATCTTGACGGTTCTGTTATCGACAGCGCAACAATAGATTCACTTGCAAAGCTGCCCACCAGAGAGGTTCTTCTTGCAACAGTTTGCAACGCATTCAATGCACCCATCGCATCTTTCGCCCGTGCTATTCAGGCTATCGTTGATAAGAGCGGCGAAGCTCCGGCGGCCGAAGCACCCGCAGAAGCGTAAAATTAAAATTTAAAAACTATTTAATAATTGGAGGAAAATAAAATGGCATCAGAGAAAATTAATGCTATAATCGAAGAAATCAAAGTTCTTACAGTTCTTGAGCTTTCAGAGCTCGTTCATGCAGTTGAAGAAGAGTTCGGCGTTTCCGCCGCTGCCGCTGTTGCAGTTGCCGCTCCCGCAGAAGCAGGCGCTGCTGCCGCTGATGAGAAGACTGAGTTTGATGTTATTCTCGCTGAAGTTGGCGCAGAAAAGATTAAGGTTATCAAGGTTGTTCGTGAAATCACCGGTCTCGGACTTGCAGAAGCTAAGGCTGTTGTTGACGGCGCTCCCAAGGCTGTTAAGGAAGCTGCTTCCAAGGAAGATGCTGAAGCTATCAAGGCTAAGCTTGAAGAAGTCGGCGCAAAGGTTGAGCTTAAGTAATTTAATTTCAGCTTTTATCGGCGTAGCGGTTTACCGTTGCGCCTTTTTTTATTGATAATCTGAATTCTGAAAACAATATATTGACATTTATTGCCATTTATGATAAATTATTGTCACGGAAATGTGAAAGGATGAGAAAAATGTTTGCAGGATTTATCAGAGAAATTGATTCTGTCGGCAGAGTGGTTATTCCCATGCAACTCAGAAAAGAGCTCGGTATTGTCGAAAAGGGAAGCGTTGTTGAAATGTTTTGTGACGGAAAGCAGATAATTATGAAAAAAGCCGTTCCGAATTGCCTTTTCTGCTCATCGGAGGAAGACCTTATTCAGCTTGACGGTAAATTTATATGCCGTGCGTGTTTCGAAAAGCTGAAAGGTCAGATGGAATAATATTCTGTTTGCTTTTTCGGAAAAGAGTGCTATAATTATAAGCAGAATTATGAATAAGAGGTATAATCGTGGATAAGAAAAAGGTTTTATTTATAATAAATCCCTGCGCAGGCAGAGATAAAACCAGAAAGAGTGCAGAGGAAATAATTTCACTTTTTCCGCAGGATGAATATGAATTTACCGTTGAGAAAACCACTTGCCGTGGTGATGCAACCAATATAGTCAGAAGATGTCTTGACGGAAATGATATGGTTATCTGCTGTGGCGGTGACGGAACCTTTAACGAAACGGTTAACGGTGTGCTGCATCTTCAGAGCAGTAAACCCGTTGGCTATATTCCGATGGGCTCAACAAATGACCTTGCTTCCACAATCGGCATACCGACAAACATTCAGGAAGCCGTTGATGTTATAAAATCGGGCTATACAAATACTTTTGATATCGGCTGTCTGAACGGAAGATTTTTCACATATGTTGCTTCATTCGGACCGGCAACCAGCCTTTCTTACAGCACCTCACAGAAGCTCAAAAACAAGCTCGGTCATGCGGCTTATATGATAAACGGATTTGTGCTCAGAATAATTCCCACGCTGAAAGAGGTTAAGCCCATTCACATAAAATTCGAATATGACGGTGGAGTGTTTGACGATATTTTCTATTTTGCTTCGGTTTCAAATGCCACATCAGTCGGCGGATTATTCAGGTTCAACAAGGATGCGGTAAAACTAAATGACGGCAAATTCGAAGTATTGCTTGTTAAAAATCTGAAATCTCCTCTTGACCCGTTCAGAATGCTTGCGAAAATGATAAAAAAGGATTACGATGGAAAGAGCCTTATATTTTTTAAAACCTCGCAGGCTAAATTTACCTTTGACGAGCCACATGCGTGGACTCTTGACGGTGAATTCGGCGGAGAACATAAAACGGTAAGCTTTTCGGTTCTTCCCGGTGCGGTTACGGTTTATTCACCGCAGAACCCGATGTTCGTAAGCAATGAAGAACCGGAAAAAGAGCCTGCAGAAATTAAATAATAAGAACCTGAAACGCTTTGTATTTCAGAACCTTGTTGTCAAAACAATAAAAAATGCTATGACGAAAATGTCACAGCATCAGTCTTTTAAAAACCCCGCCAGTTTCCTGACGGGGTTTTTCATATGTTAAGTTCAGTTTGTTTTGCCGATATTTCCGATAGCATCGAAAATTTTTGAGATTGCGCCGCCGCTGAGGAACTTGCTTATTGCGGCAGGAATTGTGTTGAGGAAGATGTTGATAAACTTCTTGAAGCCGTCAAGAATGAAGCCAAATTTTGAGCCTACTTCAACCTTGTAAGTTTTGCTTTCAAGAGCGATGTCTTCCCAGCTTGAGCCTGTATATTTCTGCTTCATAAATGTAATTTTAACATTGAGTGTACCCTTGGCAGATGCAACGGTTGTACCCTTATTTGAAGAGGTTGTGAAATATTTTGTGCCTGCAATCTGGTCGTTTTCGTATGAGAACGGAATATATCTTGTGTCGCCGTAAACAACATCGTTTGCATTTGCGGGAGCATCGCAGGATACTATGAATTCAAACACTCTTTCAGCGTAAACGGGGTCTTCCGAGGTCTTTTTAAATGTGCACTTATCAACGGAAGCAACATAAGGAGCTCTCTTTGTGGTGATAACAACAAGTGCTTCGCTCGAAGGATTTTCTTCCTGAATTTCGGCATCAAATGTCTTTCTTGCAATTATTGAATATGCGGTGTCGGCTGTAAGACCGGTGAAAATATGCTTAAGCTGCCAGGTCTTTCCGCCGTCAATTGAATATTCATAGTCCTCAGTGGGAACAATGGTGATTGATATATCGGTTTTATCCGCAAGGACGGGAACGGCGGGAACCTCGGGGTCAGCCGCTTTAAGAGTTTTAACATTGATTGATGAAGGTGCGCTTGCGTATGCATTATCGGTTTCGGCGTATCTGATAAGAACGGTGTACTGTGATTCTGCCGTAAGGCCGGTGAATTCGTTCTTTGCATCGTAAACGGGAACTACATCGGAATTTGCCGGAATGCAGGCGTATTCGGCTCCTGCAACAGCTTTGATTTCGATTGATGTAGCCTTAACCTTAACGGGAACGGGTGCTTCGGGAGCATTCTGAGAATTTTTGAGCTTAATCTCATAGGGGTCACCAACCGGAATGGCTACATCCACGGGTGTGATTGATGCGCTGACAACATATGTTTTGCCTGCTTCAAGATTATAAAACAGAGTGTCCTTATTATAAAGAACCTGTTTATCTGCGGCAGGTGCGATTGCGAAATCCACATCATAATCGTGCAATTCATAATTATAGGTTGATGCGCTAACGGTGATTGTTTTCTTTTCGGGGTCGAGCTTGCAGATGGTTTCGTCAATTATAAACGAACCCGTTGCACTTGCCGCAATGGCAAGGCAAGAAAAAGCCATAATCATCGCAAGCATGAGCGATAATGCTTTTTTTGAAGCTGTTGTGATTTTTGTCATTGTTTTTTCCTCCGTTTTATTTTCCCGATAGGGGATGGATATAGAAATTATAACACATATTATCCGAAAATGGAATAGTTATTTTTAAACAATTTATAAATATTTGAAAAAAACGGGCTTGTGACAATTGCCGCAAGCCCGTAAAAGGTTATTTTTTATCGCTTTCGTCGAAAATATCTCCGCATTCGGGGCAGAATTTAGGAGGATTATGCGGGTCTTCGGGTTCCCAACCGCATTTATCACAGCGGTAAAGCGGTGCACCCTCGGGCTTCTTTGCTCCGCAGTTTGAGCAGAATTTACCTTTGTTTACAGAACCGCATGAGCAGGTCCAGCCTGTTGCTTCCGGCTTTTTCGCTCCGCATTCGGTGCAGAATTTACCGGTTGTAACAGCTCCGCATGAGCATTTCCAGCTGTCTGCCGTGTTTGCCGCAGGTGCCGCCTGCTGTTGTGACTGATTATACTGCTGGTTAACGCTCATAATGTTTGCGGAATTATTTGCCGCAAAGCCCTGAGCCATATTCATACCCATAAATCCGAGCATTGCTCCGCCGGAATTGTTGGCTGCATCCTTCATAGCCTGAGTTGCAGCCTCGGTGTAAGCGCCTGTGCCGAGCTTTGCCGATGCATATGCGGCCTTCTTCTGCAAATCCTTGATGGTTTTCTCGTCTTCTTCATTTAAGGTTGCGGAGTTAATCGCAATTGAAACTATCTCAAGTCCACGGATATCACGCCACTTTGCGGTCAGAACATCGTTCATAATATTGCACATCTCTTCGGTGTGACCGGGAAGAGCGCTGTAACGGATGCCGAGTTCGCTTATTCTTGCGAATACAGGCTGTAAAGCGGATAAAAACTCGGATTTGAGCTGACCGTCAAGCTCGCTTCTGTCATACCTGACAGCCTGGTTTCCGCAGACGTTGGTATAGAAAAGTATCGGGTCTGAAACTTTGTATGAATATACACCGTTGCAACGAACTCCGAGATCCATATCAAGACCGATATTATTATCAACAACACGGAACGGAACGGGGTTCTGAGTGCCGAATTTGTTGTCAATCAGCTCTTTTGTGTTGAAATAATAAACTCTCTGGTCTTTGCCGGTATCTCCGCCGTATGTAAATCTTTTGCCTATTGTTTTGAATGTTTCTTTTATGCTGTCACCGAGATTTCCGGTGAAAATGCTGGGCTCTGTTGATGAATTATAGGTGAATTCACCGGGCTCTGCGCAAACCTCAACAACCTTGCCCTGGTCAACGATAATCATGCACTGACCGTCTGCAACGGCAATACCCGAACCGTTTGAAATGATATTGTCATTTCCCTTGGTGTTGGAGGAACGGGATGTGATGCGCTTCTGTCCCTTTACCATAATTGTGTCTTTATCAAGTGCATCGCAATAGAAAAATTCCTTCCACTGGTCGGCAAGAACGCCGCCTGCGGCGCCGGTTATAGCTTTAATAAGTCCCATAAATCTTTCTCCTTTCGGATATTTTATGAGTAAATAATATCATATTTGTTCAATTAAATCAAGAGTTTTATTTCGTGCTTGACAAATCGGATTATACGAAATAAACTGAAATAAAACAAAGTATAAAGGGGAATTGCCGTGGATATTCATGAAGCGATAAAAGAACGCCATTCGGTGCGCTCATATCTTGATAAACCGATAGAAAAAGAAAAAATCGCAAAGCTTTCAAGGCTCTGTGATGAAATCAATGCCGAAACGGGATTTCACTTTCAGCTCGTAACCGATGAACCGGATGCCTTTACGGGAGCTATGGCTCATTACGGAAGCTTCAGCGGTGTTAAGAATTATTTTGTGCTTGCAGGCGGCAGAAGCAGAGACCGTGATATAGGATATTACGGCGAAAAGCTTGTTCTTGCATCTCAGATGCTCGGACTGAATACCTGCTGGGTAGCGCTGACCTTCAACAAGCGTAAAGCAAAATACAGCCTTGAAAAAGGGGAAAAGCTTCATGTTGTAATCTCTCTCGGCTACGGCGCAACGCAGGGTAAACAGCATAAGTCAAAAGCGGTAAGCGAAATTTCGGATTTAAATGAAGCTTCGCCCGAATGGTTCGTAAAAGGCATTGAAGCCGTTATGCTTGCCCCGACTGCAGTCAATCAGCAGAAGTTTTATTTTTCGCTTGACGGCGATAAGGTGAAATCCAAAGCAGGCACGGGATTTTATACCGAAATGGATTTAGGCATAGCACAGTATCATTTCGACATCGGCTCGGGGAAAAATAACGAGTGGCAGGGATAAATCAAAAAAGCAGACGCAAAATAGAGTTCCGTAGATTTATCCTTTCAGAAAAAGTATCAGTATTCCGGTAAAAACGGAAGCCTGAGCGGCGGCGTTCGTGAGCTGTTCAATCCAATTTGAACGGACATCAGAGGAGTCGAGCTTTGCCGAAAAAATGCCCATAAGTATCATTCCGATTATACCGATTGCAAAGAATAAAACGGAAGGCATCGACACCGCCGCCGCAAGAACGGCAGAAAGATTTATTGTGTTTCTGCTCAGGATAACGGCAATAATCATCAGCGTAAAGCCAATCGGCATAACGATACGCATTTGCATAAACAGCCACCATATATTCTTTTTCTTTGTTACTACAATGATTTTCCAAAGCACCTTTGCCGCACCTGCCCAGAAGCAGAGCAAAGCTCCAATCAGAAACAGAGCATTTTTGAACATCAATCCGATAAGTATTATGCTCCCGCCGAAAAAGAGGACGGGAAGTGCATCAACGGCGGCAAGTGACAAGGTGAAATCATCGGGAACAGTATCTTTTGTCATTTTCGGCTTGTTACCCATTTACAATCGCCTCATTTGTGTAGCCACGGGATACTCAAACCAAATATGGTTTTGGTGGCATATTTTTGCCGATATATCGTTAAAAATGCTCGGGATACACAAAGTATTCCTGCGCTTTTCGCCTCATCTCGGCAGAAAATCTGTCTGCCAAAACTGCGAAGCACCTTAAAATGTTGAAATTTGCGTGCAGTCCGGTGTTTCTTCGACGAGGACATACTCTCGTATTTCAAGGAGAAAAACGCCGGAATGTGCGTGAAGTTCGCATTTTAAGGCATATTGGGTTCGGGTATCTCGTGGCTAAAGTCGGATTTTTTGATTTTTATTATAAGCATAAAAATAACAATTACAAGTGAAAGAACATCTGCCACAGGCTGTGCCCAGATAAGACCGTCAACGCCCATAATTGATTTCATAATGAAAACTGCCGGAATGAAGATTATGCCCTGACGGAAAATCGAAGCAAGGAGTGCAGGAGTTGCCGCACCCATTGCCTGCAAGGTGTTCTGACATACTACAAATGCACCGATAAGCCAGGCGGTACTCATAAGAATAGGGGTGAAATGTACGCCCGAATCAAGTGCGGTTAAGTCGGTCAGAAATACTTTTACTATCGGCTCTGCGAAGATATAGCAGAGTGCGGAAATAACAGAACAGAATATAAGTCCGAACACGGCAGAAAAGCGTATTCCTTTTGTAAGTCTGTCTTTTTCTTTTGCACCGTAGCAGTAACCGAGGAACGGCTGAACGCCGCTTCCGATTCCTATGCCGATAAGCGTTACAATCATAATAACCTTTGCGGTTACTCCGTAGCCCGCAACCATCATATCACCGTCAGAATATTTTGCAAGCTGTGAATTGACAACGATTGAAGAAAGGCTCACAAGCAGGTTTGCAAGAGAAGCCGAAATGCCGACAGAAAGAACTCCGGAGAGAATTTTATCTTTCATTGAGAAATATTTCGGGCTGATGCTGAGTGCCGACTTGCCTTTAAGGAAGTACAGTATGTAATATCCTGCCGCAACAGCATTACCGATAACGGTTGCAATCGCCGCACCCGTTACGCCCCATTTAAAGCCGAGAATGAAAATCGGGTCTAAAATCATATTAAGCAGATTTCCGATAAGTGTGCCTGTCATGGCTTTCATTGCTTCGCCCTCGGTACGAACAACAGATGAGAAGCAGTTGGAAATCATTGAGAATATACCGCAGCCGATTGCAATTCGCAAGTAATCTTTTGTAAGGTCGATACTGTTTTCACTTGCACCGAGCATTACGGTAACATCGTCAAGGAATATCCACAAAAGTGCCATAAATACAGCACCCACAATAACGCAAGCCCACATACAGAATGAGCAGGCCTTTTTGGCATAATCTGTTTTGCTCTCACCGAGAGCACGGGAGATAACGGAAGTTCCGCCGACACCGAACAGCGTTCCCAATGACATAAAAATCATAAACAGGGGAGTAGCAAATGATACCGCCGTAACCTGCAAATCGTCGTGAGTAAGTCCGAGAAAGAATGTATCCGCAAGGTTATATACCATAACCATCATCATTGCGATAAGTGCGGGAATGCTGTTTTTTATTACTATTTTCGGCACGGAATCCGTTTTAAAGGATTCGATTGCAGGGGTTTTCTCTTTATGTTTCATCGTAGTTTACCTCATTATCAAAGATTTTCTGCGGCGTTAAGAAGCCGCTTGCAGTAGTTTTCAAAGTTTTTCTGTTCTTCATCTGTCAGACATTTCATAATTTCATTAAGCCAGTTGTTGTGAATATCAACAAGCTCCGATACCTTTTTATGCCCCGTATCGGTAAGCGAAAGCCGCTTGATGCGTTTATCTGACGAGTCCTGCTCACGAATAACGCAGGCTTTGTTTTCAAGTGATGCAAGTGCTTTGCCGACGGTTGTTTTGTCGGTTTTCAGCGCAACGGAAACATCGTCCTGCGAACAGCTTTTGTGTGAATAGATGTAAGAACAAATCATACATTCGGTATCCGAAAGTTCCTGCATACGGATTTTTTCATGGCTGAATTCCTTGTTACAGCGGAATAACAGGTTGAGTGTTTGGTAATCCATAAATTCTCCTTAATTTTGCCGCTCATCAGAACGGTATTTTTCCATCATCTGACTGAAAAGGGCTGCGCAGGAAGGCGGTGTATAAGTTATTGCATTTGCACCCGCTTCAATTGTTTTCAAAATACTTTCTCCGGTATTTCCTCCCGAAGCAATAATCGGCACATCCGGATACTCCGTGCGAATTTTTCTTGTTATATCGGGCGTAGCCGGACCGCCGGCAATATTCAGTATGGATGCACCGGAGCGAAGGCGTGATTCAATATCCGTATCGCCGCCGAGAACCGTTATCACGATAGGAATATCGACACACTCGGAAATTGAAAGCATATTTTCGTTCGTAACAGGAGCGTTCAGAACAATTCCGATTGCGCCCTGACATTCTGCATCTTTTGCAAGCGGTATTGTTCTCGGACCGTTGGTCGTTCCACCGCCCACGCCGCAGAAAACCGGTATATTCGCATATTTGATAATGCCATCGCTGATTGACCTTTGCGGTGTAAAAGGATATACCGCCAGAACCGCATCGGCATTACAGTTGCAGATGATTGCGAGATCTGTTGAAAAGATTAAAGATTTTATTCGTCTGCCGTTAATAATAATACCACTTGCGTTGTATATTTCTTCCGGCATGGAAATTATATTATGTCTGAGAGCGCTTTGAATTACGGGAACTTGTTTTTCCTTCATTTTTTCTCCTTTTCAGTTTGATTAACGGTGGATAATAGTAGAATTTTCTACTATTATAGCATTGGAGTTGCTTTTCTGCAACCGATTATGACAATGTTAAAGAGATGTTTACAAATGGCAGGGTATTCTCTGCTTAAATCAGCATTGGAAATGAAAAAAGGCAAAAACAAAAAGCAGGCAACCCGTTATGGATTGTCTGCTTTGCGTCAAATTCGGACCGAAAACTCTAATACGAGTAAGTAGTTTCCACCTCTTTTTTCAAGGTGGTTCGAAATCGACTTTGTTTGGTGGTCGTTACAGGACTCGAACCTGTGACCACTCGCACGTCAAGCGAGTGCGCTACCAGCTGCGCTAAACGACCTTATTCCGTTGCAGTTGGTATTATATATTATATCGAGCTGTTTTGTCAAGGGGTTTATCAAATAAAACGCAGAATATTGACTATCACTCTGCCTTTTTTGGAGAGCGTTGAGCAATCGGTAACAATCATTCTGCCTTTATGGCGCATAACGATTTTATCCCCGCTCCCGATTTTTTTATCTGCTTTCAGGCATTCGGTGTCGTTGACGAAAACCAGGCCGGAGCTTATCGCTTCGCAGGCAGCACAACGGGATACGCCGAAGCCGTTTTTTACAAGGCTGTCAAGCCGGAGAGATGAAACGGTGAAGCTGTCGGGCTTACCGGCAGAATCGGAGCTTTTTTGCGCTTCGGAAACGGGAATTATTTTTGCCGTCAGCGTACCTCTGCCGGCTTTATCAAGATTATCAACGATAAACGGTGCGATTTTTGAGAGAACGGCGATATAACAGCCGTTGTCGGTAACGGTTATATCGCCCGTCATTTCACGCCTTATGCCGAGAGCCATAAGCGCTCCGAGATAGTCACGGTGTGAGAGCTTCGGCGAAAATTTATCCTTTTCAACCTCGATTATCCTTAACGGATTTTCGTCGGGGTTCAGCTCAAAATATTCTCTCAGAGTTTCTTCGCTGTCGGCTTCGATATATTCGGGCAGAAAAACGCCGATGCTTCGCTCGGCTTCCTCAAATCCGCCGTAAAAAACAAGCTTTACATCACGGAACGGAAAGCGCATTGAGCGAAGCTCGGAGCGTTGGTGCATATCGAGAAAATCAGTGCTTGTGAGCATTGAATTATCACTGCACATACGGGCTTTATCTTCCGCTTTTGCAAGAAATATTTTATCTTCCGAGTTCATTTTTCATAACCTTTATGTAATACAGCCAATCCTTACGGCTCAGAAAGTGAGCGCCCGTGCGGATATGGTAGCTTATTCTGCCGTCCTCAAAGCTTTCGCCTGCGGCGGCAGGTTCGGTTTTGCCGATATAGCCTTTAAATCTGCAAATTTCCCACGCAGGGGAAGCGTTAACGCAGGAAAGCTGTTCCGAATACGGGTCTGCCCACGCATCTTCAACCGCACTGCCTACCGAAACAAATCTCGGAGCGGAGCAGGCGAGCAGAAAATGCTGGTCAAACGGCATATCGTCGGGTCTGCCTGCATATCCGGCACGGTTTTCGCAGAACCAGTACGGGAAATGGATATTCATATCCGATATTTTTTCCGCACCGTCATGCTTTATTCTTTCGGATGAAGCACCACCGCATCCCGAGCAGTTTGAAATGACAAACTTGAATCTTTCATCGTTTGCGCCGCACCAGAGAGCGGTTTTGCCGAGACGGGAATGTCCGATAACGGCAATATTTTCCGTGTCAAAGCCGTCACATTCGCCAAGGCAGTCCATAACACGGCTGATTGCAAACGCCCAAAGAGAAATTTTTCCGTAACCCGTGCCGTCGGTCGGACGGTCAAACATTCCGGCAAGCTTATCGTTCATATCACCGTCATCGTTTGTTATATCTTCATAGTTGAAGGTAGCAACGGAAAATCTGGCTTCGATAATCTCCTCGGTGGGAAGATACTGGTCATAGAGACGGTTCCTGAAATTGATAAAGATAAAGCCGGGATTTTTCTTTCCGTTTTTCGGAACGGCAGTTCTTATCGGAAAAGTGAATTTACCTTTCGGAGTGTCAAACGATATTTCGGCATTGCGATAGATTCCGAAGCCTGCACAGCAGTTTTGAGATTCTCCGATGAATTTTATTTCGGTTTCTCCGCTCTTTTCGGGAATATATCCGTATTCCTCACGGGCGAGAATATTGAGCATTTCTTTTCTGCGTTTTGCAAAATCGGCGGCATTTTTTACATCCGAGCCGTCTGCAAATTTCAGTATTTCCGGTTTAAGTTCAGTTTTCATATGTCTTTATTATTTCTCCGATATATATAATATGATAATCCTTTTTTGAATAATTGCTTTCGATTCCGGCATCAATAAAGCCTTGGGGATTAAGCTCCTGAACGGCAATTTTACGGCATACAACGGTATATTTTGCTTCTTTGAAGGTTACTGTTCCGTCAGTGAAAACGGGAGTGAGACCTGCTTCCTTTGCCTTATCAATATCTCTGCCGCTCTTTGCTCCGCATATTCTGAGAGCGCTTTTGTATTCTTCGCCGTAAAACGAAAGAGTGAAATATTCTTCTCTGTCAAGGAATTCCTTTGTGTATCTCTGAGGACGGATGAAAATGAATGCGGCATCCTTTCCCCATATTTCGCCGAGTGCACCCCAGCTTACCGTCATTGTGTTGAAGCCGTTTTCATTTCCGGCGGTAACAAGTCCCCAGCCGTCGCTGATAAGCCCGGGAGCGCTTATTTTAATATCTCTGATGTTAATTTCTTTCATAAAATCACCCTTAAACAAGTTTTTCGAGACCGTCGGCGGATGCTTTGCCGTTCTTCTTCTTTTCTTCAAGACGAAGCTTAAGAAGCTCAAATCTTTCTTTGGTTACGGGATACATAACCGTTCCGATGATTGAGAAAATCAGGAATGCGGCAGGAATTACGGTTACGATATTTTCAATTCCGTTGACCACCTTAGCGCTCTGAACGGCGGCGGAAGCATCGTATCCGCATAATTCGAGAATAAGGCTTACTGTCCACATTCCGATAGCCGCACCGAATTTCTGGAAGAACTGCGGCAGAGCCGTGATAACGCTTTCACGCCTTGAACCGTTTGCAAATTCGTCAACCTCAACAAGGTCATAAGCCATTGAATAGAAAACCGTCCAGAAATTAGCCATACCCATTGCCATAAAGAATGTAACTGCGATGAGCGAAGCGAGAGAATGAACGCCGACAAGCTTGCAGACCGTAAGTCCGGCGCACATGATGCACATAAACAGAATGCTTGAAAAGCGTCTGTCTTTTTTCTCGGCTATTTTGGTAACAACCGGAATGAAAACAGCCATAACCGCAACCAGCTCAACGATAACAACAACCATATAGGTATCGGCATCAAGTCCGATGCAGTCCTTTATCATATATACGAATGAGGATTGAATCATAGAAGATGCAATCAGGAAAAATACGATAAACATTGCAAACCACTTAAAGGGTTTTATCTTGAGAACCTCAAAAAATTCTTTGAATATGGCGGCAATATTCTTTTTGTCGGCGGCGTTTGCAACCGCATCGGCTTTCTGAAGCGCAATGCCTTTAAGCGAGCCGGTTGCGATAAATGCAAATATGATTGAAAGAATTGCCATAAAAACGGCGGTCAAAGTCCAGCTTACGGAATCGGAAATATTCTTGCCGGATATAACAAGGCCTGCAAATATGCCCGGAAGAACGGCGGGAACGGCGTTTCCGAGGAATATTGCCGCAGTATTGATAAGCGAGCTTGTTCCTCTGATTGAGGTTCTCTCATCATAATCCTGAGTGATTTCGGCAACAACCGCATAATAGGGGATGGTATAAACAGTATATGCAAGCCAGAAAAGCATTGCCATTGCGGTGTAATAAATAAACTGAATTGCCGATGACTGCGTTCCGATATTTATAAATGAGGTTATGAAAAGCAGACCCATCGGGAATGCGGCTCTTGCCATAAAGCGGCGCTTATCCGCACCGTTTCTGTCGGCAAAGGTGCCGATAATCGGGTCGGTAACGGCATCCCATATTATCGAAATGAAGCTTACCGTTCCGGCGAGAACGGGCTTCATATGAATAATATCGGTGAGGAAAACGAGATAATATGTATAAAACATATTATAAAGAAGTGACTCCGTAACTATGCCTGAGCAATAGCCGAGCTTTTTCTTTTTGGTAAGGGAATCAGTCATAATTTACCTCCGATAAATTATTTTTTTACCATTATATCACGAATT
>JAZQON010000029.1:0-36991 GCA_045627825.1 Acutalibacteraceae bacterium
GATTTTATATAATTAACTTGAAATTTTTTATTTCTGAATAAACAACTAATATTAATTCAGAAGAAAAAGCCATATGTGAGCAGTTATATAATGGGTACGGGCGAAGCCCGTCATTAATTCCGAATTCATAATTCCGAATTCCGAATTAAAAACGGGTACGGGCGTAGGTCCGAAACTCCTCACTCCCCTCTCCTCACTTAAAAAAGGGCGAACCGTTTGGTTCGCCCGAAAGTTTTGTTATAATCAGATAGCCTCTATAACGGTTCTGATGCTTACATAGATGCTCTTGATGATGCCGACAAAATCAATCTTGCCGAGCCAGCCCTTGAAGTTATCAAGGAAGCCAGACCAATCAATCGCCTTAATCTTCTCAAAGAATGATTTCTCCTTTTCGGGAACATCATACTTTGATGTGCCGATATAGTAATGGCCGTTGTTTACATAGCTTGAATCCGGCTTGATTATAAGATAGTATGTTCCGACTGCTTTATCGTTGAGAAGTATTTTTGCAGGCTCGGAATTTGAAGCAACCTCGGATGCAACGGTAGCGTTATCCTTATCAACAACCGTAACAATCCATTTTGCGGTTCCTACTACCTCTGCGCCGCCCTTAACCTCAAGATAAACCTGGCGGTTCTTTTCGGTAACGGTGAACTTATAGCAGTCAACATCGTTTATATCATAGGTTGAACCTGCCATTTTGGTTCCTACCGAATAGTAATCGGCTGTTTTAAGAGTATTGTTATATTCGGTTTCATAAAGCTCGGAGCTTCTGGAGAAGAACACTCTGGTTTCATAACCGCCGACTGTTCCGCTGATTGTAAGATAGAACTTGCCGATGCCTACGCCTATCGGAGCGCTGATAACGGAAGCTTCGCTCTTATTGATGCTGACTGAACCGAGAACAGCTTTTTCGGCAACACCGCCCGCACCCTCTATATAGGTTGAAACGGTAGCAGTATAATTGCCTGCTTTTCCGTTGGAGTTATAGATATAGAAATAGATGAAGCCTTCATCGGGAACATTGAAAACAAAGTTATCAACATCGCCCTCGGATATGCTTCCGAGATATCTCTTTGCATTTCCCGATGTGGAAATTTCAAGAGGTGAAGCGGTTTCAAAGGTATTGTTGCTTTCTTTTTCGGCTTTCGCTTCAGTATCAAATGATATAGTGAATGTATAGGCAAGAGTTGTGCTTGCTATCTGACCTTCGCCGATAACAATGTAATGCTTGCCTGCGCTCACGCTGAACATTGAAGAAACGGTTTCCGCTTCATCGCCGTAAACGGTGAATTCATTTTCAAGCTTGCATTCCGCATCATAAACCGATACGGTAAAATAGGTCATGTGAGCATCAACTGTGCTGTGATTGAACTTAACAGCCGCCATACCTGCCTGAGCAAAAGTAACGCTGTACCAGTCCTTATCACCGGCAACTTCAAGTCTGCCCGATGCGGTATCTTCAAGAGTAATTGCCGTTGCATTGTCCTTATCGTCATTTCCCTCTGTCTCCGAAACGGTTGCCGCAAACGCACTCACGCCGCAGGTAACTGCCATGATAAGAGCAAGAAGAAGGGCGATAACGGATTTGAATTTTTTCATTATTTTGTCCTCCTGTTTTATTGCGGAAAGCACCGATTGGCTTCAATCGGCTCTTCTCCACTATACTTATAATCGGATTTTAACACATTCGATTGAAAATTTCAAGTAAAAATTTTGCATTAAATATTAACAATTGATAAATTTTTGTTTTTCAGCCGGTTTGACCTTTCATTTTCCAGACTTCATCTTCTTTTGCTCCCGGATATCGTGTATTTTTTTACACCGACAGAAATTGACGGAAATTTCTTTTTATTTATTGATTTTAAAAAAACAGTATGTTATAATAAAAAAAATTTATCAGCGGAGGATATGTTTATGAAAAAAGTTTTAGCGTTAATCACAATACTTTCGCTTGCTTTATGCCTTTTTGCAGGTTGCGGCGAAAAAAATGAGCCTGCCGTAAATGTTAAAATCGGTCTTGCCGCACCCAATGCAACCCACGGTTGGGTAGCGGGAGTTGCATACAACGCCGAAAAATTCTGCAACGAGAAAGGAATTGAATATAAATTCACTTCATCTGCCGATGCAGCCGAAATGAGCAATAACATTAATTCTCTTGTGGAATGGGGTGCTCAGGCTCTCGTTGTATGGCCGCAGTGGTCGGGAATGGAAGATACCGTTAAAAAGGTTGTTGCGCAGGGCATTCCGGTTGTCGGCTTCGATGTTGATATTGCCTGCGACGGCGTATATAAGGTAACCGGAGATAACTACGATATGGGTTACAGAAGCGCCGAATACATACTCGGCAAAGTCGGTGACGGTGCAACAATCGCAGTTCTTACCGTTCCGTCATCGGGCTCTGTTTCCGAAAGACGCAAAGCAGGCTTCATGGATTATCTCAATGAGAAAAGCTATGATACCTCTAATGTTTTCACCGTTGAAGAAGCAAGCTTCAGCCGTGATGCAGGTTACAGCGATACAATGAAAATATTGGCAGAGCACGAACATATTGATGCAATATTCTCAATGGATGACGAGGTTTCAATCGGCATTGTAAAAGCCATAACCGAAACCGGAAGAACCGATGTTAAGGCAATCACCGGCGGCGGCGGAATGCAGGAATACTTCAAAATGATTTCATCTGCCGATTATGCTTCACTCGGTCTTGCCTCAGCACTTTACAGCCCGTCGATGATAAACGATGCCATAAATACCGCCATCAGTCTCGGAAGCGGCAATTCCGCAAGCAAAATCACCGTTATTCCCACCACAATCGTTACCGCAGAGAATGTAAGCGAATATCTTGATTCTCGGAATATGGTATATTAAATCTAAGGAGCGATATAAGTGAATCCGTATGTTAAACTGTCGGTAGCCTCATTCCTGCCTGCCGTTTTAAGCGTTATATTATATTTTCTTGAAAAGTACACAAAGTTTAAAAACATTCCGTATAAATACAAACAAATCATAATCGGCATTCTTTTCGGCGGACTTTCCGTTCTGGGAACTGAATTCGGCATTCCCATCAACGGTGCACAGGTTAACTGCCGTGACGCCGCTCCCCTCGCCGCAGGCCTGTTTTTCGGCGCCCCTGCCGGAATTATCGCAGGCTGTATCGGCGGCATTGAGCGTTATGTTGCCGTTGCCTGGGGCGTTGGAAGCTATACCAGAATCGCCTGCTCCGTTTCAACAATACTTGCAGGCTTCTATTCCGCAGGGCTTCGTAAATATATGTTTGAAAACAAAAAGCCCGGCGTATTCATCTCTCTTGCAATCGGAACGGTTATGGAATCCTTCCATATGATGATGGTTTTCTTCACCAACATGAATACCCCCGATAAAGCTCTTGAGATTGTTAAAAACTGCTCAATCGTTATGATACCGGCAAACGGACTTTCCGTTATGATAACGGCTCTTTTGCTCAGTCTGCTTTTCAACGAAGGAGTTAAGAAGCAAAAAACTCAGGTTCGCATTGCACAAACCATTCAGCGCTGGCTTCTTTTAACGGTCTTTCTTGCATTTGCGGCAACGAGCCTTTTCATATTCAGTTTTCAGGATAAAATCGCCGACCTCCAAGCAACATCTCTGCTCTCGACCTCTGTCGAAGAAACCGGTGCGGACATCATGGATGCTTCCGATGAAAATCTGCTGAGTCTTGCCAAGGTAATCAAAAGGTTTATTGATAAAGGCGAAACCGACCTCAAAGCCGTTGCAAAAGAATATAATGTTGCGGAAATCAGCATCATTGATAAAAACGGTATTATCGTAAAGAGTACCGGTGAAGAATACCTCGGATTTGATATGGCAAGCGGAGAGCAGTCATCCGAATTTCTCTGCCTGCTCGGCAATACAACGGAGTTTGTTCAGAAATACGGTCAGATAAGCTCCGATGAATCCATTTTCAGAAAATACGCCGGAATCAAAACCGAAGAAGGCTTTTTGCAGGTAGGCTATGATGCCGAAACCTTCCACAGCAATATGAAAAGCCAGATTATCGGTCTGACAAAGAACAGGCATGTCGGCCATACCGGTTATATTATGATACTTGATGAAAATCTTAATATAATCAGTGCTCCGAAGGAAATCACGCAGAGAAATCTGGTTCATGTTACCGATAAGCTTGAGCTCCCGAATTCCGATATATCATTCGAGATGAATGTCAACGGTATTCCGAGCAGATGCCTTTACAAAGTAACCGAGGGCTTCTATATATTCTCGGTTCTTCCCGAAACCGAAGCGATTCAGACCAGAGATAATATCCTTTGGATAAACAGCTTCATCGAGATTCTTGTTTTTGCCGTTCTTTACGCCATTATCTATTTCCTTATTAAGAAATTTGTTGTTAATAAAATCAAAACAATCAACGGTTCTCTTGCGAAAATCGCAGACGGCAATCTCAATGAGGTTGTTAATGTAAGAACCAGCGAAGAATTTTCATCGCTTTCCGATGATATCAACTCAACAGTTGATACCCTTAAAACATATATTGACGAAGCTTCGGCAAGAATTGATAAAGAGCTTGAATTTGCAAAGAATATTCAGGTCTCCGCTCTGCCTGCCAACTTTGAAAATATTTCAAAGAGAAACGATTTCGATATATATGCTTCAATGAATCCGGCAAAAGAGGTCGGCGGTGACTTCTATGATTTCTACTATACGGATAAGAACAGGCTCCACTTCCTTATCGCCGATGTTTCCGGCAAGGGAATACCTGCCGCAATGTTCATGATGCGTGCAAAAACCGAGCTTAAGAGCCTTACCGAAGCCAATTTGCCGATAAACGATGTATTCACCAGAGGAAACGCTGAGCTGTGCAACGGAAACGATGCCGGAATGTTCGTAACCGCATGGCAGGGAGGACTTGACCTCTCAACGGGCGTTGTTAGGTTTGCAAACGCAGGTCACAATCCGCCGCTTGTTCGCCATAAGGACGGCAAGTTTGAATATCTCAAATCAAAGGTCGGCTTTGTTCTTGCAGGTATGGACGGTCTTAAGTATAAGGAACAGGAGCTCCAGCTTGAGCCCGGAGATATAATTTATCTCTATACCGACGGTGTTACCGAGGCAACCGATGCAAATAAAGAGCTTTACGGCGAAGAACGCCTGCTCAATGCAATCAACTCCAAGGAATTTGCAAGCATGAAAGAGCTTTGCCAATATGTTAAGGCCGATGTTGATGCTTTCGTCGGCGAAGCTCCGCAGTTTGACGATATAACCATGGTTGCGGTTAAATATCACGGAACAGCAACCATCAGAGTTGAAAACGCCAAGATTGAAGATATCAACACCGTTACGGCGTTTGTTGAAGAAGAGCTCGAAAAGGTTGAATGCCCGATGAAGACAACCATTCAGATTAATGTCGCCATCGACGAGCTGTTCAGCAATATCGTTAAATACGGTTATGCCGAATATCCCGGCCCCGTTACCGTTAAGGTGCTTCACAGCACCGACCCGAGAGCTGTTTATGTCAGATTTGAAGACGAAGGTATTCCTTATAATCCGCTCACCAAGGAAGACCCGGATGTTACCCTTTCGGCAGAGGAACGCAATATCGGCGGTCTCGGAATATATATGGTTAAGAAGACCATGGACAGCGTTAAATACAAATACGAAAACAACAAGAACATTCTCACAATCAAAAAGCTCTATTGATAAACCAAAGCCGTCGGCTCAGCCGGCGGCTTTGTTCTTTATACATTTATATATCCCTTATCTTCTTCATCTATTATCTCTCTTATCCAGCAGTTTTTCGGGTTCTTTTCTGCCTGATACCATTCGGGAGAATAGTGAAACCAGCGCATAAGAAATGTTCTGAGCGTTGTGCCGTGAGTGAAAACGAAAAGCGTATCAACTCCGGTTGACTCATAATCACGGTATATCGTTCCCATGAACTGATGTATTCTTATCGCAACATCAAACGGACTTTCTCCAAGCGGAAGACGGGCATAGAATTTGCCCTGATTCTGAACCTGCCTTAAAAATTCATCATATTCTGTTTCGTATCTCGCCGCCCATTCGCTTTCGGGCAGAGAATCAAACAGACCGAACTGCTGTTCAATCAGCGTTATATCCTCACGGATATCCGTTATTCCGAGAGATTTGTTGAATTCCTCGCTGGTCTGCCTTGTTCTGAGGTACGGGCTTCTCCAAATTCTCGCTCTTGAAAGGTCAATATTATTTTCCCTGCAATATCCGGCAAGCCATTTTCCCTGCTCATATGCCTGGTCCTTTCCCCTTTGGGTAAGAGAAACAAGGTGGTCGGGCAGCCTTTTTTCGTAATTTTCACCCGTATTGGTAATTGATTCTCCGTGTCTTATTAAAAATATGTGCATATTCACACCTCTGTTGTAAATTTAACATTGAGTGCTTCCTTTGAGCTCGTGTTCCAAAAGCTGTTTGCACGGATTTCGGCGATATATTCTTTTCCGCTTTCAAGTCCGTCAAAGCAAACGGTAAGAGCCTCTGGCATATTATAAAAATAGTATTCCGACCATATGCTCTTAACCTTAACTATATCACCGTCCGAATTTTTAACTCTTATATCGTAGCTGTTAACAAACGGGTCGGTGTCAATTTTCGCCTGAGAAAATTCAATCACTGCGCTGTTTTTGTCAACCGAAACAGCCTTTGCATAAGCGTTCTTTTCAAAATACGGCAAGCCTGCGGCTTTCATCCTTATTTCACGGGTATATTTAAAGCTCTGAGGGTCTGACGGAGCATCAATCTCCCACACCTGCGGAAAATAATTACCCGTGAGAACATCATAAGGATAAACACGGACTCTGTTATCGGCATCGGCTTCAACTATGAGCATCTGCGCCGCTTCCTCTTTTCTCGGCGGCTTGGTGCCGTAGAATTTATCGAATTCATCAAGCTCAAAATAGCTGAGAGTTCCCGTTCCGAGAGAAGTAAAATGCTGCTGATGAATTGAACGGGGGTCATTTATCGGAGCGTGCGAATGCCCGGAAAAATGGATTATCTGCGGATAATTCACATATATCGGCATAAGGTCATCCTCGCCCCAGAGCATACTGCCGTAAACCGTATCGGTATTATGCGGATGCTGGAAAACGAAAATCGGCTTTTTCCTGCCCGTAACGGCGGCTGATTCGAGATTTTCCGCCATCCATTTTTTCTTTCCGTCATTATAATTTGTAGCGTGCGACGGAGTAACCGAAACAAAATGGAAACCGTTTATAACCTCGTGAACATCGGGTTCAACGCCGAAAAATTCTTTAAGTCTTGAGTATGCGCCCTCAATTTCACCCTCGGAATGAAATTCATGACTTGCAACCGATATAATGAGCTTTGTTTCGGAAAAATCAATATTTTCATCGGTAATTTTTTTAGCCGCTTCAAATTGCGTGCGTGAACCGTTATCGGCAAAATCTCCTACAACCGCAACGGCATCAAGCCTTTTATAGCTATCCGATGAACGGGCGATTTTATAGGCATCGTTTATCGCTTTCGCAAAGCGCTCCCTTTCGGGTGATTCATAGTCCTTGATATGAATATCGCTGACTACCATAAATCTGAGAACGGGTTTAAAATTTTCCATATATTGCTCCTTATGTTGAAATTTATATTTCTTATGTTATAATAAAAGCGAGGTGATACTATGTCATATCTTGAAGAAAATCTTTATACAAAGCTTCCGCTTAAATTCAAAAACGGAAAATTCAAAATACTCTGCATATCCGACCTGCACGGAATAGTCGATTTCGACACCCGCATTCTCCGTGACCTTGCCGCAATTCTCGACAATGTTAAGCCCGACCTGCTTATGGTGCTCGGCGATATAGTCTGGAATGATGCCATGGAATCTCCCGAAGCACTCCGCTCATTCTTAAAGCCCGTTTTTGCGGTTGTTGAGGAAAGAAATATTCCCTGGGCTCATGTTTTCGGCAATCATGATAATGACGGAAACGGTTGTCTGAGCTTTTCACAGCAGGAGGTTTACGAAGAATTTGCACTGAACCTTACGAAGCGTGGCCCCGAAGATGTTCACGGAGTGGGTAACTTTGTTTTGCCGATTCGCTCCGAATTCAGCGACGATATCGTATATAATGTATGGGGAGTTGATTCCCACGATTCACTCGGCGATTTTATGAAAGAATTCAGGCTCGGCGACCCGTCAAGCAAGTGGGATAAGCAATGCGTATATCCTACTTGCCTTCACGATTGGGGCGGAACATATAACACTCTGAATTTTGACCAGCTTATGTGGTATTGGAATTCATCGGTTGAGCTTGAAAAATATGCCGGTCACAAAATACCCGGGCTCATGAGCCTTCATATGGCTCTGCCGGAATATGTTATCACCTATAAGAACACCGCCGAATCCTATTATGAGGGCACACGCCGTGAGGGAGTAGGCTGTTCTCCGATAAATTCGGGAATGCTCAATGCCATTCTTAACCGTGGCGACATAAAAACCGTTGTGTGCGGTCATGACCACATAAACGATTTTACGGGAAGCTTTCTCGGAATTAAGCTCTGCAATGATGCAGGTCTCAACTATGACGGCTACTGCGCCGATGACCTCAGGGGCGGCAGAGTTTTCGAGATTGAAGAATCCGACCCGTGGAATGTTAAAACCTATATGGTGCGCTCGGCGGATTATGTTGAAAATTACCCGGGAGAGTGCAAAAGAGTATCACAGCTCTAATATTTTCAATATCTCCTTTGAAATTTCGATATATCCCTCATCGTGAAGATGAACGCCGTCACCGCAGTAAAAATCCCTGCATCTGTCACGGGTAACCGTGTAAAGGTCAATCACTTTACATCCGTGCTTTTCAGCCTGAGAAACTGCAATTGCGTTTCTTGCGGCAACTCTTTTTTCACGCCCGGCATCAAGCGGCAGATGAGTAGTCAGCAGAACATAAACGGAAACACCCTTTCCGCAGAGAAAGTCAAGCATTTTTTCATAGCCCGATTTATATTCCTCATCGGAGAGATGCCAGCCGTGAAGTCCGTTATTGAAAATTATCGCATCGCATCTTTGCTGCTGGGAACGAAAAAGCTCAAGTGACGGAATATAGAACGGATTATCAAGTGCCTTTGAGGTTGCAAAATTATCAAAAAGTATTTTGCCGTCAGCAAGCTTGTTTATTTGAAAAAGCGTACCTCTTGAAATGGAATCTCCGATATAAAGCACTCTCGGGGAAGCGGTATTTTCGGTATGCTCCCACCACGGATTATCCCATTCGTAGGTTTCAAGCGCTGAATTTGCATTTTTTGTTTCGTAGGTTGAACCGTTCATGATATCATCTCCGCAAATCAGTATAACACCGGATAATTGAAATTTCAAGCTTGGAAAATGAATACTGTTGAAAATTGATAAATAAAATTGTATAATATAATCAATAACATAAGGAGGATAATTTTATGAAATACGAAATCACAGGCGAACCCATGCCCGTTGTTATCTGCGAGCTTGATGCCGGCGAAAAAATGATTACCGAGGGCGGCTCAATGTCATGGATGACGCCCAATATGCAGATGGACACCTCGGCAGGCGGTCTCGGCAAAGCGCTCGGCAGAATGTTCTCGGGTGAAAAGCTGTTTCAAAATATTTACACAGCGGTAGGCGGAAGCGGAAAAATCGCTTTTGCGAGCTCATTCCCCGGAGCAATCAGAGCAATCGAAATCACACCCGACAAGCCCGTTATCGCTCAGAAATCTTCTTTCCTTGCCGCTTACGGCGATGTTCAGCTTTCCGTTCATTTTCAGAAAAAGGTCGGCGCAGGCTTTTTCGGCGGTGAAGGCTTCATTATGCAGAAAATCTCCGGCAGAGGTCTTGCGTTTGTTGAAATAGACGGCTCTGCGGTTGAGCAGGAGCTTGCCCCGGGCGAAAAGCTTATCGTTGATACGGGCTATCTTGCAATGGCGGATGAAAGCATAAATATTGATATTCAGGCCGTAAAGGGTGCTAAGAACATAGTGTTCGGCGGTGAAGGACTTTTCAATACCGTTCTCACGGGTCCCGGCAGAATAACGCTCCAGACAATGCCGATGTCACAGTTTATCGGTATGATTGCTTCAAGAATACCGACTAAAAACTGATTTTTAAAGCTCCGCTTCGGCGGAGTTTTTTTTATTTTTGCAGTTGAAAAAAAATAAAATATCTGTTAAAATATAACATTATAAATATAAAATGGGGAGTAAAATAATGAAACAGCAAAATAAACTGTATGAGGATATTCTTTCCGCAAGCGCAGTTGACGCTTTTTCGGGCTATATTCGTGAATTTCTCTCCGCCTTGAAGCTTTCAAGCCGTGATATATCAAGATACACCGTGAGTGCGGAAGAAATACTTCTCAATTATCTTGAAAAGAATTACGGTGAAGCAAAAATCCGGCTTTCTGTCGGCAAACGCTTTTTCAGGAACTTCATTCAGCTTGAAATTGAAGGTGATGCCGATAATTTGTATCATTCGGATACCAATGAATACAGTGTTCTCGGCGACCAGATACTTCAAAGTCTCGGCCTTTCTCCGGAATACAGCTATTCCGGCGGCAAAAACACATATTTTTTCCGTATAAAAAAGAAAAGCATTAATCCGTTTCTTTCGCTCGTTATTTCACTTGCATCGGCAATTCTCGCCGGATTCGGCGGTCTGTTTATACCGGACGGTGCACGCAATATTATACTTGACAGCTTTCTTGTTCCGCTTCACGATACATTCTTAAATGCTCTCGGCTGTATTGCAGGTCCGATGATTTTTCTTTCGGTTGCATGGGGTATTTACGGCATCGGCGATGCTTCAACGCTGAAACGGATAGGAAAAAGGCTTATTACGGGATATATCGGAACGGTTTCGGTATGCGCCGTTGTTGTGGGCATTTTGTTCATACCGCTTTTCAGCTTGAATTTTTCGGCCTCATCCGACACTTTTTCCGAGTTATCCTCAATACTTTCGATGTTTCTCGGAATCATTCCGAAAAATATATTCAGCCCGTTTACCGAAGGAAACACAATGCAGATTATATTCCTTGCCGTAATCATCGGCACGGTAATGCTGTTTCTCGGTCAGAAAACAACAGCCGTTGCCAAGGCTGTTGAACAGATAAACTATATTGTTCAGTTTCTTATAGAAGCCATCAGCAAGCTTGTTCCGTATTTCATATTCATCATTATTGTTAAAATGATATGGTCAGACAGCTTTTCGGTTTTTGCAAAAGTGGGCAAAATGTTCGGGCTCTTTATTTTAGCCGTTATCATAATGCTGATTCTGGTTATTACATATACGGCAATCAGAAACCGTGTTAATCCCCTGCTTCTCATAAAGAAAGGTATTCCCACTTTTCTTATCGCAATTACCACGGCTTCCTCGGCGGCGGCATTCGGAACAAACATAAAGGCATGCCGCACGCAGTATGGTATAAGCGACACCATTTCTTCATTCGGCCTGCCGCTCGGAATGGTAACCTTTAAGCCTGCAACGGCGCTGAGCTATCTTGTTATTGCTCTTTCTTTTGCGGAAATTTATAAGGTCAGCATATCGCCTGCTTGGTTTATAATGATGCTGCTCACCTCGATTATTCTTTCGCTTGCAACGCCGCCCATTCCCGGCGGAGCAATAACCGCATATACCGTGCTTTTAACTCAGCTTTCAATTCCGAGCACGGCGCTTGCAATTGTGCTTGCCTGCGACACTATCTTCGATTTCATCAATACCGGCTGTGACCAGTTCCTGCTTCCGTTTGCAATTATCAATCAATCGGGCAAGCTCGGTATGCTGAATAACGATATGCTTAAATCGAATACCGATATAAATTTACCCTGGAGGAAAAAGAAATGAATTTTAATTTAAACGGCAGTGCGCTTACAATCTTTCTCAGCGACAGAATTGATTCTTCAAACGCCGATGAAAGAAGCGCTCAAATGGAAAAAATCTTATCCGAAAATGCACATGAAAGCGTAATTCTCGATGTTGAAGCTCTTGAATATATTTCGAGTGCCGGACTTCGTGCCGTTCTTAAGGTCAGAAAAGCAAATCCCGACACAAAAATCATAAACGCTTCAACCGATGTATATGAAATATTCGATATGACGGGCTTTACCGAAATGATGACCGTTGAAAAGGCTTACCGCCGTCTTTCGGTTGAGGGCTGTGAGGTTATCGGCAAGGGTGCAAACGGCGAGGTTTACCGTCTTGACCCCGATACAATCATAAAGGTTTATTATAATCCCGATTCTCTGCCCGATATTCAGCGTGAAAGAGAGCTTGCGAGAAAAGCGTTTGTTCTCGGCATTCCCACGGCAATCCCCTATGATGTTGTAAGGGTTGGTGACGGCTACGGTTCGGTCTTTGAGCTTCTTAATGCGAAATCGTTCGCAAAGCTTATCTCTTCCGAGCCCGAAAATCTCGATAAATACATAAAGCTTTATGTTGACCTTATGAAAACTCTTCATTCAACAGAGGTTAAAAAAGGCGATATGCCCGATATGAAAGAGGTTGCGCTCGGCTGGGCAGATTTTCTCAGAGACCATCTTCCGGCAGAGCAGGCGGATAAGCTCTATGCGCTCATAAAAGCCGTTCCCGATTCATGCAGAATGATGCACGGCGATTACCACATTAAAAATGTTATGTTACAAAATGATGAGGTTCTGCTCATTGATATGGATACCCTTTGCATGGGGCATCCCGTATTTGAGCTTGCTTCCGTATTTCTTGCATATAAGGGCTTCTCAGAAAACGACCACACGGCGGTTGAAAAGTTTATGGGCATAACCAGAGATGTGAGCGAAAAAATCTGGGATGATACTCTCAGGCTCTATTTCGGAACGGATGACCCCGAAAAGCTCAAAGAATATGAGGACAAAGCAAAGGTTATCGGCTATGCGAGAATGCTCCGCCGTTCCATCCGCAGAAATGCTCAGGAAACGGAGCTCGGCAGAAAGGATATCGCAATGTGCAAGGAACGCCTTGCAGACCTGCTCGGCAGAATTGATACGCTTGACTTTTAACGAAAAAAAACGGGCTTGAGCCCGTTTTTTTAATTCCGAGTTCGAAATTAACGGGTACAAGCATCCGCTTTATAAGCTTTTAATTTTCAGATTTTTTCTTATTTCAATAATTCTCTTGCCTGCCTTTTCAGCATACTTTATTGTATCGTATGCACCGCCGAAATCACGGCTCACACCCGATAATACAATTTGAGATTGTTCCGCCATCCAACGGTTTCTTTTTGTAATTGCCGATTTATAATAGCATCCTGCAAGTTCAATGGGAATGAGTATATCGTCATAATTTTCTTCGTAATATTTCTTGTTTATATTCAGCTCATTTGAAAAATACGGCTTAATGAGAATAAGCTTCACATTTTCATTTTGCACCTTGCAGGAACGAACCGCCGCAGAAAATTGAGCATCAAAATCACCCATACCTCCCGTCAGAAATATATTTATATTTTCCGATATTATCAACTCATTTATCACGGCGATTAACTCATTTTTCATATCAACCAATAAATCTCTATGCCCAAACCCACAGCAGCAGTTATCCATAACATCACACTTTCCGAATAAAAAATAGGAGTTACCGATTTTTTACGGCAGCTCCGTTTTCTTTATGCGGTAGGCAGAAAATTGAGATGCCGCCGACCTTTCGACCGACGGCAAATATAGAATATACCTCAATCGAAAGTTACCACACTTTATTGCCTTACCTAATAATAATGAGAAAACTCAAAACCGATTATGCAAGGTGATTGGGTATAAACTACCTTGTTTAGTATCGGCTTTTGAGCCCTTGTTATTAGGTAACGCAAAACTGAGGTATCTGAAATACCTCAAAAAATATATTGGCAATAAAATGTGGTAACTGTATTATATCCGAAATTTCATTAAAAGTCAACGAGTTAATTAAGCCAAATAAAAATCCGGTACCTGCACCCGTTAATTTCTAATTAAATTCGCCGAATGCAAAACAGCCCCGCCCCGGGCGGTACTTCATAAACCGGTTTGTGGTTTTTGCGGCATATTTGCCGAATAACAGTATCAAACCCACACAGTCATACACCAAGTATAGACTATGTGGGTTTTCCTTGTTCTTCAACAATTAATATTCTAAGGCGTTAAGCACTTCAAGGTATTTTACCGCCCGTGCCTTTGCGCCGGCTAAATCCATATCGGTATAATTTCCGCACTCAATCGGAGTTGCACCCGGGATATCGCCCTCAAAATCAGCAATAAACTCAAACATTTCAATCATGAGTTTTGTTATTGTGGGAATGGGAATTTTGCCGCTCATAATCAGATAAAAGCCCGTGCGGCAACCCATTGGTCCCCAATAAATAACACGGTATTTGAGGTCAATGCGGTTTCTGAGATAGGTTGCACCGAGATGCTCAATTGCGTGTACCTCGCCGGTATTCATAACCGGTTCAAAGTTCGGCCTTGTGATACGGATATCATATGTTGTTGTGGGATAAAGCACATCATCGTCAAAATTCAAATGCGGAATTATCTCATTCCCAAGCTCCTGAAAGGCATCAACGGGACTTATTCTGTCAACTCTGCTTTCATATACGCCCGGAAGCAATGTCATATGGTCAACAGTGAAGCTTTTTATTCTCTTCATATTTACCACCTCTCCCATATAACATTATAATATATTCTGTTCAAGATTTCAACCTTATAAACAGAATTTTTTCTTGAAAAACATTAATTTTTAAACATTTCGCCAAGCCTTGCATAAAACCCCTGCCAAAGGCAGGGGGCATTGCTTTATGTTTCAACCGATATAACATTTTCATCCGATTCGGCAAGATTGATTATTTCATCCATAGAGGTTGAACGGGATTTTTTAATTGTTATATCAAGCTTTATCGTGTTGTTATCGTTCCTTGTCATTTTGCAGGATTCGATATTTATGTTGATTTTCTTAAGCGCATCCTTAAACTGCTCTGCGGAATGCTTTGTGTCTTTAAGAATAACCGTGAATTCGTTTGCGGTATTTTCAAGACCCGTAAAAAATCTGTGCAGCAGAAGCTGGATAATTATCATCAGCAAAGCGGCGCTGATACCGACCGTGTACATTCCTGCACCTATGGCAAGGCCGACTGCGGCAGTGGTCCATATTCCGGCGGCGGTGGTAAGCCCCTTTATGGAAACATCCTTAACGAAGATAACGCCTGCGCCGAGGAAGCTCACGCCCGTTGTAACATTCGCCGCAATACGGGAAGCATCGAGATTTATGCCGTCAAAGCAAACAACATCAAAGAAAGCATATTTTGAAACGAGCATCGTTAACGCCGCACCGAGTGCAACAATAATATGCGTTCTGATGCCGGCATCCTTCTGCCTGCGGCTTCTTTCAAAGCCTATCAGCGCTCCGCACAGTGCGGCAAGTGCCATTCTCAGAATATAAATTCCGTTCTGCGAAAAATCGCCTGCAACATCGGTAAAAAATTCTTTCATTCTCTCACCCCGTTAAATTATATTTAAGAACAACATAATTTATAATAACGAATAAAAATTTACCATATTACGCTGACTGTATTTTCACTTAAAGAACAGGTCACATCCTGCTTATAATGGTTATTTATCGCTTCGGCAAGCGCCTGAGCCATTTCAATATTCGGCATTGAAACGGAAAATTCAAGCTTCAGTTCATCGGGCGCATAAATTTCTTTTCCGAGCTTGAAGCCGTTTATCCACCAATGCTCTTTTTCGATATCATAAATAATATCGTCACCGTGGCTGAGCTTCAGTGTCATCGGCAATGTGCTGTCATAGCAATCATAGAATGTGCCGAACCGTTCTTCCTCACGGTTGTATATGCCGACCTCGGCACCGTTTGAAATGAGGTAGTTTCCTTTCCACGCCTGAACCATCCACTCTTTGCCGTCATAGTCAAACTTAAAACGGCGTGTTTCATAATTGAAAAACGGAGTGGTGTAGCAGAATAAATCATAGAAGAAGCAGAAACCGAAATCACGCATCCAGCAGTTGACCGTTGCGTAAATCATAAGGTCATATACCGAGCATTCAAAGCCGAGAAGCTGTATTCCTGCTCCGTCCGGGCCGAAAGCATAACCGTCAGGAGAGAAATATATATCGGTAACAATTGTTTCTTTATTGCCGTCCATAAATACCGCATCAACGGCAACTCTTACATTTTCGCCGTCATCCGCAGGAACGGTATAAATTTCGGCACTTTCAACAACGCTGATATAAGCCGCAATAAAATGCATAATGACTGCGGCTGTTGAATTTCCGTCCTCATAAAGCTTATCCCGGATTTCATAAAGTGACTCACGAATTGCGGTTGTGTCTGCATTTGTTGCTTTAAACAGAAGCTCCGCTGCGGATGCCTTAACCGGAATTTTTTCAATCAGCCCGGTTATATCAAGCCCCGAATTATCAAGAATATAACCGCAAAGCTCGGTTATTGCACCCTCTTCAAAATTCATATCAACAAAGCTGTTGCCGAAAATGATTTCGTATGCCTTTACAAGCGGCTTGAAAATATTGAGAAAGTTTACCGTTGCTTCGTACACACTGTAATCGTCATTATCATCATCCGCAAAAGCATAAGAAGCCGGAGCAAATGTTGAAATGAGCATAACCGCCGAAAGCAAAATTGCCAAAAGTTTTTTCATATATATTTGTCCCCCAAATAAATTTCATAATATTATATCATATTCGACGGCAAAAATCAACAAAAAACGCATATTTGTTCATTTTTCGTTCTTTATCAGAAAAAAGCCCGCCGTTGGGCGGACTTTTAAATCTTATATATTCTCTCTGTATTTCTTTCTCGCAAATCTGAATATCAAATATGCAAGGCAGATTACAACGAAAATTCCTATGTAGAGTGCATATTTTCTTGCTTCGGGAGTCATTTTTTCGCCGTCATCGGTGTTCTGCGCACCGCTTTCAGCCGTTCCGAAAAAGAAATCGTGATTATTTGAACCCGTATCCGGAATATAGTTCTTAACATCATCCCAGAGCGTACTCATAAGCGCAAGCGTTTCGGGTGAAAGATTGCAGAAAAGCTGAGTTTTAAACGCTCCGTCCTCTGGATAAAGCAGTTCATCCTGATAATATTCATATTCGGGATTTTCATAAACCGCAGAATTCGGACTGCCGTAACAGATATATTCCGCATTCGCTCTGGCTACCTCGGGGTCAAGCAGGAAATCAAGATAAAGCTCAGCCGCTCTCTTGTTCTTTGCGCCCTTGAGAATACAGCAGGCATCAACAAAATAGTTAACTCCCTCTTTCGGATAAACGAATTCAAGGTCGTCATTATTTTCTTTCATTGAAAGAAAGTCGCCTACATAATACGGAGCCAAAGCCGCTTCGCCGGATTCCATTGCAAGAAAAACCTCATCGTTAACATAAACAGGTGAAACATTTTTCTGGTCTTTGAGAAGCTCTGCCGCAACCTTCCATGCAACATCGGATTCATTGTTATAATCCATTCCGAGAATACTCTGAGAAATCGCAAATGCATCTCTCGGATTGTTAAACATCAGAATGTTGTTTGTATAGTTTTCATCCCAGAGTGCCGTCCAGCTTTCGGGAGCCTTGTCAACCATTGTGCTGTTATAGATTAGTCCCACATAGCTCACCGTATAGGGAACGGAATATTCGTTTGTGGGGTCATATCCGAGATGTCTGTATTTTTCGGGAATATACTTGAAATTCGGAATGTTGTTATAATCAATCTTTTCAAGCATTCCCTCAACTATCATTCTTTCAACCATATAGTCGGACGGAATAACTATATCATACGAAACTCCGCCGCCTTTAAGCTTTGAATACATTACCTCGTTGTTATCATAGGTATCGTAAATAACCTCAATGCCGTATTTTTTCTCAAACTCGGCATTGACATCCATTGTATCGTCCTCGCCGTCCGAGATATATTCGCCCCAGTTATAAACATAGAGCTTTGTTCCCCTGAGCGATTCGATATCCGACGGTGCAGCAAACGCCGTAACAACCGGAAGCGCCGCAATGATAACGGCAAAAAATACCGAAAAAATCTTTTTCAAATCAGTCACCCCTTTTATCTGTCTTTGTGTCTTACGGGCTTCTTTTCGCTCTTCTGCTGTGCAATGTTATAAAGTATAAGCAGAACGAGAATGCTCACGAAAATAAGTGCCGAAAGCGCATACATATCCGGCTTAACACGCTTCTTTGTCATTGAGAATATTGCAATGGGAAGCGTCTGGAAGCCCGGACCGCTTGAAAAATAACTGATTATGAAATCATCAAGCGAAAGAGTGAACGCCATAATCAATCCCGTCAGTATTCCCGGCATTATCGACGGCAATACAACCTTAAAGAACGCCGACGACGGTCTGCACCCCAAATCCTGAGCCGCTTCCGCAAGGTTACGGTCAGTCTGACGGAGCTTCGGAAGCACCGAAAGAATAACATAGGGAAGATTGAATGTAACATGCGCTATAAGCAGAGTTGAAAATCCGAGAACTGATTCGGTTTTAAGCATTCTGCCGATAAATACAAACAGAAGCATCATCGAAACACCGGTAACGATTTCGGGATTCATCATCGGGATATTCGTTACTGCCATAACGGTTGACCTGCCTACACCTTTTTTAAATTTATCAATGCCTACGGCGGCGGCAGTGCCGAGAACCGTTGCTATTATTGAAGATAAAACGGCAAGAATAAGCGTGTTATAAAGTGCCCTGAGCGTGGCTCTGTCCTGAAGCAGGCTTTTATACCACTGGAGCGAGAAACCGTCAAAAACAACAGTACTGCTCAGGGAGTTAAACGAAAACAGAATAAGCACAAATATCGGTGCATAGAGAAACAAAAATACGAGCAGGGCATAGATTTTTGAAAGTGCTTTCATATAACCATTCCCTCCTCATCATCGGTAAAGTGGTTCATAACCGCCATACATATAAGGATAAGCACCATCAGCACAAGCGAAATGGATGCGCCGAGGTTATAGTTATATGACTGCTGAAACTGTCTTTCGATAACATCACCGATAAGGTCAAACGAACCGCCGCCGAGCTTTTGCGAAATATAGAATGTACTTACCGACGGAACGAAAACCATTGTTATCCCCGAAACAACGCCGGGCTTGCTCATCGGAATAATACAGCGGCGGATAACGGTCAGTCTGTTTCCGCCCAAATCCTGCGCCGCTTCAACCATACTGTGGTCAAGCTTTGCCATAACCGAATATATCGGCATTATCATATAGGGCAGGAAATTATAAACCATGCCGAGAATAACCGAACCTGATGTATTTATCATATGAAACGGGCCTATCCCGAGCTTTCCGAGCAGGGAATTGATTATACCCGTATCCTGCAAAAGAGCCATCCACGAATAGGTTCTGATGAGGAAGCTCATCCACATCGGAAGCATAACAAGCATTACCATCGTGCGCTGAATTTTATCGGTTTTCTGCGAAATGACATAAGCCATCGGAAAAGCGATAACAAGGCAAATCAGAGTTGCAACTATGCCGAACCATATTGAGCGAAGAAAGGTCGGAGTATATTTGCTCAGCGCAAGGATGTTTTCAACCGTAAATTCGCCTGAGGAATTCGTAAACGAATAATAAATAACGAAAATCAGCGGCGCAACGATAAACAGCACCGACCAGACTATATAGGGCGATGAAACAAGCTTTGTTCTTAAGTCGGAGTGATTGTTCATTCCTCCACCTCCTCTTCAGCGTTGGAAAGCTCGTCAAATTCCTCGCTGAAGGAGCTGTAATCGCCGTAAACGCCCGAATATTCGGACTTTTTCATTATATGTATGGCGTCAGGCTCAATAAACAGACCTATTTTCGCACCCTCGGGCTGAAAATCGGTTGTCTGAATCATCCACTTGAAGCCGCCTATATCAACGATTATTTCAAAATGAACGCCCTTGAAGGTTACGGATGTAACAACGCCGCAAAGCATACCCTTTTCGGGCTCAACAACATCAACATCCTCGGGTCTGACAACAACATCAACCGCTTCTTTTTTCGCAAAGCCTTTGTCAAGGCATTCAAACCGATGACCCGAAAACTCAACAAGGCAGTCGTCAAGCATAATTCCGTCAAGAATATTGCTTTCACCGATGAAATCCGCAACAAATGCGTTTTTCGGTTCATTATAGATATCAATCGGAGTGCCTATCTGCTGAATAACGCCGTTATCCATAACAACAACGGTATCCGACATTGAAAGAGCTTCTTCCTGGTCATGGGTAACATAGATAAAGGTTATACCGAGTCTCTGCTGTATATTTTTAAGCTCCGCCTGCATATCCTTACGCAATTTAAGGTCAAGCGCTCCGAGAGGTTCATCAAGAAGCAGAACTCTCGGCTTTACGGCAAGCGCACGGGCAATTGCAACACGCTGTTGCTGACCGCCGGAAAGCGAATTGATATTGCGCTTGTTGAAGCCCTTAAGGTTAACAAGCTCAAGCATTTCCTCAACGGTCTTTTTGATTTCCTTTTCCGGCATCTTTCTTATTCTCAATCCGAATGCAACATTCTCATAAACATTGAGATGCGGAAAGAGCGCATAACGCTGGAAAATGGTATTAACCTGCCTTTTGTGCGGCGGAACGGTATTGATTTTTTTACCGTCAAAAATAACCTCACCTTCATCGGGCTCTATAAAGCCTGCGATGATTCGGAGAGTTGTGGTTTTACCGCAGCCCGAAGGACCGAGCAGAGTAATAAACTCTTTATCCCGAATATAAAGGTTAAGGTCTTTCAACACCTTGTTATCCCCGAAGCTGACGGAGATGTTTTTCAAATCAATTATTACATTATCTTTCAATTATGCAGCCCCTCTCTGCCTCTGCCGAAAATCCGGTCACACGGCGGAATTGTTGACCAATGCTGGTTTAATATAAAATATAATGCAAATTTCCGCAAATGTCAACATTTTTTTAGAAAAAATCGTGATAAACCCCTTGCCGCCCGTGAAATTCAAATAATTTACTCTGTTTTCCTCTCAATTCCTCATTTTTGCTCCGTTTTCCTCGATTTTTTTATTTAAAAAATTTTTGAAATTCAAAAGAAATTTCCACACTTCCCAAAGCAGAAAAATCAGCATAAAATCATCTTCTGATTATGAAAAAAGAGATGCCCTTAAGACATCTCTTTTCTGATTATATAACGCTTTTTGCTTTTATTTTCGGGGGATTTACGGGCTTGGATTTTTTCTTTTCGGGATTTCGTTCAATCAGCGGCTCTGCGCCGTTCTTAACGCAGTCGCCCGTAATGCAGACTCTTTCAACCGTCGGGTCTGACGGAACATCATACATTATCGGCATAAGAACGCTTTCCATAATCGTTCTCAATCCTCTTGCACCCGTTTTCTTTTCGAGTGTCTTTTCTGCAACGGCTTCAAGCGCCGCAATGTCAAAATCAAGCTCAACATCATCATATCCGAAAAGCTCTCTGTACTGTTTCATAATTGCGTTTTTCGGCTCGGTGAGGATTTTTATAAGTGCTTCCTTATTGAGCTCCTCAAGCGTTGCTATAACCGGCAGTCTGCCTGCAAGCTCGGGAATAATTCCAAATCTCACCAAATCCTGATGTATCGTTTTCGAAAGCAGATTTTCTCTTGAAAAATCGGATTTGCTCTTTATATCCGCTCCGAAGCCGAGAGCAGAACCCGACATACGCTTTTCGATGATTTTTTCAATACCGTCAAATGCGCCGCCGCAGATAAAAAGAATATTCGATGTGTCAATCTGAATGAACTCCTGCTGGGGATGCTTTCTGCCACCCTGCGGAGGAACATTCGCAACAGTACCTTCAATTATCTTAAGAAGTGCCTGCTGAACGCCCTCGCCGCTTACATCACGGGTAATTGACGGGTTTTCGCTCTTGCGTGCAATCTTGTCGATTTCGTCAACATAGATAATTCCTCTTTCTGCACGCTCAATATCGAAATCCGCCGCCTGAATTATACGAAGCAGAATATTTTCAACATCCTCGCCCACATAGCCGGCTTCGGTAAGTGTTGTTGCATCGGCAATCGCAAACGGAACATCAAGTATCTTTGCAAGGGTCTGGGCAAGCATTGTTTTGCCAACGCCCGTAGGTCCGAGCATAAGGATGTTGCTTTTCTGAATCTCAACATCCGACCTGCCCTTGCTTCCTATTCTTTTGTAATGGTTATACACCGCAACGCTCAGAGCAATTTTCGCATTTTCCTGTCCGATGACATATTCATCAAGCTTTTCTTTGATTTCATGCGGCTTCGGAAGCGATTCAACGCCGTAATCATAATGGCGTGAACGCTTCGGCTCTTCGTCCATTATTGACTGACAAAGCTCTATGCACTCGTTGCAGATATATACTCCGTCACCTGCTATCATTCTTTCAACTTCATTCTGTGTTTTATGGCAGAATGAGCAGGAAACCTTTCTTTCATCATCTTTGGGCATTTTGTGCCTCCCCTTATCTGTTGGCTATTACTTTATCAACAAGGCCGTATTCCATAGCTTCCGCCGCCGTGAGATAGTTATCTCTCTCGGTATCTCTTGCTATTTCTTCAATTGACCTGCCGGTATTTTCGGCAAGAATTCTGTTTAGTCTTTCTCTGGTCTTGAGTATCTGGTCTGCAACAATCTTGATTTCGGTTGCCTGGCCACGGGCTCCGCCGAGAGGCTGATGAATCATTATTTCGCTGTTCGGGAGAGCATATCTCTTGCCTTTTGCGCCCGATGAAAGCAGGAACGCTCCCATTGATGCCGCCATACCCATGCAGATGGTTGAAACATCGCACTTGATATACTGCATTGTGTCGTATATTGCCATACCTGCGGTAACCGAACCGCCGGGGCTGTTAATATAAAGGCTTATATCCTTTTCGGGGTCCTGACCTTCAAGATAGAGAAGCTGTGCCACAACAAGGCTTGCCGTTGCATCATTAACTTCGTCCGAAAGCATTATTATTCTGTCGTTGAGAAGTCTTGAGAAAATATCGTATGAGCGTTCTCCTCTGTTTGTCTGTTCAACAACATAAGGTACCAATGCCATTAAAAATCATCCTTTCTTTCTGAATTACGGGAAACGCCGATTTGGTAATCGGCGTTTCTCTTTTCAAAATGATTATAGTATTTTATTTGCTGTATTATTCAGCATCTTCCTTTTTTTCAGCCGCTTTTTTTGTTGTCTTCTTTGCGGCAGGCTTTGCTTCCTCGCCGTCTTTCTCTTCTTTCTTTGCCTTCGGCGCTCTCTTTGCGGCAGGCTTCTTAGCCTTTGCGGAATCAATAACAAGCTTTATGGCATCACGCCTTGCAATATCAGCCGAAACCATTGAAGCAGGAACAATCTGCTTAATCTTCTCGGCATCCATCTGATACATTTCAGCCATATTCTTATATTCTTCCTCAACAGCTTCATCGGAAGCCTTGATTTCTTCTGCTTCGATAATCTTTTCAACCGCAAGGTCAAGCTTAACCTCGGAAACAGCCTGCTCTCTCATCTGAGCTTCAAAGGTCTTCTTATCTGCGCCCATATACATAAGATATGTATCAAGGTCGATTCCCTGCTGTGAAAGTCTCTGTGAATAGCTGTTAACAAGCTCTTCAGCCTTGGTGTCATACATGCACTCGGGGATTTCGCCCTCAACATTTTCAACAAGAGCATCAACAACGGCGTTTTCGAAATTCTTCTGAGCGGTATCCTGCTTTTCCTTGGTGAGGTCTTCCTCAATACCCTTCTTAAGCTCGTCAACGGTTTCGTATTCGCCCATATCCTTTGCGAATTCATCGTCAAGCTCGGGAAGCTCTTTAACTTTGATTTCATGAAGCTTAATCTTGAAAACGGCATCCTTGGAAGCAAGCTCGGGAGCATACTCTGCCGGGAAAGTAACATTTACATCGAATTCATCGCCGATTGCATGACCGATAATCTGCTCTTCAAATCCGGGAATGAAACTGCCGGAGCCGATGGTAAGGTTATATTTTTCAGCCTTTCCGCCCTCGAAAGCTTTGCCGTCAACAAAGCCCTCAAAATCAATAACGGTTATATCTCCGTCTTTAACGGCTCTGTCATCAACATCAACAAGTCTTGAACCTCTTTCAAGCATATGCTCGATTTCGTGGTCAATATCTTCCTTGGTAACCTTTACATCTGCCTTTTCGGCTGTAAGTCCCTTATAAGCCTTAAGTGTAATTTCGGGCTTAACGGTAACATTGAAAGAAAGAACAACGCCTTCCTCGGTATTCATTGTTTTAACATCAACATCCTTGGGCTGGTCAACGGGAGTAATACCTGCTTCAGCATAAGCGGCTTCAACATTCTCGGGGAAAACGATTTCAAGAGCATCCTCATAGAATACTTCTTTGCCGTAAAGCTTTTCAATCATCTGACGGGGAGCCTTGCCCTTACGGAAGCCGGGGATTATGATTGACTTTCTCTGCTTGAGATAAGCCTTCTGAACGGCAGCCGCAAAATCCTCAGCGGAAATTGAAAGCTCAACTGCATAGGTGTTTGTTTCTGTTTTGTTTGCTGATACTAAACTCATTGTTTATTCCTCCGTCTGACGGATTTTACACCGTCAAAAGTTTTAACTGAAAAATTATAACAAATATTTTCCGGAATTTCCATATATATTTGTAAATTCTTAATTTAAGTGCAAATTTCCGAAATTTTTCCGTCTGTTTTGTTCATATTGACATATTTTCATAAACAGGAACGGGACAAAATTCAAGATAATCGCTTGAAATCAGCGAAAATTTAATTCCGTCGCTTATTCCGTTGAACGCCGCCGCATGCGAATATGAATGAAGATGGCCGTAATAACAGCGATTTATCCCCTCTTCAACAAGCACATTATATATCTCTTCGCACTTCTGCGAAACATTGAGCGGCGGATAATGAAGAAACACAACAGGCTCGAGACCCGTTTCCTTTGCGGCGGCTATTGAGGTGCGCAGTCTGCCGGCTTCACGCAAAACGACCTTTTTATCGGCATCGAAAAACCATCCTCTTGTGCCGCACACGGCAATATTGCCGCAGGTATATGTATTATTATGCAGAATGTTCAGCGTATCAAACGAATTTTCCGCAAAAAACGCATCGGCTTTTTTCTTGGTTGACCACCAGTAATCGTGGTTTCCTTTCATCAGGAGCTTTCGTCCCGGCAGAGAATTCAAAAATTCGAAATCCTTTTTGCCGTCTTCAAAATTCATTGCCCACGAAATATCTCCGGCAATCACAACGGTATCGTTTTCGCCGACAACTCTGCGCCAGTTATTTTCAAGGCGCTTTTCATAATCGCTCCAACCGCTGAAAACCTGCATGGTTTTCCCCGTTGAAAGCGATAAATGAGTATCGCCTATCACAAAAAGAGCCATAGACAAATCCTTTCCGCTTATAATTGAACCAAAACCGCAAATAATATTTTTACGGAATTATCCGAATAAAATCCGAGGAGAATTTTTATGAAAAAAGAAACTAACGAAATAACCTGCTTTGCCAAAAACTGTGCTTATCATCAAGGCAACACCGCCTGCACCGCCGGCTGCATTGAGGTGGGAAATTCATCCGCCTGCAAGTGCGGCGAAACGCAGTGCTCAACCTTTAAGCTCAGCGCCGAAGCTTACAGCAAAAACGATTCAACCTTTTAAATTCCCAGCATATCAAGAACAACCTTTTCCATGCTGTCCTTTGAGCAACAGTCGCTAAATCTGACGGTTTTACTGCGCAGATTTGCAAGTTGCTCGGGGCAGCTTTCCTTTGTAACCTCGGCAAGCTTTTCAACCATTTCGAATTCGTCAAGTCCGTCAGAGCTTCCGTTCACAGCTTCAAGCACGGATGCGCTGAACTTAAACGGGCTGGCGGTTGAAGCGATAACGGTGGGAGTTTTATCCCCGGTTGAAGCTTTATAATCTTCATAAACCTTTATCGCAACGGCAGTATGAGTATCGCAGAGATAATTTTTCTCTTTGAACATTTTTGCTATTGTTTCCTTGGTCTGAGCATCATCACAGCAGCCCGCCGCAAACAGCTCTCTGAGCTTTGCGAATGTGTCATCATCAACTGTATATTTTCCGTCCGAAGCAAGCGAAGCCATCCATTTCTTTACATTTTCGCTTCCGCTGAGAGCATAGAGAAGTCTTTCAAGATTGCTCGAAATGAGAATATCCATTGAGGGCGAAATCGTTGTGTAGAATTTACGGTTTCTGTCATATGTTCCCGTGGTTAAGAACTCGGTGAGCACCGAATTGCTGTTTGAAGCACAGATAAGCTTTGCAACGGGAAGTCCCATTTCCTTTGCATAGTAAGCGGCAAGAATATTGCCGAAATTGCCCGTGGGAACAACAACATTTATCTTATCACCGTTCTTTATTTCTCCCGATGCAACAAGGTCACAGTAAGCCGAGAAATAATAAACAATCTGCGGAGCAAGTCTGCCCCAGTTGATTGAGTTTGCAGATGAAAATGCCATTCCGTTTTCGGCAAGCTTTGCGGCAACCGCCTTATCGGTAAATATCTTTTTAACTCCGCTCTGAGCATCGTCAAAATTACCCTTTATTGCGCAAACGGAAACATTTTTACCGTCCTGAGTGCACATCTGAAGCTTCTGCATCGGACTTACGCCGTCACTCGGATAGAAAACGAGAATACGGGTATGCTCAACATCCTTGAAACCCTCAAGAGCTGCTTTGCCGGTATCGCCCGAGGTGGCAACAAGAATAACGATTTCCGTTCCCTTTGCGGCTTTTCTGCCTGCAACGGTAAGGAGTCTCGGAAGTATCTGAAGCGCCATATCTTTAAAAGCGCAGGTCGGACCCTTGAAAAGCTCAAGAATATATGTTGTATCATCTGTTTTGGCAAGAGGTGCAACCTTTGCATCCGAGAAGCCCGTTTCATAAGCGCCCTTAACGCAGGAGTCAACCTCATCCTCCGTAAAATCGGTGAGGAAAAGAGAAAGGATATCCTTTGCCCTGCCGATATAATCTTTCTTTGAAAGTGCTTCAATCACATCGGACGAAACCGACGGAATTGATTCGGGAACAAAAAGTCCGCCGTCTGCCGAAATTCCTTTTGTTATTGCCTGAGAAGCAGTTACCTTAACCGAAACATCCCTTGTGCTGATATAATTCATACTGTGACCTCCGAATTTCTATATACAATGTATTATAACACATTCTTTGATAAATGCAAAACTTTTTTTCGATTTACAGAAAACAATGCTTCTCATGCCGTCATATCTCTGATTTTTCCGCAATTAAAAGCGGACACATTTGTAAAGCTGATATACTTTACGCTTTCCGAATTTTGCCGAATGTTTAAGGAATATCTGTTGATATATAACATATTTTCCAAAATCAAAACCGATGCATCACTTTGTCTGCATCGGCCATTTTGTAAAGTACATTCACTTTACACGCATCAAAAAGCATTTTCGATATAATTTATATCCGAGAGGGTCATATTCTCGTTCAGCCATATCTCACAGACATCAAATCTCATTTCTTTTTCCATTTTGAAAACGGAAATAAACTGTTCTGCGGAAAGCCTTATTCTGCTCTGCTTCATTTCATCAACCGCATCTGCAGGCCGGAACATCGGCTCAGGGCTTCTCGTTTTAACTTCAACAAAGCAGAGAATATTTTTCTTCTCCGCAATTATGTCAATTTCTCCGAAACGGGTTCTGTAATTCGTTGTATGGATTTTATACTTATTATTCCTCAGATATCTTACGGCGAATGTTTCGCCCCATACGCCCGTTTTATTTCTTATCATTTTTACCGTTTAAAAAGCTTCCGAGAAAGCTCATTCTGTGAATATCGGAAATTCCGTATTCGGAAAGCATTTCATAATGAAGCTTTGTACCGTAGCCCTTATGCTTTGCAAACTGATATTCGGGCATTTTCTTATCAAGCTCATACATATATCTGTCCCTGCTGACCTTGGCAAGAATCGAAGCCGCTGCTATTGACGGACTGAGAGCATCACCCTTTATAACCGTTTCGCCATCTATCGAAAGCGGCGGCATACGGTTACCGTCTATCAACGCATAATCCGCAGGAATGCCGAGCGCTTCAACCGCTTTTCTCATTGCAACATAGGTTGCCTGCAATATATTGATTTCGTCAATCGTTTTCGAATCAACACTCGCTATGCCGTATGCTATGGCTTTTTCGGTGATAATATCAAAAAGCTGTTCTCTTTTCTTTTCGGAAAGCTTTTTCGAATCGTTCAGCCCCTCAATAACGCAATCCTCCGGCAGAATTACCGCCGCCGCATAAACAGGACCCGCAAGAGGTCCTCTGCCTGCTTCGTCAACTCCGCAAACCGCTTTAAATCCCTTTGCACAGGCATTTTTTTCATATGAAAAATCCATTATGTCACCTGCTTTCAGGCTGTTGTGTTTTACTGTTTTTAAGAAACTGAGGGTCAATAACCTCTTTCAGTATATCGTTGATATATTCAAGGCTGAATGACGGCGTTTTGCTCTTTACGCCGTGAACCTCCGCAAGCTCGTCCGTATAAGCATCAAGCGGATAAACTCTTATATTTGAGCAGTCATATCCGTAATGCGTAACGGTTGCATCAAATATAACATCGGTAATATCAACCTTGCCCGTTGAATTATTTTTTCTTACCGAAAACTTAAGCATACCGCCGAGCATTCTCGGACCTCTGTTCTGCGCCGAAATGAAGTTTCCGAGCGAATAGGCAACAAGAGTTTTTCTGCCGTCGGGATTGTTTATCCATTCAACCGGCTGAATAACATGGGGATGAGTGCCGATTATAACATCCGCACCCCATGAAGCAAGCTTTTCCGCAAGTGCTTTCTGATTTTCGTTCGGCTCATGCGTATATTCCTCGCCCCAGTGAGCATTAACAACAACAACATCGGCAACGGTTTTTGCCCTTGATATTTTCTCCTGAAGATAGGATTCATCGGAAGCTCGCACAAGCACAACCTCTGAGTCTGACGGCAGAGAAAGACCGTTTGTGGATTCGGTGAACCCGAGATATGCAAATTTAACACCGTTCACCTCATTGGTCGTGATATTCTTTGCTTCCTCTGCGTTGAGATAAGCTCCCGTTGTGGGCATATTCTTCTGTTTCCAATAGTTTATAGCTGAAATAAGACCCTTTTCACCGCAATCAAGTGAATGGTTTGTGCAGATATTGAAAACATCGAAACCGATTTTTATCATTTCTTCTCCGACTTCAACGGGAGAATTGAACTGAGGATAGCTTGAAACATTGTGTTCTGTTGAAATTATTGTTTCCTGATTGAGTATCGCAAGGTCGGCAGACGAAATTCTGTCGGCTATTTTTTCATAGGCATATGAAAAATCGTAACCGTTGCTGCTTCTTGCCGCCGCCTGCTCATAAAGGGTATCGTGAATGAGATTATCACCCACGGCTACCACATTAACCGTTGAAAATGTTTCCTTGACCTCACCGTTTTCTCCGCTTACCGCAGTAAGATTCGGGTCTATATCGGGTCTTGACGAATTTCTCGTTACCAAAATCACTCCGAGAGCGATAACATCAAGTATCATTATCGCCGCAAGGAATATCGCAAGCTTTTTCTTCATACTTTTCACCCTTAATCCAATGTTATCTTTCCGAGCTTTCCGCCTCTGTATTCATCGAGAAGCATAACCGCCGCTCTTTCGGTATCATATTCTCCCTTGCGCAGAAGCATACCCCTTTTTGCGGCTATCATTTCAAGCAGCTCATACGGCTCCTCAATATCCTCGAAATCCGTTATTTTATAACGCTGAGTAAGTCTTTCGGGATAATTCTTCTGCAATATTTTAAGCAGTCTGACCGCTATTTCCTGCGCATCGAGAATTTCATCCTTGACCGCACCGATAAACGCAAGCTTAAAGCCTACCTCCGGGTCATCGAATTTAGGCCACAGCACGCCGGGGGTATCGAGCAATTCTATGCCCGAACCGATTGCAAACCACTGGTTGCTTCTTGTAACTCCGGGCTTGTCCGCAACCTTGGCTCTGTATTTGCCTGCCATTCGGTTGATAAATGACGATTTACCCGTATTCGGTATGCCGACAACCATAACTCTGAGTGATTTGCCTGCCATGCCCTTTTCGGTATTTATTTTTATTCTTTCTTTCAAGACCTCACGCACGGCAGGCTGAAATTTATCAAGGCCTTTTCCGCTCCGGCAATCAACCGGAAGCGCCGTAACACCCTTTGCGGAAAGCTCCTTGATTTTTCTTGCCGTTGCGCCGTCATCCGCAAGGTCGCACTTGTTGAGCAAAACTATCCTCGGCTTTGAACCGATAAGCCCGTCAAGCTCGGGATTGCGGCTGCTCTCGGGCACTCTTGCATCAACAAGCTCGCAAACCGCATCCACCATTGAAAGATTTTCTTTTATCAGTCTTCTGGTTTTCGCCATGTGGCCGGGAAACCATTGAACCGTCATATTTTCATTCATATATTACTCTGTTTCTTGATTTTTTCAGTGCTCAGCTAATGATTTTATTAAAATATCAAAATCACTTTGCAGGCTTTTCATTTCCCGTTCTCTGTAAATTTCAAATTCTTTTTCAGCTTTCTTTACTGCCTCTTCGTGAGATATTCAATTACTATTTCCTGATAAATCATCACTCTATTTTTCCGAACGGACTGAGCTTTGTAAGCGCCTTGCCCATAATATATTCCTCCTGCATAAAGCCAACTCTGTAATCACGGCTGTCGGTTGAACCGTTTCTGTTATCGCCCATTATGAAAACGCATCCCTCCGGAACGGTAACGGGGCCGTAAAAATCCTCATGCTCGGTAAACGGCCGCTTAATATAAGGCTCGTCAAGCGCCTTGCCGTCAACATAAACAATGCCGTTATCAAAATCAATATCTATTGTCTGACCACCCACGGCTATAACTCTTTTGATAAGCGTATCCGGCATGGAATCCGACGGACGGCAGGTAACAACAATATCGCCGTATTTCGGCTCATTATAATAAGCGGTGAGCAATATTCTGTTGCCGTCGTAAAGAGTGGGGTTCATCGAGGAACCGTCAACCACAACGGTTCTGAAAAGGAAAATAAAGCCCAGCGTAACAAGGATTATCGCAAAGGCCACCATATAAACAGTATCATAGATAAACGAAATAACGGAATGTTCCTCTTTCGGGGTTTCTTTAACATTTTCACTCATATTATTTTTCTCCCTCATAAATATTGAAACTGAAAAACGGATAGGCTCTGAAAAGCGCCTTGCCGAGAATATACCTTTCGTCAACCATTCCTATTTTGCTTGAACGGCTGTCAAGCGAATCGTTTCTGTTATCGCCCATTACGAACACTTTTCCGTCTTCAACGGTAACGGGAAAAACCACATCGTATCTGAGCGCTGTTTTTTCGGCTATATACGGTTCGTTCTGCTCTGAACCGTTCACGAAAACCTTATGAGCATCAAAGTCTATATTTACTTCGTCACCGCCTACGGCGATTACTCTTTTTATTATCGGAACATTTCTCTCCCACGGCTGATTGACAACAACTATATCGCCTCGGGAAAATTTTTCCTTTGCACTTGAAACGGCAACCCAGTCACCGTCACGCAAGGTGGGATTCATCGAATCTCCGTTAACTCCTACGGGTCTGATGATAAAGGCGAAAATCAGGAACACGGCAATAACCGCACCCTTTGCCGAATCGAGAATATCAAATATGCCGTAAACAAATTCGGACGGCTTTTCTTCAAATTCAACCGTGAATTCTTCGATTCGTCTCATTCGCCTTTCCCCTTTCGCTGAATTTAAGAAAAAAGGTGTAACAACGAAAAATTGTTACACCCTCAATCGTGTTATCTGATCTGTTCCTTAACCTTGGCAGCCTTACCGACTCTGTCTCTGAGGTAATAAAGCTTGCTTCTGCGGATTTTACCGTGTCTTACGAGCTCAACCTTGTCAACATTGGGGGAGTGGATGGGGAATACCTTTTCAACGCCTACGCCATAGGAAATACGGCGAACGGTAAAGGTTTCGGAAACGCCTGAGCCTCTGCGGGCGATAACGGTTCCTTCAAAAATCTGAATTCTTTCTTTCTCGCCTTCACGAATCTTAACATGAACCTTAACGGTATCACCGATTTCGATAACGGGAACTTCAGCTTTAAGTGAATCCTGTGCAATGAGTTTGAGTGCGTCCATAATAATTTTCCTCCGATTTTTTCAGATGTTCGTAACGACTTCATAAAGCTGAAAGAGGAACACCCGCTTTAATGTTATTGGCATTAAACCCCGTCTTTGCGTGCACAACGCTATTGACGGCACAAATGCGAATAATATATTATCACAATGTTTTAAATAATGCAAGCCTTTTTTGAGAATTATTTCAAATATTTTAAAAAAACTATGCCGTCAGAGAGTTTTCATCAAGAAGAAATTTTTCAATTCCGATATATAAAATACCGTTATCGTCATACCACGGAATAATATTATCTTTAACAACAACTATCTTTTTGAACGAATCACCCACTCGCTTCATTGAGCGGATTTCCTGCTCACGCTTTTCTTCACTGCTTATATCAAGGGCGGACTGAATGTAATATTTTACATTGCCCTTAGTTGCCACAAAATCAATTTCAAGCTGTGCTCTTTTGCTCTTTTTTTCTTCATCCTTATAACAGTATTCCACTATTCCCACATCAACATTAAAATCACGGTATATAAGCTCATTATATATAATATTTTCCATTATATGATTTTCTTCCTGCTGACGAAAATTAAGTCTTGCATTTCTCAGTCCGACATCGCTGAAATAGTACTTTTGGGGAGAACCGATATATTTTCTGCCCTTAACATCAAACCTTTCGGCTTTGCTTATCATAAATGCATCAATAAAAAAATCTATATATCTTGCGACCGTGTCGTCTCCGATATTCAACTGCCTTGTGCTTTTAAAAGTTTTGGAAATTCTGTTTGAATTTGTTAATGAACCGATTGAAGAGGATATAATATTAAGTATATCATCAAGAACTGATTTTTCGTAAATGATTTTATTGCGCTCCATAATATCACTTATATATATCTTATCAAGCAGCATTTGCAGATACTGCGCTTTTTCTTCGTGAGATTTTCTTTCCGTTACGGCAGGCATTCCGCCGTAGGTAAAATATTCTGCCCACGCATCATGCTTATCTCCGGTGTATGCATTATAAAATTCCGAATACGAAAGAGGGCTGATGTGAATTTCATCACATCTTCCACGAAACTCCGTGAGAATATCCGTTGAAAGCATTTTTGAATTGCTTCCCGTTACATACACATCAACATTTTCACGCTTTATCAGGCTGAGAACAACATCAACAAAGCTTATTTTATCCTCAATGCCCTCAATATACGGATTTTGAACGGTAACAACCTTCTGAATTTCATCAAGCAAAACATAATACTGCTTTTTATCATCGTTAATTTTTGAGCGAATATATTTACCGAGCTCTATCGGGTTACGGTACCTTATATTTTCATCATCATCCAGCGCCAATTCCACTATCTGCTCATTTTCAACACCGCAGGATTTCAGATAATCAACAAAAATATTAAAAAGCAAATAGGATTTTCCGCATCTTCGGATACCCGTAATAACCTTGACCATACCGTTTCCTTTTTTTGAAATCAGCTTATCAAGATATTTTTTTCGTTCTATCATATCGTTGCCTCACATAAATATTGCGTAAATACGCATTTTATACTGCTCTGATTATAATACATTAATTATTATTTGTCAACTTCAGAGCGGAGAATTTTGCGTATTTACGCAATATATTATTATCGGTATGTTAAAACTTATTCAAAAAAATTCATATTTTCCGTAAGAAGCTTGGTTCTTACTATGTCTGTTTTCTCTGCCGTGGTCTGAATTTCGGAGAAAAGAGCATTCATCAGCAGGTCGGCATTGAGGTTTACCGCATTTCCGGCGGCAAGCACGCAGGTAACATTCACCGCCGAATCGCTTTGAGTGCATTCGAATGAGCGCACCATTTCGCAGAGGTTGACCGTTTTTATCCCCTTTTTGCTTTTCTTTTCGGCGTTCAGCACTCCGCCGTTTATTATTTCTCGGGCTGAATTTGCGAATTTTTCCGCTCCGCTTTCATCTTTAAACGATGCTTCAATCAGATATTCCGCCGCCGCAATCTCATTCGGTTTTCCGACGGGCTTCGTTACATCGACTATTTCCAGTCCGTCTGGAAGAACGGCATTCATTCTTTGCATTATTTCCTTATTGGAAATATCATCACTTTCGGTTCTGATATCAAGCGGCTCTCTCATGCCCGTCTGGCCGAGCGGAAGCGGCATGAGAAATGTCATATAGGGATGCGGATTGAAGCCCTCGGTGTACCACAGCGGAATATCCGCACGCCTTACGGCACGGGTGAAACAGCGGTTCATATCAAGATGCGAGGTGTAAATCGCAAGCCCCGATTTTTTATACCAAAGCCTTACCGATCTCATTGCATACACCTCCGTTAAGTCTGTTTGCACCGCAGCCTGCGCATTTTTCACGGCAGCAGGCAGTAGTTTCGCCCTTATGAGCCTTTATATTTTCATTTGCAAGAAATTTTTTCGTAACACCGTAATCCATGTGGTCCCACGGCAAAATCTCATCAAGCTCTCTGCGGCGTGCAGTATAGAAAAACGGGTCTATTCCGTTTTCTTCAAAGCTTTCGTTCCATTTGTCACGGTCAAGGCATTCATCCCAACTGTCGAAATGACAACCCTTGCGCCACGCTGTTTCGATAACTCTTCCGAGCCGTCTGTCTCCTCTTGCGAAAACGCCCTCAAGGAAGCTTGTCCACGGCACATGGCGTGAAACATTGACCTTTCTTGTTTTAACGCAGGAAATCAGATAATTCTGCTTTTCAATAAGAACATCGGGCTTATCCTGCGGCTCCCACTGAAACGGAGTGAATGGCTTCGGCACAAGCGAAGCAAGGCTGACCGAAACACTCACGCTCTTTCCCTTGGGCTTGTTTTCGTTATGATAATATTCATCAACAACCGCCTGAGCAAGGTCGGCAATGCCCTTTATATCCTCGTCGGTTTCGGTGGGCAAGCCAATCATAAAATAGAGCTTGACCGCAGTCCAGCCGCCCGAGAACGCCTGCCTTGCCGTTGAAAGGACTTCGTCTTCGGTAATATTTTTATTTATTACATCTCTTAAACGCTGTGTTCCGGCTTCGGGAGCAAAGGTCAGACCGCTTCTGCGCACGGTATTAAGCTGTTCCATAAGCTCTTTCGGGAAATTATCCGCTCTGAGTGACGGCAAAGCGATGTTTATTCTGTTTTCGTTTGCCCACGGAAGCATATTTTTCAGCAGTGCTTCAAGTCCTCTGTAATCGCTTGTGCTGAGAGAACAGAGTGAAATTTCATCGTAACCGCTGCTGTCACAGATTGCTCTGCATTGCTTTTCAACAATCTCGGGAGATTTTTCTCTGATAGGTCTGTTAAGGAAGCCTGCCTGGCAAAAACGGCATCCTCTTATGCATCCTCTGAATATTTCAACAGTTGTTCTGTCAAAAACGGTTTCGAGGAACGGAACAACAAATTCAGACGGTGAAAACATCTTATCAAGGTCGGCAACATTTCTTTTTTCAACCTTTTCGGGTGCGCCGCAGGTGGGAGTTACGGATTTAACGGTGCAATCCTCGTTATATTCTACATCATAAAGTGACGGAACATAAACGCCTTTTATCTGCGCCGCCGCTTCAAGGAATTCACGCTTTGAAGCGCCTTTTTTCTTATATTCCTTCAGCAGGTCGATAAGCTCCATTGTGACCTCTTCGCCGTCGCCCGGCAAAGTGATATCAAAGAAATCCGCCATCGGCTCGGCATTACATACGCAAGTACCGCCGGCAACAACAATCGGAGTAAGCTCTTTTCTGTCTGCGGAACGGACGGGAAGTCCTGCCAAATCAAGCATATTGAGCACATTGGTGTAGCCGAGCTCATACATAAGGGTAAAGCCGATAATGTCAAAATCCTTAACCGGGTCGCCGCTTTCAAGGGCATAAAGGGGAATATCGGCCTCCCTCATCTCTTTTTCCATATCCACCCACGGTGCAAAAACACGCTCGCACCAGGAATCCTTACGGGAATTGATGAGCGAATAAAGAATTTTCATCCCGAGGTGGGACATTCCTATTTCATAGGTATCCGGGAAACAGAACGCAAAGCGGATATCAACATCGTTTTTGTTTTTCACAACGCTGTTAAGCTCGCCGCCCGTGTATCTGCCGGGCTTCTGAACCTTTAACAGCAGCTTTTCGATTTTTTCAGGGAACATCACCGTATCTCCTTAAAACATACAATTATAGCTATTGTAACGCAATCAAGGTAATTTGGCAACTGTTTTTTCCCCCGTGCTTATCAAAACAATAAGAATATACACCGCCGCGGCAAGCAGGGTGAAATTGTGCTCACATTCAAAAAACACGAATAAGCCCGCGCAGAAAACCGGAACAAGGGCCGCAAATGATACCGTTCTCATAATTTTAACCGCTCTCAGTTCGCCCCACCGAAGCGAAAAAGCAAAGCAAAGCGCCCTGCCCGCGTCAAGCGGCAGGCAGGGAAGCATATTAAACCCGCCTATGCACAGGTTTATCATAACCGCATTCATCACAATGCCGCGGCTGCCGTGTGCAAAGAAAAAAAGCAGGGCGGCTGTGACAAAATTAACGGCAGGCCCGCCGAGGGCAACAAGTATTTCATCCCCAGGCTCCTGCATATCTCCGCGCTTTTTTATGCTCACCCCGTAATACGAAAGCTTCACCTCCTGCGGTTTTTCGCCCAGAATAAGCATACACAAAAGGTGCCCCGATTCGTGAAGCACACACGCCGCAAGCGAAAGGGCACAGGTTCCGCTGTTATCCGTTAACAGCAATAGTGTAACAGCCGCCGCAAAAGCAAAGCAGAACTTCACCCTTGTTCTGCCAACCGTAAACTCCACCTTATCACCCCTCAGGTACTTTTCTTACCAAAC
>JAZQON010000030.1:0-25945 GCA_045627825.1 Acutalibacteraceae bacterium
AAGCTTTTCATACGGAACATCCACTTCGCAAAGCAGAACATTCATGTGTCCGGGCATTCTGCCTGCCACGGGATGAATTGCAAATTTTACATCCGCTCCGTTTGCTTCAAGCTTATCGGAAAGCTGTTTTACAAGCGACTGTGCCTGACCGAGTGCCATTCCGTAACCCGGAACAACGATAACCTTTTTGGCGTTTTTCAGAACATCTGCCGCTTCCTCAGCAGGTGTAAGCTTAACCTCTGCTTTTGCTTCCGGCTCTGCTTTTTTCTCGGGCTCAGCCTTTTTCTCCGCTTTGGGAGCAGGCTTTGAGGGAGCCGAAGTCTTTCCGAGAAGAATATCGAAAAGATGTCTGTTCATGGCACGGCACATAATCTGGGTGAGTATAAGTCCCGATGCACCGACAATACCGCCGACCGCAACAAGAAGTGCATCGCCTATTGCAAGACCCGCAATTGAGCCTGCAACACCGCTGAATGAATTAAGCAGTGAAATGGTGATGGGCATATCCGCACCGCCGACTCTGATTGAGAAGAAATAGCCGAATATTCCGGCAAAAACGAATGCACCGGCAAGGATTACCGCAAAGAGAGCGCCGCTTGAAAATGCGGGAACAGCCGCCGCAACACAGGCCGCAAGGCTGAGAATGAGCGCACCTACGGTGATGAATTTATGTCCGGGATAAACCTTCGGCTTACTGCCGAGAAGTCCCTGAAGCTTGGCGGCGGCAACAAGACTGCCCACAAGGGTAACCATACCCACAACAACCGCAAGCACCGAGGTAACATTTTCAAATCCGTTCTTTGCAACGGTAACGGCTCCCACAATTGCGGAAGCACCGCCGCCGAAGCCGTTAAGCAGTGCAACGGTCTGCGGCATCTGAATCATTTTAACCTTTTTGGTGATAATAATTCCGGCAATTGAGCCGATTGCAATTCCGACAAATACAAAAACGAGCTGATTTACGGCAAAAACCTCATACTTTATGAGAACGGTGATAATCGCAAGCGCCATTGATACTGCGCTTATCGAATTACCCTTTACCGAGGATTTAACCTTGCTCATCAGAGAAATTCCGAGAAGAACGCCGAGAACAAGCACGGCACTGATGATGTAATACAGAGTATCAGTCATTGTTCTTACCGTCCTTTCCCTTCTTGTTTCCGCTTATCATTTTAAGCATTCTGTTTGTTACGCCGAAGCCACCCACAACATTTATCATTGCAAGCGCTATTGCGATAACGCCCAAAACGGCACGAACCCAAGCCGTTTCCGTTCCGATTGCCGCCGCAGTTGCCGCAATTGCGCCGAGAACGGTAACACCCGAAAGAGCGTTCATGCCCGACATAAGCGGAGTATGAAGCAGGCTGGGTACTTTATTGATGAGGAAATATCCAACTACGGTTGATACTGCAAAAATTATAACGAGAACCAATTCTTTCAATGCGGTTTCCCCCTTTAAGTAAAAAGGCTGTCGCATCGGAACACGACAGCCGTATTTTAGAAACGAGAGCTATTCGGCAATCAGATACCCATGGCTTCAAGAGCACCGGCATGAACGATTTTACCGTCAATGGTGGTCAGTGCGGACTTGATGATTTCATCGTCAAAGTCAAGTGCAATTTCGCCGTTCTTAACTATGAAGTTTACGAGGTTATACATATTCTTCGCAAACATCCATGTTGAGCTTGTGGGCAGTATGCCGGGGATATTCTTTGTACCGATAATGGTAACGCCGTATTTTTCTTCGATTGAGCCCTTGGGAGTGATTTCGCAGTTACCGCCCTGGTCAATAGCTATATCAACGATAACGGAGCCCTTCTTCATGGTCTTAACCATTTCTTCGGTGATGCAGATGGGAGCAAGCTTTCCGGGAATGAGAGCCGAGCAGAATACTATATCCATTTCGGGAAGAACCTTTGCTATGGCTTCCTGCTCTTTCTTCTGCCATTCATCGGGAAGACGGAGTGCATATCCGCCGGGAGCAACCGCAAGGTCTGCCGGAACACCGAGCTCAACCTCTTTTGCGCCGAGACTCTTTGCGTTTTCGTTACCCATGGGACGAATGTCAGCCGCATAAGTTACCGAGCCGAGTCTCTTTGCAGTTGCAAGAGCCTGCATACCGGCAACGCCTGCACCGATAACAAGAGTGTTTGCCGGCTTCATAACGCCGACTGCGCATGAGGTCATGGGAATGAACCAGGGAAGTCTGTCAGCCGCCATAATCATTCCTTTATATCCTGCAACGGTGCTCATTGAGGTAAGAGCATCCATTGACTGAGCTCTGGAGATACGGGGAATAGCATCAAGAGTAAGCGAAATAACGCCCTTTGCCGCCATATTCTTAACCATTTCGTGGTTAACGGGAGAAGCAGGATGAATAAAGGTAATGAGGTACTGACCCTTATGCATCATGTCGATTTCATGAAGACCCTTCTTCTCATTGAAGAGAGGTTCTTTAACCTTAAGGATGAGGTCTGCCTTTTCATAAAGCTCTGCAACATCGGCAATAAGCTCTGCGCCTGCCGCCGCATAGTCTTCGTCCGAGCAATATGAACCTACGCCTGCGCCTGCTTCAACAAGCACCTTTGCGCCGAGCTCAACATACTTTTTAACGGTTTCGGGAGTTGCGGATACACGGTCTTCTTCGTGCATTATTTCTTTCGGGATACCTATTATCATGTCTGTTCCTCCTTAATTTCGGTTTGTAGGCTCATATTAACATAATTTTTTGGTAAAATCAATATTTTTTAGTAAATTTTTATAAAATTATTTCAAATTGCTGTTCTTCGGGGAGAGAAATGACAGTGCAGTCATTTGCATAGGTACATTCGGGCAAAACTATCATCGCATTGAGCTCCGGCTGATTTACCGGAAGCGGTGCAAGATGCCATATTGCGGCATTAATCATAACCAGCGTATTTTTCGGAACGATGAATGCTTTTGCATATTCATTAACAAGAGTGCCTGCCGAAGCCGGAGCACAGTGGATTATCATATCATCGTTGAGCGGCATAATGATTTCCCATGTTGTTGTGTGATATTCCTGCTGAGTGATGAGATACTTTTCGGGCTTTTTAACCATAATCGGAGAAAAAGCAAGGTTTTTCCATGCGGATGCAGTAAGACGGTCGGGGAAAAAGCGATGAAGCTCACCCTTGAGCGCATAGCCCTGAGGATTTGCCATATCATAAAATTTTCCGAACGGTGCAAATGCTTCCTCGCTTATTTTTTCTGCTTTAATTTTAAACATTTTTCCATACCTCTTTCGTTTTTTCTTCATTATAACAGATTATGGAAATTTATCAAGGGAATAATATTCATTTTTCGGGAAAGAATATTTGCGAAACGGTAAAGTTAATCCGTTATAACAATAAGGAGTTGAGCTCATGAAAAAAATAATTGCCGCAACACTTGCGTTCTCGGTTCTTGCCGTATGCTTCCTTGCAGGATGCAATGGCATGGAGGGCGGAAAGGTATCGGAAAAATCAACCGAAAATATGACTGACAACACAACCGATATCACTTCCGAACCTGCAACCGAAACGGACACCCGAAATGCGGTTGAACAGCTTGCCACCGATGCCGCAACAAAGATTGAGGAATTCGGTTCAAACGCCGAAAGCAGAGCCGAAGGAATGGTAACTGACACTCAGAGTGCAGTTTCGGATTTGTTTAATGAAACAAGCAATAATGTGAATCAATGAGCAAAACGGACTTGTGATTTTGACACAAGTCCGTTTTTGCGGTCGCATTTACAATATTTTAAAACTGAAAGCTGAAAGCTTTCATGACTTTTCCGAAAACGGAAAGCACGAAGTTGACTATCTTCCAGAAAGGTTTAAGGTTAATTTTTGAGAGAATCTTTGCAACTGAATTTCCCGCTTTTTCGCCGAGCTTATCAACCGGGGCGGTTCCTGTTTTCTCGATTGCAAAGTTATCAACTCTCTTGGCTTCGCCGTCAACAAGCTGATAAGCATTATAATAAAGTCTGTCACCGTCAACGGTTATTGCCGAGAACATCGAATATTCGCTGTTGACAATTTTTTCGGCTCTCGGGAAAAGCTTATCGGTAGCTTCGGAATCCTTAACATTATATGCCTTAACGCCCGAGGTTCCGCAGATTGAATATACGGTTCCCCTGGGCTCGGATTTGAGGTCATAGGTAAGTCCGTTATATTCAACGCTCTTTGTTCTTGACGGAACAACCGCATTATTATTCATAGCATCGGTGCGCAGATAAACATGGTCGTGACCCTGAAGAACAAGGTCAACACCGAGATACGGAAGCAGGGCTGAAAGCTGTCCCCTCATTTTCTTTACTTCCTTATCGTCATAGTGTGAGCCGTTGGAATAAAGCGCCTTATGAAGCACAACAACCTTCCACTTTGCTTCACTGCCGTTAATATCCTTTATAAGCCAGTCAATCTGAGCTTCACTCAGCTTATCATCCTCATCATCGTTGGTATTGAGCACGGTGAAATGAACGCCGTTATAATCGTATGAATAGTAAGCTCCGCTGTCAAGCTCCTGCTCGGGAACATTCGGCAGGCAGAAGTTTGTTGTTATAACAGAGCCGCTCTTTTCGTGGTTTCCCGTGGCGGGCATAAACGGCATTTTGAGGAACATATCGGTTGAATTGAGGAAATAGCTCCAATGCTTTGAATGAGTGCCCAAATCAACCTGGTCGCCGCTCGAAACAACGAATTTCGCATCAGGATAAAGCGCCTTTGCCGCTCCGATAACAGAAGCGTAACGCTCATACTGCGATGCTCTCTGACCCTGTGGGTCGGTAATATGGAAAAATGTGAATGCGCCGTCTCCGTCTGCGGTTTCGATAACTCCGGGCTCACTCCACCAGCCCTTTTCGGCACAGCCTACTCTGTAACTGTATTTCGTACCCGGTGTAAGTCCGCTGAGCTTCACGGTATGCTGAATATAATCGGTTTCATATTCAAGCAGTCCGATTATACCGAGGTCGGCGCCCGGGTAGCTTCTTACAACGCTTTCACTGTAAGCTGCAACTCTGCCGTCGGTGGTGGGTCTGCCCGTAAATGACGGCGTTTCGCTGTAAGATACAAGCTCAATATCGGTTGCGGTGATGCTGTATTTCGTGAGCCATGTTATGCTTGCGCCGGTTGAAGCATCCTCGGAAAGGGTCATCGCAACATTTGAAGGAAGACGGTAGTTTTCACGGGTTGCTTCAACGGGAACCTTTCCGCTGTAAGTAATTGATATATTATTATCATATTTTTCTTCGGGATTGATATCCTTTAAAAGTGAGCCGACCATCCATGAAATCGTTCCACCCCATGCTTCGAACTGACTTGATGTGAGATATTCGTCAACAAGCAGGGTATCAATAATTTCATCAATGGAATTATATCCGTCGGGCACGATTGAAAGATTAAGCACCGAATCAATGAAATTATAGAAAGAATTGTTTTCGCCTGCAATCAAAGCAACAATATCCTCAAGGAGCCTGCCGACTATTCTTAACGCCGAACCCTCGGGGAAGAGCAAGCCGGGGTTAAAATCAAGATTTGAGAGGATTTCTTTTTCAACAAGCTCATTAATAACCACCTTGCGCAGACAGTTGAAGAATTTTTCGGCAAGCACACCGCTGTCAAAGCCGTCAAGCGCATCCTTAACATAAGGAAGGTCTGCAACATCCTCGTCACCGCCGTAATATGCCAGCATAACGGTGGTTGCCATTTCGCCGAGAGTACAGCCTTTTCCTGTCAGTTCACCGCCGAGCATCTGCGCATTATAGGTGCAGGGATATTCGCTGACCTCAAAGCTCAGAAGCATATTGATGATGTTCATAACCTTATCCATTGTTTCATCGGAATTGTTGATATAAACCTCGTCAATCTGCGAAGCAAGGTCGGAAATGAATGTCATTAAATTACCCTTAACCGTAAGAATATCAACGCTTCCGATTGATATTCCCTCTGTTCCGAGAGCATCGGTAATAATTTTTTCAAGGTCAAGTCCTTTGAGAGAAAGATAGCTCAGCAGTCCGCCGGCTTCCCTGATTTCGGTGAATATATCGCCGATGAGCTCGCCCAGAAGATTATTGAGGAAATATTCAACCTCCATTCCGCCGAAAGTCTGCCTGAATGATGAAGTTATTCTGTACGGCTTCGGATAAACATAGCCGTCATCCGAAACAACCTGTTTAAACTCATCTATGTCGTGGTTCTGCATATCGAGCTTTACTTCTCCGTTGCTCTTTGCAGAAAGTGTTGCCGTTCTGAAATAGTTGGGATATCCGGTAAGAGTGGGAGTGAGTATATCGGTTATCGTTTCGCCGTTATCCGAAACATAAGAAGCGGTATCGGCGGCATGAAGATGGCCGGTAAATGTATAATGTATTCCCGCATCGGCAAAGGTATCGCAGATTCTCTGCCAATCGGGAACAACAAATGCGGCAAATGTTGCTTCCTCAATCTCCATATGCGGCACAATATTGTGATGCTGAAGAACTATCGGGGTTTCGCCGAGCTGAGTTGCTTCGTCGGCTTCCGCCTTAATCCAGGCAAGAAGTCTGTCACCGATAACGCCCTCTGTCAGATGCTCGTTATCTTCGGAGCCGTTGTCCGCACTGTAAATACAGCCGTCAACCGCAATTATTCTGTAAACTCCGGTTCTTACGGAATACGAAAGCATACCCGCCTTTGTGCCGGCTTCGGGAGTGTAATAATGATACGCAAGGTCGTAACCGAGATTTTTATATATCTCTCTGAAATCCTCGGGAGTGGTTTTGCGTGCTGCTTCCTTTTTGCCGTTTTCGAATGAGCAGGCGTTTGAGTTATTTATATCGTGGTTGCCGTTGATGAGAATAATATCAATGTCCGTATCTTTTTCAAACTGTTCAAGCTTTTTCGCAAGCTCAACATGGCCCTCATATTCGCCGTCCTTGGTAAGGTCGCCCGGGATAAGAACAACCTCGGGCTTATCCTGCATATTCGCAAAAGCATCAAGCGCATTTGCAAGCAGGGAATTATTTTCGGTATATTCCTTACCCTTGCCGACCGTGAAATCCCTGAACGCCTGACAGTTTCCGCCCTTGAGTGAATCGGGATAGTAGTGAATATCGGAGATAAGCCCTATATCCAGCTCTCCCTCCTGAATGACAGCCGCCGAGAAAACGGCGGGAATACAGCCGATTATCAGTGCAAGAACAAGCACTGCACTGAGAGCTTTTAACCATAATCTTTTCATATTTTCTCTCCTCAGATGTTTTTAAGTAACGGCCCTATGCCTTTAACTGCCGACGGAATTCCTTTGAGTATCTTTCTTACTCCGCCCTTTTCGCCGTTTATTATTTTGCAAAGTCCGTCTGCCATATTTTCGCTGAAAACGCCGCCGCTCATGCTGATGAAATCACGGAACGGTGTCGTGAGCGCAATTGCCTGCGCAAATCCGTCTGGAACAACGGTTGAAAGTAGCTTATACATCTTCGCACCGTTCTTGGTGCGTGAAGCATTTTCAAAATTATCGGTAATTTCAATCGGCTTGGTTTCATCAAAATTCTTTGACGGAATTTCTCTGCCGAGCAGAGCTTTAAACTGTTCATCGGGAACACTCTGAACATTGCCCGAATAATAAACGGGAGCACTTGCCGAATAATCGGGAATATCCGCTTCGGGTGCGGTAACGGTAACATTTGCATTGAGCTTTATATCCGCACTTGAAGCGCCGACGAGAATTTCAAATTCTCCGCTTTCAACGCACCAATCATTCGTATTTACATTGAAGAACGCAAACGCTCTCTTTGAAAGCTCAACGGAAATTTCCTTTTCCTCCCCTGCTTCAAGCCAAACCTTTTTGAATGCTTTAAGCTCCTTTACGGGACGGAATACGGTGCTTTCCTTATCCGAAACATATATCTGAGCCGTTTCAAAGCCTGCAACGGAACCTGTGTTTTTAACCTTGAATGATACGGCAAGAGTGTCGTTATCGGTCATTTCGGCTTTATCAAGCTTCAACCCGGAATATTCAAATGTGGTGTATGAAAGTCCAAAGCCGAACGGATAGCGAACTTTTTTGTTTATTTTATCATAATATCTGTAACCAATGTATATACTCTCACGGAATTCAACCGTTGCCGGATTGCCCGGGAAATTTTCTTTTGCCGGAGTACAGCCGTAACACATCGGATAGGTTTCGGCAAGCTTTCCGCAGGGGTTGACCTTGCCGGAAATTATATCCGCAACCGCTCCTGCACCTGCCTGACCGCCGAGATAGGAATTAAGCACAGCTCTTACCCTGTCATTCCACGGCATTTCAACTGGCGAACCGCCTGCAAGAACTATAATTACATTTTTATTTGCCTTTAATATTTCCTCAACGAGAGCGTTCTGAACCTCGGGCAGACACATATGAGTTCTGTCATAGCCCTCGGATTCATATTCCTCGGTAAGACCGATAAATACTATTGCGGTTTCGCATTTTGATGCCGCCCTCACCGCTTCTTCAATATGAGCGGCGTTCTTCTTTGCTTTCTTTTCGGAGCGCTCATAGCCCTGCGCAAATTCAACATCGTAACCTGCCGCCTTAAGCTCGCCGAGTGCGTTATCAAGCTGAGTGGGATTTATCTGTGAGCTTCCTGCGCCCTGATATCTCGGGTTCTGCGCCATATCTCCGATAACGGCAATTTTTTTGCTCTTTGCAAGCGGAAGTATGCCGTCATTTTTAAGAAGCACCATTGACTGAGCCGCAATTTTTCTTGCAAGCGGCTGGTCATCGGCATCGTTATATTCATAATTTTTCTTTGCTCCGTTTGCGGCTTTTTCGATAAGCTTCAAAACATTCAGGGCTCTTTCGTTAACAACGGCTTCATCGAGTGAACCGTTCTTAACGGCATCAACAATCTTTTTCGTGCCCGAGCCCGAGGATGACGGCATTTCGATATCGTTGCCGTTCTTCATTCCGAAAATTCTGTCATTTACCGCTCCCCAGTCGCTGACAACAGCGCCTTTGAAGCCCCATTCATTGCGGAGAATATCAAGCTGGGTATGTTTATTTTCCGAACCGTGGAAGCCGTTTATCTTGTTATAGGAATTCATCACCGTCCACGGCTGAGCCTTTTTGACGGCAATTTCAAACGCCGTTAAATATATCTCTCTGAGCGCTCTTTCGTCAACCACGGAATCGCAGGTCATTCTGCGTGTTTCCTGGCTGTTGGCACAGAAATGTTTAAGAGATGTGCCAACTCCCTGAGACTGAACGCCGTTTATGAAACCTGCCGCAAGCTCACCTGCAAGCACGGGGTCCTCCGAAAAATATTCGAAGTTTCTTCCGCAAAGCGGTGAACGCTTCATATTTATTCCGGGGCCGAGAAGCACGCCGACCTCTTCTTTGAGACACTTTTTGCCGAGCGCAACTCCCATTTCGTAAAGCAGTTCGGGGTCCCACGAGCAGGCGGTGGTTGCCGCAGTCGGGAAACAGATTGACGGCACACTGCATGAAAGCGACGAGCCGTTTTTGTCATAGTCCTTTTTGCGCAGTCCGTGAGGGCCGTCGCATACCATAATTGAGGGTATTCCGTACTTTTCAAAGCCTTTGAGATGCCAGAAATCCGCACCGTCACACAGAGCGGCTTTCTCTTCAAGTGTCATTTGAGCAAGAATTTTTTCGGGTTCTTTCATTTCAGCTTACACCTCTTCGTCATTTTCTTCTAAACCGAGTATTTCGTCAGCCTGAGCCGAATCTATCTCTTCAACTCTTCTGAGCTTTTTCTGAATTATATCGTTTCGCTTTTCAGCTTCATCAAGCGTTTTGCCTGCTTCGTCTATCTTCTGCTTCGCCTTTTTGAGTACCGTTCCGAATTTATCATACTGCACCTTGGCGGCGGCAAGCAGTTCTCTGACCTCATTCGCCTTTTCGTTTATCGCAACGGCTCTGAAGCCGAGAGAAAGCGAATTGAGCAAAGCGGTTATGGTTGAGGGGCCTGCTATCATAACATTGAAATCACTGCGGACTTTTTCGCTTATTCCGGTTCGTGACGATGCTATTTCGGCATAAAGTCCCTCGGTTGCAAGATACATTATCGCAAACGGAGTTGTGGTGGGAACATTGATATATTTCGTTATCGTTCTCGCTTCGCCGTATATTCTCGCTTCAAGCGCCTTTCGGGCATCCGCAAGCCTTTCCGCATCGGCGGAATCGGCGGCATCGCAAAGCCTTATATAATCCTCCATCGGGAATTTCGAATCTATCGGTAAATATGTAACGCCCGAATTATCCTCACCCGACGGTATTCTGATTGCAAATTCAACCCTGTCCTTTGAATTGGGAACGGAAGCAAAATTCGTTTCGTACATTCCGGGAACGGTCTGGTCGAGAATAGCTCCGAGCTGAACTTCAGCCCATGTTCCTCTTGCTTTAACATTGGTCAGAACTCTGTTGAGCGCCGTAACATTCTGCGTTACTCCGCTTGAAAGCTCTTTCATCTCGCCGAGCGATTTATAAACGCTTTCAAGCCTTTCGGAAACGGTTTTGAATGAGCTGTCAAGCCTTGTTGAAAGAGTGGTTGTGAGCTTCTCATCAACCGTCACACGCATTTGTTCAAGCTTCGTTTCGTTGCTCTCACGCATACGGTCAAGCGCTTCGGAAATGATTTTCCCCTGCTTCTGATTTTGTTCCGTATCGTTAATTCTTATCTCGGCAAGCGATTTGACTATGGCGTTTTCCGTTTTAGCCTGACCCTCAACGCTGTCGAGTCTCATTTTTTCGATTTTATCGTTCATCAGCCTGAATGCCTGAGCCGTTTCTCCTCTGAGAGCATCGCTTTTTTCGGCGTTTTCACGGCGGCTGTATTCAAGCTCCGTTCCGATAGCATCAAGCTTTCCGGCATTGTTGTTTTTGCCCTGCCTTGCAAGCAGAACCGCAAGCATCACAACAGCGGCAACCAGCAAAGCAATAACAATGTATATTTCCAAAAAATCACCCTATTCCGCCTGTTTTTCATTATAGTATCACATTTTTAAAATTTAAGCAACATTTTTTTGTCCCGTTTGCTCTTTGCGGTTGATATTCGGAGCTTTTTATGATAGAATTTTCCCGAGGTGTTGTTACTATGCTCGGAATAATAGGTGCAATGAAAATAGAAATCGAATCCATAAAAGGAATTATGGAAAACAAAACCGTTGAAACATACAGCGGAATCGAATATGTTAAGGGTACGCTTCACGGCAAAGATGTTGTTGCCGCAATGTGCGGAGTGGGAAAGGTTGCCGCCGCAGTATGCACTCAGACAATGATACTTATGTATAAGCCCGAAGCGATAATCAACACAGGCACGGGCGGAAGTCTCAGTATGGAACTTAATATAGGCGATATAGCGGTTGCGGAAAGCCTTGTTCAGCACGATATGGATACCTCCGCAATCGGCGACCCGAAAGGAATGATTTCGGGAATAAATATCATAAATATTCCTGCTGATAAAAAGCTGTCCGATATGATGATGGACGGCGTGTCAAAGCTTGACGGCGTTAAGGCGGTCAGGGGCGTTATCGCTTCGGGAGACCTTTTTGTTGCCGATGATAAGCTCAAAGCGGAAATAAAGGATTATTTTCACGCCATCGTGTGCGAAATGGAGGGCGCCGCAATCGGCCATGTCTGCTATCTCAACAAGGTTCCGTTTACGGTAATCCGTGCGGTGAGCGACTGTGCAGACGGTTCTTCGCATATGGATTATTATGATTTTCTGCCGCTTGCCGCCGCAAACTCGGCAAAACTGATTGAATATTTCGTGAAAATGACAAAATAATTTTTCAAATACATAGCACATTGCCGAAAATGTTTTAAATCAATTGACAATTTTTATATAGTTTGTTAAAATAAATTAAATAATATTACCCTGCGGCATATGCCGTCGGTAATTAAGGAGGAAAACATAAATGATTGATCAGAAAACTCTGTCCTACATCAATCTTTACGCTGTTCTGGGCACTCTCGAAAATCTCTGTGAGCTGGCACCCGAAGCAAGCAGCCTTCTCACAAACAAAAAGCCGATTTCCATCGGTTTTGAGGTTAAGGGCGGCCCAAGCGCAACCATCACATTTGCCAATGGCAGATGCAGAATGGAACAGGGCTGCAAAAAGTGCGATGTAAAGCTTCCCTTCGGCTCCCCCGAAAAATTCAACGGCCTTATCAACGGAACCGTTACACCCATTCCCTCAAAGGGATTTATTCACATCGGTTTCCTGCTTAAGAGCTTCACAAAGCTCACAGACCTTCTCACAAAGTACCTCAAGCCCTCTGAGGAAGACCTGAAAGACCCCGATTTCTTCAGAATCAGCACAGCGCTCACTCTTAATGTTGTAGGCGTTGCAATCGCTCAGGTAGGTAATAACGATGAGATAGGTAAATTCAGTGCAGACCACATCGTTGACGGCAGTGTTATGATGGCTATCAAGGGCGGTCCGGCAGTTGAGGTTACCTGCAAGAATCACCGTCTTATTACTCTTAAGAGAACTCCCGAAAAATACCGTGCTTCCATGATTTTCGATTCTTACGAAACCGCTAACGCTCTCTTTAACGGAACCGTTAACGCTCTTTCCTGCATCGGTACGGGCAAGATTGAAATGCACGGACTTGTGGGCATGATTGATAATCTTAACCGCATACTTGACAGAGTTGCTCTGTATCTTGCATAAGGAGGATAAATACAATGGCTGATAATTTTGACCCCAAAAAGAAAAAGACCGTTCTTTATACAAATAAAAAGTCCGATGAATGGTATGACAGAGCCTGCAAGGTTATCCCTGCCGGTGTTTACGGCCATCTCGGCCCCGCAGAAGGTCAGTTTATCCCCGTTAACCGTTGGCCCCGTTTCTCCGAAAAGGCAAACGGAACATATTTCTGGGATGTTGACGGAAACAAGTACATTGACTATATGTGCGCATACGGCCCCAATGTTCTCGGTTACTGCGACCCCGATGTTGATGCCGCCGCTCTCAAGCAGATAGCTCTCGGAAACTGCACCACTTCTCCCTCAAAGATTATGGTTGAGTGCGCAGAGCTTCTTGTTGATACAGTTAACTGTGCTGACTGGGCATTCTTTGCAAAGAACGGAAACGACGCCACCAGCGGTGCTATCGTTACCGCCCGTGCTTATACACACAGAAAGAAGCTTATCTTCTTCAACGGCTTCTATCACGGCGTTGCTCCCATGGTTCAGAAGATTGACTATCCCGGCGTTACTCCCGAGGATGTTGCCAACAATATCTACACCGATTGGGACGATATCGAAAACTTCAAGAAGATTGTTGCCGAAAACAAGGGCGAAATTGCGGCTCTTATCGCTCAGCCCTATGACCACGGTAACTTCTATGATAATAAATTCCCGGCTGACGGCTTCTGGAAGGAAGTAAGAAAGATATGCACCGAGGAAGGCATCGTTCTTATCGTAGACGATGTTCGTGCTGGCTTCCGTCTTGACCTTGCCGGTTCAGACCACTACTTCGGATTTGAAGCTGATATCATCTGCTTCTGCAAGGCTCTTGCAAACGGCTACAATATGTCCGCATTCTGCGGCAAGGAATTCCTTAAGGATGCCGCATCCAGCCTTTCCTACACAGGTTCTTACTGGATGAGCGCAGTTCCGTTCGCCGCCTGCATCGCCTGCATCAATAAGATGAAGAAGCTCGATACTCCCAAGCTCTTCAAAGAGCTCGGAACCGAGCTTACCGAAGGACTTAAGGCAGCCGCAAAAACAAACGGCTTTGACCTTGTTACTTCGGGTGCTCCCGCTCTGTTCTATCTCAGAATAGCAAACGACGATTCAATGTTCCTGCATCAGGATTGGATTGCGGAATGTGTTAACAGAGGTGTATTCTTCGCTTCTCACCACAATCACTTCATCAATGCGGCTCTCACTCACGACGATATAAAGAGAACCATTGAAATTGCTGAAGATGCTTTCCACGCAGTTAAGAAAAATCATCCCGAACTCGGCTGATAATTGTACCTAATGCGGTGCGCTGTGTGCGCACCGCTGTATAAAAAGGAGGAAAAATCCTATGGCATTAACAAAGCAGGAGTGGCTTGCTCTTGAAAAGAAAGCATTCGAGCTCCGTAAACTCTGCCTTCAGACCACATTCTGGGCAGGCAGCGGTCATATCGGCGGCGGTATGAGCGTTATGGATCTTCTTACCGTTATGTATCACAAGTATCTCAACATCAAGGTTGAGGACCCCAAGTGGGAAGACAGAGACCGTTTCATCCTTTCAAAGGGTCATGCGGCAATTGCTTACGCTCCCGTTCTCTGCGACAAGGGCTTCAATGATGTTGAAATGCTTAAAACCTTTAACCTTTCAGGTTCAAAGATGGGTATGCACCTTGATTCAAACAAGGTTGTAGGCGTTGACGCTTCCACCGGTTCTCTCGGTCACGGCGCATCAATCGCCGCAGGCACTGCTCTTGCGGCAAGAATTCTCGGCAAGGATTACCTTACATTCGTTGCTACCGGTGACGGTGAGCTCGGTGAAGGCTCCAACTGGGAAGGCTTCATGACAATGAACCACTATGAGCTTTCAAACTGCATCGTTTTCATCGACAGAAACCACTGCATGATAGACGGTCCCACAGAAGAAGTTATGAAGCTCGAACCCCTTGCTGATAAAATGGTTGCTTTCGGCTTCAACACCATCGTTGTTGACGGCAACAACATTGCAGAGCTTTGCGATGCTATTGATAAGGCAATCGAAAGGTCAAAGGAAAAGTGCGCTCCCACCTGTATCATCATGGATACCCAGAAGGGCGCAGGCATAAAGAGCATTGCAGGCGATTATCACTGCCATTATATGGCACTCGATGACGATACCTTTGCAAAATACAATAAAGAGCTCGAAGAGGACTACGAGGCAAGAGTTGCCCGTGCAGAAAAGGAGGGCAAATAATAATGGCAGGCGGATTTGTTTATAACGCAATAGACCAGACCGAAGTTGCAACAGCTGAAATTTACGGAAAAGCTATTGCCGATATTATGATGAAAGACCCCAAGGTTGTTGCTATTACGGCTGACCTTGCAAAATCCACAAAGCTCGGTGATGTTCTTAAGGTTTGTCCCGAAAGAGTTGTCAATGTAGGTATTGCGGAGCAGGATATGTTCGGCGTTGCCGCAGGTATGGCAAGAGCCGGTATCATTCCCTTCCTTTCAGGCTTCTCGGCTTTCACCTCAATGAGAGCTTGTGACCAGCTTCACACAGACATCTGCTATCAGAATGTCAACGCTAAAATAATTGCTACCCATTCGGGCACATCCTTCGGTCAGGCAGGTTCAACTCACCATGCAATCGTTGACCTTGCAATCGTAAGAGCCATGCCCAATATGACCCTTATCGTTCCCGCCGACGGCTTTGAAACCGCAAACGCAGTTAACGCCGCTTATGAGAATGTTGGTCCTTACTATATCAGAATTAACCGTGGATTTGACCGTGTTCTTTATGATTCACAGGATTACGGTTTCAAAGTAGGCAAGGCTGTTGAGGTTCACGAGGGAACCGATATAACCGTTATCGCCTGCGGCTCATGCGTATTCCAGGCAAGAGAAGCTGCAAAATTCCTTGAGAATTCAGACGGACTTAAGGTCAGAGTTCTCAATATGCACACCATTAAGCCCATCGACAAGGAAGCTATCGTTAAGGCGGTTCTTGAAACCAGAAGAATCATCACCGTTGAAGACCACAGCACTCTCGGCGGTCTCGGCAGTGCGGTTGCAGAGGTTGTTGTTGAATCCGGTAAGGCCTGCGCATTCAAAAAGCTCGGCCATCCCGATAAGTTTGCTCCCATCGGTCTTCAGGAAGACATCATGGCTGAGGTCGGCATAGATGCAAACGGCATCATCTCCGCTGTTCGTGAGGTTATGAAGGCTGACTTCGAAGAGGACGAAAACTGGGACGACGAATTCTGGTAAAAGGAGAGCAATATTATGGCAATAGCACAGGAAGAATTATATTCCAATAAAATATTTTTAAATGCTGCTCTTCCGCTTATAAAGGTCATTGCTAACGATGTTCCCTCACTCAAAAAGAAATTTGAGCACGCTCATGCAATCATTCAGATAAGCGCTCTCAATCCCGAGGTTGAAGACGGTAAGGTCGGAATGCACTTCGTTGTTAACTGCGGCGAATGGCTCGTTCATCCCTGCCTTGACACCACTCCGGGTCACAGTGAGATTCAGTTCGGCAGCGTAGAAGCTCTTAACAAATTCTTCAAGGGCGATATTCCCGGCGCAATCAAGGCGGCAGGTGTTCCCAAGATTAAGCCCGGCAAAGCTCCCACGGTATTTGTAAGCTTCGTTATGGCTCTTTTGAAAATGGCAAATGTTCTCGGCGCAACCGAGCCTCCCGAGAATGAGGACGATAAAGCACTTATGGTTAAGTGTATGTTCTATCTGCTCACAAGCGGTATCAGCCAGCTCAATAAAATGGGTCATCCCGAAATCCATGAGTGGACTGCAAAATCACCCGACCGTGTTTACGCTCTTGCGGTAAACGACCATCCCGAAGCTTCCGCTTATATCAGAATTAAAGCGGGTAAGTCGAGAGCCGGCAGAGGCGAATATAAGAGAGCAATGCCTTTCTTCACCCTCCGTTTTGACTCCTATGACAGCGCTCTGGGTATCCTGCTCGGAACACTTGATATGCTTGAAGCAACCAAATCCGGCAAGCTTATCATGGATGGCGGTCCGGGATTCGGCGCACAGTTCGGCGGATTCCTTCTCACCATCGGCGACCTTGCAAAATAAAGAGCTGCTCCCTGCTTCAATCGAAGCGGGGAGCTTTTAAATTGGTTCTTCACGGAATTTTATGCAACTAAAGCTTTTGCTTCCTCATCTTAATATGATTATCACTGCAAGCCAAAGTTTTGTACTGTCTTGTAGGGCGGGGTGACCAGACCCCGCCGCATGAATCCCACGGAATCCGTAATGATAAATATCATATCGTCACCACAGGAGAACGGTCTGCTCTTCCTTCTGCGGCTTTTCCGGAGGCATTGCCGATACCATCGGTTAACTCGGCGGGGTGTGGTCACCCCGCCCTACACCCTATAGCCGTTGGCACTGCTGAAACAATTGTAACGATGAGTACCCTAATCCCACAACTTTCCGTGAAGAACCTTTAAATTCGGAATTCGGTGATTATTGACTATACTGCGAAATAGCACAATTTTAATGAAGTCACTCGCTTCACTCGTTAATGAAGCAAAATGAAGATGTTCGATTCGCTCACTAATGAAGCGAATTCGCCCGTTTTTCTCATTCGCTCTTTTTAATTTCTTCATTAGCGTAAGCGTCTTCATTCTTCATTAGCTCACAGGGCGACTTCATTAAAAAATCGACAAGTTTCTGTCGAAACTTCTCGATTTTTTATTTCAGCGTATCCAGGTCATACGGTGTTGACTGATATACAAAGTAATTCAGCCAATTGGTATAGAGCAGACTTCCGTGTGAACGCCATTTAACTATCGGCGTATTATCGGGATTATCATCGGGATAATAGTTTTCCGGAACGGCAATGTCAAGTCCGGCATTAATATCTCTGCGATATTCGGAATCAAGCGTAAGAGAGTCATATTCGGCGTGACCCATAATGAAAAACTGTCTGCCACCCTCGGTTGAAACAATATAAACTCCGGCTTTTTCCGATGAAGCCAGAACCTTAAGCTCCGGAATGGCTTCTATATCCTCACGGCTGACGGTGGTATGTCTTGAATGCGGAACATAAAATTCATCGTCAAATCCTCTGAGCAGCATTGAGCGAACATAATCAGCCTTATGGACATACACTCCGAAAAGCTTTTTATCGAGAAGCTGTTTTTTTATGCCGTAATGGTAGTAAAGTCCTGCCTGCGCACCCCAGCAGATATGCAGAGAGCTGTGAACATGGGTTTTGCTCCATTCCATTACGGTGCAGAGCTCATCCCAATAATCAACCTCTTCAAATTCATGCATTTCAACGGGAGCACCCGTAACTATCATACCGTCGAATTTTTCGTTCTTTATATCTTCAAAGGTATCATAGAAAGCAAGCAGATGGTCGTTATCCGTGTTGCGGAAAACATGAGATTTCATTCTGACCAGTGTAAGCTCAATCTGAAGCGGAGTATTTCCGAGAATACGGGAAATCTGAGTTTCCGTTTCGATTTTCTTCGGCATAAGGTTAATTAAAAGTATGCGAAGCGGACGGATATCCTGCGTAATCGCACGGGTTTCCGTCATAACAAATATATTTTCATCCGCCAGCGTCTGAACCGCAGGCAAATCATTGGGTATCTTAATAGGCATATTTTTTTACTCCGTTATATTGTTGCAAGAGCGTTATCAATATCAGCGATAAGGTCGTTAACATCCTCAAGACCTACGGAAAGTCTTACAAGGTCGGGCGAAACACCGCCGGCGATAAGCTCTTCATCGCTCATCTGTCTGTGAGTTGTGGTTGCAGGATGCAGACAGCAGGAACGGGCATCCGCAACATGGGTTTCGATAGCAATAAGCTTCAACTCATTCATAAACTTTGCCGCCGCTTCTCTGCCGCCCTTTACGCCGAAGCTTACAACTCCGCAGGTTCCGTTCGGAAGATATTTTGAAGCAAGCTCATAATCCTTGCTCGACGGCAGTGCCGGATAGCTGACCCATGTTATTTTTTCATGCGCTTCAAGATGTTTCGCAACCGCAAGAGCATTTTCGCAGTGGCGTGCAACTCTTACATGAAGGCTTTCAAGTCCGAGATTGAGAATATAAGCATTCAGCGGAGCGGCAACCGCACCGAGGTCACGCATAAGCTGAACGGTAGCCTTGGTGATAAATGCTCCGCCTATTCCGAAACGCTCGGTATAGGTTACTCCGTGATAGCTTTCATCGGGAGTGCAGAGTCCGGGATATTTGTCGGGATATTTTGTCCAGTCAAAATTACCCGAATCTATTATCGCACCGCCGAGAACGCTTCCGTGGCCGTCCATATATTTTGTGGTTGAGTGGGTAACTATATCCGCTCCCCATTCAAACGGTCTGCAATTTATCGGGGTCGGGAAGGTATTATCAATTATAAGAGGTACTCCGTGAGCGTGAGCCGCCTTGGCGAATTTTTCAATATCAAGCACGGCAAGCGACGGATTTGCAAGAACCTCTCCGAAAACGAACTTCGTTTCGGGTCTGAACGCCGCTTCAAGCTCCTCATCGGTGCACTTGGGCGAAACAAATGTAACGCTTACGCCCATGCGCTTCATGGTTACGGAAAACAGATTATATGTGCCGCCGTAGATTGCGGACGATGAAACTATATGGTCGCCGCATCCGCAGATATTGAATGCCGCAAAGAAATTCGCCGCCATGCCCGAAGCCGTAAGCATTGCCGCAGTGCCACCCTCAAGAGCGCATATTTTCGCCGCTACTGTATCGCAGGTGGGGTTCTGAAGTCGTGAATAAAAATATCCTTCTGCTTCAAGGTCAAAAAGCTTTCCCATTTCCTCGCCGGTATCATATTTAAAGGTTGTGCTCTGGATAATGGGTATCTGACGGGGTTCACCGTTTCCGGGATGATAGCCGCCCTGAACGCACTTTGTTGAAACTGACATATTTTTCATTTTCATTACCTCCGCAAAAAGATATGCTGTATAAAATATTATTTTAGCAGATAAATTTAATTTTTTCAATCTTTTTAGAAAAAATATACATTTTACTGCAATCATAAATCCGGTTTGGAAATAATATTTGACAAAATTTGTCTCATATAATAGCATAATAACGATGCGAAGGCATCCTCAAAGGTAACCATAACGGTAGGCGGTCAGCTCTCTTATCCCGAGAGGGCGGTGCTGATGATAACTCTGACGGAAGTGATTTTATTACTTTCTTTTATAGTTGAAATCATTGCATTAGTTATTAACATAACGAAAAAGAAATAAACCGCCCCGGTTCAAAAGTGCGGTTTATTTCTCTTTAACCTTTTGAGCTAACCGTCTATCGGTTACATTTCTGTTTTCATTATATACTTATGTTGTTTGTTCGTCAACACAAATTTGACTGAGACAAAATAACCGCTGTTCGGATGAACAGCGGAATTTTTGATATTATCAGTCGCTTGTGTAAGGAAGAAGAGCAACCTGACGGGCACGCTTGATAGCGGTGGTCAGCTCACGCTGATGCTTTGCGCAGGTGCCTGTTACACGGCGGGGAAGGATTTTTGCTTTGTCGGATGTGAATTTATTAAGCTTATTTACATCTTTATAGTCGATGCATTCAACCTTATCAACACAGAAAGAGCAAACCTTTCTGCGGCCCTTCTTATTGGGTCTTCTGTCGCTTTTTTCGTAAGCCATGGATTAAACCTCCTTTTTCAGTTTAAAACGGATGTCTCTCAGAACGGGAGATCATCTTCGGGAATTTCTTTGAAGTCGCCTTCATCCGCCGTTGCGAATGAGGGAGCAGGCTGAACGGGAGCGGCGTAATTATTGTTAGCTGCTGTACCGGATTCACTCTTTGAACCGCAGAAGCTTACATTATCCGCAACGATTTCAACTGCTTTTCTCTTACTGCCGTTTTTATCTTCATACATTCTGGTCTGGATTGAGCCCTGAACGGCTATCATTGAGCCCTTGCGGAAATATTTGCAGACAAAGTCCGCAGTCTGTCTCCATGCAACGATGTCAATGAAATCCGCCTGGCGCTCTTCGCCCTGACGAACATAACCTCTGTCAACGGCAACGGTAAATGAAGTAACCGAAATTCCGCTTCCTGTTGTGCGAAGCTCGGGGTCTGCAACGAGTCTGCCCATTATTACGGCACAATTAACCATTACATGACCTCCTTAGTCTTTTCTGATGATGAGTGAACGGAGAACACCGTCTGTAATCTTGAACACACGGTCAAGCTCAGCGGGGAACTCAGGCTCAGACTGATAATTGTAGAGAACATAGTATCCTTCGAGTTCATCGTTGATAGGATAAGCGAGCTTGCGCTTGCCCCACTCATCAATGCTCTCAAGAGTGCCGTTCGCTTCAATCATGCCCTTGAATTTTTCAAGGAGCGGCTGAGCAGCTTCTTCACCGTTTGCAACTGAAAAAACTACCATAGTCTCATAGTTGTTTGACATTCTTTTAGCACCTCCTTATGGTCTTTGGTCACGGTTCGCCCGTGACAAGGAATAAAACATAATTTAATCCTGTCGCTTTGCGACGCTTAAGTATTGTAGCAGAGGTTTTGCAAATTGTCAAGCATTTTTTGGATTTATGTTGCATTTACCGTGAAAATAATATATAATTACGGTAATCGAAAGGAGCGATTTCATGAAAAGATTACTTGCAATAATTCTTGCCGTTATATCTCTTACCGGCTTATGCTTCACCGCTTCGGCGAAAAGCGATACCCTTGCGCCCGATGCTTATGCTTCAATAGTTACCGCTTCCGACTTTCAGCATCTGGGGAACGATGCTTACGACCGTTTCGGCAGACTGCTCGGAATTGCCAAGGCCGACGGACTTTCAAAAATTGATTCCGTGCTTGTCGGCGGAGACTATACAATGGTGCTTTTCGACAACGCCGTGCCCGGTATTTCAAAGATAAGACACGCCGCTCTCTCGGCTTTTCCCGAAACCGTACCGGAATCAATTGTATGTATTCAGGGCAACCACGATAATCCCAAGGAAGAATTTGCCGAAACCGGATTTTACGATATGGGCGCTTACAAGCTCTATGTTATCAACGAGGATTCGTTCCCGTGGAAGCAGAGCGGCAAGAGCGATAAAGGCGTAAAGGAGCTTGCCGCAAACATTGAAACGGCTCTTGATTCAATGATTAATTCGGGTGATTCGAGACCTGTTATTTTCCTCACCCATGTTCCGCTTCATTATACAGAGAGAAACGGCGGCGGCGATAATCTCTATTCATCATATGTTTTCGATGTTATCAACGAAAAAGCCGAAAAGCTTGATATAATTTTCCTTTTCGGTCACAATCATTCAAGCGCTTATGACGATTATATCGGCGGCTCGATAAACTATATGAAGCCCGGTGACAACATATGGATTCCGGTTCCCGAAAAGGGCAAAAATGCTTTTGTTCAGCAGAAACTGAATTTCATCTATGCCAACTGCGGCTACATCGGATATTCTGACAACACTTTATCCGAAACCTCAACCAATGTTCTCACAATGGGCATAATTCAGTTCACACCCGATAAACTCGTATTCATCAAATACAGTGATGACGGCGTATGCTTCAGAGAGGAAGCGGCAAGAAAGAATACGGGAAGCGCTGTAAACCAGCCCTCATATCCCGCACTTGACGATAACTGCCCCTGCCACTCCGAAAACGGATTTATCAGAGCACTGTGGAGCATCCGTATGTTCTTCTGCAAATTATTTAATATTGAAACATACTGCACCTGCGGAAAGGTTCACGCCTGAAATTATTTTAAAATCATTGACAATAATAATTTCATATGCTATACTTCTAAAAGGTTAAATTAAAATATATCCCAAAAAGGCTGTGACGGAGACAGTATTTTCCGCATAGTGTTCCAAAGTGAGGCGGAGACAGTGAGAACCCGTCGGACACGGCAGAAAAGAATATCACTCCCGAGCTTCAAACCGAAAGTTTTTCAAGTAGGCTTTGACGGCAGTCCGCCGTTATCGGACGCATAATGATTGTTATGTTCGGGTGGTTAACAAAGTTTCGGCTTTGTCCCGCAACGGGGCGAAGCCGTTTTAATTCTTTATACGGAGGAAAACAAAATGTACGAAAAGGTTTCTTCAAATTTCGATTTTGTAAGCCGTGAAAAAGCGGTGCTCGATTTCTGGAAGAAGAACAGAATATTCGAGCAGAGTGTTGAAGCCAGAGAGGGCTGTCCCACTTATACCTTCTATGACGGTCCGCCGACCGCAAACGGCAAGCCCCATATCGGCCATGTGCTTACAAGAGTTATCAAGGATATGATTCCCAGATACCGCACAATGAAGGGCTATATGGTTCCGAGAAAAGCCGGCTGGGATACCCACGGTCTGCCCGTTGAGCTTGAGGTTGAAAAAATGCTCGGCATCAACGGCAAGGAGCAGATTGAGGAATACGGTCTTGAACCTTTCATTAATTACTGCAAAGAAAGCGTTTGGAAATATAAGGGAATGTGGGAGGATTTCTCCGGCACTGTCGGCTTTTGGGCGGATATGGATAACCCTTATGTTACTTATCATAATGACTATATTGAATCCGAATGGTGGTCGCTTAAGGAGATATGGAACAAGGGTCTGCTTTATAAAGGCTTCAAAATCGTTCTCTATTGCCCCCGCTGCGGCACTCCCCTTTCATCACACGAGGTTGCTCAGGGCTATAAAACTCTCAAAGAGCGCACGGCAATTGTCCGCTTCAAAATCAAGGGTGAGGATGCATATTTCCTTGCCTGGACAACAACTCCCTGGACACTTGCTTCAAACATCGCTCTCTGCGTAAATCCCGACGAGATTTATGTTAAGGTTAAGGCCGCCGACGGATTTACCTATATTATGGCAAAAGCTCTGCTTGATGCCGTTCTCGGTTCGATTCAGCGTGAGGAGGGCACACCTGCTTATGAGATAATCGAGGAATACAAGGGCACAGACCTTGAATATAAAGAATATGAGCCGCTTTATCAGTGCGCAAAGGATGTTGTTGACAAGCAGAATAAGAAAGCTTTCTTCGTTTACTGCGACAATTATGTAACAATGTCGGACGGTACAGGCATCGTTCACATTGCTCCCGCATTCGGTGAGGATGATGCAAGAGTCGGCAGAAAATACGATGCTCCGTTTGTTCAGATGGTTGACGAACACGGCGTTATGAAGCCCGAAACTCCGTTTGCCGGAATGCGCTGCAAGCCCACTCAGAAAGAAATGGAAGCCGGCGCAGTCAACTGCGATGTTGAGGTTCTCAAAGAGCTTGAAGCGAGAAACATTCTTTTCTCAGCTCCGAAGGTTGAGCATGAATATCCCCACTGCTGGAGATGCGATACTCCGCTCATTTATTACGCCCGTGAGTCCTGGTTCATCAAGATGACTGCGGTAAGAGAAAATCTTATCAAGAATAACAATACTGTTAACTGGATTCCCGAGAGCATCGGAACCGGAAGATTCGGCGACTGGCTCAAAAATATTCAGGATTGGGGCACAAGCCGTAACCGTTACTGGGGCACTTCGCACAACACCTGGGAATGCGAATGCGGCCATAAGCACGCAATCGGTTCAATCGCAGAGCTGAAAGAGCTCAGCGATAACTGCCCCGATGATATAGAGCTTCACCGCCCGTATATTGATAATGTTACTATCAGATGTGAAAAGTGCGGAAAGCAGATGAAGCGTGTTCCCGAGGTTATTGACTGCTGGTATGATTCAGGCTCAATGCCTTTTGCACAGCATCATTATCCGTTTGAGAATAAAGACCTGTTTGAACAGCAGTTCCCTGCGGCATTCATCTCCGAAGCCGTTGACCAGACAAGAGGTTGGTTCTATTCCCTCATGGCAATCTCAACGCTTCTGTTTGATAAATCCCCCTATGAAAATGTTATCGTTCTCGGACTTGTTCAGGATGAAAACGGTCAGAAGATGTCAAAGAGCAAGGGCAACGCCGTTGACCCGTTTGATGCTCTCACCACTTACGGCGCTGATGCCATCCGCTGGTATTTCTACACCAATTCAGCACCGTGGCTTCCTAACCGTTTCTACGGCAAGGCTGTTGTTGAGGGTCAGCGCAAATTCATGGGTACCCTTTGGAACACATATGCATTCTATATTCTTTATGCTAATATTGATAAGTTTGACCCGTCAAAGCACGAGCTTGAATATGACAAGCTTTCCATTATGGATAAATGGCTTCTTTCAAGGCTCAACACCCTCATTGACGAGGTTGACGGCTATCTGAATAATTATGCAATCCCCGAAGCAGGCAGAGTTCTTCAGGAATTCGTTGACGATTTGAGTAACTGGTATGTTCGCCGTGGCAGAGAGCGTTTCTGGGCTCAGGGGCTCGGTCAGGATAAGATAAATGCTTATATGACCCTTTATACTGCACTCGTTACGCTTTCAAAGCTTGCCGCTCCGATGATACCGTTCATGACAGAGGATATTTACCGCAACCTTGTTTGCAACATTTATCCCGATGCTCCCATAAGCATTCATCTCTGCGATTATCCCGTATCGGATAAGGCGCTCATTGATAAAGAGCTTGAAGCTTCAATGGACGAGGTTCTTAAGATAGTTGTTCTCGGCAGAGCTGCAAGAAACGGCGCAAATATCAAGAACAGACAGCCTCTCGGCAGAATATTCGTTACTGCTCTCAAGGAGCTTGACAGCGAATATCGTGAGATAATCGAGGATGAGCTCAATGTTAAGAGCATGGAATTCGTAAATGATTCCGCATCCTATGTTTCATATAATTTCAAGCCGCAGCTTAAGACACTCGGTCCCAAGTACGGCAAGATGCTCGGCGGTATCAGAAACTATCTTCAGAGCATGGACGGCGCTCAGGCAAAGAAAGAGCTTGACGAAAAGGGCTGCATAAGCTTCACCGTTGACGGAACGGAAATTTCGCTTGCAATTGAAGATTTGCTTATAGAAACCGTTCAGAAAGAGGGTTTCCAGGCGGAGAGTGACGGCGGAGTTACCGTTGTGCTTGATACCAATCTTACCGAGGAGCTTATTGAAGAGGGCTTCGTAAGAGAGCTTATTTCCAAAATTCAGACCATGCGTAAGGATGCAGGCTTTGAGGTTATGGACACAATCAGGCTCTATGCAAGCGGCAACGAAAAAATCGAAGCCATTCTCAAGAAGAATAACGCTTCCGTATGCCATGATGTTCTTGCAACGGAAATCATCCCGGGCGAGGGCGGTTCATATTCCAAGGATTGGGATATTAACGGCGAAAAGGTTATTCTCGGCGTAGAGAAGAACTGAATTTCAAGATAAAAGT
>JAZQON010000031.1:0-14113 GCA_045627825.1 Acutalibacteraceae bacterium
TTTGAACCCACGGCCTCTTGGTCCCGAACCAAGCGCGCTACCATCTGCGCTACACCCCGAAATTTATTTGTTTTTTTGTTTTTGCGTTCTGTTCTGATTTCATCTTACGAGCCGCTGCGCTTCCCTCAGAAATATAGTCGCTTTGCTCGCTTGGAGCGCTTCGCAATTCTCCTTATTTCTTCACTTCAACGCCATATGCTTTTACACGCAACTTCTGACCTATTATATTATATTGTTCCGCAAAAATCAAGTGAAATTTGTTTTATAATTCAACGATATTATGCTTTATGATGACTGCCGAGCCATCGAGGATGATATTACCGTCGGGGTCGGCAGAAACTCCGAGCGTTCCGCCCGGTTCTTTTATGTCCGCCGTTATCGGTTTTTTTTCAAGATATGCAAGATAAACGCCGATTGCGGCGGTTCCGCTGGCGCAGGATTTTTCCCAGAAGAGCACGGGCGGTTCTTTCACGAACACAAGCGGTGCAAGAGAAATATTTTTTCTGTCAAAGAACATTATTCCCGTGCAGTCCGCATTTTCTTCATCGCACCACTGCTTCACGGCTTCAGCCGCATCCTGTTCATTCATTTTATCTTCAAGAATAAAATGGATTATTCCGCCGAAATCCACTCTGAATGTGTTATATATTTTATCTCCGAATTGCTTTTGCACATTTCCTGCGGAAAGCGGCTTCGGCATATTCACCTTACAGTGGAAAGAGCCGTCACCCGTACATTCGGTGCTGACGGCAACTGGCTTATCCGTTCCCGAAACATCAAGAATATATTCGGATTTTTCACCTTTCTTCGCTCCGCTTTTATAAGCTTTAAGAGCGGCGGCGGAAATGGTTGCGTTTCCGCAGAATTCGCCGCCTGACATACGGAGCAAATCTCCGCACACATAGCCCGACTGCTCTGCCGACGGTTCAAGCTTCATAAGCTTTTTTGCCGTCTGCACTCTCAGGCTTTCGGGTATCGGCGAAGTAACAAGCAAGGTTATATTTTTTGTGGGGTCAATAACATAATACTCGGTTTTCATCAGCTTTTATAGTTTTGCAGGAACTGCTTCGTTCTTTCCTGCGTTGTGTTGTCAAACAACTCGTCGGGTCTGCCTTCTTCAACGATAACGCCCTTATCCATAAATATAACTCTGTCCGAAACCGCCTTTGCAAAGCTCATTTCGTGAGTTACGATAACCATCGTCATTTTTTCATCGGCAAGCTGTTTTATAACCTTAAGCACCTCTCCGGTAAGCTCGGGGTCAAGCGCCGATGTGGGCTCATCAAAGAAAAGTATTTCGGGATTCATCGCAAGCGCACGCACGATTGAAACTCTCTGCTGTTGACCACCCGAAAGCTGGCAGGGATAGGCGTTTGCTTTATCCTCAAGACCCATTTTCTTAAGAAGCGACATCGCCGTTTCCTTCGCTTCCTCGGGATTGCGGTGAAGCACGGATACGGGCGCATCGGTCAGATTTTTGAGCACCGAATAATGCGGAAAAAGATTGAAATTCTGGAAAACAAGTCCGAATTTGTTGCGGATATTCTTAAGATTTTTGGCGTAAACTATTTTTCCGTTTTCCATCCACGCCGCTTTTTCGTCCATATATGCAAGCTCGCCGCCGTCCATGGTTTCAAGCAGAGTGGCACAGCGCAGAAGCGTTGATTTTCCGGAGCCGGAGGGACCGATTATCGAAACGACCTCACCCTTATCAACCGATAAGGAAATATCTTTTAAAACATGGTTGTCTCCGAAAGATTTGCTGATATTTTTTATCGTTAAAACATTCATTTTGCGCCCTCCCCTCTTATCTGTAATAGTTCATCTTATTTTCAATCCGAACCATCACGAATCCGACAACAGCATTGAAAATATAATAGAACGCACCTGCCACCAAAAACGGCACGAAGCTCGTCTGAGAATTGGCGATTTCCTTGCCGATTGTGAACATTTCCTGATAAGAAACCGTGAATGCCATTGAAGTATCCTTAACAAGCGTAACGATTTCATTGGTGGCGGCAGGAAGAATGCGGCGGATAACCTGCGGAAGAATTATTTTCACAAAGGTCTGAACCTTTGAATATCCGAGCACCTGCGCCGCTTCATACTGACCGATTGGAATTGACTCAACTCCGCTTCGGTATATTTCGGCAAAATAAGCGGCATAATTGATTGAAAACGCTATAACAACGGGGATAAGCTTATTTCTTGACACACTCACATTGAAAAGATAATAGGGGCCGTATGTAACCGCAATAAGCTGAAGCATGAGCGGCGTACCTCTGAGAACCGATATAAAAAATACGGTTATCTTCGATATAATCTTGTTTTTGCTTTTCCGCATAAACATTATAATCAAACCGAGCGGAAGCGAAAACAGCAGGGTCAGGAAAAATATGGCGCAGGTTTTTCCGAGACCCTCGCCCATTTTTAAAATCATTGTCATTAAGTCCATAGAAGTCACCTTTAAATGATTAAAAGGGCTGTCGGATTAAGATTAATGCGACAGCCCATAATAATTTTTTGCCGATTTATTTGTTGAGAAGAATAAGATTATTAACTATATCGGGATATTTTTCGGCTATCTTTGCATATGTTCCGTCCTCGATAAGGGTTGCAACGGCGCCTTCGATTGAAGCGCAAAGACCTGCATCCGTTGAACGGAATGCGATACCGTACTGCTCGGCTCCGAGCTTTTCGTCAAGAACCTTAACATTGCTGTTCTCTGCGGCATAGCTGTCTGCAACGGGCTTATCAACAAGAACCGCATCAACTGCGTTTCCGCCGAGTTCCGTGAAGCACTTAAGGAAGCTTTCGCAGGTAACAACCTTATTAAAGGTCTTTGCAAGCTCTTCAAGGTCGCCGCCCTCTTTGAGAAGAGATTCGCCCGAGGTTCCGAGCTGAACCGCAACATCTTTTCCGGCAAGGTCTGCGGAGGATTTAATGGTGCTGTCAGCCTTAACAACAAGTACCTGAGTATTATCGAAATAAGGAGCGGAGATAACATATCCGGCTTCCTTCATGCTGTCAAGAATGGTCATGCCGGACCACACACAGTCGCACTCTTTTGCATCAAGCTGAACAAGCTTGTTATCCCAGTTAACGCCGAATACTTTGAATTCCCAGCCGAGCTTTTCACAAGCCGCCTTGCAGATTTCAACATCAAAGCCGGTATATTCGCCGTTTGCATCCATATAGCTGAACGGAGGATATTCGGGGTCAATACCCATTGTGAAAACCTTGGCATCGGATGCCTTATCATCCTCTTTATTGCCGCAGCCTGCAAAGCAAACCGCCATTGCAACAACAGTTAATGCGAGTACGAGAGCAATTATTTTTTTCATTGTTATTCTTACTCCTTTAGTTTTTTGTGTTACCATTTTAGCACGCTAAAGCGAAAGTGTCAATATATTTTTTGATTTTTGCTGTTTTTTCATTATTGTTGCGTAAAATTTACAATATGTTAACGGATTAAACGCCGATATAATATAAAATAGTATAGAATATTATAATCGGAGTGTTGGATTTGCTGGGATATGTTAAAGCTTACAAGGCCGAACTGAAAATGAAAGATTATGAGCTTTACCGTGGAGCATACTGTTCTCTCTGCCGTGCACTCGGCAGAAATTATTCTCCGATTGCACAGCTCTTTTTAAGCTACGATTTTACTCTTGCGGCACTGCTGAAGCTTGCCGTTTCCGAAAACGGATGTGAATTCAGTCAGAAACGCTGTCCGTATAATCCGGCAAAAAAATGCCTTAACTGCTCGGAAAAACCGATTTTCGATATGTGCGCTCACGCCGTGATAATAACGGTTTTCTATAAGGTGCTTGATAATATTTCCGATTCAAAGGGATTTAAAAAGCTCGGAGCCGTTCTGATTTATCCGCTCGTTGCCCTTATGCACCGCAAGGCGGCAAAGCTTGCACCCGATATCGAAAAAACGGTTTCGGCGGCGATAGATGCACAAAATGAAGCCGAGAAAAAAGAAAATACCGGCATTGACGAAGCGGCGCACCCGAGTGCGGATGCCCTCGGAAAAATTTTTTCGGGCGGCAAAGCTGACAGTCTTTACTCCTACGGTTATATGGTGGGTAGATTTGTTTATATTCTTGATGCCGCCGATGACCTTGAAAGCGATATAAAGCACGGATGCTTTAATCCGTTTAAAAAGGATTATTCCGATATATCAGATGAGAAAATCAAACAAGAATTTTCGGCAAGAGCAAGAGGAATGCTCAATCTTACGCAGAGTGCCGCTCTTGAAGCGCTTGACGAAATCGAAACACGCAGATTTGCGGATATTCTTGAAAATATCACTCTCGACGGGCTTGAAGCAAGCGCCGCCGGGGTGTTTGACAGATATGACGGTAAAACCGTCAAGACAAAAAAATTCACGGTGAAATGAGGTGTTGATTTGAAAGACCCGTATGAAGTTTTGGGAGTTCCGAGAGGTGCATCGGCGGAGCAGGTTGATGCCGCTTACAGAGAACAAATGAGGTTATATTCCGGCAATATGCAGAAAGTTGAAGAGCTTAACGCCGCATATGATGCAATCATTATGAATTCGGGCAATCAGAGCGGATATACCTCCGCAGGAAGCTATGCTTATTATGCCGGAGCGGACTATACCGATGTTCGTGAAAAGATAAATTCGGGCAGGCTCGAGGATGCAACGGTTATACTTGACGGAATACCCGACGGTGAAAGAGATGCTCAGTGGTATTATCTGAAAGGTACAATTCAGCAGAAAAGAGGTTGGCTTGAGGAAGCCGCCAAAAATTTCGATATTGCCTGCAATATGGACCCGACAAATGACACCTATAAACTTGCATTCAACAAGGTAAACAGCGCAAGAAACGGCGGTTACAGAACCGAACGCAGAGAAAAAAGCGGCAGAGAATGCTCGGGCTGTGACATATGTCAGGGGCTTATCTGCGCCGACTGCTGCTGTGAATGTATGGGCGGCGACCTGATACCGTGCTGTTGAGAGGTATAAAATGAAACAGAGCTCAAAATGCGCACTCGGCGGAATAGTTGCGGCGCTTTCGCTTGTGCTGATGATTTCGGTTGCGGTAATTCCGTTTCTCACCTATGCCCTGCCTGCGGCGGCAGGCCTGCTGATAGTTTTCATCGTTATGGAAATTGACAAAAAATGGGCATTCGGAGTTTACTGCACGGTGGCAATTCTCGGAATACTGCTTGTGCCCGACAAGGAAGTTGCGGTTATGTATCTCGCCTTTTTCGGGTATTATCCGATTCTTAAAGCGGTTATCGAATCAAAGCTTCCCAAGGCTTTCGGCTGGGCGCTTAAAATACTTTCATTCGTTGCCACAATGCTGATTTCATATTACCTTATGATAAAGTTTATGGGCATCACCGTTGACGAGATAGATGAAATGGGCATTGTTGCCGTTCCGCTTCTGTTAGGTCTCGGAACAGCCGCTTTTATCATATATGACATTGCACTGACGAAGCTTGTTATTCTCTATTCGATGAAATGGAGAAAATTATTTAAAAGATATTTCAAATAACCTTGTATTTTTCTTTAAAAGATTGTATAATAACATACTAACAGTACTCCGTGAGGTGAACATAAAATGAAGGACTTTGTAAACATAGGCGTTATCGGTCTGAGCGGCAGAGGAAGCGGTATGCTCCGTGAGCTTTTGGGCTGTGACGGCGTTAAGGTTCCTGCCGTATGCGATAAATACGAGGACAGAGCCTTAAGAGGAAAATCAATAGTTGAAGAGGTAACGGGCACCACTCCCGATGTTTATCTTAACTATAAAGAGCTCCTTGCAAGAGATGACCTTGACGCAATTCTTTGCTGCACAACCTGGATAACCCATTCAAGAATAGCCATTGATGCCATGAAAGCCGGCAAGCATGTTGCTTTTGAGGTCGGCGGAGCGGCAAGCATTGAAGAATGCTGGCAGATGGTAAGAACAAGCGAGGAAACCGGCAAATTCTGCATGCTTCTCGAAAACTGCTGTTATGACCGCAATGAAATGGCACTTTTCAATATGGTTAAGCAGGGACTTTTCGGTGAGCTTATCCATATGCAGGGCGGTTATCAGCATGACCTGCGTGACGAAATAAGTCTCGGAAGAGAAAACCGTCACGGCAGACTTTTCAATTTCCAGCACAGAAACGGTGAGCTTTATCCGACTCATCAGCTCGGCCCCATTTCAAAGGTTCTGAGCATAAACAGAGGAAACAGATATATTTCCCTTTCTTCATTCACCACAAAGTCCAGAGGACTTAACGAATGGATAAAGAAGAATAAAGGCGAGGATTACGACCTTGCGGATTATAATTTCAATCAGGGCGATGTAACCACAACCGTTATCAAGTGCGCCGACGGTCAGACCGTTGTGCTCACTCACGATTGCTCCCTGCCCAGACCCTATTCGAGAGGATACAGAATTCAGGGCACAAAGGGCATATATATGGAAGACGGCGAAGTTATCTATCTTGAAGGCGTTTCCCACGAGAACAAAGAGCATTGGACTCACACCTGGGAAAACTTCTCGGATTATATAGATAAATACGACCATCCCCTTTGGAAGAAATACAGAATAGACGGCATTCACGAGGGCGGTCACGGCGGAATGGATTTCCTTGTGCTGAGCGCATTCGCCGAAAGCGTCAGAATGGATGCAAAGCCCCCGATTGATGTTTATGATACCGCAACCTGGATGGCTGTTACCTGCCTTTCCGAGCAGTCAATTGCAATCGGCGGTGCTCCCGTTCCGTTCCCCGATTTCACAAACGGAATGTGGATTGACAGAGAACCTTACAGAAGAGGAATATTCTGCCTTGAAGAAGTCTGCAACGATTTCTTTGAAGAAAATACCGAAACGGAGAATAAAGAATGAAATATTATATAGGCGTTGACGGCGGCGGAACAAAAACCGCATTTGCACTTTTCGATGAAAACAAAACCATGCTTGACACCATTCAGGGTCCGGGCAGTAACCACGAAAATATGGATACCTCATTTGACGGCGCAAGCGATGTTATAATGGACGGCATAAACGCTCTTTGCGAAAAGAACGGCATAAAGAAAGAAGATTTAAGCTATACCCTTATGGGTCTTGCCGGAATTGACCATCCGTATCAGTATGATGCAATGTGCGCTCTGCTCCGTGAAAAGGGACTTGACAATTTCGAAGTATTCAATGACGGCTTTATAGTTGTTAAGGCCGGCTCCGAGAGCGGCCACGCAATCGGCTTCAACTGCGGAACCGGCGTTTGCTGTAACGGAATTGATAAAAACGGCAAAATGCTTCAGCTTGCCGGTCTCGGCGATTTCAGCGGAGATATTTCCGGCGGAACCAACATCGTTACCAAGGCTTTTGAGCTTGCTTATAACGACCTTTTCCTCAACACGGGAAAATGCGTTATCAGCGATATGATAATGAAAGAATACGGCTTCACAGAGAGAGAACAGCTTCTCACCCTTATCGAAAAAATCGAGAACGGCGAAGGAACATATGTCAGAAGATTCATTGATTTCTTCTTTGAAGCGGTTAAGCTCGGCGATGCTCACACACTTGAGCATTGTGACAGAATGTCAACCAAGGGCGCTCAGCTCATTGCGGCACTTGCAAATCAGCTTGATTTCGGTGACGGTGAGGTTGAGGTTGTGCTTTCGGGTTCAATCAATGTTAAGCTTGATAACAAATATTATCTCGACCAGCTTCTTTTCAAAGCGGAAGCACTCAGCGGCAAAAAGCTTAAATTTATTAAGCTTGAAGCAAAACCCGTTACGGGCTGTATAAATTGGATAATGCAGGAATATGCAAAATAATCTCAAAGGAGTAAAATAAAATGAAAGAAATCAATGTAGCTGTTATCGGTTCCGGCAGTACCTATTGCCCCGAGCTTATTGACGGTTTCCTTAAAGCACAGGACAGCCTTAAGCTCAAGAAAATTTCCTTTATGGATATTGATGACCGTAAAAGAACAATAGTCGGCAACCTCTGCATCCGTATGCTCAAGGCGGCAGGCGTTGACTGCGAAACGGTTCTCACCGATGACCTTGATGTTGCTCTTCAGGGTGCGGACTTCGTTGTTACTCAGATTCGTGTCGGCAAGCTTCCGTGCAGACATCTTGACGAAACCATTCCTCTCAAATATAACCTTATCGGTCAGGAAACAACCGGTATCGGCGGCTTCTTCAAGGCTCAGAGAACCATTCCCGTTATTAAGCACATCTGCGACAGAATTGAAGCGGTTTGCCCCAATGCATGGCTTATCAACTTCACCAATCCCTCGGGTATCATCACTGAGTTCGTTCTCAATAATACAAATGTTAAGTGCATAGGTCTCTGCAATGTTCCCATTGATATGATTGACGACACCAAAGAGGATGTCGGCGAGGATATGGAATATACATATGTAGGTCTTAACCACTTAAGCTGGTTCACATCGGTAAGACTTCACGGCGAAGAGCTTATTGATAAGCTTCTCAACGAGGGCTTCACTCCCAAGGTTATGGCAAACATCAAGGATGACGGCTTCTCACTTGAAACCCTTAAGGCCATCCACGCCATCCCCTCCTCATATCTTCAGTATTATTATTGCAGAAATGCAAAGCTTGACCATCTTCTCAACGGCGAAAAGAGCAGAGCTCAGGTCTGCATGGAGATTGAGGAACAGCTTCTTGAAATGTATTCCGATGAGGGACTTTATGTTAAGCCCGCACTTCTTGACCAGAGAGGCGGCCACAAATATTCACTTGTTGCCGTTAACCTCATAAATGCAATTGCCAACGATATCAACGATGTTCAGGTTGTTAATGTTAAGAACGGCAATACCCTTCCTTTCCTTAAGCCCGACGATGTTATCGAGGTTGCCGCAGTTATCGGCAAGGACGGTGCAAAGCCCGTTCCCGTAGGCGAGGTTACAAATAAGCACATTATCGGCCTTATGACGGTAGTTAAGCAGTATGAAAATCTTACCGTTAAGGCCGGCAGAGACGGTGACGATGAAGCAGCTCTCAACGCTCTTCTCATACATCCGCTCGTAGGCGACTGGGAAGCGGCTCACAAGTGCTTCGAGGAAATGAAAGAAGCTCATAAGCAGTATCTTCCCCAGTATTTCAAAAACTAAAAAGCAAAGCCGTCGGCTCAACCGACGGCTTATTTTTTAGTCATAAATTCGGAATTAATCAAACATTCCCGTTGAAAGGTATTTGCTTCCGCTGTCGGGCAAAAGTGCAACAACGGTTTTGCCTGCGTTTTCGGGGCGTGAAGCAATTATTTTTGCCGCATGAAGCGCCGCTCCTGCGGTTATTCCGACAATAATGCCCTCTGTTTTAACCGTTTTCTTTGCCGCCGCATAGGCTTCTTCGGTGGTTACCGTGATTATCTCGTCATAAATTCCGGTATCAAGTATTGACGGCACGAAATTTGCACCTATACCCTGCAAGCCGTGCGCTCCGGCTTTTCCGCCAGAAAGAAGCGGAGAATCCGCCGGCTCAACCGCAATTACTTTTATATCTGGGTTCTGCTCTTTCAGATATTTTCCCGTGCCCGTTATCGTTCCGCCCGTACCGACTCCGGCAATGAAGAAATCAACCTTGCCGTCGGTATCACGCCATATTTCGGGACCCGTTGTTTTATAGTGTGCGGCGCAGTTATCGGGATTATCAAACTGAGCGGGAATAAAGCTTCCCGGAATTGATGCGCTGAGCTTCTCGGCCTTTTCGATAGCTCCTGCCATGCCCTTTGCGCCGTCGGTAAGCACAAGCTCGGCGCCGTAGGCGGCGATAAGCTGTCTGCGCTCAACGCTCATCGTGTCGGGCATAACAATAATTGTTTTCATTCCGAGCTGAGAAGCGTAAAACGCAAGCCCTATGCCCGTGTTTCCGCTGGTCGGCTCAATTATTACGGATTCCTTCGTTATTTTTCCGCTTTCAAGAGCGGCATCAAGCATTTCCTTTCCCACTCTGTCCTTGGCACTGCCTGCCGGATTGAGATATTCAAGCTTTGCAAGTATTGCGGCATTTGCTCCGTCTGCAAACTTCGAAAATCTCACAAGCGGAGTATTTCCTATAAGCTGAGCCGTATTATCGTAAATTTTCATAAAATCACCGTTCTTTATTTTGTAATAAATTCATTATATACTCGCTTTCAGCTTCGGTCAAGTGGCACAATCGGCATTTTCACTAAAAATTTTATGTCAAAATTTACGCAAAAAAGAAATATATGCCTTGCAATAGTTTTATAATAGTTTATAATAAATATATAAACGGGTATTGCCCGCATTGAAAGGAGAAACGAAAATGGATAAAAAAATCAAGGTCGGCATCATCGGATGCGGCGGAATTGCAAACGGAAAGCATATGCCCTCAATCAAAACCGTTAAAGAGGTTGAGATGGTTGCTTTCTGCGATATAATTGAAGAAAGAGCCGTTAAGGCTGCCAAGGAATACGGCACTCCCGATGCAAAGGTTTATACCGACTATAAAGAACTCCTTAAGGATGAAAGCATTACTGCGGTTCATGTTTGCACGCCCAACCGCTCACACAGCTTTATCACCATTGATGCTCTCGAAGCAGGCAAGCATGTTATGTGCGAAAAGCCGATGGCAAAAACCTATGCCGAGGCAAAAGCGATGTATGAGGCTTCCGTAAGAACCGGCAAAAAGCTCACCATCGGTTATCAGAGCCGTTGGAGAGGCGATTCGATGTATCTTAAGCAGTGCTGTGAAAACGGCGAGCTCGGCGATATTTATTACGGCAGAGCTATTGCTCTGCGCAGAAGAGCTGTTCCCACCTGGGGCGTATTCCTCAATGAATATGAGCAGGGCGGCGGTCCGCTTATCGATATCGGAACCCACGCTCTTGACCTTACACTTTGGATGATGAATAACTACAAGCCGAAAATGGTTGTAGGTACAAAATATAAGAAGCTCGGCGACCAGAAGAACTCCGCAAACGCATGGGGCGACTGGGACCCCGAAAAATACACCGTTGAGGATTCCGCTTTCGGTTTCGTTGTTATGGAAAACGGTGCAACAATCAGCGTTGAATCAAGCTGGGCACTCAATATTGCCGACCCGAGAGAAGCCATAACTCTTGTTGCAGGCGACAAGGGCGGCGCAGATATGCTTGACGGTCTCCGCCTTAACTATGTTAAAAACGGCAGACAAGTTATTGAGAAGCCGAATTTCAGCGCAGGCGGAGTTGCATTCTATGAGGGCGCAAGCGACAAGGCCGAGGTTCTTGAATGCCACGCTTTCTATGATGCTGTTATCAACGGCAAGGAAATCGTAACAAAGCCCGAGCAGGCAATGGTTGTTACACAGATTCTCGAAGCTATCTATAAATCAGCCGAAACCGGCAAACCCGTTTACATAGAAGACTGATTCAGAGGTGATTTTATGAAATTCCCCGTAGCTGTTCAGCTTTATTCCGTAAGAAATGAGATGCAGAAGGATTTTTACGGCACAATAAGAAAGATGAAGGAATTCGGCTATGACGGCGTTGAATTCGCCGGCCTTTTCGATGAGAAGCCCGAAAAAATCAAAGCTTTCTGCGAAGAAATCGGTATTGTTCCCATTTCGGCTCATGTTCCGTATTATGATATGCTTGCAGACCCCGAAAAGGTGCTTGCGGATTATGCCGCAATCGGATGTAAATATGTTGCCGTTCCTTATCTCACCGAGGAATGCAGACCCGGCACGGACGGTTTTGCTTCAACGGTTGAGGGTATAAGAAAAATCGCAGAAGCGGCAAAGAAGCTCGGAATTCAGCTTCTTTATCACAACCACGACTTTGAATTTGTTAAGCTTGACGGAGAATATGCTCTTGATGTGCTCTATTCAACCATTCCCGAGGATTTGCTCAAGACGGAAATCGACACCTGCTGGGTAGGTGTTGCCGGAGTTGTTCCTGCGGAATATATTGAAAAGTACAGCGGCAGAGCCCCGGTTGTTCACCTTAAGGATTATAAGATGAGCGGAAAGAAATGCGGTCAGCTCTATAAGCTTATCGGCATTGATGACGATGAGGAGCAGGATGAGCAGGATTCATTCTCCTTTATGCCCGTAGGCTACGGCGTTCAGGATATGCCGTCGATTCTTGCCGCATCGGAAAAAGCAGGTGCACAGTGGGTTGTTGTTGAGCAGGATAATCCGGCAAACGGCGCAACCGAGCTTGAATCGGTGAAGCTCAGCAGAGATTATCTTAAAACTCTCGGTATATAACATATAAAGGAGAAGAAAAATATGTCTGAAAATATTCTTGACGCTTTCAAGGAAGACCATACCGGCGAAAAAGAAAGAGATTACAGCAAAAAGCTTAAGGTCGGAATTATCGGAACCGGCTGGATTGCCGAAGCTCATGTAAAAGCTTATCAGAAATGCCCCGATGTTGAAATCGTTGCACTTGCCGACCTTATTCCCGGCAAAGCGGAGGCTTTCTGCAAGAGATACAATGTGGGTGAAAATGTAACATTTTTCCCGAGCCATAAGGAGCTTATTGACTCCGGTATGTGCGATGCAGTCAGCGTTTGCACATATAACGCAACCCACGCTCAGTGCTCAATTTATGCACTTGAACACGATGTAAGCGTTCTGCTTGAAAAACCGATGTGCGTAACTCTTGAGGAAGCCGTTGCAATCTGCAAGGCCGAAAAAAAGAGCAAGGGCGTGCTTTCAATCGGTTTCCAGCCGAGATTTGACGAGAACATGAAAATGCTCAAAAAGGTTGTTCAGTCAGGCGAGCTCGGCAAGATATACTATATTCAGACCGGCGGCGGCAGACGCAGAGGTATTCCCACCCCGTTCGGAACATCATTCATTCAGAAGGATACAGCAGGCATCGGCGCTCTCGGCGATATAGGCTGTTATTCACTCGATATGGTACTCAATTCAATCGGCTATCCCAAGCCGCTCACAGTTTCGGGATATAAATCAGATTTCTTCGGAAAGGCTCCCGAATATGAGCATCACGATGTTTTCGGCGTTGATGACTTTGCGGCAGGCTTCATCCGTCTTGAGGGAGATATCATTCTCGACTTCAGAATTGCATGGGCAATGAACCTCGACACCCCGGGTGATACCATTATCATGGGTACAAAGGGTTCGGTAAGAGTTCCCTCAACCGAATGCTGGAACGGCAGTATCGGCGGTCCGCTTGTTATCTATCACGAGATAGCAGGTGAGCAGATTGAAACGATTATTCCGCAGAAGCATAACGATAAGGATTGCTTCGATATCAAAATCCGTTCCTTTGTTGATGCAGTAAAGGAAGACGGCGAAGCTCCCGTTCCCTGCTCACAGATACTTTATAATCAGGCGATAATTGACGGTATTTCACGCTCAGCCGAGCTTGGCAGAGAAATTGAAATAGTCATTCCGGAAATATAATTTCGCAAAAAATTACGGAGGTAAAATATTATGGTTTTAGCCGCAGTAGGCAAAAACGGCACCGGCAAGGATTTCTTTCTTGAGTATGTTGCCAAAACTTACGGATTCCCCATGATTTCAATCGGAGATGTTGTCAGAGAGCTTGCAACCAATGACGGTCTTGAGCTTACAAGAGATAATCTCCATGCCACATCAAAGAAGTATATGACCGCAAACGGTCAGACCTTCTTCCCCGAAATGATTGTTAAGAAGATTAAGGAATCGGACAGCCCCAACTTCCTTGTTTCGGGCATTCGTCCTCCCTCAGACATTGAGGTTTTCAAAAAGGCTTTCGGCGATAAGTTCGTTCTTGTTGATGTTGTTATCAGCGATGACGAGGTTCGTTATCAGAGAATGCTTGCCAGAGGCTCCGAGAGAGACGGCAAGAGCGTTGAAAAGCTTCGTGAAAACGATATCCATGAGGAAGAGATATTCCACACCAGCCAGTCCGAAAAAATGGCTGACTATGTTATGAAGAATGACGGCAGCGTTGATGATTTCTACGCAGGCGTTCAGGACTTCTACGAGAATTATCTTAAAGCAAAGCTTGACTGAAAAAACTTCGGCTTGTGACTTTCGTCACAAGCCGAGCTTTTTTTAATCCGAATTTTATGGTTCTTCACGGAAAGTTGTGGGATTAGGGTACTCATCGTTACAATTGTTTCAGCAGTGCCAACGGCTATAGGGTGT
>JAZQON010000032.1:0-23419 GCA_045627825.1 Acutalibacteraceae bacterium
AAGAAACACCGGACTGCACGCAAATTTCAACATTTTAAGGTGCTTCGCAGTTTTGGCAGACAGATTTTCTGCCGAGATGAGGCGAAAAGCGCAGGAATACTTTGTGTATTCCGAGCATTTTTAACGATATATCGGCAAAAATATGCCGCCAAAACCATATTTGGTTCGGGTATCTCGTGGCTAAACGAAAGGACGATATGAATGATTAAAATTTCTCCGTCAATGCTTGCATGCGATTTTTCCGCTGTCGGAGCGGAAGCAATAAGAATGGAAAAGGCAGGTGCGGAATATCTGCATCTTGATGTTATGGACGGCAGATTTGTGCCGAATATTTCATTCGGCGCACCCGTTATCAAAGCAATCAGAAACAAAACCGACCTTGTTTTCGATGTTCATCTTATGATAGATGAACCGCTCAGATATATTGAGGATTTTGCAAAAGCCGGAGCGGATATAATAACATTTCACATTGAAAGCTCCTCACCCGTTGAAGAAACAATCGAAAAAATAATTTCCTGCGGCTGTAAGGCAGGACTGAGCATAAAGCCCTGCACGCCTGCCGAAGAAATTTTCCCGTATCTCGATAAGCTCTCAATGGTTCTTGTTATGACAGTTGAGCCGGGCTTCGGCGGTCAGTCGTTTATGGCCGATATGATGCCGAAGGTTAAAGCCCTGCGCAGTGAAATAAAGCGCAGAGCTCTTGATACCGATATTCAGGTTGACGGCGGCATAAAAGCCGAAACCGTTTCCGAAGCCGCCCGTGCCGGAGCGAATGTTTTTGTTGCCGGAAGCGCCGTTTTCTCATCTCCCGATGCCGCTTCAACAATCGCTTCTCTTCGTAAGCTTGCTCAGGAAAATTTCGCAAGCGACTGAACAGCCGAATTTTCCTTTATCGCCTTCCAGTGCTCACGGGTGAATTCGTAATCCCGTTTTTCAAAAGAAAGTTCACGGCAGTATTCTTCAAAATGCCGGCGCAGAGCCGGAGCTTCCTCGTTGCATTTCATCAGAAGTCTGTATCTTCCGCCGCTTTCGTAAAGACTGCTTTCGGGATATGATGAAACCGACGGGAATACCTTAAAGCATTCCATAAGCTCTGCCGCAGAATTGAAACCGCACATAAGATATTCACTGTGCTTTTTGAGAACCGATGTGCCGAGACGGTAAACGCTTCTCTTTTCGAGCATTGTGAAGCTTAATATACAGCCTCCGCCCGATTCGGGCATTGCTTCAATCATCATTCTGCGTGTCAGGTCAAGCTCTCTGCCGAGTGCTCTGCCTGCGGCGTCAAGCACACAGCGTATAACTCTGCGTGTTTCCAATGCGGAATAATCCATTTCCTCATATGTAATATCAAGCTCCTGCATATCCTTTTCGGAAAGCTCAACAATAATTTTATCCTCTGCGGGAGATTCTATTTTCATCACATTGCCTCCTTTTATCGCCTTAATATATGATATGACTTTTCGGCCCGGGATGCAATGAATAAATATTGGAAGAGGTGAACGCCTTGGACGAAATTTCCGTTAAAAACAGACCCGTCAAAAGCTCACGGATTTTCGGCGACTATCTTATAATGCTCGCCGCTCCGTTCATTCTGGCGGTTATATATTACGGCATTAAGGCGGTTTATGTTACCGCCGTTTCCGTGCTGAGTGCGGTTATCTGCGATGCGGCGGCAAGCGCCGTTGTGAATAAAAGATTTCGTTTCAAAGAGCTCACGGCGGTTTTTACGGGCGGCGCAATCGCAATGATGATGCCTGCCGATATTCCGCTGTATATTCCGGCTATTGCTTCGGCTTTCGCCGTTCTCGTTGTCAAAATCCCGTTCGGCGGCGGATTAAGAGTGCCGTTTGTGCCTGCGGCGGCAGGATTTGCATTTGCCTGCGTATGCTTTAAGGAACAGATATTCACCTACGGAGCCGGTGCGGACGGAAAATTCCTCGGCTCATCCTCAGTTGCTTCGCTTCTTGCGGAGGGAAGCTCCGTTCATCTGGATGCAAGCAACACCATTGATATATTATGCGGCAATGCCGCAGGACCCATGGGAACCGGCTGTATTCTCGTTATGCTCGGTTGCTGTGCCTATCTTTTTGTGAGAAGAAGAAAAGCTCTGCTTTCAACTCTCGGCTTTGTTGCGGTATGCGCTCTGTTCGCCTTTCTGTTTCCGAGAGTAAACGCTTCGGGACTTACAAGCGTTATTCTTGAGCTTTCCTCCGGCTCGCTTATGTTTGCCGGTGTATTCTTCCTCACCGACTTTGCAACCCTGCCGAAAAAAGACGGCTTCAAAATCATATTCGGCGCACTCTGCGGACTTATCTGTATGCTTATGAGACTTTCCGGTGCATACGAAGAGCCGGTATGCTTCGCCGTTTTGCTTGCCGATGCTTTCGGTCAGCTTCTTGATTATATTCCGGCAAAGAAGAAGGGAGCTGAAACGAATGAGTGATAACAATATCGGCGCAAAGGAGATTATCGTTAAAGGCTCGCTTATCCATAATCCCGTTCTTGTGCAGTGTGCCGGACTTTGCCCCGTTATTGCGGCGGCAACCAATCTCAAAAGCGCCGCAACGCTTGCCGCTGCAATAAGTGTTGTAACAATAATAACCTGCGTTATCGCAAGCGCAATTCTGAAAAAGCTTCCGAGATGGCTGAGAATGCCACTGTATCTTATTATCGGAATAGGCATCATCTGCCCGATACTCTATTTTGCCGAAACCCGTACGCTTATCAATATTTCACTGAGCACCAAAATATATCTTCCGCTTGTTGCGGTAAACTCCGTTACTGCCGTTCACTGTGAACAGTTTTCGGTAAAAAACAAAATTTTTTCCGCATTTTACGATGCCTGCGCCGTTGCACTCGGTTCATCCGCCGTGCTCATTATCTGCGGCGCATTGCGTGAGCTTATAGGAAGCTCCTCAATCGGCGGTTACGCCGTTAAAATGCCGCTGACCTTCAAAAGCGCTCTCACTCCTTTCGGCGGACTTATCATTCTCGGATTTCTCGCCGCACTTCTCAAGGTGATAACAGCTTACAGATACCCCGAATTTATTCCGGAGAGTGAAAGCATCGTCAGGCGCAGACAAAAGCCCGGTGAAGAAGCCGTTGAGGTTGATGTTTTCAGCGAATTCTGGAACGAACCCGATGAAACGGATATCCGTCTTGACGAATATGACGAGCTTTTTGATTCTCTCGATAATATCTTTGATTTCGGCAACGAGGAGGATAACAAATGAAAATTGCTTATGACCTCCTTATAACCGCCCTTTATGCCGTATTCGTTCAGAATATGGTTATGAGCTTCGGTCTCGGAACAAGCGAAGCGATAAGAGCTTCTTCAAAGCCCGGAACATTTGCAAAGCTTGCCGTGATGATTTCCGGCTTTTCTGTTGCAACAAGCATTTTATGCAAGCTCACCGATATGTTCACCTCATCGGCTCAGATAACCTTTGCCGCAAGAGCCGCAATATACGGAGCGGTGCTTGCAGGCGTATATATAATCGCCGCACTTGTTGCACTGACGGTTTTTAAAGCTTCAAAGAAAACCATGGGTACTCTCGGCATTGCCGCTCTGAATACTCTCGTTTACGCCGTGCCGTTTATCAACAACACCGCCGCATATTCATTTGCCGACAGCATCGGCTCGGGCATCGGTTCGGGTATAGCTTTCGTGCTTGCCGCCGCACTCATAAACCGTGGTGCACGCCGTCTTGCCGAAAACAGCGAAATTCCCGCCGTATTCAAAGGCACTCCGGTTATGTTCATCTATGTCGGCATTCTTTCACTTGCATTTTCGGGCTTTACGGATACAACTCTTTTTGCGTGAGGTAATCATATGTTTAAAGACGGAAAAATCGAAAAAACTCTCAAGCCGTCGGAGCGAAAGAGCATAACCGAATTTTCATCAAGATTCGGCACGGGTCCGACCTATGAGGAAAAATCACGGAATAAGCGTATTATTTCCGCAATACTTATAAGTATCGGCATTATCCTGCTCATATGCGCCGGATACTTCGTGACCGATGTGCTTATAAAAATAACCGAAACACCCTACACAGCGGCACACATTATGCCCGATGGAGCGATAAAATGGATTTCATCCCTTATAATTCAAAGTTAATATATCATAAAAGTCCGTTCGGCGCCGTCAGAGAGGGCGAAGAGGTAACGGTCAGAATTGTTATGCCCCGAAGCTTTCAGTGCACCGGAGCAAGGCTCATTCTGAGCTGTGACGGTGAAAATCCCGAAGAATATCCGATGCTTTGGGAGCGCATGGAGGGCGATAACGAGGAATGGTGGAAGGTAACCTTTAATGCCGGAAAACCGGGACTTTATTTTTACCGTTTTTTTGCCGATAATCCCTACGGCGGAAGCTTCATAACCGATGCGGAAAATTCAACCGGAAGATTTTCCGACAAAGGAACGGATTTTCAGCTTACCGTTTATTCAGCCGATTTTTCAACTCCCGACTGGATAAAAGGCTCGGTTATCTATCAGATATTCCCCGACAGATTTAACTTTTCCGGCAGAAAAAAAGAAAATATTCCGCCCGAAAGAATAATCCGCTCCGATTGGGGCGGCGAACCTCTCTGGAAGCCCGATTCCGACGGAAAAATCACGGAATACGATTACTTTCAGGGTGATTTTGACGGCATAACCGAAAAGCTTGACTATCTGCAAGGCCTCGGCGTGGGATGTATCTATCTGAATCCTATATTCTCGGCTCACTCAAATCACCGCTATGACACTGCGGACTACGAAAAAACCGATGTTCTGCTCGGAACGCAGGAGGATTTTTCAAGGCTCTGCGCCGAAGCGGAAAAGAGGAATATCCGCATCGTTCTTGACGGCGTTTTCAGCCACACGGGTGCGGACAGCGTTTATTTCAACAAAGAAAAAAGATACGGCAATTCCGGCGCATATAACGACAGAAATTCGCCGTATTACCAATGGTATAAATTCAAAAAATATCCCGATGAATATGACTGCTGGTGGGGAGTTGACATTCTTCCCGAGGTTGACGAGGAAAATGACAGATATATAGATTATATCGGCAGTATTCTGAAAAAATGGCTCAAAGCAGGAGCCTCCGGCTGGAGGCTCGATGTTGCCGATGAGCTTCCAGACAAGTTTCTCGATTCTCTCCGAAAAACGGTAAAAAACGAAAAAAAGAATGCCTATATTCTCGGCGAGGTTTGGGAAGATGCTTCAAACAAGATAAGCTACGGTGAAAGGCGCAGATATCTCGGCGGAAAGCAGCTTGATTCGGTTATGAATTATCCGTTTGCGGATGCTCTGATAAATTTTGCGGTAACGGGCATTGCCGAGGGCTTCAACGATAAAATCAATGAGATTTGCGAAAATTATCCGAAGCCTGCGGTTGACTGCCTTATGAACCACATCGGAACTCATGATACCTGCCGTGTTATCAGCAGGCTCGGAACGCTCGGAAATTATCATTCGGATTATGCGGAGCGTTACAGGGGTGAACTCAGTGAAGAAGAATATGCAAGAGGAAAAAGGCTGTTAAAGCTCATATCCGTAATGCAGTTTACCCTGCCCGGAGTGCCCTGCATATATTACGGCGACGAAGCCGGAGCCGGCGGCGGAGAAGACCCGTTTAACCGTGGCTGTTATCCCTGGGGGAAAGAAGATAAAGAGCTTATTGCCCACTATGAATTTCTCGGAAAAATGAGAAAAGAACACGCCGTTTTCAAAGACGGCGGATTTAAGCCCGTTTCGGCGGCACTCGGCTGTGTTGCATACGAAAGAACGGGCAGAGAAAGAATAATAACAGTTGCAAACCGCAACTCTCATCCGATAGTCTATACCCTGCCCGGAAACGCCCGGAAATCCCTGACGGGGCAGACGGTAAACGGAAATGAGCTTTTCCTTGATGCGGAGAGTGCGGCAATACTGATTTTGGAGTGAATTTATTCAGATGAGAGGGATAAAAAAAGTAAGCTTTAAAACCGAAAAGCAAAGTGCCAACGACAAAACTAAAAAATTCGTTATAATTCTTGCCGCCTGCGTTGTGCTTGTGCTTTCGGTTTCGCTTATTTTGATACTCAGCAAAAACGATTTTGATTTCCGCTCGGCTCTCGGCGGCGATATGCCCGAGGAAACGACTGCCGCCGTGCAGGAGGAAACGCATAAAAATGTTTCCGAAGCCGATGATATATTTCTCCTCTGGTGTGCTTCAAAGGACAGAAGCCATATGCGCTTTATATGGCTCATCAGAGCACAGATGCCCGAGCGCAGAATTTCAATCTGCGCCGTTGACCCTCTTGCGGTGGTAACGATGAACGGCAAGGGAGTAAACTTTGAGGATATATATTCAAAATCCGGCGAAAAGGAATTCGTTTCCGCAATCGAAGCTTATTCGGGATTTAAAACAGACCGTTATTTCGGCGCAACCGAGGAAAACTTCAAGGCATTTATAAATTATCTCGGCGGCGTAAGCATTGATGTTCCCGAACAGATTGAATATAAAAGCGAAGAATTCAATGTTATTCTCGTTAAAGGCATTCAGAATATGAAGGGTGACACTCTGTTTAAATATTTCCGCTATCTCGGCGCAAGCGAAGCCAACGGACGCAGAGCACAGTCGGATGTTCTCGGAGAAGTGCTGAAAGGAATTTTCGTTCCCGAAAGAGCTTCAAAGAGAAGCAATATTTTCTCAAAGATATCAAACTCCATGAAAACCAATGCCACCATAGTTGATTTTTCAGGCTGTGACGGCAACATTCTCAATCTTATGGAAAACGGTATAGCCGAAATCAACACCGTTTCCGTTTTGTCGGAGCTTACAAAATAACTCCCGAAAGGAAAATTTATGAAGAAAAAGCTTTCATTTCTTCTGCTTCTGTGCATATTGCTTTTCGCATTTTTCTATGCAAAGGAGCTGCATATAGTCGGCGGAAAATCCGAAAACGGAAGCCCGTACAAATTCTATTATGAACAGCTTACCGAAACCGAAAAGCGTTCATATGACTGCATTCTTGACCGCATTTACGATATGCCCGAAAAAATCATGGTTCCGTATATGAACGGTGACGGGCTCAACGATGTTTTTGAAGCACTGCTTGCCGATAACCCCGATTTATTCTTCATCGGCAGAAAATGCTCACTGAATCCGGGCTTTATGACCGATTATTTTACCGTTGATTACACGATGGACAAAGATGAATATCTGAAAAAGGCCAAGGAGCTTGAAAAGGTGAAAAAAGATTTTATGAAAACCCTTTCCGCTCCCGATGATGAATGGCAGACAGAGCTTGAAATTCATGATTTCATAATCAACAATTGCAAATATGACAACAACGATACCGATTATTCCCGTTCATCCTCTTACGGCGCACTCGTTGACGGAAAAGCCGCCTGCGAGGGCTATTCAAAAGCGGCAAAGCTTTTGCTTGACGAAGCCGGAATCGAAAACGGTATTGTTTTCGGAACGGCGAAAAACGAAAGCGGAAAATCAACGGCTCATATGTGGAACGCCGTTAAAATCAATAACAAATTCTATAATCTCGACTGCACATGGGATGACCCCGTGAATGACGGCGGAAAACCAATGCGTATGTATTCATATTTCAATGTCAGCGACGAAATGATAAGCGTGAGCCACAGCGATTTTTCATATGAATATCACTGCTTCTCGGATGACGATAACTATTTCACCAAAACCGGCAGATTTTTCGACAGCTTCGGTGCAAGCGAGAAAAAAACTCTCGAAAAGCTTATGATTGAAGATGTCAGAAACGGCAAAACGGATTTTCAGATAAGATTTGCAAGCAGAACGATTTACAACTCGGCTTATTCAAGACTGATAAAAAGCGGTGAAATAAGCGGAATAATTTCCGCAGTCAACAAAGAAACCGGAAGAAATATTTCCGCAAAGAAAATAAAATATACCGAAAATGAAAAACAGTGCGTTATAATGTTTGTTCTGAACTGAAAGGAAGATTAAAATGGATAAAGAAAGAATTGAAGCGGCGGTGAGGGAAATTCTCATTGCCGTGGGTGAAGACCCGGACAGAGCGGGACTTGTTGAAACTCCGGCAAGAGTTGCGAGAATGTATGAGGAGATTTTTTCGGGTCTTAACGATAATCCCGAAAGACATCTTAAGCTTTTTGACGAGGGCAGCGGAGAAATGGTCATCGTAAGAGATATTCCGCTTTATTCGATGTGCGAGCATCACCTGCTTCCGTTTATCGGTAAGGCGCATATTGCCTATATACCGTCGGACGGCAGAGTTATCGGGCTTTCAAAGCTTGCGAGAATAGTTGACTGCTATGCAAAGCGCCCTCAGCTTCAGGAAAGACTGACGGCGCAGATAGCCGATTTTCTCAATGACAGTCTGCATCCTCTCGGCGTTGCGGTAATCATTGAAGCGGAGCATCTCTGCATGACAATGAGGGGCGCAAGAGCTTCGGGAGCGCAGACAAGAACCTCGGCGCTCAGAGGAATCATTCAGGCCAATGCAAAAACCAGAGCGGAAGCGCTTTCACTTCTCACGGGAGGAAGACAGTAATGTTCAGAGCAGGCGAATACCGTTTTCCGCTCGGTAAAAAGACATATATAATGGGTATTCTCAATTATACCCCGGATTCTTTTTCCGACGGCGGTATGTATAATACGCCCGAAAAGGCACTCGGTCATGCTCTCGAAATGCAGGCACTCGGTGCGGATATAATCGACCTCGGTGCAAACTCAACAAGGCCGAATGCTCAGGTGCTTTCCGCCGATGAAGAAAAGAAAAGGCTTGTTCCTGCTCTTGAAGCGCTCAAAGGGAAGCTCTCCGTTCCCGTTTCGGTTGACACATTCTATCCCGAATGTGCACTTACCGCACTCGAATACGGAGCTTTGATAATCAACGATGTGAGCGGAAAATTCAACCGTGAAATTGCGGAAAACGCAAAAAAATACGGTGCAGGATATATCGTAACTCATAATCCGTGCTCAGCGGAGCAATCCGCCGAATATAAAGACGGCGTTGTGCAGAGCGTGAGAAGCTTCTTCCTTTCCTGCATAGAGCTTGCCGCCGAATGCGGTCTTCCGCTTGAACAGCTATGCCTTGATATAGGTTTCGGCTTCGGAAAAAGCCGTGAGGATGATATCAGGCTTCTCTCCGAGCTTGAATGGCTGAAATTCAAAGATATTGCCCTGCTTGCAGGCGCTTCAAGAAAAAGATTTATCGGCGTTTACGGCAAGGAGGAAAATGCTTCAAAGCGTGATTTCGGAACGGTTGCGGCTCACACGGCGGCCATTGCCGGCGGTGCGGATATAATCAGAGTTCACGATGTTTATTCCGCCGTTCAGGGAGCAGGCATTGCCGATGCGGTTTACAGAGGGTGAAACAATGGATAAAATTCTTATCAGAGATTTAAAGATATTCGCTTATCACGGCGTAAATGAGGAAGAAAAGATAAACGGTCAGAATTTTGTTTTTGACATTGATGCTTTTGTTGATATTTCTCTGCCGTGCCAAACGGATAATGTTGACGATACGGTAAGCTATGCAAAAATCATAAAGGAAACCGTTAAAATTTTTACCGCTCAAAAGGATGACCTGCTTGAAAAAGCGGCTCAGAGAGTGGCGGACGGCCTTTTTGAAAGGTTTGAAAAAATTCAGGCTCTGAGGATTATCCTCAAGAAGCCCGAAGCTCCGATAAAAGCCGATTTCGGCTATGTCGGAGTTGAAATTTTCAGAGAGAGGGGAAATTAAAAATGAGTGAAGCCGTTATTGCGCTCGGCTCGAACATGGGCAACAGAATCGAAAATCTGAATGCGGCTGTCAGGGCGCTTGCAAAGCTTGACGGGCTTAAGATACTTAAAGCCTCAAAGGTTTACGAAACCGACCCCGTGGGCAAAACAGACCAGGCAAGATTTTACAATGCGGCTCTGCTTGTTGATGCTCAGGTTTCACCCCATGTTCTGCTCGGCGAATGTCTCGGCATTGAAGCCGCCATGGGCAGAATAAGAGAAGAAAAAAACGGGCCGAGAATAATCGACCTTGATGTTATTCTTTATGAGGGCTTCAAAAGTGAAAGCTTTGAGCTCACTCTCCCCCATCCCCGTGCGCTTGAGCGTGCATTCGTTATGGTTCCTCTGCTTGACCTCTATCCGTCCGGCAGAGCTCCGGGTCTGTTTTTCGCTCCGCATCTCAGAGATGTCGGAACAAACGGAGTTGACAAAACGGAAAAGGAAATTATCATTCCCATTTATTAAGAGGGTGTTATTATGGCAGGCGTTGATAACTGCGAAAACTGCGCTTATTATGATTACGATGAAGAATACGAATGCTATGTATGCAGGGTCAATCTCGATGAGGACGAGCTTTACAGATTTTTGCAGGGCGAATCCTTTGAATGCCCGTATTATGAGCCTTACGATGAATATAAAGTCGTAAGAAAGCAAAACTGAACGGAGGTAACGCATTGAAGAATAACACAAAAAAGAATGTTCCCGAAAAGAAAAACGGGAATTCTTCAAAGATTATCATAGCTGTTGCGGCCGTCATTGCCGTTGCGGCAATAATCCTGCTTGCCGTTTTTATTATTAAACCGGCAATAGAAAAAAGGAAGAATGAGGGCACAAAAAACACAACATCGGTTTCGGGCACAAAACCCGTTTCGGATGAAAATATGTCCGAATATAAGGGCTGTAAAATGCCTTCATATCTTGCCGATATTCTGAACGGTGCTCAGGCAGACAGCGAAAGCGCCTGCAAAACATACGGCACGGCAATGAATTTCGGCGATTATAAAATGTCACGCCCCGAATTCGAGTTTCTCTATTATCATAAAACAACGGACAAGCTCTCGGATGTATTATCAACCATTCAGCAGCAGGGAAACAACTTAACCGGCTTTGACCCCGCCGTTGCGCCGTCAGACCAGATTAACCGTTCGGTAAAGAAAAACTGGAACGAAAAATTCACAGACGATATTACAGACGAATATGAACGCCTGCTTTATCTTTTCAATTCGGCAATAGACGAAAAATACATTCCCGATGCAGATGCTCTTGCATATCTCAAAAAAGAATATGATTATTTCATTGATGCCGCAAAGGAAAGCAAAAACACCGATGAATTCATAAGCAAAACCTACGGCGAGGGCTTCACATTTGATATGTTCATGAGGAACGAGATTTTAACGGTATATGCCGATTCCTATGAATTAAAGCTCAAAGAAGATGCATCGGCTTCAATCAGTCAGAATAAAATCAACTCCGTATTGAAGCAATCGCCCGAAAAATATAAGAATGTTACCGTTCTGATTTATCCGTTGGCAAAGCCCGATAATTACGCCGAAGCCGAAAAGGTTTCCGATATGCAGTCATTCCTTGCGCTTGCCCGTAAGGATTACGGCGTTGAGGAGCTGAGCGCCGATGATTTGCGCTTCAATCAGGTGCTTTACAGCGATATTTCTTCTTATTTCGGTGAAACCGTTGCTCAGTGGATATTCTCCGATGAAAGAAAGCCCGGTGAATTCGGCACTGTTCAGGGATACATATATAACTGCCTCGTTTATATGGAGGAGCTTCCGGAATTCACAAACAGCGCCGATATCCTTATATGGGGATATGCTCAAAGCGGTATGATGAGCGCAGATGATGCCTATATAAATGTGAACAATGCTTATGAGGAGCTTAAAAAGCAGGGAATAACCGAAAAAAGCTTTACAGAAAGGTTTTCAAGCGATACCCACGAATGCAGAAACACCGTATATGCCGGAGAATTTGAATATGAGCTTGATAAATGGATACACTCACCCGAAAGAAAATACGGCGATAACATCTGCTATAAGGGCGAGGAAGCTTCATACATCGTTTTCTTCCTTAAGAATAATCCCGATGATACAATGGCGGCAAAGAAGATAAAATATGATTTATCAGAAAACGAAATTGCCGACCTGCTGACCAAGGGCAAAAACAAATATAAACCGAAGCTGTTTGACGATGTTATTTCCGACGCCGTGAAATCAGCGGATAAACGCTATCTTGAATACTATAAAAAGATTGAAGAAGCGCAGACAAAAAACAAGTGAGAAGTTAACAATTTGTTCAGTATATAACGAAAAAAATTTAAAATTGCTCTTTTATTTTATAAATGACGGTGGTATAATATCACCGATTATATATTCGCATATTATGTCGGAATTTCATAATAAAACGGGAGGATAAAATGTCTGAAATTATTTCGGTAAGCAATCTTACCAAATCATACGGCAGTCACACCGTACTGTCAAATGTTTCGTTCAGCCTTGAGGGCGGCCAGATAATCGGTCTGCTCGGCCCCAACGGAAGCGGCAAAACCTCACTTATCAAAATTCTCACGGGTCTTATCAACGATTACAGCGGAGATGTTATAATCGCCGGTAACCGCCCGGGCCCTGTAAGCAAATCAATGGTTGCTTACCTGCCCGAGAAAACATATCTTGCAAACTGGATGACCGCCGATGATGCGGTAAATTATATTGCGGATTTCTATGACGATTTCGATAAAGAAAAAGCCATGGGAATGCTTGACCTTTTCCAGCTTCCGCACAAGCAGAAGGCAAAAACAATGTCAAAAGGTCAGCAGGAAAAGCTTCAGCTTATCCTTGTTATGTGCCGCAATGCGAAAATTTATATTCTCGATGAACCCATGGGCGGCGTTGACCCTGCGGCAAGAGATTTCATTCTTGATGCAATTCTCAAAAACCGTCCCGAGGGCTCAACTATCCTGATGTCAACTCACCTTATTCACGATATTGAGGGAGTTCTCGATTCGATAATAATGATAGGCAGGGGTCAGCTTCTTATGCAGGATACCGTTGCCAATCTTACCGAAAACGGCAAAACCGTAAATGAAATTTTCAAGGAGGTGTTCATGAGTGACTGGCAATTCTAAGGTTAAGGGCAAAATGCTAAAGCTCCTCAAAAACGATTTTCTCGCAAGTGCAAGAGTTATTCCGTTCTTTTATATTATTGAAGCGGTTGCGGTGCTCGTGTTCTTCATCGGCGATAAAACGCAGAAAGAACTGCCGCTTGCTCTCGGAATTACATTTACTCTCCTTGTGGCTTTTCTGCTTATTTTCATCAGTCTTTTCTTCGTGGTTTACGATTTCAACAAATCCCTGTTCGGTCAGCAGGGCTATCTGAGCTTCTCACTCCCCGTGAGCAGCCGTCAGCTTCTCGGTTCAAAAACCCTGGTTTACGGCGGCTGGATGCTTCTGAGCTATATAGTTTTCATCGTTGTTTTTGCGTTCACGGGCTCTTATGTCAGCGTTGATGTTGTGGGAGCGGAAAATATGAGCATGGCTGAAACATTCCTCTATATGTTCATGCCCACTCTTCCCCCGAAATCACAGCTTCTTGTTTATCTCATTTACTATGTTGCAAACTTCTTTATTGCGGTGCTTCTTTCAACCTCGATGATTTATTTTGCTCTTGCCGCTTCGCATATGAGACCGTTCCAGAAGCACAATATAATATGGGCGGTAATCATCTTTGTTGCCGTTGCCGCAATATTCGTTTTATTCCTCAATCTACTCAATAAATATCTCAGATTTGATGTTGCGCTTTATAATGACGGCACTTACGGTCTCGCAATCGGCGGTGACGACTATGCAGGCAGATATGTTGCACTTATTCCGTTTGCCGGCTATATCATTTACGGCATAGCACTGTTTTTCGCAACATCCTATATCATGCACAAAAAAATAAATATCAAATGATGAAAAAAACAGGCATATTCGGCGGAACCTTCAATCCGCCGCACCTCGGTCATAAAAGACTTGCGGAAATCGCCGCAGACAGTCTTTCACTTGACAGAGTGATAATCATTCCCGACTGCATACCGCCGCACAAGGAAGCTTCATCGCTTGCAAGCCCCGAAAAAAGACTTGAAATGTGCAAGGCAACATTCACAGACCCGAGATTTGAAATTTCATCTGCGGAGATAGAGCGTGGCAGTAAAAGCTACACGGTGGAAACTCTGCGTGAGCTGAAAAAGCAGTTCCCCGATGACGAATTTTATCTCATAATCGGTTCGGATATGCTTTCAAGCTTCAAGGCGTGGTACTGCTGGGAGGAAATACTTTCTCTTGCAAAAATAATCGCCGCTTCAAGAGAAAACGGGTTTATTCCCTCACTTGACGGATTTTCAGACGAACAAAAAAGCAGGATAATATTTCTCGAAGCGGAGCCGTTTGAAATAAGCTCAAGCGAAATAAGAAACGGCATATGGAAAAATGATGTCTTTGACAATGCGGTCAGTGACGGCGTTGCTCAGATTATACGCAATAACGGTCTTTACGCCGAAAACGACGAGAGATACGAATATCTGCTGAATAAAATGCTTGATGAAAAGCGTATTCATCACAGCAGGTGCGTGAGCGAAAGTGCGGTTTATCTTGCGGAAAAATACGGTGCGGATATTGAAAAAGCCCGTATTGCCGGACTTATGCACGATATAATGAAAAATGCAACGGTTCTCGAGCATCTCAGATACACCGGAGAGCTTACGGAAATTGAATTCGCCAACCGAAAGGTATGGCATCAGTTTTCGGGTGCAGGCTTTCTGCGTGAAAACGGAATTATCACCGATGAAGAAATTCTCGGAGCGATAAACTGGCACACAACGGGCAAAGCAAACATGACAAAGCTTGAAAAGGTTGTGTACATAGCGGACTTCATTTCCGCCGACAGAGATTACGAGGATGTTGATGAGGTTCGCTCCCTTGCGGAAATAAGCCTTGAACACGCTATGCTTTATACGAGCAAATATACCGTAAATAAGCTTGTTTCATCGGATATGGTAATTCATCCGGCAACCATTGACTGTTATAACGATACGGTTCTGCACTTTGCGGCAATGAAAGGATAGATATTATGGTTGAATCAAAAGACCTTGTTAAGGAAATAGCAAAGGTTCTTAACGAGAAAAAAGCAATAGATATAAAGGCAATCGAAACAACCGAGGTTACAATCGTTTCGGATTATTTCGTTATTGCTTCGGGTACTTCAAATACTCATACCAAATCGCTTGCGGACGATGTGGAATATGAAATAAAACAGCGTCTCGGCATTGACCCCGAACACATTGAGGGCAGAGCCACGGGCTGGATTCTTCTCGATTACGGCTGGGTAATAGTTCACATTTTCGAGAAGGAAAGCAGAGAATATTATAATCTTGAAAGACTTTGGGCAGATGCAAATATCGTTGACCTGTCCGATGTTATTACCGAGGATTAAAACCGAGGAAGGGTGTAAAATAAAATGGCACAGTATGATTACAAAGCAATAGAAAAAAAGTGGCAGAAATATTGGGAAGAACACGAAACCTTTAAAACCGATGTATGGGATTTTTCAAAGCCCAAATTTTATGCTCTTGATATGTTCCCCTATCCGTCGGGAGTGGGACTTCACGCAGGTCATCCCGAGGGATATACGGCAACGGATATCGTTTCCCGTATGAAGAGAATGAAGGGCTATAATGTTCTTCATCCGATGGGTTACGATTCATTCGGTCTGCCTGCCGAGCAGTATGCCGTTCAGACGGGTCACAATCCCAACGGCTTCACTCAGGATAATATCCGCACATTTTCAAATCAGCTCAAGGAGCTCGGCTTCGATTACGACTGGTCAAAGATGGTTGCCACCTCCGACCCTTCATATTATAAATGGACACAGTGGATATTCAAGCAGCTCTATTTAAAGGGCTATGCAAAGCTTGTTGATATCCCCGTTAACTGGTGTGAAGAGCTCGGAACGGTGCTTGCAAACGATGAGGTTATCGACGGAAAAAGTGAAAGAGGCGGTTATCCAGTTATCCGCAAGAATATGAAGCAGTGGGTTATCGACCAGGCGGCATTTGCAGAAAAGCTTCTTGAAGGACTTGAAGAAATCGACTGGCCGGAATCAACCAAGGATATGCAGCGCCACTGGATAGGCAAGAGCACGGGTGTTGAGGTTGATTTTAAAGTTGTAGGCGGCGGAAGCTTCTCAATATACACCACCTGCATTGAAACGATTTACGGTATCACCTTTATGGTGCTTGCTCCGGACGGAAACCTTGTTAAGGAGCTTATGCCGAGAATTGAAAACAAAGACGAAGTAAATGCTTACATAGAAGAAACAATCAAAAAGACCGATATGGACCGCACCGAGCTGAACAAAACAAAATCGGGCTGTCCGCTTAAGGGAGTTTATGCCGTTAACCCCGTAAACGGTAAGGAAGTTCCCGTTTATATCGGCGATTTCGTGCTTGCAAATTACGGCACGGGTGCTGTTATGGCTGTTCCGAGCCATGACCAGCGTGACTTTGAATATGCAACCGTTCACGGCATTCCGATGATTCAGGTTGTTGACGGTGCGGATGTTTCCGAATGTGCCTTTGAAAAGGGCGATTATCTCGGAAAAGGCTGTCGCCTTATCAACTCCGAGGAGTTCACGGGTCTTACCGTTGAGGAAGCAAAGGAAGCAATCACTCAGAAGCTTGAAAAAATGGGTGTTGCAAGAAGAAAGGTCAACTATCATTTCCGTGAGTGGATATTCGCCCGTCAGCGTTACTGGGGCGAGCCTGTTCCCGTTTTCTACACCGAAGACGGAAAAATTCATGTTCTTGCCGATGAAGAGCTTCCTCTTGTTTTGCCCGAGCTTGAAGATTACAAGGGCAAAAACGGTCAGGCTCCGCTTGAAAACGCAACCAAATGGAAATATTATGAAAAAGACGGCATAAAGGGCAAGAGAGAAACCTCAACCATGCCCGGTTCGGCAGGTTCAAGCTGGTATTTCATGAGATATATTGACCCGAAGAACGAAAACGCCATCGGCGACCCCGAGCTTCTCAAGCACTGGCTTCCCGTTGACCTTTATATGGGCGGCCCCGAGCACGCAGTAGGTCATCTTATTTATTCGAGAATATGGAACAGATTCCTTTATGACGAGGGCATTTCCCCCGTTAAAGAACCGTTTATGAAGCTCGTTCACCAGGGAATGATTCTCGGCGCTAACGGCATAAAGATGGGCAAGAGATTCCCCGAATTTGTTGTCAATCCCTCTGATATAGTGCGTGATTACGGCGCAGATACCCTGAGACTTTATGAAATGTTCATGGGTCCCATTGAAGCTTCAAAGCCGTGGAGCAATCAGGGCGTTGAGGGCGCAAAGAGATTTATCACAAGAGTATGGAATTTCTTCACCGAGGAAAAGAATATCGGCGAGGAAAAGAGAAGCGAGCTTGAAAAGGTTTATAATGTAACCGTAAGAAAGGTAAGCTCCGACTTTGAAGCTCTTGCGTTCAATACAGCAATCAGCCAGATGATGATTTTCGTAAACGCCGTATATAAAGCCGGCTCATGCCCGAAGGAATTCGCAGAGGGTCTTATTAAAATGCTCAGCCCCGTATGCCCGCACATCTGCGAGGAAATCTGGCAGATACTCGGTCACGATGACACAATCGCATTTGAAAGCTGGCCGACCTATGACGAAGCAAAATGCGTTGATGACAGCGTTGAAATAGCCGTTCAGATAAACGGAAAAGTCAGAGAAAAGCTTGTAGTCAGCGCCGATGCCTGTCAGGACGAGGTCCTTGCCACCGCCAAGGCTCTTGAAAAAATCGCCGAAGCAATTGACGGTAAACAGATAGTAAAAGAGCTTTATGTTAAGGGCAGACTTGTAAATATAGTGGTAAGATAACAATATTTTTCGTTATTCACAAAAATTTAATTAAAATTGGTGTTGACAATTGCACACAGACTATTGTATAATACCATTTAAGCTATGAAATATTAGTCCCTGTATTAAAATGAGGGGAGGGAATAAATTGAGTCAGGTAAAAGTTAAGGAAGGCGAGTCCCTTGAAAACGCTCTCAAAAGATTCAAGAGACAGACATCGAGAGACGGTGTTATTCAGGAGGTTCGTAAAAGAGAACATTACGAGAAGCCCTCTGTAAAGAGAAAAAAGAAATCCGAAGCTGCTCGTAAGCGCAAGTATAAATAATTATACTTAATCAACAAAAAACGGCTTGTGACAATTTGTCACAAGCCGTTTTTAATTCAAAATTTTATAAAACAGCGGTCTTGTAAGCTTTTTATCGTGAGAATAAATTATAACCTTATCCCCTGCCGCATAGTCTTTAAGTGAGCTGTTATTTAAAAAGTGTTCAAACGATGAAGCGTTTATCTCTTTTCCGCAAACCTTAACAAGCGCCGAATTTTTCTTTATCCCGGTTATTTCTCCCTCGGCGCAGAGATAAGGCTTACCGATTGCATTTATTATGAATATAACCGGAACGCAAACGCAAAGCGCTCCTGCGGCAACACACAGTATTCCGCGCACTCCCGAGCCGATATATTTTGCCGATGCAAGCAAAATAATCCCGATTGCGGCAACCGCCGATACACCGATAACACAGTAAAGCTTAAACCTTTTATAAAATCTGCTCTTTAAAAAATTTTTATAAATTTCCTCATTAAACATATAATCACTTCCCTTATATATTATATCACTTGCCGCATTTCACTTCAATAAAAATTTAAAAACGGTTGAATGAATGAAAAATATGTGGTAATATAGTAGAAAAGAGGTGAAAAAGCGTGAACATAACGGATGCGGAAAAATCAAAAATATATGAAGAATACAGCAAAAAAGTGCTCGGCTATATGCTCAGTCAGGTAAACGATACATATATTGCAGAGGATTTATGCTCCGATGTGTTCCTTAAGGTATATCAGAAGCTTGACACCTTTGATGAAACCAAATCGTCAATTTCAACATGGATATATAACATCACCCGTAACACCTTAACCGATTATTACCGCACAAGGCGGGTAATGAGCGAAATTCCCGAAACCGTTACGGATGAAAGCCCGGTTGATGACGAAATATGCAACAATGAAACGCTTGAAACCCTTGCCGATGCGCTTGAAGCGCTTGACAGCCGTGAAAGAGATATTATTATATATCATTATTATAACGGCATGATTCTCAAGGATGTTGCCGAAAAACTCGGCTTATCCTATTCCTATGTAAAAGCCGTACACCAAAAAGCTCTTTCAAAAATGAAAAAATTCTTTTAGTTCCCGAATGTGTATCTGCATTCGGGAATTTTCACTGAGAAAGGAAACCGTATATGAAAAAAATTACATCCATGCTGATAGTTTTAATTATGATTTTTTCCTGCTCGTTTGTTACGGCTTCAGCGAATAACAGCGTTATTCTGAGCGGCAATTATACTCCTGCCGAATTTGCGGAAATAATCAGGCAAAATCCGTCAAATGCAAACTTTGTTTCCGACGGTACGGCGACGGTAAGGGGTGATTATACCGTTGAGGGCTGGAACGAAATAACCTTAAACGGAATTACCGTTTTTTCCGCTCCGGCAAACGGCAACAGAATTTCAGCTCTGTTCACAGAAGCCGGAAAGCTCCCCGTTGCTTCAATTCCCTGCGAGGGATATTTAACCGTTGCCGGGGAGTGCTATGATGATGCTGAGTGGACAGTCGAGAATACAGCCTGGTCTGAAACCGTGGGTCAGCATTCGTTCATTGTCAATAAGGAAGCCGTAAAATCACTTGAAGGCAGAACGGATTATTCGGATATTACCGTCAGAGTTATTCATATGTGGCACGATGAAGTGAGCCCGATGAAAGCATTCAATGCCGAAAACGGCAGAATTACGATGAAAAAGGCTTCCACGATGTTCATTAAAAACGGGAACCGTGTTCGCCTTGAAAATGTTGTTGAAGCTCTCAAAAATCCGGGTAACTGGTGCTATGACAAAGCAAACGACAGAATTTTATATGTTCCGAAAAGCGGCGAAACAACCGCAAATATCAGACTTACGGCATCCTGCTCGGCAGAGCTTATGACACTTGCAAATGCCGAAAATCTGACATTTAAAAATATCGTATTTGAAAATTCCGGTTGGAATTACGCAAGAACGGATGCGCCGAAGGTTGCACCGCAGAATATGTTTCCCGATGATACGGATATCGACCTGCCGCAGGCGGCGGTTGATGTGAATGCGGCGGTTGATGTTGCGGATTGCAAAAATATTGTTTTTCAGAACTGCGAATTTAAAAATATCGGCGTTCATGCTCTTTCGGTAAACGGCAAATGCGAAAATGTCAGGGTTGATTCCTGCCTTTTCCGCAATATCGGAGCAAGTGCGGTAATCTGCGGCGGAATCAACGCCGAGGGTGAATGCCCGAAAAATACGGTTATCACCAACTGCGATATAAGCGAATACGGCGAAAATTTCAACAGCGCCTGCGGAATACTCTATACCTTCTGCGACGGCGGCGAAATCTCGAATAACGAAATACATGACGGATTTTATACCGGCATTTCCTGCGGCTGGGTGTGGCTCTACGGCGAACACATTACAAATAACATCAAAATCAGAAATAACCTTATATATAATATCGGCAAAGCTTTAATGTCCGACCTCGGCGGAATATATCTCTTGGGTCGTCAAAATGGCGGTGAGGTTTGCGGAAATGTTATTCACGATATAGTTTGCGACACCGGCGCAGACGGTTATGCAGGCAGCGGAATTTATACCGATGCCGGTTCATCGAGAATGGAAATATACAATAATCTTATTTTTGACTGCTCCAGCTACGCATTCAACGCAACCCTCGGAACCTGCAACAAATGGTATAACAATATTGCGGCGTTCAGCGGACAATCATGCATAAATATTCCGCAGTCGGCACTCGGATTTTACAGCGGCGGAACATATTATAACAATATCATTCTCACCGACAGCCATGTTCCCGCATTCATGTCATTCGGTCAGAGCAGTTATTTCAATGAATATGATAATATTATCTGGGATTTGACAAACGAAGCAGATGTCTATTTTAAAAATAATTATTCGCTTTCAGGTGATGCCGTAACCCGTGCTTCGGTTAACAGAAACGGTTATTTCAACAGCTCGGTATTCGCAAATCCCGAATTCAAGGATGCCCGGAACCGTGATTTCACGCTTTCCGACAGCAGTCCGGCATTCGGGCTCGGCTTTAAGGAATGGGATTACTCCGAAGCCGGAACGCTTCCCGGTTCCGTTATCGGTCTGAGCCTTCCGGGCGGCAAAACGCCTTATAACGGCGGCTCGAATACCGTAACCTTTCAGCAGGGTGAGCTTGACTTTAAAATAAAACTTGAGGATTGGTTTTTTAATATGATTGAAAAATTAAAAACGCTTTTCGGTCTGAATATTGAATTTTCGGACGATACGGTATCGGCAGGCAAGCCCTCGGATTTCGTTTCAGACGGTGCAAATCAGAATACCGATGAGCTTACACTGCTCTTTGATGAGGTCAAAAAATATAATCCGTCATTTGAAACGGTGCAATCCAAAAAGCCGTATGCAGACCGTGACGATATCGAAGCAATTTATTTTACGGATATGAAAGGCAACAAGGTTTTTGCCTATATCGGTTTCCCGAAAAACGCTTCGCCGACAAAAAAAGTGCCTGCAATGGTGCTCGTTCACGGCGGAAGCGGCCATGCCTTTGCGGAATGGGTAAAATATTGGGTGGATAACGGTTACGCCGCCATTTCGGTTGACGGCTTCGGTCAGCACCCTGCCGACGGTTACTATAAAGACCGTTTCTCGAATGACGGCTGGTCGGTAAATCCCGAATCGCATATACCTTATGACGAATTTTCTTCGGCAGGCAAACCCTATGATGAACAGTGGTTCACATATTTCATTTCAGATATAATTCTCTCAAATAATATTCTTCGTGCGGACGGCAGAGTAAACAGAGACCAAATCGGCATAACCGGAATATCCTGGGGCGGCTATGCAACGAGCGTTGCCATAGGCTATGATAACCGGTTTGAATTTGCCGTTCCCGTTTACGGATGCGGTTTCCTTGATAAGAGCAGTGCGATATTCTCGGGAAAAAGTTTTATAAACCGTGAGGGTATTAAGGATGTTTGGGAAGCTTCCATGCTCTTTGACAGAGTTGATATGCCCGTGCTGTTCATCAACGGTGACAGCGATATATTCTTCTCGGCAGATGCAACAACCGCTTCCGCAGCCGCCTGCAAAAACGGCGAATGTATGATTATTCCGAAGCTTGCTCACGGCCATGCGGTGGACCTTGACGGCAGAATACTGAACTACGCCAACGCTCAGAACGGCCTTGACGGCAATATTCTCACTGTCTCAAAGGTCCAGCTTGAAAACGGTGAAATAACCGTTTCGTTTGCTCCGGCTCAAACCGCAAACGGTATCACCGCAAAGCTTTATTACCGCAGTGAACCGCTTGAATATCAGACAAATTCTCCGTTTGAGCTTAAGAGCGAATGGAAAAGCGTTAAATGCAAAACCGACGGCAATCTTGCAAAAGCAAAAATACCGTCGGGGGCAAAATATATTTATGTTTATGCCGAAAACAAATCGGGAATTTTCGGAAACAAGCTCATCGCAAGCGCTTCCACCGGAGTTTATAAATTAGGATAATTTCGTTGAAAAAAGCACGCCTTCGGGCGTGCTTTTTCTGGAGCGGATGACGAGGCTCGAACTCGCTACCTCCACCTTGGCAAGGTGGCGCTCTACCAGATGAGCTACATCCGCAATTGCAAATGGAATTATACCAAACCATTTGCCGATTGTCAAGAGAAAAAATGAATTTCCGAAAATTATTTTATCAAATCATTCTTTTTGATAAAATCAACAACATCATTAACAGTTGTAAATGCCAGTGCAACCGAAGTATCGGCGGCGCCGTAATAGATTGCGATTCTGCCTGTTTCGCTGTCAGCAAGAGCGGCACACGGGAAAACAACATTCGGCACATCGCCGCAGCATTCATACATTTCGTGAGGTGCAAGCAGGAAGCTGTCTGCACGGTGAAGCACCTTCCACGGTTCATCTTTATCGAGAATTGCCGCACCCATACTGTAAGTGAAGCCGTTACAGCTTGTGATAACTCCGTGATAGAAAAGAAGCCAGCCTTCATCGGTTTCAATCGGGGTAGGACCTGCGCCGACCTTTGTCATTTCCCAGTTCTTGACGGGAGACATCACAAATCTGTGCTTGCCCCAGTAGGTCAGGTCTTTGCTGTGGCTGAGGTAAATATCGCCGTAGGGCGTGTGTCCTCTGTCGCATGGTCTTATGAGAAGCATATATTCGCCGTTGACCTTTCTCGGGAAAAGTACGCCGTTTCTCGCAACAGGATAGCAGGCATCCTCAAGCTGAGTCCAGTCCTTGAAATTCTCTGTGTATGCAAGACCGATTGTTGTGCCGTGAGGAGTATGATTAACCCACGAAAGATAATATCTGCCGTCAATAAGGCAAAGTCTCGGGTCGTAGCCCTCAAAAATCACTTTTTCGTCAAGCTCCCAGTTTATGGCGTCTCTGCTGAAGCCTGTAACAAGCCGCTGGTCTCTTGAGCGGAAATCAACTC
>JAZQON010000033.1:0-27199 GCA_045627825.1 Acutalibacteraceae bacterium
GGGGTGTGGTCACCCCGCCCTACACCCTATAGCCGTTGGCACTGCTGAAACAATTGTAACGATGAGTACCCTAATCCCACAACTTTCCGTGAAGAACCTCTTTTTCGCTTGCTTTTTGCTCGCTCTTTTTATTTTTACTAAAGTCTTTTATTTCCCCACCGGTAGAACCGGGGGTTTTGTCTTTGCTGAAGAAACAGTCAAAACCGCCCTTCCTCTTCGGAGAAAGGGCGGCTGTGCAAACCGGATTTATTTTATGCCGTTTTCATAGGCTTCAATCATCTTCTTAAATATCCATCCGCCTGCAATACCGCCGATTGAGGGAACTTCGGAAGCGGCTTCTTCACCCTCTGCGGGTTCATCGTTTGCACACACAAAAGCGGAGATTGATTTGTTTATTTTTTCACTAAAATGGTTCACATCTATTTACATCGCAGAAAAGCTCCCTAATCCTTTCTTGATGCTGTTTGACTATGATTATGATTTGTAGTATTATATTGTTACATATATCACAAAAGAGGGTTATAAAAATGAAAAAGATAATTTCTGCATTACTTGTTGTTATACTGATTTTTGTCCTTTCCTCCTGTGAAAAAGCCGAAAATGATACTGTTTCAAATGAAAAAGTGGAACTCCCCGACAAAAAGGTTGCCGTAATGGTTGCACCGGAGGAACAGAATCCGGAATTCTACTATGCCGCAAAAATGCTTTCCGCCAGATACCCCGACAAGGTTATTATCAAGGAATATGCGGACAGCCGTGTGCTTGTTGCCGGTAATCCTGAAATAATGTCTCTCTCCGCCGAGGTTGCAGGTCAGAATGATGTTGGTGCCATAATCTATGCCGGTGCCACTCAATTCACCGCCAATGCAATTTCAGCCGCAAAAGAAAATAACAGCAACATCATCACCGTTGCCATTGAGCCGGAGAGAAATTTCACATCCGTTGAAGAAAAGGCAAACCTTGTCATTACAGCCGACTGGAGCAAATATGCTGATGAAATTGTTTCTGCCGCCAAAGAAACAGGAGCCGAATATTTCCTTTGTTTCTCCATTGAAGCTCAAATAAACAGCAACCCGATTTACGCATTGTTAAAATCTGAGCTCGCAAAAAAATGTGAAGAAAACGGAATTGAATTTATTTATGACAGTTCATACGACACCAATAACGCCGGCGGTATGGAAGCTGCACGCCTCTATGTAAGAGAAGCTGTTTCAAGACATTGCAGTGAAGAGCTGAACGGAGAAATCACCACCGACAATGTGGTTCTTTTCTCAACCGATAGTTCAGTTCAGTCAACTCTTGCCGACATAGCCGACAAAAACGGATATATTTATATCAGTCCCTCATTCCCCACTGCATACAGCGGAATCAACGAAATCTACAATGCGGCAAAGCCGGATAATATCAATGACACCGGCAAATTCATTGCTTCCCTGAAAGAAGCAATCAAAGCAAATGCAGACTCAAAGGGCAGATTCAGTATTTATAATTTCCCGCTTGCCTCAACCATGCTTGAGGGCTCGCTGAATATTGTTTTTGATATGCTTATCGGCAAAACCGCAGATGTAAACTTTAATGAAAGAGTACCAATGAGACTTATTCAGTCAGCAGACAGAAAAAAATTCACCGTTGAACAATATCCTCAGAAATATAATGTATATATGTGTTATACAGAAGGATTTGAAAATATCTGATTATATTAAATCCTTCATTGAATTTTAATTTAGAATAATCACACCGAAGTTAAGCCCCGTCTGTCATTGACAGACGGGGCTTAAGTAATTATTCGATTATCCGAAGATTTTGCTGAAAAGATTTCTGAAGAAATTGCCGATTCTGTTGAAGAAGCAGGCTATCTTACCGAAGAAATTATCCTTATGGACCTTTCCGCACTCGGGGCAGATGCCGAATTCAACTTTAAGCTCTTCGATTTCCGCTTTTGCTTCTTCGAGCTTTTCGGTGAGTTCTTCCACCTGTGAAGTTTTTTCTTTGATATTCTCCTGAACTATGGTGATTTCGCTTTCAAGGTTTTCAACATTATTCACCAAGGTTCGAATTTGCTCGGTCTTTTCGGCAACCTCGGTTTCTTTTGCCTGAACGGAAGCTTCAAGATTTGCGATGCTCTTTTCAAGATCACCGATTGTCTTTTCTTTCTCGGCTATCTCGGCTTCCTTTTCCTTGACCGTGTTTTCAAGTTCGGAAACGGTTTTTTCAAGATTTGCTATCTCATTGGCCTTTTCGGTTATTTCGTCATTCTTGGCTTTAACGGTCTTTTCAAGCTCATCAACACTCTTTTCAAGTGCGGCAATCGCATTTGTCTTTGCGGTGATTTCATCATTCTTTGACTCGATAGCCGCATTGAGGTCAGAAATGGTCTTTTCGAGAGCCTTGATTTTCTCATCCTTTGCATCTGCGGATTTTCTGAGGTTTTCAAGCTCGGTTTCCTTTGCCGCAAGCTGAGATTCAAGATCCGCCTTTTCTGTATTTGCCTTTTCAAGATCATCTTCCGCTTTATCCAGAGCGGTCTTGGTTTCGGCAAGCTCATCATTTGCCTTCTTGAGGTCGGCTGTGAGAGCTGTTACCTGTGCATTTGCAGAATCAAGCTTGCTCTTGGTTTCCGTTAAATCATCATTTGCTTTCTTAAGATCAGCGGTAAGAGTATCTATCTGAGTATTTGCCGTACCGAGTGCACTCTTGGTTTCGGTAAGTTCATCATTAACCTTTTTAAGGTCAGCGGTAAGAGATTCCACCTGACCGTTTGCTTTTTCAAGAGCCTCATTTGCGGCGGTAAGATTTGCCTGCGCCGCTTCAAGAGCTTTGGTTTTCTGTTCAAGTGCACTCTTTGTTTCTCCGAGTTCTTTCTGAGCAGTTGCAAGGCTTTCTTCCGCTTCTTTGAGAGCTTTGGTTTTTGCCTCTATATCGCCCTCTGCGATTTCAAGGTCTTTCTTCGCTTTATCAAGAGCCTTATTTGCTTCTTCGAGTTTATCTTCGGCTTCTTTAAGAGCATCGGTCTTTTCTTTCAGCGAATTCTGCGCCTCGATAAGAGAAGTCTTTGCCTCTTCAAGGGCAGCATCTGCTGCTTCCTTGTCAAGCTGTGTCTGAATGGCGGCTTCGCCAAGCTCCTTAGCCGCTGCAACCTGTTCGGCTGTCTGTGCGGCATCAATAACCGTCTTAACATCGGCAATGATGCTCTTCATCTCGTCGGACTGCTTTTCGCCCGCCATTTCGGCAATGGCTTCTTTTGCATTTGTTTTTGCCAGAGCTACATCAGCTTCGGCGGATTCTTCCGCTTCAAGCTTTGTCAAAGCATCGGCAAGTATGGCATCGACCTCTTCGGGACTCTTTGCTTTATTTACCAGCAGCTTTGCCATGCGGACAATGCTCTGTCCCTTGCTTGTGGAAGCGGTAGCGGCATCCAGAGTATCAAGAGCGTTTGCCGCAGCTTCATCGGTTTTCATACCGTTGATTTTTTCAAGAGCGGCAACAAGCTTTTCATTCACAGCGGAAATACTTGTCAGCTTTTCGATTTCCGCCTTTGCTTCGTCGGCATACTTCAATATTTCTTCGCTGCCGTCTGCGGCAGCCTTATCAATGGCATCCTTTGCCGCAATAATCGAAAGTTCAAGCTCCTCGGCTTTTCCGGATTCGGTATTTGCAACGGTCTTGACATAATCACATACGGTGCAGGTGTATTCGGTTACATCGCCCTTGACAATGCCTTCACCGAAGGTGTGTGCCTCAAGACAGGATGCCACATCGTGGCCGCAGGTGGATGCAAACCAGTGTGCCGCCGCATTGGAGCTGTGTTCCGTATCAAATGTGTGCTCGTGAACTGCGGGAGCATAAACTGCCATAACGGTCACTCCGCCGACAGTAAGAATATAATCGTTCCATTTGCCGACATATCCGGTTTTTTCGGGAACGGCAGGCTCTTCAATCGACACTGTATTCATTGTGTATGCAACAGTGTCAACAAGCTCACCGTTTGCAACAAATCTTGCCGTGTATTCAACGGGCGTATATATCGCATTAACGGTGATGCCGCCTGCTGCAAGAGTATATGCCTCCCACTTGCCGGTGTAACCGACCTTTTCGGGAACGGCAGGCTCCTTAATGGATTTGTCATCCATTGTATAAGGCACCTTTGCAACTGTTTTTGAATCTGCCTTGAACTCGGCAACATACGGATCGGTCGAGAATACCGCAAGGTATTCCACATCTTCCGCAGGCATTGTTGCCGCAACATCGGGAGTCCAGCCGATAAAGTTATAGCCTTCGATTTCCGGGTCTTTGGGTGCCGTTATTGCTGCACCGAATTTTACTTTTTCTGTTGTTTTTTCACCGTTGACATCCCATGTTACCGTGTATTCACGAGGCTCGCAGGTGCAGGAAACGGTTACATCCTCTTCGGGCATAACGAATTTCTTGCCCGTGAGTACAGCACTTTCGGGAGAAACGGTAATTCCGCTCAGTTTCATTCCTTCATCGGGAATGACGCAAAGGGTTATTGTTTCGCCGCTCGGTGCGGAGGTCTTTGAGGGAATAATCGTGCCGTTCACGCAGTCCTTAACGGTGACTGTGCCGATTCTGTTAAATACTGCACCTATTGTTACTGCCTCGTCCGGCATAATGAAGGAGTTATCCTCGTCAATTTCGATTTCGGGTAAAACCGTGAATTTGCCGAATGAATAGCCTTCGTTTTCCAAAGCATACAAAGTAACTTTGTCGCCTGCTTTAGGTACTTTGGGAGAATATGTTACTGTTCCTCTTTCACTTTCAATAACATCAATACTGGGCGTAAAGTCTTGCTTTTCGGTTTTGGCAAGGTAAATGTAAACGGTATTTTCGCCGTTGTGGCTTGTGTAGGGGAAGAGCGCACCGTCAATAACAATGCTCTTTCCTTCGGTGACGGTTATAGTATTGAGCTCAACGCTTCTGCCCTTTCCGTTGACGGGACTTTCAACGAACGGTGCTTTGACGGAAGCTGTATTTTCAACTACAACCGGGCAGCCGCCGATGCCGCCGTAGGATTCATATTCGTCGGTGACGGAGCTTTTCGCCGTAACGATACCGCCGTTTATCTTGATATTTTCGGCTTTTGCGCCGCCTATGGCGCAGCTGTTGTTTCCGCATATCGCCGTGACAGTGCCGCCGTTGATCGTTATACCTTTTGCAACAGCACTAATGTCTATGTATTCATTTTTGCCTGCGCCGATAGCCGCAGCACCTTCGCCGGAGGTCTGAGCCACAATATTGCCGCCGTTTATAATGATACCTGCAACAGTATTGCCCGGGGTTGAACCGATTGCGGCAGCATTCTGTCCGCCTGTTGCGGAAAGTGAGCCGCTGCCTTCGATCGTCAGCGTTCCGGAGGCTCCGTTTTTGCGGATTGCTGCCATATTATTACCGGCAGTAAGTATATTTTCGGAACCCTCTGCCAGAGTGATTATGACATTTGCCGTGCTGTCATCCTCAATCGTTACGGGTGTAATGGCATATTTGCCTGATAAAGCTCTGGTTTGAATGGATACTCCGTCAAGGGTTATGTTGGCACTGATATCTTTTGCAATAACGATTCTGTCTGTGGTCGGTGTTGACGGATCTGTATTTTTGATTGTAATGGGAGTTGACTTCTTTACGGTGAGGACGCCGCCGCTGTATTCAACGGCTTTTTCATCGTCATCGGGGTTCAGAACGGTGAAATCACCGTACTGCTTTTCAAGCACCGAACCGCCGATTTCGGGGTCAACATATAAATTTTCCCCGTTGATAAATCTGACATCGTGTTTGCCGGATGTAAGGTAAATGCAGGCATCCGTTCTGCCGGGAAGCACCCTGAACGGGAACCTTCTGGAGTCAACCGCAATAACCAATTCATCCGGGTTATCAATAAGGACGGGGTAAACTTTTTCCCCTGCACCGTTCACGGGTATTGTGTCAATGCCGTTTTCCGCATAGAAGCAGACATTTTTTTCAATTACCAGATCTCCGTGCGTAACATCATCGTTGATCATAACGGAGAAGAGTTCGCCGCCCATGGCACAGATATTGCCGCCCTTGATGACCGTGTGAGCTCCGGTGGTGTTGAACGGAACGCCGGGGGTATAGTAGGGGTTGTCATCATAATTGCTGGTTAACAGAAGGCTGCCGTCGCCGTCAATCGTAAGATTACCGGCGCTGACAAATGTATCGGCATCTAAGGTCGTTATTGAATTTTCGCCTTTAAGTGTAAGATTAACATTGGATTTTCCCGCATCAAATCCCACTTTGCCGTAGTTGCCGGCAAAATCCACTCCGTCAAAGCAGATGCTGACATTTAATCCGTCATAGACCAGCAATGACTGAGTGCTATACTGAGTACTTTTAATAACATAAATGCCGTCGTTGCCGATATGTGTTCCTTGCATGCCTAAAGCACTGATATAAACGATGCCGCTGCCGTCTTGGGCTTCGCCCCATACGGTTTGGTAGCCACATTCCTTCGGGTAAAGGGTTGCCTCATAGCCGCAGGTTGAACACTTGGCAATGTAATTATCGCCGGATTTTGTATAAGTGCAGGTGTGACCTGTGGCGGGAAGAACTTCATATTCAACATAGCCGCAGGTTTTGCAGGTTTTTTCCTCTGTGTAGCCGTCTTCGGTGCAGGTTGCGGGTTTGCCCTCTGCCGTCACTTCAAAATCGTGCTCGTGGTCATATTCCCACACGGCATAGAGAGTAACTCCGTTTCTTAATTCCGTGGAATCCATTTTTTCATTGGGATTAACGACAGCACCGTTGGGGAAACGGCTCCAGCCGAGGAATGTGCGGTTCTCTTCATCAAAGGTATTAAGAATATTTGAAATCGGTGCAGACGATACGACAACGACCTGTTCGGTTGTGCCCGTTCCGTCGTTTGCATCAAGGGTCACTTCGGCATTACCGAAGTATCCGCCGTGCCATTCTCCTGCAAGAGAACCTGTTGCAAAGGGAGCCTGAAGCAGGCAGCGGTATGTTTTTGAGCCTACGCCCTCAAATGCGTTATCGGCTATCGTGTCGGGTGTGCCGTCAAAAATGAGCTTTTCGATCATTGAAGACGAGGGGAAGTAATTGTCGGGTATTGTTTTTGTTCCTGCAGGGAAGGTGTAGGTGCCCGCATCTGCCGAAACAAACATACCGTAATCGGCAGAATATGTGCCTGTGGCATCATAAACATAATTGTTGTTGCTTTTATCGAGAAGATTCAGCTTCATCAGTCTCTCGGAATCGGTTATCTCTTTCTTTGTGAAGGAGTAATCCGTATTGGAGAAGGCGTAAATCTTATATTTATCACCGTAGAAGGAGCGGCAGGCAACAAGTGCGTTTTCGTCGCTGTTGCCGGTAACCAGATCAAATACACCGCCGGTGGCTTTGTCATTGACGAGGTATTTGCCTTCATCCAGCTTGTCGCCGGGAACGGTATATTCTTTGCCGTTTTCAAACTCGATGTGTTCATAGTCGCCGATGCCCGCTGCCCAGTGGCAGGTAAGGTCGGTGCCTTTACGAAGATCAAGTGCGCTTGAGGTAAAGGTTGTGAGGACTTTATCCGTGACCTTATCGGCATCTGTGATGACCTTGTTATAGGCAAGGTATTCGCCGAAGGTGCCTTCAAAGCCGCTGGTTGTATACATTGCATAGATGACTTTTGCATCTATCGTGGTTATGCTTCTGCTGAGCAGATCCTGCTGAGACTTTGCCTTTTCGTCACGTGAAGCGTAGTTTCCGTCCTTCTCGAAAAGCTGCCAGCCGGTGTTTGAAACATTGCCGTCAAACCATACTGCGGTGTTCGGATGCTCCTCATACTTCGGTTTATCGTAAATAAAAGAAACCGTGCTTTCAACAACTGCGGGTTTATATTCAAGCACCTGTTCCGCCGGATAGCAGTAGTTCGGGTTGCCCGTGATGAATTCACTGTAATCAACGGACATATTGGTTTCGGACATCATATAGAGGTCTCTGATATCGAGGCTGTCGTCGTCGTTGTGCGCCTTGCTCATTGAAACGACCATTTCGGCAAAGGAGCAGAAATTGAGGTTCATCATGCAGATGTAATATGCAACATCGTTTGCCTGATCGATGATCTCGCCCTCGAATGCGTGAGTGAGGGAGAGCATTTTGAGCTGTGCAATCAGCGGAGAGGTGAGCGAATCGTTGCCCATGAGCCAGAGTGCAAAGTTCTGATAAGCGGTTTTGACCGAGGAAGCAAAGCTCTTTTCGTTTGCCGTTTCGTAAGCAGCCTCAAAGGCTACGGTGTCCGCAAGGTAGGCGGCAAGTGACTTTGCCTGAGCCTTTTTCTCTTCTTCGGTGTAAGCGTTCCACTCGTCATAGAAGCCTCTGTATGCGCTCAGCTTTCCGTCTTCTGCGGCGGCATAAACGCCCTTTTCAACTGCTTCTGTCAGAGTATCGATGCAGGTGCCGGAGTTGATATTTTCCGTTTTGTCGATGTTTGCGCTGATGTATTCTGCGGGCAGGGTGATCGCATAGTCAACGGGGATCTCATCCGTTGAAATTTTCGGGGCGGCATTGAGGTGTTCGCCCGCACCGATTAAGTTGTTGCCGGAGAAAACCTGAATGAGCTCGCCCTCGTCGTTTCTGCCGAAGAGTGAACGCAGGTCTGTTTTGCTGCTGCCGTTCTGCCACTGCTCAACATAATTTACCATCTGCATGGTAACATTATCGGAATATCTTGCCTGCAGGGTGTTGAGGGGAACGACTGCGTCGGTGTAAAACTTTGCCCACACATCGTCTTTATAGTGCAGGTAATCCTGCTGCTGAAGTCTGAGGTCGATATCGGCGAACTCATTGGTGAGGGTGTTCTGAATTTCATCGGTCTTGCGGTTGATTTCGTCAACGGTCGCCTGCAGCTCCTGAATATCCTTGATGATATTATCAAGCTGTTCGCTCATGGAGGTGGCTTGCTTGTCTTCGGGAATGCCGAATGCCTTGAGAATTGAAATGGTACTTGTGACTATGCTCATTACTGCACTTACTCCCTGAACGACCTTCATGGTGTTGTTGAAGTAGCTTTTCAGGACGGTGGTCAATTTGATAGAAGCTGCTTGCTCTTTAATTATATCGTCATTCATGTGTCCGTTCAAGTAAGAAATAAGCCAATTCAGTTTATTTTCTCCGCTTTCCGAATTCACATTTGCAATCTTTTCCATGTATTCTAAGTTGTCCCTATTATCTACATATGTACGCCAAAAATCATGTACGGCATCTTTGGGTAAAAAGTCATATACAGAGGAGCTCTTTAAATTATGTTTTCCATCGTCAAATAAAACTCTTGTCCCACCTACCCATTTCCATTTATAGGCGGAAGCGGGAACCGCCATGCTTGCCGCTATCAGCAGACACAGCAATATTGCAAGCAGTTTTTTTGCCGTTACTCTTATTTTTTTCATATATTCGTCTCCGTTCATAACAAATTTCATTTTTCATGAAAGGAAGCTTTCAAAGCTCCCGGGTGTGTTGAAATTATAACAACACATTACCCGAAAACTTTTGAAATGAATTTATTGAACCAATTAATAACTCTTACAAAGAAGCAGAATATTCTGCCCCAAAGATTATCCTCGTGGGCTTTGCCGCAGTCGGGGCAGATTTCGCCGAGCTCCTGCTCTGCCGCCTCGATTTCGGTGAGTGCATCCGCAAGAATCGCGCTGACCTCTTCGGGGGTCTGTGCATTCTTCACGGCGGCCTTTGCGTGCCTTGCGGCGGCTTTTGCTTTGCTCGACGAAGAACTGTCAGCTACCGTGTCAAGATATTCAAGGGCATCGGAAGCAGCCTTTTCGGTCTTCATGCCGTTGATTTCTTCAAGAGCTTCGGCAAGCTTCTTTGTGACCTCGGAGCCCGAAGTGAGCTTTCCGATTGCGGTCTTTGCTTCATCGGCATATTCTTTGACTGCACTGTCGCCGTCGGCGGCAGCCTTATCAACAGACGCCTGTGCATCACGGATGATTGCCGTCAGGTTTTCGGCATCTTCGCCCGCCACGGTCTCGGTTTTAACATAGCCGCAAACGGTGCAGGTGCATTCCGTAACATCGCCTTTGACGACCTCTTCGCCGAAGGTGTGGGACTTGAGTGATGAAACTATATCGTGGCCGCAGGTTGAAGCATACCAGTGCGCCGCCTCATTGTGGCTGTATTTTGCTTCAAAGGTGTGCTGATGCACTTCTTCTGTGGTGTAAATCGCCTTGACGGTGATGCCGCCGATGCGCAGATCATAATTGCTCCATCTGCCGTTCCAGCCGGTCTTTGCAGGAACTGCGGGCTCGGTGAAATCAAGAGTCTCAACGGTGTATTCCACCTCGGCGACCGTTACGCCGTCGGCAACGAATTTTGCCGTGTAAACATCGGGAATATATTCCGCTTCAACGGTGATGCCGCCTGCGGTGAGAGTGTATTCCTCCCACTTTCCGGTATAGCCGTCCTTCTTGGGAACGGCGGGCTCTTCAAGCTCGCTCATATTGAGTGTGTAATCAACCGAGGCGATTTCTTTGCCGTCTGCTATAAATTTTGCCTTATAGGTTATGGGCTCAAACACGGCATAGAATTCCAGAACGCTTGCCGGCATCGTGTCGGGAACGGAAGGAGTCCAGCCTGCAAAGGTGTAGCCCTCTTTTTCCTCAACCTCGGGTGCGTTTATTTCACTGCCGAAGGGAAGCTTGCTTTCGGTTATTTCGCCGTCAATATTCCACACAAGGGAATATTCTTTCGGCTTAAAGGTGCAGGTGACCGTTACATCCTCTTCGGGCATTGTGAAGGCGTAATTGCCGTCTGCTATGGCCGACGGGGTCAGAGTGACGGTATCAAGCTCATAACCATCATCGGGCATCACATAAAGGCTGACCTTTTCGCCTGCCGTGACGATGGATTTTGAGGGAAGCACTTTTCCGTGTTCGCTTTCGGCGACCGTTACCTTTCCGATTCTTGCGAAAATGCCCTTTACGGTAATATCATTTTCGGGCATCACGAAGGTGCCGTCAGTGATCTCAACCTCGGGTGTGATCTCATAATCAACGAATGCATAGCCCTCTTCGGGAACTGCCGAAAGAGTGACCTTTTCGCCTGGAAGAGGTATTGCGGGTGAATAATAAACCTTTCCTTTTTCCGATTTTTCAAGTGTGATGCCGTGTATTTCCTTTATCTCATCCGGATCGGTGAGATAAAGGTACATTTTGTTTTCGCCGTTATGGCCTATGCAGCGGTAGCCCTTGCCGTCAATGACCACCTGCTCACCCACCGTGATGGGAATTTCATTGAGCGAAACGCTCTCGTTCTTACCGTTGACGGGATTGCTGACACGGTCGGTTTTGACCGATGCCGTATTTTCGATTACTATTTTGCTGCCGCCTATGCTTCCGGCGGTAACGATGCCGCTGTTGATAACGGTGTTATTCGTGTTGCCGTTGCCTAAGGTGTATTCGCCGGAATTACTGCTTGCGATAAGCATACCGCCGTTGACGGTGATATTCTGCGTGGGCAGGTTCTGCTCGCAGATGCCTGCGCCCACTGCCGGAGCTTTATCGGAATTTGCGTAAACCTTGCCGCCGTTTATTGTGATGTTATTTACGGCATAGTCGGTATCTATGCTTGCGCCGGATTCGATTTTGCCGGAACCGATAGCTGCGGCTTCGGAATTGAAAACGCTTGCGTTGATCGTGCCGCCGTTTATGATAATGCTGCCTGCAGACTTGTTTTTGACGGAGCCGATGGCTGCCGAATCTCTTGCACCCGTAACGGTGAGCGAGCCTTCGCCGTCAATAGTCAGTGAGCCGTATCTGCCTGCAAGAGAGATACCGGCTTCGCCGCCACGAACGATGTTTTCGGTATCCTTCGCCAGCGTTATTTTAACATTGCCTGTAACATAGGTACCGTATGAAATTAAGATTGCCGAAGCATCGATATTGCTCTTATCAATATTTACACCGGCTAAGGTTATATCGGCATCCACCTCCGGGTAAATATAAATTATGTGGCCTGTTGCTTTGTCGGGGTCTGTGTTTTTAATTGTTAAGGGTACGGATTTTTTGACTGTAAGATTGCCGCCGATGAAGCTGACGGCATTGGGGTCACCGGTCGGATTGAGAACGGTGAAATCGCCGTACTGCTTTTCACGGCAGTCGGAAGTATCAAACGGCTCAAAGCCTTTATATTCTCTGCCGACCATGATTTCATGGTCTCCGGCTGTGATGTGGATATATGCATTGCCGTTTTTTTCATATGTGAAATCACTCGGCAGCTCTCTGCCGTCAACCGTAATGATGTCGAAGCTGCTGTTCGGGATCATCAGAGGATAAACTCTTTCGCCGTTTTCGTTTACCGCTGCGGCATCGATTCCGTTTTTGGCATATACAGAGGCGTTTTCGCCGATGACCAGCTTTCCGCCCGTTTTGTCATCGTTTATCTTAATGGAGAAGGTGAAACCGCCTTCGGCTCTGATGCAGCCGCTTTTGATGACCGTGCTTTCTCCCGTGCAGGATATCGGCGTGTCAACGGCGGAGCTCGTCACGATCAGGCTGCCCGTGCCGTCAACCGTGAGATTGCCTTCGCACACAAAGGGTGCGGATTGATAGCTTGTTATTTTGTTTTCACCGTTGAGGGTGAGATGAACATTTGATTTTCCTATATCGAAACAGGTCGTGTTTGCACTGCCGGATAATTCCACACCTGCAAGGCAGATGTTTGCGTTTACTCCGTCTTTGACCACAATTCCCTGACGGTCATTGACATTGCCGGGGTTATTGCTCTCGATAACATAAACGCCGTCTTCTTTTATCCAGGTGTATCCTGCAAGCTCCACATCGTCACCGGTTTTGTTTTCGCTCCAGACGGTATGATTTCCGAAGGTTCTCGGGTAAAGATGAGCGTAATAATCATGGCAGGTGCATTCGGCAATATATTCGCCGGTAGAGTAATCTTTAGCATATACGCAGGAATGACCTGTTGCGGGAATGACCTTGACTTCCTTATAGCCGCAGGTTTTGCAGGTTTTTTCTTCTGTTTTTCCGTTCTCGGTGCAGGTTGCGGGCTTGCCCTCTGCCGTCACCTCAAAATCGTGCTCGTGGTCATATTTCCACACGGCATAGAGGCTTGCGCCTTCATTCGCCGAATGAGCAACAGGCACGGATTCATCCGCTTTGGCGGCGACACCGTTGGGGTAAAAGCTCCAGCCGTCAAACTCGGCTTTTTCGGGAGCCGTGAAGGGGCACACAACATTTGATATCGCCTCGCCGCCGACTGCAACAACGGTTTCCTTTTCGCCGGAGCCGTCATTTTTCTCAACGGTTATATACATATTGCCGAAATATCCGCCGTGCCAGGCGTTCACAAGGGAGCCCGTGGCAAAGGGAGCCTTGATAAAGCAGCGCTTTGCACGGGTGCCGACACCGCTGAAAGCATTTTCGGCAATTGATTCGGGTGTGCCTTCAAAAATCAGCCTTTCAATTTCAGAAGCTGAGCCGAAGAAATTATCGGGAATTGTTTTTGTGCTTGCGGGGAAGGTGTAGGTTTTGGGCTCTGCGGAAACGAGCATGCCCTGAGCGGAAGAGAAGGTGGCATTTACGGTGTAAAGCGTATTTGACATTTGCCTTTCTTCCAGATGCAGTTCTTCAATCTTATCTCTGCTCAGCTTTTCTCTTTTGAAGGAATAATCCGTATCCGAGAAGGCGTATATCTTTTGCCTGTCGCCATAGAAAGCACGGCTTGCAATGGTTCCGTTTTCGTCGCTTTTGCCGGTGGCAGTGTTGAACACGCCGCCTATGGCTTTATCTTTGACATGGTAGTTATCATTGTCATCCAGTCTGCCTTTAACGCCGCCCGGCACAGCATAAACTTTGCCGTTTTCGTAGTCATGGTGACCGTATTCGGCAACATTGACCGCCCAGTGGCAGATAAGGTCGGTATCCATGCCGAGATCAAGACCGATGTTGTTGATTGAGGTAATAATATTATTCGTTACGCCGTCAGCCTCGGCAGCCACTTTATTATTCACAAGATAATCGCCGAAGCTGCCGTTTGCACCGCTGCTCTTATACATGGCGTAAATGAGCCTTGCTTCCTTGGTGGTGATCGTTTTGCCGAGCAGATCCGACTGGGACTGATTCTTCACAGTGTCGCTCTCATTGCTCTTGCCCTTTTCAAAAAGGCGCCAGCTGCCGTGCGACTCATGACCGTCATAATTGACCACCTGACCCACATACTCCTGGTTATCGGGCTCATCGTAAATAAAGGTCATGGTGCTTTCAACGGTGACGGGCTTATATTCAAGCACGCATTCCGTCATATAGCAGAAATTCGGGTTGCCGGTCACAAAGCCGAGATAATCATTTGTCATGGCTTTGTCGGCGGTTTCATACATAGTGCTGACATCTTTATTTGCCTTTTCGCCGTATGCCTTGCTCATGGAAAGCACGGTCTGAGCAAAATTGAAAAAGTTCATATTCATTGTGCAGAGGCCGTAACCGATTTCATTGACCTGGTCAATGACTTCATATTCAAAAGCATGAGTGAGGGAGAGCATTTTGAACTGAGCAACAAGAGGAGAAGTGAGCGAATCGCTGCCCGAAAGCCATTTTGTGAAGGTCTGATAGGCTATTTTGACATCCGAAGCAAAGTTCTTTTCGTTAGCCTCGGTGTAGGAGCAGGCAAAGAAGAGAGCATCCGTAAGATAAGCGGCATATTCCTCCGCCTTTTTCTGCTTTGCTTCCTTATTCAGGGAGCGCCACTCGGCATTAAAGCCGCTGTAAGCGGAAAGCTCGCCGTTTTCCGCCGCCTCATAAATGCCCTTTTTGACTGCCTGTGCCACGGCATCAAGGCAGTTCTTTGAATTGAGAGTGATATTTTTATCAATATTGCGGCTGATATATGCCGAGGGCAGAGTTACCGAATAATCCACCTTGAGGGAGTCAATGGACTTTGCCGGGGCCTTAGGCAGAGCTTTGCCCGCATCACCGATATTTTTGCCGGAATAGAGCTGGATCAGCTCGCCCTCTTCATTTTTGCCGAAAAGGGAACGCAGGTCCGTTTTGCTGCTGCCGTTCTGCCACTGCTCGGCGTAGCTCACAAGCAGCCAGTTGATGTCATCGCCGTACTGAGTCTGCAATGCCTGCATCGGGAGCAGAGCATCGGTATAGAAGCGGCCCCACACATCATCCTTATAGTGGTTATAATCCTGATTTATGAGCTTTAAGTCGATATCCGCAAACTGATTGGAGAGAGTGTTGAGAATGGCATCGGTCTTGCGGTCGATCTCATCCACCGTCAGTTCAACGCTTTGCAGACTTTCGGAAATATACTGAATTTTTTCGCCGAGTATTTCGGTTTCACTTTTGATAACACCGCACATCTGCAGAATTGAAACCACGCTGTTGACAAGGTTCACAACGCTGCTCAGATATGTAACGCCGGTCAGACCGTAGTCAAACCATTTTGCCGCAGTCTGCGCAAAGGTTTCTGGAGCATTCTTGCCCTCCTCCACCGCATGGAAATATTCGTACAGTTGGCCGACTCTAAAATTCTGAGTATCCATAATCTGATCGATTTGAGCTTGTGTTCTATCTTCATTAAAAAAATCGAATTCCTCCGGATCCTCAACGGCAAACGCAGGAGCGGCAACGCCCCACGCCATAAGAAGGCTCAGGAAGACTGCCAGAAGCTTTTTTGCAAAACTTGTTTTTTTCATTTCATTCTCCTCACTTTGCATTTATGTAAACTTCATATATATATTCACCCTGTCACCCCGAAAGGCAGACAAGAATTATGTCTATAATCAGCAGATGCGCCGGGTAAAAAACATAGAAAAACCATTTGCCGAATCTGCCGCCCCTGCCCTTTTTGCCGTTATAGCAAAACGCAAGCAGCGGAATAATCAAAAGCAAATCCAGATGCACCGGCCTGAACGAATATGAAACGCCGAACAGTAGCGGATTCTGAAAAGCCTTGAAATAGAAAATGAGTGAAACCGAAACAAGCGAATACAGAGCCCATTTCAGAATCTGCTTATCACGGAATTTCCAGAATATGAAGCTCATCAGCACACACCAGTAGCCCCAGTCACAGCCCGTTGAAAGCCAGCAGACGGCAGCGGTGATAATCACCTTGAACGGAACCGGGATTTTCAGTTTGTCCCACGCCGCAATATTGATGAGCGAGAGCAAAAGGTTAAAAAGGAAATTGGCTCTGTAAATCACAAGCGAGCCGTCCGAAAACGGAATGCTCATTGCCGACGAACTCACTCTGCCGCTTACTATTTCAATCGGCAGCCGGCCGCCGGTTGTAAGATAGCAGAACGGAAGAATTGACAACACGGCAAAAGCAAACAACCTTGCGGCGTATCTTTTAACATTCCTTGTGTGAACATAGCCTTCCGCAAGGAAGAACGCCATAATCGGCATTGTCAGCCCGCCGAGAAAAGTCAGCACCGTTTTCAGCGGCTCATCATCAACAAACGCCACCGCAATGTGGTCGCATATCATACAGGCAACCGCAAAATATTTCAAAGCGTTCCGACTTAAAAAGCCGTGACCGGAACCATATCCGGGCTTTGCCGTTTCCAACTCATCACCTTCTTTTAAAAGCACATAAAGGTATAATAATCCATTTTATTTATATTAGTTTATTATATTAAATCGCTAAAAGGTTGTCAACAGATTTTTGGATTTTTGCGATTACATTTACTATTGTTTCGGGCAGAATCATCCTTGCCTGCGCCAATAAACCGTACATATTGGGCAGGTCGTGCGGGGTGAATAATAGTGGATCTCAATATATTGTGCTGCAAAATATTTTGAAAATTTTCTGAATTTTTCTCTTAATCAAACTGAAAACGGAGGCGTTTGTTATGGAATTTTATCATTCCGGGTTTAAGTAGGTATTGTGAAATTATCCCTTTGCCGAATAGAAATCCCCCTGACGATAAGTTCATCGTTAAGGAAAAACTGAGCGGGAAAAAGTCGATTTTACAGTACCCGGTACTGTGTTTTTTCTGCAAAAACACCCACTCTTGAAAAAAATAAGAAATTTTAACAGAAGGTTTTATTGCAAAAATAAGAAGGAGTCCGCTTCCAAAACAAAAAGCGAATTCCTTCTTTTTTCAAATGAATTTCAGGTTTTCGGTTATCTGCTTGAAAAAGTCTGCACTCCATACGTTGAGAGCAGTTGAATCACGTATAAACGGTTCAACATCATCTTTTGCCTGCAAATAGTCAATACTGTCAAATTTAGAAATAAGCATCTGCTTTATATCTTCGGGACTGCATACTGTATCCTCGTCAATTAATCCCGAATCTGCAAGACGTGCCGTAAGATGCTTAAGGTTTACCGCAGCATTTCTTGAGATGTAAAAAACATAATCATAAAGGTCACGACCCTTTACACGGTTTTGCCACCCTCGTGCAATAACCGCATGTATTTTTCCGGCGAATAATGATGGCATGTCGTATAGATTTACTTCATAAGGTACGGGAAGAAGCTTATACTTTCGTTCAAATGAAGCAAACTGCGGCGGATTAACATCAACCTCAAATTTGATTTTTATGACTTCATTTTTTGCAACACTTTCAGCAAGTCTTTCATCGGAATAGAACAACAGCAGATGTTCTTTGGTGTTTCCTTTCAGAAACGCAGATTTTATATTGCTGTCTTTTGTTTTGGCTTTTTCCTCAATATTAACATTCAACCCAAACGATTTAACCTCTTTTTCAAGAGCGGGGAAATATGACAGCAGATCAAACGAGCTGTCTTTTGTCATTAAAGAAAAGTCCAGATCTTCAGAAAAGCGGTCAAGTCCGTAAAAAATTCTTAAAGCCGTTCCTCCGTAAAATGCAGCTTTATCAAAGAAGCCTGCTCTCGAAAGAGAACACAGAACAATTTCCTGCATAACCTCCTTCATTACATTTTTACGGTCAATATTTCCCAAAACTGAATAAGGAGAAAGCATTTGCTCAATTGCCGGATTCATTCTTTACCCTCCTTAAAACGGAATACAGTTTTTTAATATTTGTTGAATGATATTTGTTGTCGAGGTCGGATATCACATTGAGATCCATCTTTTTAAACTCATTCTCATCAAGTCTTAAATCGTCAAAAAGAAGTTGGGTGAGTTCTTTTGCATTTCTTACCGGGCTGATGGTGTAAAGCTTGTCGCAAAGTGCTTTTTCCGGGGATGCGATTCGGAAATAATAATCGCCTTCCTTTTTTATTTCCAGATAATACGGAAAAGCATCAGACGGAACATCACGAAAAGAAAATGTCCCAAATGGAGTGACATATTTTTTCTTTTTCTTTTTTTCAAAAGTCGCACAAGTAACGGAATATACCGCTTCCGGTATCAACCCGTAATAAGCAAGTGCATAGTCAAACGAAACATAAGACGGGCCGTATATGCTCGCCGCAAGAAGATGAGGAGCAACGTCCTTTTCGGTTTCATATAAGCCTTTTATTATCGGAAAGCATTCTCCGTTTTTCACCATGCGTGAAAGCTTTGTCTTCGGTGAGGAATAGTCAGATAGTTCCTGAAGCATCATTGCTGTTGTTTTTATCATATTTTCACCTCTCGGTACAATTATATGCAACTTTGTGGTGAAAATCAAGCATTTTTTAATATTACTAAAAATTCATACATTCAAAGGAGGACATTTCAATGTCAAAACAGGAAAAGGAGCTTCACCTGTTCATGTGTTTTCTTGCAATAAAAGACGAATGGTTCTGTGATGATATCAGCAATATGAGTGACGATATGATATGCCGCAGGATAATGGGGCATTGGATAGTAGAGCTTTCGGAGTTTGTTGCAACAGCAAATTCAAAAAGCATTGAAGCAACAAAAGCTCAGATTTCCCGAATGAAAGATACATACAAAATACCGTATGACCGTTTCGCAAGGGATTTTCCGAGACACTGTGTTTTCTCCGGCACAACAAACAAGCACGAATTTTCAAATCATCTTTTATTGACTGTATGGTTTCACCGCTTGCATATCGCTCAAATATCTCAATAACAATAAACGCCTAATCTGGATTGACCACATAATTTTTATCGCTGTCAACTGAATAACCGAAAGGTATTGTGCCGCCGTTGAACTTGCATTTTTCTGCGTTAATGAGCATACCTCGTCTGACTTTTTGCGAAAGCTCTGCCGAGAAGTATTCCGCAAGGCTCTCCAACACGCCCTCAACGAGAATACCGGACGCGTCATCAGTGATGTTTTCACGGGATGATACAACTCTGACACCGTTTTTTCTCAGAATTGCTTTGTTTACCGCACTGTCATATCTGTTCCTCGCAAAACGGTCAAGCTGATAAACCAGAACGGTATCAAATGAGCCGTTGGCACTGTCAACAAGCATTTTCTGAAATTCTTCTCTTTTGTCATTTGTTCCGCTCTGTGCCCGGTCAATATATTCACCGATAACAGTCATTCCGTTTGCTTCGGCATATTCATAACAGACCTTCAGCTGCCCTTCAATGGACTGCTCGTTCTGCGCATGGCTTGAATAACGGGCATATATTACCGTATTCACTTTCTCACCTCCTTATCCGTACCTTGTCTATATCAATCACAGAAGTATTTTCTTCCTCGTCCTGTTCCTATTGCCTTTACATAGCCTTTATCCATAAGATTTTTCAGTATAACCGTTACTTTTGATTTGCTGAAGCTGACCGATGCCGTAATTTCGGAAATGGGAACGAGCTTTTTTCCTTTCACCGCATAATATACAGCTTTTTCGTCTGCAGACAGCGGCAAATCTTTTCTGAATATCGGCAAAATAACCGTTATGGAATTATCATTGACATTAAACTGCGGTTTTGTTTCGCTTTCGGAGTATGCCTCATTGATTCTTTTTACGCCTGTTCCGAAGCGCTCAATCTGATGCAGACGGAAAAAGATATTTCCGATAATCGGATTTCTCAGCAGAGATATTCTTCCGTTCAGATATTCTTCTTCGGTGATTCCGTGGGTAAGTCCGCCGGGTGAGGATATTTCTATTTTATCCGCAAACATAGATATTCTTATATGTGATTTAACATCCCATGTTCTGTGAACAAGAGCATTTACAACTGCTTCTCTGAAAGCCTTTTCGGGAATCAGCTCCACCGTTTCACGCAGGGCACCTTTGATTTCTTCATACTGATAGTATTTACGGAACATGGAGAGTGCATTGTCAAACTGCAGCAGGCAAGAAATATGCTCGTGTGTTTCTCTGTCCAATATAATATCAATGCTGTTACCGAATCTCACAATATCAATGCCCGGAAATGTGTTTTCATCTGCCACTATTTCACCGGCAACATTGAATCCGTCCTTATCCGAAAACAATTCAAGTGTTTTGAGAACATCGGTATCAAAATTATCAAGTGAAAACTGCTCGTTCATCTTGCGTTCAAGAACCGAGAAGGTAAGCTCCTGTTTTGCGGCTTTCAGGTTTTCAAACGATAAATTCTGCCCCTCAAGCAACAATCTGCGAAGCTCAACGGAATCGACCTCTATCGTGGCGGTGTCGCTTCTTCTGTAAGCTTTTGCCTTATAAAGATACGGCTTATATAAGCCTTCAAACACTGTAAGAGTAATAACATTATTGCTGTTTACCGACAGTGTAAACTGCGGCTTCGGTGAAATGCTGTCATTTATTCTGTTTTCAATATCAAGGCATACGCTGTCGGCATTTTCAATACCCTTTGATATTCCCGAATCCGTTACGCCGAATTTTATCTCTCCGGTTCTGAAATTTGCAAATGCACTGACGGTTTTTAAGAAAGTGTTGGTAACGGTTTCTTTAAATTCAAGATTTTTTGACTCTGTCATAAACTCACCCGATTATATTATCAGTATTTACACATATTCTATCACAAAAAGTTCAAAAAATCAATCGCAAAATTTTGCGAACTTTTTATTGCACAATTTTGTTCGTATAAAAAAACGATTTCAATTTCTACATCAATCCATATAATACATTTTCCTCAAAACCTCCAGACTTTCTTTTTCAAGGTCTGTTGCTTTTTCGTAGGTCAGTCCGAAGTATTCTGCGGCGTTGTTTCTGCTGTGGGGACTGTCATACTCGCCCAATCCATAACGATAGGAAATGTATTTCTGCTGTCTCGGATTCAGAAAGTTATATGCTTTTGTCAGTTGTTCGTTCTTGAACTTTTTGAAATATTCATCCTCTGCCGATGAGGATTTCTGACTGCGGTAATCGTTGACATAAGGCAAATCCTCGTTGAGAAGATTCACTTCATAATTATCTGCCGTTACATATTCAAGACTTAATGTTTTGCCGTTTCTGTCCGATTCGGAAATGATATGGTTTCTGACTCTGTTCTTTATGCAAGTACCTGAATAAGTCAGAAACGAATACCCGGAGTTTATATCATAATCACCCATGGAAAGAAGAAAAGCAATTCCCGCTTCCTGAAACATATCGTCAAAATCAATGCCTTTTGGACTCTGACATAACTTATATGCTTCAAGTGCCATAGATTTTATGAATCTCGCATTCCGACTGTATAACAGTTCCTTTGCCGATTGGTCACCGTTCTGAGCACGGCAGACCAATTCTTCGTTGGTATATTCCGTCATTTCTTTTTCCTGATGGGAGTTTTGAAGAACGGCAGCAGGGCATTGAGAAGATTCGTTTTCATTTCTTCCGTTACGCCGTCATAGCCGCTGACGGTTGAAACTATGCTTTCCGCTATCTTCTCGGCATTGACACGGAGCATTGCTATATTATTCTTCTGCTGTTCCCGTATTATCTGTTTCATAATATCTTTTGTAAGATTTTTAGCCTTTTCCGTTTCGGGCTTATTATCCTTTTTGACATGAGACAGACAAATATCAAGATATTTATGAATATCGGCAGCGGCTTTTGCTTCGGGAGTACGGTCAATATATTTTTCAACCTCTGCACTTGCTTCGGGTATGAGCAGTTTCCTTGCTTCGTTAAGGACAGTGTTCTGTGCGGCAGCTCCAACAGAATAAAAGCCGCTGCGATAAAGAGCAATTTCTTTGAGCATAGCCGCAAAAACATTATCATTGATAAGCAGATTCAGAATATCCGTATCAATCTTTTTGCTGTACATTTTATCGGCAGATTCGGGAGTTAAACCAAGCAGCTCCAGATCACGGTAAACGGGATAAGGTTCATCGGTCAGGCACAGCAGAAAATCGGTTGAAACGCCCAGATACCTTGCAATCCTTGAAGCATCATCGGCTGAGAGCTTCGTTTCATCTTTCAATATTCTGTTGAGTGTACTGATACTCATTCCGGTTATTTCGGTAATATCTTCTTTTGAAATCTGCCGACTTTTCAAAACATCCTGCAAGCGTGTACCGATATTTTCCGACGGTAAATACTCAGCCATGATATGCTCCTTTCAAAAATTGAACGGTATGTCCGATTACAAAAGAATTATAGCAAACAAATGTTCGATTGTCAATAATAATTTTCGCTTATTTTTTTGCAGTCACAGTTGAGTGACTACAAGCGAAAAAGCAGGCCAAAGATTTTTCTTCGGTCTGCTTTTGCTTTATGCTGTTGTTTTTTCGTTATAATACTGTGCCTGGGCGTTCCAAAGCTCATAGTATTTGCCGTTTGTATCTTTCAGCAGGTCTTCGTGAGAGCCGAACTGAATCATTTTGCCCTCGTGGAAGACTGCAATTTTGTCACAGAAGCGGCAGGAGGACAGGCGGTGTGAGATATAAACCGCCGTCTTGTTTTCCACCATATCGTTAAAACGGGAATAGATTTCATATTCTGCAAGAGGGTCAAGGGAGGCTGTAGGTTCGTCAAGAATTACAAACGGTGCATCCTTATACAATGCTCTCGCAATGGCGATTTTCTGTGCTTCGCCACCCGATATTTCTATTCCGTTTTCGTCAAAGTCCTTGAAAATAACGGATTTCAATCCGTCGGGAAGTGATGATACTCTTTCTTTCATTCCTGCTATGTTAAGACAGGAAAGAACCTTTTCATCGTCATATTCTTGCGTGCAGGCAACATTTTCGCCGAGGGTGAAGGAAAACAAACGAAAATCCTGAAATACTACCCCAAAGAGAGCCATATAATCTTCGTAATCGTACTTTGAAATATCAATACCGTTGAGGGTAATATATCCCTCCGTCGGATCATAAAGTCTGCAAAGCAGTTTTATCATTGTAGTTTTACCGCTGCCGTTCATCCCGACAACCGCAACCTTTTCGCCAACCTTGAATTTAAATGAAAGATTCTTTATTGCATAAACATCCGAGTGCGGATATTTGAAGCTGACATTATGAAATTCAATGTCATATATGTTGTCGCTTCGTTTCTCGGTTGGAATTTTGCCGTAGTGCATTTCGCTTGGCATATCAAGATATTCAAAAAACAGTTCAAGATAATCGTTGTTGGCTCTCAGCCTTGTAACAGAATTTGAGATGATAAAACAACCTTCCATAATCCTTGCGATACTGAACTGATATTTAATAAAGCTGCCGATACCAAACGCACCGATATGAATTTTTAATGCTACATACAAATAGGTTAACCCTGTAATAATGAGATAAAGGATACTGTGAGCATTGAATCGTTTTCTATCATTATTGTACCACTCGTGACTGTATTTTTCCCAATCATCATAGAAACGATTGAAAGAATGAAAAATAAGATTTTTCTGCTTATAGATATGAACATCCTTTGCCGCCTTACTGTCATCAAGATATTCATCAAAATAATAATGAAGATGAATTTGCGACAAACTTCGTTTCTGTTGGCTTTTTACAATCTTGTGATAATATTTACCGTTGATTACATATTCAAGATAAGAAATAATGCCGATAAGAACAAAGAACAACAATGTGAATAACGGTGAGTCAATAATCTTTTCTCCGCCTGTTAAAACGGTGTCCGGATGCTTGAAAAACAGTGTTATTGAAATAGCAAAGGCAAGCAAAAATTTCCACATACCGCCGATAATGTTTATTAACTGTCCGGCGGTTTCTTCAAATCCACCTTTTTCGGCTCTGTCTGTAATCATCTGACGCTTCGCCCGTACGGAAGCATCTTCTGTGTTTCTGTAATCCATTTCAAAGCTTTTTGCATTGAGTAGTTTTTCTTCCCATTTTGGAGCGATAATGTGAAAGGTTCTTATTTTTCTCCACGAGTAGTCACGCAAAACACGAAGAACAACTTCTATCAAATAAAAAGAAAGCAATATAGTAAGAATTTTTATTCTTCTGTCACCGGTTAATTCATCAACAATGGCGGCAGTTATATAATTTGAAGAAAACCTTGCACCCTCAAAGCAGAAATTAAAAATGCAGGCGTGCAAGATAAAACGGGGCTGCACCTGGTTAATCAGATTGATTACTCTTTTGATTAAAGAAAAATCTTCTTTCAGTGTCCTTTTATTACCCTTCTCCATTGTCTTCTTCCCCCTCTCTGTAATATTTGCTTTGAATGTTGAACATTTCGGCATATTTTCCATTTTGATTCAACAGTTCATTGTGAGTTCCGATTTCAGCGATTCTACTGTTATCAAGCAGTACTATTCTGTCGCAGAATCTGGTTGATGAAAGTCGATGGGAAATATATATCGAGGTTTTATTATGTGAAATCTCGCTGTATCGCAGATAAATCTCATTTTCCGCAATCGGGTCTAATGCGGCTGTGGGTTCATCTAAAACCAAAATCGGAGAATCCTTATACAATGCTCTTGCAAGCAGTAACCTTTGCATTTCGCCGCCGGAGAGTTCAACAGCATCTTCGTTAATATTTTTAACAAGATAGGTGTTCTCTTTTTGCGGCAGGGATTTGATTTTTTCGGTCAAGCCTGCTTTTTCAATACAAACAGAAAAATTCTCTTTATCACTTTCCTGTTCAGGCGCCATTGAAACATTTTCAAGAACGGTACAGGGTAAAAATCTCGGTTCCTGAAAAACCGCAGAAATAACACCGTAGTATTCATTGCGGTTAAACTCCGTTATATCAACACCATTTAACAGAATCTGTCCGCTTGTGGGTTGATACAAACCGCAAATCAGTTTGACAAGGGTCGTTTTACCGGCTCCGTTCACACCCACAAGGGCAAGATTTTCACCCTTGCGAACAGTAAGGTTAATATGAGAAAGGGTTTCTGTATCACTGCCGGGGTATGTAAAGGAAACATCCCGAAGTTCAATCTCATAGGGAGAGTCTTTGGGTAGAGGTCTGCCGCCGTTTTGTCTGAAATTGTTTTTTATATCAAGGAACTCACGAAGATTATCAATCTTTATATTCAGCGGAATAAAATTTCCGATTTCCTCTCCGATTACACTAATCCAATGCGTAAATTCCGTAACGGTGCAGGCAAATAATACAAGCTCGGTTTTTGATGTTTCTCCTTTAAGAAACGCATAAATAAGGTAGGCGAAAATGGCAATTTCTATTCCTACACTAATAACAAGCCCTATCATATCCGAGCAGAAATAGTAAAAATACATTTTGTTCGTCCAGAATTTTCGCTCACCGATAAAACAGTCACTCATTTGAATTAAGTAATCACGAAGCTTAAAAATGCGGATATCTTTGCCTATGGCAAAATCACGGGATGTTTTGTTTACATAATTCAGTTTTCGGTCAATTCTTGCAATGGGATCTCTGGTTTTATCAATCAAGTGACTTTCAACGGCTGTTGAAATAAGCTTCAATGCTTCAAGTCCCGTAAGAATCAGGATAAGCCACGGATTGAGGTTAACGGTAACCGTCCCGTAAACAGCGATGAAAATAATGCACATCAGAAGATTCGTATATTTTTCCATAAAGCCGTAAACGCCGTCAAAACCAAGTGTGTTTTTCGCCTTTTGGTATTTATCTCGGCCTGCCGTACCTTCTATTATATCAAAATCCAGGTTCATTACTTTTTCGGCGAGTAACACATCGAAATGTCTTGTGATTCTCCCGAGTTTTATTCTCATAATCAGAGTAGTCTTATTACTAAGAAGACTTGCAGCAACTTGTATAACCAAAACAATACCGGTTGCTATCAGAATACTGCCGATACCCTTTTTGTTTTCAAGGCAGTAGGTCAGGGCGGTAATAAAACTTACCACATTCAATTCCATCACTACATTGAATACAGAAATCCCGATACTGACAGGAATTTGAGCCTTGTCCCATCCTAAAATAAGTCTGAACATATATATCGTATTGTTTATGAAAGAATGTTGCGTTTTCTTATCCTTTTTCAATCCATTTCACCTCGATTCGGAGTATATCAAAAAAGCAGTCGTAAGTGACTGCTTTTGCGTGAATGGTTCAATTTTCTGCACGAACGGTAACGGGAAGCATGATTTCAGTGCCGAAAACGCCTTCTTCGTGCTCTCTTTTTAAATAACCGCCGTATTTTTTAACGATTCCGTCAATTCGCATCAGACCGAAGCCGTGGTCTTCGCCTTTTGTGGTCTTATAGATTTTGCCGACCCTTTTCGGTGTTCCCGTCATGGCATTGGTTACGGATATATAAAACTGCTCTTTGAAAAGACCGATATAAACACGGATAAATCTGTCCGCTTCGTTTTCAATTTTCAGACAGGCTTCCATAGCATTGTCCAAAAGATTGCCGATAATAACGCAAAGTTCAACATCCGTTATATCCGTTTCAGGCACGCTTGCGGTTACATCTGTTCTGATACTTTTATTCTGCGCAAGGGCAAGCTTGCTGTTCAGAATAGCATCTACGGTCACATTGCCCGTCTTTACGACGGTATCCACGGTGTTAAGGTCAATATTCAATTCTCCGAGATATTTTTCGAGTGCATCGAGTTTCCCGGTCTTTAAATCGGACTGCATAACGGCAATGTGATTGCGGTAATCGTGCCGCCAACCACGCATTGTGTTATAAATATTCTGCACCTCTTCGCAATGCTTTTCGATAAGCTCCTGCTGATAGGAGGATATTCTTTTATCTATGCTGCGGTGAAACAGCTTATCAAATAACGACATAATTATCTCCTGTAATAAGCGACAAAGGCTTTGTTAATATCTTCATACATTCTTCTTGAAACGGGAACGGATTTGCCGTTATCGAGAAGAACATCTGTTTTTGAAATCCGTTTGATGTGTTCAAGATTGACAATAAATGAACGGTGAGTTGGTATAAAATCATTTCCGATATTGCTCTTGAAAGACGACAGCGACTGATTTACGGCTATTTCACCGTCAGCACAGGTGAT
>JAZQON010000034.1:0-74636 GCA_045627825.1 Acutalibacteraceae bacterium
CAGTTTTCTCATCATATCGCTTTTTGCCGCCATAAATCCGAGATAAGGACCGCCGAAGCCCATCGGAATGCCGAGAGGCTGACCCTCGCCGCAGGCTATATCGGCGCCGTATTCGCCCGGAGTTTTGAGAAGTCCGAGAGAAACGGGGTTAACGCCCATTGCAACCTTTGTGCCGAGCTCGTGAGCGGCGGCAACAATGGTATCCATATCCTCGATAATGCCGAAATAGTTGGGGCTCTGAACATAAACGCAGGCGGTTTCGTTGGTAACAGCCGCTTTCAGGGCATCAATATCCGTTGCACCGTCCTTTGACGGAACAACCGTTACGGGAACATTTCTTGATTCGCAGTAGGTTTTAACAACCGTAAGTACATCGGGATTGGTTGTTTCCGATATAACAACGCTGAGCTTGCGTCTGCCGTCAACATTCATAAGAACGGCTTCGGCGGCGGCTGTACCGCCGTCATAAACGGAAGCATTGGAAACATCCATGCCGGTAAGCTCGCAAATCTGCGTTTGATATTCAAATATGGATTGAAGAATACCCTGGCTGATTTCCGCCTGATACGGCGTATAGGCAGTAACGAATTCTTCTTTTGATGTGATTGTTTTCACTATTGACGGGATATAGTGGCAATATGAACCGGCTCCACGGAAAATTGAAGAGTAAAGCTTGTTTTTATCTGCAATTGCATTTACCTTGCGTGCAACCTCAAGCTCGGAAAGTCCGTCGGGCAGATTGAGCTCTTTAACACGGGCTTTCTCGGGCACAACCGAATAAAGCTCATCCGGTGAGCTTAAGCCAATGCTTCTGAGCATTTCAAGCCGTTCATCCCGTGTGTTCGGAATGTAGCTTCCCATATTATTACTCCTTTTCGCTTTCGCAGAATGCGGCATATTCGTCGGATTCAAGAAGCTCTTCTGTGTCTTCAACATCCGAAACCTTTATAAACCATGCATCATACGGAGCTTCGTTTACAAGAGCCGGATTATCAATAAGCTCTTCGTTGATTTCGGCAACAATACCGCTTACCGGTGAATAAACATCGGAAACAGCCTTAACGGATTCAACATCTGCAAAAGCTTCGCCTGCGGTTACGCCGTCACCCTCAACGGGAAGATTGATAAATACTATATCACCGAGCTCACTCTGTGCGAAATCGGAAAGACCGATAACAAAAAGTCCGTCCTCTTCCTTAATCCATTCGTGTGTTTTTGAATACTTTAAACCGTTCATGATTTCTGACATTGTAAATTCCTCCTGATTAAACTGTTTTTTTCTGTCTTTTATAAAATACATACGGGATAACCTTGCAGGGTATGCGGCGTCCTCTTACATCAACCTCAACCTCGGTGCCGAGCTCACTGCACTGAACATCAATGAGAGCCATGGCAACGGGCTTGCCGATATAAGGACAATGCGTTCCCGATGTAGTTGTGCCGATTTTTTTGTCTCCGATATAAATATCCTGATGCTCACGGACAATTCCTCTGCCCGTAACCTCAAGACCGACACGGATGATTTTCGGTTCTCCACGCTCGATGAGAGCGGCTTTTCCGATGAATTCTTCTTTATCAAGCTTTACGCCGAATCCGAGGTCTGCTTCAAGCGGAGAAATTTCCTCGCTCGTTTCGTGACCGTAAAGCGGCATACCTGCTTCAAGTCTCAGCGTATCTCTTGCGCCGAGTCCGCAGGGAATAAGGCCGTATTTTTTGCCGGTTTCTCTGAGAAGCTTCCAGAGCTTTACGGCATTTTCGTTCTTTGTGAATATTTCATATCCGAGCTCGCCTGTGTAGCCCGTTCTTGAAATGATACAGTCCATACCGTCTATAACGGCGGATTTAACAACGGTATAATATCCTTTCGGAATAAATTCTTCGTCAAGGAGCTCCGCAAGAATTTCGGGAGCCTTGGGCCCCTGGAGCGCAATTTCGGCAAGAGTATCCGAAATATCCTCGGCCTTTGTGCCCGGAAGAAGGTTTTTGAGCATATGCGCATAGTCCTTATCCTTGTTTGCCGCATTAACAACAACAAAGTATTCCTGCTCTCCGAATTTGTAAACTATAAGGTCGTCAACACAGCCGCCTTTTTCGTTGCACATAAGACTGTAACGCACCTTGCCGAGCGGCATATCGGTGAAATCATTTGTCATGATGTGGTTGAGAGTTTTGAGTGCGGTTTCGCCCGTGAACATAATTTCACCCATATGCGAAACATCGAATATACCGCATTCTTCTCTGACTGCCATATGCTCTTTGATAACGCCCGTACCGTACTGGACGGGGAGCAGATAGCCTGCAAAAGGTACGATTTTTCCGCCTTCTTCAATATGGATGTCATAAAGCGGTGTTTTAAGCTCCATTTTAACTCCTTCCCGTGACCCGAAAATAAAAAAACAGGGCCACAAAAACATAATGTTTTGTGCCCCCGTATCATACCTGAAAGATTCTCCGCCCGATGATTTTCTGACGGATTGCTTCTTCGGTGCGCCATGCGCTCTCCGGAGTATCGTCGGAAACCGGTCCTTTTGCCTGAGAGTTCTTGCTGCCCCTTCGGCTCCGCATAACTGCGGCCTCTCCCGGAATCTTCAACCGAATATGGATATTCCACGAAAGTCATTATATCATCAGTGAATAGTTATGTCAATAATATTACATTACATTTATTTCATATTTTAAGAGAATACTGCACTCTTTAATTATGCGGTGTTTCTTTAGTTGTTATTGCGGATGATTAACATCGGGGATATAAATCGAACATCCGATATTTTTTATTTGGTCTAACAGTTTTATATCGTCGGGATGAATTTCAAAATCCGGAAGAAAAAGATTTTCTTTCATACGCAGTGCATCTTTACTGCGTGGTATGGGAATTACATTTTTGCTTTCAACCCATTTTAAGCATATTTGTGCAGCTGTACAAGAATATTTTTTTGATAAATCTTTGATGATTGAACTGTTAAGCACTTCTCCGCTGCCAAGCGGGCTCCATCCCTCCGCAACAATTCCGTTTTCAGCACAGAAATCAAGTGTTTCTCCGGAAAATTTTCCCGGGTGAAATTCAAACTGATTTACCATCGGCATAACAGATGCTTTGTTTTCAACGAGCGCTTCAATATGGTGCGGCAAAAAATTGCTTACTCCGATTGAACGGACAATTCCGAGACGGTAAAGCTCCTCCATGCCTTCCCATGTTGAAGAATTTATTTCTTTCCAATCCTTATTTGTAATAGGTTCCGGCCAATGAATAAGGTATAAATCAAAATAATCCGATTTCATCAGCTTTAAGGATTTTTTACAAGCTTCAACAACGGCATCTTTTCCCCTGAATGTATTCCATACCTTATTTGTGATGAATAACTCATTTCTGGGAATTCCGCATGTTTTTATTGCTTTGCCTACATAAAAATCGTTTCCGTAGCTGTAAGCCGTATCAATGCTCCGATATCCCGTTTCAATTGCGGACTTTATCGTTTCGGAAACATCGGTGCTCAAATTCCATGTACCATATGCAATTGCAGGCATTTCAACGCCGTTGGTTAAGGTGACACTTTTAGCCATGATTTTCATCTCTCTTACTGATGTGTGAATATTTCATTTATTACCTGCTTAACATCATCGGTTTTAGCTTCAAAGTCATTATACAGATTATCCCATTCTTTATATTCCTGCGTGCTTCGTTTATCGGGCAAATCGTATTTTGAATCAATATATTTTGCAACAAAATCGGTGTATTTTTCCGCTCCGAAAACATTGACATGATTTTCATTATATAAATCAACGGAATAATCCAAGGCGATTTCTTTATAAAAATCATTTGTATTTAAGAAGTCAAACCCATTATCGCTTATAATGCGCTTCATGTAGTTATATTTCATTTTGTGTTCTTCCGTTTGACAATAGGAATGAACAATGAATAAAACATTTAATTTTTCCTTACCGCAAAAATCAATCAAATCAAGAAACAATTTGTCTATTTCGGGTGACAATTCTTTTTCTTTTGTAACTGCCGAACAATCGGTGAAACTTACGGATTTTTTATCTTCGATAAACGCAAAGCCCTTGTACGGGTTTGATTTTTTATTAATATATGATTGAGGAAAAGAAGTATAGTGTAATCGAAAATAATCAATGCAACTATGAAAAATTTCTGTCCAATTGGAATGATATTTAATAAAGTCAATGTAATAAGACATCCTTTCGGATTTATCAGATACGCTTGCTTTTATCAAATTATTTCTGTTTACGGAATACATCATATTATCCGTACCGTTTCTGATTGGTACTTCATAATACATATTCGGAGTATCAATTTCACTGGAATAAGACTCTTCACCATACTGAAAAGGGCGCAAATCAATAAGCCATAATTTCGGCGACTGTGTTTTTTCTACTTCTTTTATATAATATTTTATTGCTTCCGGAGTGATAGTATCATGTGCAAAATCATAGGATGTAAACCCATATTGATTCCATGCACGCAAGGGTTCCCAATAAACAAAGCAGGCACTTCCGCCGATATATACCATGTCAAGAGAATTTTCTTTTTCCGCATACAATCCTATAATATTATCTCTGTTATATCCGCTCGGACGAAGAAAATATGATAACGGAACGAATGAAATTACCATACATATAATTACCGCAACGGATATTACGGAAACGATAATTCTTTTTGATTTCATAAATCAAAATCCCCCGTAAATAAAATCGGTAGCATTATACCCCGGACCGTATATGCCGAAAATCAAAATGAAATAAACGATTATACATAAACACATAATCCTAAACGGAACAGGTTTATCCTTGAGAAGCTCGGGAAATCCTTTTCCTTTCGACTGCAGATGCTTCTCAAAAACAAAAGCGGAAAAGCTTATTATTATCAGCAGAGCGTGAAGAATCAAGTTTACCTCTCCGTTATTGTCAACAAGAGATTTTATAAGCAGATTTATATTATCAAGATTTGAAATCCACAGAGGAGAGTAAATAATTCTAAGCAGTCTGATACTGCCGGAAACGGAATTGCGTTTAAACATTATTGAACCTGCGGAATATATAATAAGGGTGCGAAAACGCTGAAACCATATCCAAAGCGAACTTTCGGTATTGAATTTTGAGGTGATTTTTTTGAAAATGGGAGCAAGCCATTCTCCGGCAACTATAACTGCCCAGAACCACACACCCTCAAAAATGAAATTCCACCAGCCACCGTGCCATAAGCCCATGCAAAGCCAAAGAATCAACATCGCCATATGAGTGGGAATTTTCTTGGCGACTTTTTTGCCGAAACTTTTCTTGCAGAAGGTGGTAAGCTTTTTCCATGCTCCGGAGCGAAGAAGGGGATACATCACATAGTCACGCAACCAAAGTCCCAAAGTAATATGCCATCTTTGCCAGAATTCCTGAATTGAACGGGACAAAAACGGTAAATTGAAATTTTCGGTTATTGTGATATCAAAGCATTGGGCACTGCCGATTACAATATCCATACAGCCGTCAAAATCGGAATAAATCTGGATAACATAGCAAATCATTCCGAGAAATGCAACAGGTCCGGTTTTGCCTTTGGTTTCATCCAAAAGTAACGGCACCGCCTGTGCAATATTTTCCGCAAGAACAAGCTTTTTGAATGTACCCATAATGATTCTGGTTACACCGCATCGGATATTATCCCATTTGAATTTATGTTCACAAAAAAGTTGCTCGCTTAACGGGTTATATCTGTTGATAGGTCCTGATACCATTTGCGGAAAGAACATTGTAAAGAGCGCAAGTTTACATATATTTTTTTGCGGCTTGGCAATTCCCCAATAGCAATCCGCTAAATATCCGACAATCTGGAGAGTATAAAAGCTTATTCCGAGTGAAGCAACGGCGTTTAAAGACCAATTGACATCTTTATGTATAACAAATGAGCAAATGCGTCCTGCATTCAGCAACACAAAATCCGAATATTTTAAAACGGCAAGAATGCCCATATTAACCGATATTCCGGCAATGAGCCATCCCTTCCCTGATTTTTTCGAGGAATTATTTTTACTTTTTTCTATTCTTTCGGAGCAAAACCATGTGACAATAACAGATAATACAGGATATACAATAGTCCACGGATTTCCGACGAAGCCGAAAAACGCAATACTTGCAGCAAGCAAAATCCACCACTGATATTTTTTCGGAATAACATAATACAGTATCAGAATACATAAAAGAAATAAAAAGAAAGATGCAGAAACAAGTGACATAATTTATCCTCGTTTTCGTTTACTTATTTTAACAGACCTATCCGCATTTTTGCACGGCATACTTTTTTGCCATATTGATTTGTAATGACAACTTTCAACCAAATCACCTTAAAATTATCGTCCTTTTGCGTGACTATGCCTTTAACTGTTAATGAATCATTAACATATACCGGCTTAACAAATTCGGTTTCAACCGTATGAATCAGGCTGTATTTTCCCGGAAGATAAACACCGGCTAAGGTTGAAAGAAAAGAAGCGGTCAGCATTCCGTACACAACTCTGTTTGGATATCCTTTATCGGCGGCATATTCCGCATCATTATGCAACGGGTTAATATCGCCGGTGATATCCAAAAAGGAATTCATCATTTTTTCTGTTATCAGAACGGAGAAGCTTTCCTCCTGACCGATTTGCATATCATCGTAAGTATAATTATTCATTGTTCAATAATCCAGTAGTCCTTTCTGAAAATGAACTTTCCTTTTGCTTTTTCAACGATAAAATAAAAAATGCATGACAAAACAATAGTTCCGATATAATACACGGATAACTTGGCGGCGGCGGATAATCCGGATAAGTATATATTGATTACCGACCCGAGCGGCCAATGAATCAAATACATAGGCATGGATATTTTTCCTAAAAAACCGATGAACGCACTGTTACTGCCGAAACTGCTGTCTGAAGAAAACACAATAATGAAATACACGATGAAGCATAATAAGATAAGCTCCATGGCATACCAATTGAAGAAAGTCAGTATTATCGGCAAAATCAGTGCCATATATTTGATGATATTAAATATTACCTTTGCGGCATTTGTAAAACGGAAATTTTTCATTCGTTCCGAAACGAAGAAAACAAAAGTTCCGATTAGCATACATGAGAAAGCCCGAAGCATATCATGGGGCCAATCTTTCGTGCAGGAAACGCCGACAGCGCCGTAATATATAATCGGAACTATCCATGAACAATAAAATACCGCATCCTTATGCTTTAACTGAACAACGGAACAGAATATAGGAAAAACTATAAACATTGCCGAGAGAAACCAAATAGGCAAAAATTCCGGCATTTCTTTACCGCTTGAGGATAAAAGTCCGATTTCAAAAGGCAGTTTATTTAAAAGCTTTATTTCAAACGGTAAAATTTTTAAAAGAGAAGAATCAAAAGGAAATTTGCTTATTAGAATGCGTATCAGTGAAAAATTGCCTTTTCCCTGAATAAATATGCAAATATATTCCGCCAATACGCCGGCGATAACATAAGGAGCAAACTTTGAGAATTTTTTAATGGTATAAGTAACGGAATTTGAAATGTTTTTTTCTGAACCCGAAAAAGCAAAATGCTTTGTCGTATAATATCCGGTAATGATAAAGAACATTTCAACATAAACCCAGGCATTCTGAAAATGATAGTCCTCAAATCCCATATGGTAGATATGGTGAGCCATAATCAGCAGAATGCCAAGGAAGCGAATCAATTCGATTGTTCCGTTCCTTTTTGAAATGATGGTTTCTTTTTTCATTTATTTTCCAATATATCCAGCATTTCGCCAACATTCTTCATGCCGAGCACATCTTTCATGCTGAATTTAATGTCAAAAGCATCTTCAATTTCGGAAATCAGTGTGATATGAGTTAACGAATCCCAATCTTCGATATCGGCGGCTGTTGTTTCATCCGAAATAACTATTGAATCGTCATCAAAAACATCTCTGAATATTTCGGTAACCTTTTCTGCAATTTCGTTTCTTGTCATAGTTTTTTCTCCTTTTAATTTATATAATTTTTTTCGGGGACATAATCGTTTACCCGAAGAATAAACCGGTTATTGCCGATTGCTTCAAATCCGTGTTTTTCATAGATATCCGCAACCATTGAATTCTTAGGGGTCTTTATGTATTCGCCTATTACCGTGTCAAACCCGTTTTCCTTTGCAGTTGTGACAACGGTATTAATGATAAATTCTTCCATTCCACGCTTTAATACTCTGCAACTCATCAGCCAGTTTTCAATAAACAATGTATGAGAATCTGTCTTTTTAAGGATTACCAGGCTGATAAGACCATGGTCTCCGAATTTATCCTTCAGCATAAAGTAACGGGTAATGTAATCCGGATTGTTTGCGTAATCCGTAATATCCTTTTCGGTACAGCGTACCGTTCTCAGGTTGAATTGGTTGGAACGCTGAGTGAGCTGAGCAATACGGGGAGTTTGAAATTCATCGAAAGGCTTAACCTGTGCAATCATTTCAAGACTTACCAGGTAATCGTCATATGAATCAAAGCTTTTTTCGAGATTTTGTCTCTTTATTTCGGATTGATATTGCAGTGTTCTGTCTTTATCATTTTCCGAGAATGAAGCTGTTTCGAAAAGATTAAGCGATATCAGATAGTTAAGATATTCCGAAGGGTCATCCGGCAACTCGGGAACCGAAATTGAGGGGATTACAGAGCGCACAAGATTTCGCTCAAACGGATTATCGTCAAGGAAAACAATGCTGTCCATGCCGATGTTCAGAGCTTTTTGAATACTCAGAATATTTGAAGCTTTATCTTCCCAGTTTGCAACAAAAACCGATATATCATCTAACCGTAGAACCATTTCTGGATGCTTTTCAAACGGCTCTTTGGCTGTGTCTTCATTGTTTTTACTGCATACGCATAAAATTATGCCACGCTCTTTCAGCGATTTTAGCCACCTTTGCAAATCCTCAAAGGCGTGACCTACGCCGAGTTCTCCGATTTGAATGCCGTTTAAACCGTCATCTCCGATTACTCCGCCCCAAAGGGTATTATCCAAATCACAAATTACACATTTTTTGAAGTTTCCACGCACCGCCGATACAACATCAAACACATTTTTTGCAACTTCGGGCAACAACTCGGTTGTAATCGGCATTTTGGCGGCATAATAAAGCTTGTCATCCTTTAACATATGCCTGCCGCAGACAGATTGTATTCCGTTCAAATCAACAGGAAAAATATTTTTGGCTTTCAGACAGCCGCAGGATAACAGATAGTTAAGCTTTTTAACCTGAAACAGAAATGATTCCTGCGTTTTCAGTGCATAATTTCCGAATACTCCGTCATCGTTTTCGGCAAAGGTAAACTGCAATATGTTAGTTTGAATATGAGAATTTATCCTGCACCAGTAATCGTAAATCTTATTGTATATTTTGTCTGCAAAATCCTTCTTGTTTTCACATTTGCAGAATTCGACCCTTAATTTTTCGGTGCACATATAAATGAGCGTGAATTCCGGATTTTCGGTATAAAGCTCCGAATCCGAGTCCAAAATCTGAGCATCAATCAGGTCGTAATCGGAATCAATAACATTAATATTTAACCCGTTTATGTAACAATAGCCCTGAATTGATGCGGCGAGATGCTGCGTTGCACAGTCGCCCATAAGAAACAGCTTTAAATCGGCGTTCTTTTGCTTGGCTTCTTTTGCTGCTTTTTTTAAACGCAGAAATGTTAAATCAATCATATTTTAATCTCCTGTAAATTCACGGATTTTGCGTGCAACGGAATCAAAATCAAGACCGTTCTGACGGCGAACCTCATCATGAGTTCCGTAACCTGAAGCAAATTGATTTAATAAACCGATTCTCAAAAAATCAACGGAAATCTTTTCCTCTGTCAAAATCTCGGCAACCGCACTTCCCAATCCGCCGATAATGCTGTGCTCTTCAACGGTAATAACCGCCTTTTTATTGCTTGCCTCATGAATAACACGCTCTCGGTCTATCGGTGAAACGGAATACATATCAACAACTTCGGCAGATAGTCCGCAGTTTTTCAACAGCTCTGCCGATTTTATTACCTCGCTGATAATTGTGCCGCAGGAGAAAATTACAATATCGGTTCCGTATGAAACAATTTTGCTTCCGCCTATTTCAATATCATATGGCTCCTCGTATATTTCGGGCTCTCCGCCCATATCAATTCTTATGTAAACGGGACCTTTATGCTCGTATGCAGCCTGAACGCATTTTGCCGTCATACCCGGAGTGGATGGCGAAAGCACGGTTAAATTCGGCATGGCTCTCAGTATGCCTAAATCCTCGGTTGTGTGGTGAGTGGGACCGAGTGTGCTCCATGCAAGTCCGGAACCCATTCCAATCAGCTTGACATTTCTGTTTTGCAGGCAGATATCGTCTCTGATAAATTCCGCAGAGCGGTATGAAAGGAAAGCACCGGCGGTATATACAAACGGGATTTTTCCACAGCTTGCCATTCCGGCTGCGGCGGCCACCATATTTTCTTCGGCAATTCCGAAATCGAAAATACGGTCGGGAAAAGCTTTTCTGAACAGCTCGTCATATCCCGAACCGCTGTCGGCAAGCAATAGCAAAACATCCGAATCGGATTCTGCAATATCAAACAATTTTATCAGATATGATTTTTGCATTTTCCAATTCCTCCTCCGTGATGTTCAATTCGTTCATAAACACCTTAAGTTCTCTTTTATATGGCATCTTAAAGTGCCAGTCCGGATTGTTTTCTACAATGGAAACGCCTTTTCCCTTAACGGTATTGGCTATTATAACCTTCGGCAGACTCGCTTTGTTCGGCCTTGAAAGAACATTTTCAATCTCGTTAATATCATGGCCGTCGGTAATATAATCCACATCCCAGCCGAATGATTCCCATTTATTATCCCAACTGTCGATTTTCATGATATCGCTGGTGTAACCCATTTTCTGAATTTTATTATCATCGAGAATAACAACGAGGTTATCAAGCCCGAATTTTCTTGCCGCCATAACCGACTCCCAGTTGACGCCTTCTTCAAGCTCGCCGTTACCCATGAGGACATATACTTTTGCAGGCGAATGATTTGCTTTCAGCGCAATCGCCATTCCCACACCTACGCCCAGACCGTGTCCGAGCGAACCGGTTGCCGCCTCTATGCCGGGGCAGTCGTTAGGGTTAACCTCTCCGCCGAGACTGTTTCCGGGATGGCAGAATGTTGACAGCTTTTCATCGCTTAAAATACCGACTTCATTCAATACAGCATAAAGTGCAAGCGATGCATGACCTTTACTCAAAATAAAGCGGTCACGGTCAACCCATGCGGGATTATCGGGTTTAAATTTTAATATTCCTTTAATGTACAGCACATACATGATTTCAGCTATGGAAAAAGCCGAAGCTAAATGAGCTGTTTTTTGCGGATATGCGGTAAGAAATATTTTTTTTCTTAAATTATTGATGTCATTATTCAACTTTAAAACATTCCTTTTTGTTATATATACAAATTAATATTATCACAAATCTAAAACATATGTCAATTGTTTTTTTGAAAACGAAATAACAAGCTGATTTAAATATGGATATTTATTACTGTTTGTAAATTTTTATTGCTTTCGTTTTTTATAATTGACATTTCGTGAAAAATCAAATATAATAATTTGCGAATAAGTCTCAAATTTCGAAAAATGGGGAAATACTATGGCTTTGCTCACCTGCAAGGAGCTTTGTCTCGGATATGACGGCAAGGAAATCCTGCATAATCTTAATTTTGAAGTGGACAGCGGAGAATATCTCTGCATAGTCGGAGAAAACGGCTCGGGCAAATCAACGCTGATGAAAACGATTCTCGGCTTGCAGCAGCCCATGTCCGGAGAAATTCTGACCGGTGACGGACTTTTGCAGAATGAAATCGGATATCTTCCTCAGCAGACGGTGGTTCAAAGGGATTTTCCGGCTACCGTTTGGGAAATCGTGCTTTCGGGCTGTCAGGGCAGATGCGGTCTGCGTCCGTTTTATACAAAAGAGGAAAAAAAGCTTGCGGCGGATAACATTGAAAAAATGGGAATATCTCAGCTTCAGAAGCGCTGTTACCGTGAGCTTTCGGGCGGTCAACAGCAGAGAGTTCTGCTTGCAAGAGCGCTTTGCGCAACGAAAAAAATGCTGCTTCTCGATGAACCCGTTTCGGGGCTTGACCCTAAGGTTACGGCTGAGATGTATCAGCTGATTAAAAAACTGAATAAGGACGGCATTACCGTGATTATGATTTCTCATGACCTGAATGCCGCCGTTGCCTATGCAAGCCATATACTGCATATCGGCGACACCGTATTTTACGGCACAACCGCCGAATATCTTGCAAGCGATATCCAAAAGGGTTTCGGCTTAAGCGGAGGTGAGCGGTAATGGAATTATTTGAAAAGCTCTCACTTTATTTTGAATATCCGTTTGTGCGCTATGCGCTTGCGGTCGGAGTGCTGATTTCACTTTGTTCATCGCTTCTCGGCGTTACGCTCGTGCTCAAGCGCTTCTCGTTCATCGGTGACGGACTTTCTCATGTGGCATTCGGTGCAATGTCGGTTGCCGCCGTGGTCGGTTTAACGAATGATATGGCGCTTGTTCTGCCGATTACAGTTATAAGCGCCGTTCTCCTGCTCAGAGGCGGACAGAATACCAAAATCAAGGGTGATGCCGCAATAGCAATGATTTCCGTGGGAGCGCTTGCAATCGGCTATCTGCTGATGAATATTTTTTCCACCTCGTCAAACCTTTCGGGTGATGTATGTTCAACTCTTTTCGGGTCAACCTCAATTCTTACCCTAACGCAGACCGAAGTTTATCTTTGCGTAGCACTTTCCGTTATAGTTGTTATAGCTTTTGTATTTTTCTATAATAAAATTTTCTGCGTAACCTTTGATGAAAGCTTTGCAAGGGCAACGGGCACAAAAGCGGGTGTCTATAATCTGATTATCGCAATTATAATTGCGGTTATTATTGTTCTTGCGATGAACCTTGTGGGTTCTCTGCTTATATCGGCACTGGTGATTTTTCCGGCGCTTTCCGCAATGAGGGTATTCAAAAGCTTCAAATCCGTAACGGTTTGCTCGGCGGTACTGTCGGTTTTCTGTTCATCACTCGGAATACTTATTTCCGTTCTTGCCGGAACTCCTGTCGGTTCAACCATTGTTGCGGTTGATATTGCGGCGTTTGCGGTATTCTCGGCTGTCGGAGGAATATCAAAATAATTCGGAATTATGAAGTCGGAATTAATGACGGGTTTCACCCGTTTATTAGGTTAGGAGAGAGGATGGAGGAGAGAGAAGTTAAGGGGCGCAAAGCGCCGATTTTATATAATTAACTTTCTTCTCTTTACTTCTGAATAAACAACAAATATTAATTCAGAAAAAAGCTATATGTAAGCAGTTATAAAACGGGTACGGGCGAAGCCCGTCCGAAACTCCTTTCTCCTCTCTTCACACTTGATTAAAAATCGGCACGAAGTGCCCCTTAATTCGGAATTCCGCATTCCGAATTAAAGAGGCAAGTCCGGCTTAAAAAATGTTCTCAAAGCTGAGCTTTTCGGATTCTTTCAGATTTTTTATCTGATTGAGTGCATCAATACATCTTGTTATAACCTCTTCATCATCGCAGTGCTCGAGAACTTCACGCAGAGCCGTGATGTTCTGCTCCGCATCATCCATTTCACCGTGCGGCAGAAGAGAATGAAGAATTTTTTCGGATTTTGACCACTGCTTCTGAAGTGCTTCGTTTGCGCTTGCAAGCTCCGACTGTGAGCCGTATTCAACGGCATCAATCACATTCAGAATTGAATCCGAGAGCGAATATATTTCTTTGCGGAAGGCTTTTCTTGTTATCGCTGTCAGAGAAAAGGTGAAAACAAGAATAACAATTGCCGCTATCAGTCTTTTCATTTTTCGTTATCCTTTCTGATAATCTGAACTGCACCCGAATTATCAACAGTCATTATCATAATATTTTTCATTGCAATGTTCTGAGAGTTAACCGTGTCACGGATGAACTTTTCATCCTTTCCCGATTCTTTCAGGGCATTTTCTATTATTTTACCGTCGCAGACCACCGCAAACGGCATACCGTTATCGGCAGGAGATAAATTTATATCCTCGGCGGATGCGGCTTTATAAGGCGGTTTTAAAAGAACGCTTATCTGGCCGTTTGTTTCGAATATCGCATAGGAAACCTTTGATATTTCGAAAATGTCCTTTTGTCTTAATGCTCCGAGAAGGTCGTTAAGAGTCATTCTCAGCTTGCCGAGAGCTTTCATATCAACCGTTCCGTTGCGTATAACTATAACGGGATGTCCCTGAAAAACTCCTCTGATTTTTTCGCTTTTGAGATTTATCACGGAAACGATTATTTCAAACGAAACAAGCACGAAAACCGCCACAAGAGAATTGAGAATCGGTATTGTGTTATCCTGCATCGGAATTGAAACTATCTCGGAAATCAGTATGGTTATAACAAGCTCCGAGGGCTGAAGCTCGCCTATCTGGCGCTTTCCCATGAGCCTGATTATGAAAATTACAACAATATAAAGGATTGAAGCTCTTACCATTGTTACAGCCATAATTACACCGCCTTTGTATTATTATTTCCGTTTTAATATATTTATTCGCTTGACGGTGGGAAGAATTTATTATATAATGATGTAAATTCAGGAGTGATATATATGAAATATTATCTCGGCTTTGATATCGGCGGAACAAAGTGTGCCGCCGTACTCGGAGAAAAAAGCGGAAACGGCGTTAATATCAAGGATAAAATAAAATTTGATACACTCAGCTCAAGAGGATGGAGAGCGGTGGTGGATGAGCTTATTTCATCCGCTCATATTCTGCTTGTGAGAAATGAACTCGGCGCCGAGGATATTGTTTCCTGCGGCGTCAGTTGCGGTGGACCGCTTGACAGCGAAAAAGGCATAATCATGTGTCCGCCTAATCTTTCCGACTGGGATAATGTTCCTCTTGCGGATATAATAACGGAAGAATTCGGATTTCCCTGCAAGGTGTGCAATGATGCCGATGCCTGCGCTCTTGCCGAATGGCAGTTCGGAGCCGGCAGGGGATGCAATAATATGGTTTTCCTCACATTCGGAACCGGAATGGGTGCCGGACTTATTCTCGGCGGAAAGCTTTACAGCGGTTCGCACGGGCTTGCCGGTGAGGTGGGTCATATAAGACTTGATGCGGACGGTCCCGTGGGCTACGGAAAAGCCGGTTCGTTTGAAGGCTTCTGCTCGGGAGCGGGAATTGCGGCTATGGCTAAAAAAATGCTTTCAATATATAACGGTGTTACAACCATTCCGAAAGATGATGTTACCGCCAAAACCGTTGCGATTGCGGCAACCGGCGGAGACAGACTGGCTCAGGCAATATACAGAAGATGCGCCGAAAAGCTCGGTCTCGGCGTTTCGATTCTGATAGATATTCTCAATCCTGAAAGAATAGTTATCGGGAGCATATATGAGCGCTCGGGCAGACTGCTTGAAGAGACGATGAAGGAAGTCATAAAAAAAGAAGCGCTGGAGCTTTCGGCCAAGCAGTGCGAGGTTGTGCCTGCAATGCTCGGTGACAGCATCGGCGATTACGCCGCTCTCGGCGTTGCAAAAATGATTTCGGAGGCATAAGATGAAATTTGATTATTACGGCGAATTGCTTGAAAGATATCCGGTTCTTAAAGCGTGTGCGGACGATATAACGAAAGCATATGAAGTGCTTGAAAAATGCTATCTTGACGGCGGAAAGCTTCTCTGCTGCGGAAACGGCGGAAGCGCCGCTGACTGTGACCACCTTGTGGGAGAGCTTATGAAAGGTTTTCTGAAAAGCCGTCCTCTTTCCGCAGATGAAAAAGAAAAATTCGGCAACGGCTTTGTTGCGGATAATCTGCAAAAGGGCTTGCCTGCAATTTCGTTATGTGCCCATTCGGCACTTATGACGGCGTTTGAAAATGATGCCGTGCCTGCTCTTGTTTTCGCTCAGCAGGTTTATGCTTACGCCAAAAAAGATGATGTTCTTATCGCTTTTTCAACCTCCGGCAATTCCGAAAATGTTGTTTTTGCGCTTGAAGCGGCAAGGGCGGCAGGCATAATTTCGGTTGCCGTAACGGGTGAAAAAAAGAGCAAATGCTCATCACTTGCGGATATATGTATAAGACTTCCCGAAACCGAAACCTTTAAGATTCAGGAGCTTACCTTGCCCGTATATCATTGCCTTGCGGCGATGATTGAAAATAAATTTTTTGATATCTGATAGGAGAAACCGATATGTGCAATATTCCGAGACCCGAATTTCCCAACCCTCAGTTTGAAAGAAAAAATTGGCTCAACCTCAACGGCGAATGGGATTTCGAATTTGACTTCGGCAACAGCGGTTATGATGCCGGTATGCTTGAAAAGACCGAGTGGAGCAGGAAAATAATTGTTCCGTTTTGTCCCGAAAGTGAGCTTTCCGGAATTAACTATAAGGATTTTATTCCTGCCGTATGGTACAGAAAAAAATTCACCCTCGGCGCCGAACAGCTTAAGGGCAGAGTTTTTATAAATTTCGGTGCGGTGGATTATATGTCAACCGTTTATGTCAACGGCAAAAAAGCCGGCGTTCATAAGGGCGGCTACACCTCTTTCAAATATGAGATAACCGACCTTGTAAATGAGGGCGAAAATACCGTTATAGTTAACGCCGTTGACGATACGAGAAGTCCGCTTATCGCAACCGGCAAGCAGAGCGGTGAACTCAAATCACACGGCTGTCACTACACAAGAACAACCGGAATCTGGCAGACCGTTTGGCTTGAATTCACTCCGAAAGCGTATATCAAAAGCTTTAAGCTTTTCCCCGATTATGAAAACGGAACTCTTGATATTTCGGCGGTTCTCTGCGGAAAGGGCGAATTTGCCGCCTGCGCATTTTATGAGGGCAGAAATGTTGCCTGTGCCGAAAAATCGGCTTCTTCAACGGTTCATATTACTCTTGAACTCGGCGAAATTCATCTTTGGGAAGTCGGCAACGGCAGACTTTACGATTTGAAGCTTTGCTTCGAGGGTGACGAGGTTTCAACATATTTCGGACTTCGCAATGTTGAGATGTGCGGAATGAAATTCCTGCTCAACGGTAAATCCGTATTCCAGAGGCTTGTGCTTGACCAGGGCTTTTATCCCGACGGTATCTATACTGCCGCAACGGATGAAGCTCTTGAAAATGATATAAAGCTTTCGCTTGCGGTCGGCTTTAACGGTGCAAGACTTCACGAAAAAGTGTTTGAGCCGAGATTTCTCTATCATTGCGATAAGCTCGGCTATCTTGTGTGGGGTGAATATCCGAACTGGGGACTTGACTATTCAAATCCCGAGGTTTCCGAGATATTTGTTAAGGAATGGCTTGAAGCGGTTGCCCGTGATTTCAACCATCCGGCAATTATCGGCTGGTGTCCGTTCAACGAAACATGGGATTATGACGGCAGAAAACAGCACGATGATGTTCTTCGCACGGTTTACAGGGTTACAAAGGCTCTTGACGAAACAAGACCCTGCATTGATACAAGCGGTAATTTTCATGTTGAAACCGATATATTCGATGTTCACGATTATGACCAGAACCCCGAAACCTTTGCCGCACGCTATGAAGAATTCAAAAACGGCGGAGCAATTTATACCTGCTTTGCAGACCGTCAGAAATATAACGGAGAGCCTGCATTCGTGAGCGAATACGGCGGAATAAAATGGTCGATGAAGCAGGAGGAAAACTCCTGGGGTTACGGTGATGCACCCAAGACCGAAAAGGAATTTATCGAAAGATATAAGGGACTTACCGATGCTCTGCTTGATAATGCAAATATGTTTGCATTTTGCTATACACAGCTTTATGATGTTGAGCAGGAGCAGAACGGACTTTACACCTATGAGCGCAAAGCAAAGTTTGACCCCGAAATATTCAGAAAAATCAATTCCCGTAAAGCGGCAATTGAAGATTAATCCGGAATTAATGACGGGTTTCACCCGTTTATTAAGTTAGGAGAGAGGACGGAGAAGAGAGGAGTTTCGGACGGGCTCCGCCCGTACCCATTATATAACTGCTAACAAATAGCTCTTCACTTCTGAATTGATATTTGTTGTTTATTCAGAAGTGTAAAGTTTAAAAATTACCCATATAAAATCGGCGCTTGCGCCCCTTAACTCCTCACTCCTCTCTCCTCACTTAAAAGTGTCGCCGCACCAAAATGGTGCGGCGGCATTTTTATCTTATCATGTTATTAAATTCATCTTCGTTGATTATTGTAACGCCGAGACTTTGCGCTTTTGTCAGCTTGCTTCCGGCCTCTTCCCCTGCGAGAACATAGGTTGTTTTTTTCGAAACAGAGGAAGCCGTTTTTCCGCCGAATTTTTCGATTATATCGCTTGCTTCATTTCGTGAATAGGTCGGCAGAGTGCCGGTCAGAACGAAGGTCATTCCCTCAAATCTGCTGTCGGCAACCTCTCTGAGCGACTGCATATTTACTCCGAGTGCCGAGAGCGCTTCGATTTCGTGCTTTGAGCCGTCAAGCGAAAAGAAGCTGAGAACACTCTGAGCCATAATTGAGCCGAAGCCCTCAATTGACGATAATTCTTCAACGGAAGCGTTCATGAGCTTTTCCATGCTTCCGAAGTGAACGGCAAGAATTTTTCCGGCTTTTTGCCCTATGTGCCTTATTCCGAGCGCATAAATGAGCTTTTCAAGGTCGGCGGATTTTGATTTTTCAATTGCATCAACAAGGTTCTGAGATGATTTATCCTTGAAGCCATCCAGGGTCATAAAATCTTCTTTTTTCAGAGTGTATATATCGCTTGCCTTGCTGAGCATGCCGCAGGAAACAAGCTTTTCAAGCACCGCTTCGCCCATGCCCTCAATATCCATTGCATCACGGGAGCAGAAGTGAATGAGGTTTCTCAGAAGCTGAGCCGGACATTCGGGATTTACGCATCTTACCGCCGCTTCATCTTCCTCACGGATAACGGGTGCACCGCACGACGGGCATATTCCGGGCAGAGTAAACGGAACGCTGTTTTCTTTGTGCGAAACAACTCTCAGCACTTCGGGAATTATATCTCCGGCTTTGCGGATTATAACTTTGTCACCTATGCGGATTTCTTTTTCGTTAATGAAATCCTGATTATGAAGCGTTGCTCTTGAAACCGTTGAGCCTGCAAGCAAAACCGGCTCGAATACCGCCGTGGGAGTGAGCACTCCCGTTCTGCCGACCGCAACCTCAATATCGGTTACGGTTGTTTCTTTTTCTTCGGGAGGATATTTGAAAGCAAGCGCCCATCTCGGGAATTTTGCCGTGCTTCCGATTTCGGCTCTTTGAGCGAATGAGTCTGTTTTGATTACCGCTCCGTCAATGTCAAACGGCAGGGAGCTTCTTATGCTTCCTATTCTTTCAAGCTCGGATATAACATCCTCAATATTTGAAAATTTGTTGCAGAACGGAATTGCTTTGAAGCCGAGTGACTTGAGATATTCAATGGACTGCTTGTGACCGGTTATTCCGTTTTCACTGCTTCGCTGAATATTGAAAACAAATATATCGAGAGAGCGTGTTGCCGTAACAGCCGGATTTTTCTGACGCAGTGAGCCGGCGGCGGGATTTCTCGGATTTTTAAACGGTTTTTCACCGTTTAATTCCTGCTCCTCAACGAGCGAAGCAAAAACCTTTTTCGGCATATACACCTCGCCCCTGACCTCAATTTGCTCAATATCGGTTTTAAGGCGGAGCGGAATTGAATTGACGGTTCTCAGGTTTGCCGTTACATCCTCACCCGTAATGCCGTCACCTCTGGTTGAACCTCTAACGAAAATGCCGTTTTCATATTCGAGCGCAACCGAAAGGCCGTCAATTTTCGGTTCAACCGAATATTCAATATCCGGAAACTGCTCACGCACTCTTGCATCAAATGCTCTCACCTCATCAAGGCTGAAAGCATCCTGCAAGCTCTCAAGCGGAACGGAGTGAACAACAGGCTCAAACATTCCCTCGGCGCTTCCGCCGACCCTCTGAGTGGGGGAATCGGGCGTTATCAGCTCGGGGTATTCTTTTTCTATTGCGGTCAGCTCACGCTGGAGCATATCGTATTCAAAATCTTCTATTTCGGGGGAATCCTCAACATAATATTTATGGCTGTGATAATTGAGCAGATTGCGAAGCTCTTCCGCACGCACTCTTGCATTTTCGATATCCATATTCAAAACTTCCTTTGAGTTCATATAAATTTATTATATCAAAATCCGTCTGCAAAATCAATCATTATTTACCGTTAACGCTGTTTATTATGCTGTCCGAGCTCTTCGGAACTCCGCCGACTATCACTGTTTGCGCTACGCAGAATGAGGTTTTGACCTTTTCGGATATCTTTTTACCCGGAAGAAGCATAACAATATCAACTGTCAGCTTTAAAAGAATGCTGTATTCGGTCTGATTTATGCCGGTGCTTTGAAATATATTGTCAAATTCGGAGTCGACGAAGGCGGAATAGCCAACCGAAACTTTTTTATACGGACCCTGACCCGAAAGAAGCGGTAAATCCGTTGCCGTGCCGAGCGGAACTCTGACCGTTGCTTCGGGTTCGTTTTTGAAAGCTTCGTCAATCGCAACCGTTACCCGGGTTTTCAGCAGATTGAGCTTAACTATATCGGCGGTTATTCCCGTGATAATATTATTTTCTCCGTAGGAAACGGAAATTATGTTCCGGCATTCGGGCATAGACGAAATTATCACGGACTGCGCCGCCGAATTGATTTTTCTCACGGCGATATTTTTCGCTTCAAGTGCGGCAAGCTCATATACGGACGGCTGTATTCTTGCATCAACAAGCAGAATAACGGTGGCAATAACAAGAGTAATGCAGACCGAACGGAATATTATTTTTTCCCGTCTGCCGTAACCGAAGCTTCTCCTGCGCATATTCTGCACCTCTTTTCAGAATATTATATGCCGAAGCTCATAAATATTATATAAAAATCCTTGAAATATTTGCTTATATATGTTAAAATTTAAAGATATTGAAAGGACTGAACGCCAATGCGACGAAAAAAATGGATTGTGGCGAAAAACAACAAGGATTTTGCTGCTCAAATAGCGCAGGAGCTGAGCCTTGACCCGTTTGCCGCTTTCCTTGCATCTTCACGGGGCTTTGAGACCATTGATAAAATTGAAGAATTTTTTGATACAGATGCATCTCTTTCACTTGACCCGATGTCAATAAGGGATATGGATAAGGCGAGCGAGAGAATAAACCTTGCGATTGATGCCTTTGAGCTTATCTGTGTTTTCGGCGATTATGACTGCGACGGCGTTACCGCAACGGCTCTGCTGTATTCCTATCTTGAAGCAAGGGATGCCAATGTTATCCGGTATATTCCGAACCGTATTTCCGAAGGCTACGGGCTGAGCCTTGAAGCCGTTGAAAAGCTTGCCGAAATGGGCGTTAAGCTGATTGTTACCGTTGATAACGGTGTTGCGGCGGTTGAAGAAACGAAGCTTGCAAATAAGCTCGGCATGGAGGTTATTATTACCGACCACCACAAGGTGGGAGATGTTCTTCCCGAAGCCGTTGCCGTTGTTGACCCTCACAGACCCGACTGCCCGAGCAAATTCAAAGAGATGTCGGGAGTGGGCGTCGCTTTCAAGCTTGTCTGCGCTCTTGAGGGCGGAGAGGAGGATATGCTCATTGCCGAATACGGCGACCTTATTGCACTGGGTACCATCGGAGATGTTGTTACGCTTACGGATGAAAACCGCATTATGGTTCGCCGTGGACTTAAGCTTATCAACGAGGACCCACGCCCGGGAATATATGCGCTGATGCTTGCCGCCGGAATATGCGACAAGGTGTTCACTGCATCGACTGCGGCTTATACCGTTTGTCCGAGAATAAACGCCGCCGGCAGAATGGGTTCTGCGGATACCGCTCTGGAGCTTCTTCTCTGCGCCGATGACGAAACCGCTTCGGCAATTGCGGATGAAATAAACAATATGAATGCTCTCAGGCAGAAAACCGAAACGGATATATTCAATCAGGCTTCAACCATTCTTGAAACCGACCCCGATATAAAAAATCACAGAGTTATTGTGGTTGACGGTGAGGGCTGGCATCAGGGAGTTATAGGAATTGTTGCGGCGAGGATAACCGAAAAATACGGCAGACCCTCAATCGTTATTTCCCGTGACGGTGAAGAAGCGAGAGGCTCATGCAGAAGCATAGAGGGCTTTTCAATTTATGATGCGCTTGAAGCTTCGTCAGACCTTCTGGAGCAGTTCGGCGGCCATACTCTTGCCGCAGGCGTAAGCATAAAATCCGATAATATAGCGGCGTTCAGAAAAAAAATAAACGAATATGCGGCAGATAAGGAAATGCCCTTCGCCGTTCAGAAAATAGACTGCCGTATTCAGCCGGCTTCGGTATCTCTTGATATCGTTTCGGCTCTTGCCATGCTTGAACCCTTCGGCGCAGGCAATCCTCAGCCCGTTTTCGGACTTTTCGGAGTTCAGCTTGAAGATTTTAACCCTCTTTCGGAGGGTAAACATACAAGGCTCACCGTTTCAAAGGGCGGAGCAAGGCTCGGAGCCGTCTGGTTCGGAATGCCGGAAAAGAAATTCCCGTTTGCAAAGGGAGATAAAATCGACCTTGCAGTTAACTTGGAAAGAAATTATTATAACGGCGAAGAGCGTGTTTCCGTAATGGTGAGGGGAGCGAGACCGTCCGATACCGATGAAGAAAAGGTGCTTGACGGAATAGGGCTCTTTGAAAAGCTGATACGCCGTGAAAGCTTAACCAAAGAAGAAGCAGAGAAGCTTCTGCCCGAAAGAGCGCTTCAGGTTGAGGTCTTCAAAAGCATAAAATCCCGTCCGCTTCACGATGAGCAGTGTGAGGAGCTTTGCGTAAGGCTCGGCGATGACGGTTCGCAGATTGCCGGAATATGCACGGCGGTTGCGGTTATGCTCGAAATGGGAATTCTGACGGCGGATGATGATAACCTTATTGTTGTTCCCGAAAATCCGCAGAAGGTTGACCTTGAAGATTCACGGCTGATGAAATATTTGAGGAATATTTAGAGTTTCGGTGATTATATGAATGAGTTCAAATCAAAAAGTGAAAATGCGTTTTCAACTCCCGAGGAGGGCTATGAGCTTCTCATATCCCTGCTTAAGAATGAACCCGATGAAGGTCTTGCAGTTGTCGGCAGGGCTTATGAAATTGCGTGCAGGGCGCATGAAACGCAGAAAAGACTTTCGGGTGAACCGTATATAATTCATCCGCTGAGCGTTGCGATAATTCTTGCTCAGCTCGGTATGGATGCTTCATCCGTTGCTGCCGCTCTGCTTCACGATACCGTTGAGGATACGAGCATTACTCACGAGGATATCATAGCGCAGTTCGGCGAAACGATAGCGGAGCTTGTTGAGGGAGTTACGAAGATAGGCAAGGTTTCAATCAGCACCAAGGAACAGCAGCAGGCTGAAAATATCCGTAAAATGCTTATCGCAATGTCGAGAGATATCCGTGTTATCATAATAAAGCTTGCCGACAGACTTCACAATATGCGCACTCTTATGTTCAAGCAGGAACAGAGAAGAAGAGAAATTGCGCTTGAAACGCTTGAAATATATGCGCCGATAGCTCACCGCCTCGGTATCAGACCGATAAAGGAAGAGCTTGAAGATTTGGCAATCAGCTATCTTGACCCCGTTGCTTATGACGATATAAGCTCGGCACTTGAAAGACAGAGCCAATCGAGAACCGAGTTTCTTGAAGAAACCAAAACGAAGATTGAAGAACGGGTCAAAACAGTTGTTTCATCGGCACAGGTGAGCGGCAGAATCAAATCCGTTCACGGCATATACCGCAAAATGTATATGCAGAATAAGAATTTTGACGAAATTTACGATATATACGCAGTAAGAATAATCGTTGATTCGGTTATTGACTGCTATAACTGTCTCGGCGTTATCCACGATATGTTCACTCCGATACCCGGCAGATTCAAAGATTATATTTCCACCCCGAAGCCGAATATGTATCAGTCGCTTCATACCACAGTTCTCGGCAAGGAGGGCATACCGTTTGAGGTTCAGATAAGAACATGGGAAATGCACCATACCGCCGAATACGGTATTGCGGCGCATTGGAAATATAAGCTCGGCATAACGGGCACGCAGAAATTCGAGGAGCGCCTTGCCTGGGTCAGACAGCTTATCGAAAGCCAGAGCGAGAGCGAAAATGTTGAAGATATTGTTTCAACCATAAAAAGCGACCTTGTGCCCGAGGAGGTTTTCGTTTTCACTCCCCGTGGAGATGTTTTCAATCTTCCGCTCGGCGCAACGGTTATCGACTTTGCCTATGCCATTCACTCGGCAGTCGGCAATAAGATGATAGGTGCAAAGGTTGACGGCAGAATAGTGCCGATTGATTACCAGGTTAAAACCGGCGAAATCGTTGAGGTTCTTACCTCTTCACAGCAGGGCAAGGGTCCGAGCCGTGATTGGCTTAAGATAGTCAAAACCAGCCAGGCGAGAACGAAAATCCGTCAGTGGTACAAAAAAGAACGCCGTGACGAAAACATCGTTGAGGGCAAAAATGAGGTTGAAAAAGAGTTTAAACGAAACTTTATAAGATTGAATGAGCCGGAATTCAGCGAATTTATTTTGAAAATCGCCGAAAGGCAGAACTGCAAATCCCTTGACGATTTTTATGCCGCCATCGGCTACGGCGGAATATCACTTATCAGGCTTATGCCGAAGATAAAAGAGGATTATACAAAGCTCACTAAGGTTCAGACGGAAGAAATTCCGATTATCAACCCGAAGAAACGCACCAAGAGCAATGAGGGCGTTATAGTTGAGGGCATTGATAACTGCCTTATCAAATTTTCACGCTGCTGCAATCCGCTCCCGGGTGACGATATAATCGGATTTATAACGAGAGGACACGGTGTTTCAATTCACACAAAGAAATGCACCAATGTGCCTGCGGATATATCCAAATCGGGCGAGCCCGAAAGATGGGTCGAAGCTTATTGGGATACCAATGTGCGTGAGGAATTCAAATCCACTCTTCACATTTACAGCCTTAACCGCATAGGAATGCTTGCCGATGTATCGAGTATGCTGGCTTCAATGCGCATTATGATAAACGATATAAGCTCCAGAGTGCTCAAGGACGGAACGGCGTTTATTGCCGTAACCGTTTCGGTCAACAGTGCGGAGCATCTTAACACATTAACTCAGAAAATTTCAAAGATTGACGGCGTTCTGAATATCGAGCGCTCGGGTATATAAAAATGAAAGCAGTTGTTCAGAGAGTAAAAAAATCAAGTGTCAGCGTCGGCGGAGAGCTGATAGGGAGCGTTGAAAAGGGCTTCAATGTTCTTTTGGGCGTTATGAACGGTGACACAAAGGAGCAGGCGGAGCTGCTTGCTTCAAAGATAGCAAAGCTTCGGGTATTTGAAGATGATGCAGGCAAGATGAATCTTGATGTAACCTCGGTCGGAGGCGGAGTGCTTGTTATTTCGCAGTTTACACTGTGTGCCAATATCCGTAAGGGCAACAGACCCTCGTTCACCGATTCGGCACCGCCCGAGGAAGCAAACGCACTTTATGAATATTTTTGTGAATGTCTTAAAAATAACGGCATAAGCAGAGTTGAACACGGAAAATTCGGTGCCGATATGCTGGTTCAAATTGATAATGACGGTCCCGTAACAATCGTTATGGATACCGATATATGGGATAGGAAGTGACAATATGAAAATCGAAAATATCCCGATGGAGCACCCCGTTTTCGCAAACTGCTATATTCTTACCGATGATAAGAATACCGAAGCGGCGATAGTTGACCCGGGCTGGTTTTATCCGAGCACTGAAAAGGCGGTTAAGGATGCCGAAAGCAGGGGAGCAAAGCTCAAATATATTCTGCTCACCCACGGTCATTTTGACCATATAATGGGAGTTGCAGACCTCAAAGAGAGAACGGGTGCAAGGGTTGCGATTCACGCCCTTGACGCCGATAAGCTTACAGACCCGAATAAAAGCCTTGCCGCAGAAAATATGCCGATGCCGCAGAAATGCGTTGAAGCGGATATAATTCTGAATGACGGTGATGAGCTTTTTCTCGGAGAAGAAAAAATCAGCGTTATGAATACCCCGGGTCATACTCCCGGCGGAGTTTGCTATATAATAGAAAATCAAAGAGCGATAATGAGCGGCGATACGCTGTTTTGCATGACCGTCGGCAGAACCGATTTTGATGGCGGCGATGTTTTCGAGCTTCTCAAATCTCTTAAAAAGCTTGTGGCGCTTGACGGCGATTATGATGTTTATCCCGGACATAACAGAGCCACAACACTCAATAATGAAAGAACAAGAAACCGGTTTATCAGAAGGATGGAAAAGGAATGATACTCAGAGTTCTCGGACACGATTATCATTATGAATGTGAAAATCTGTGCAGAGTATATTATCCGAATGAAAAGATAGATATTATCCGTGACGAAAGCGGAGAGGACGAAAAGATTGTTGTCACTTCGTTTGCTCAGACGGAAAACGGTGCGGATATATTCGTTTCGGCTCAGCTCGGCGAAAAATATCTCGAAAAGCGTGAAGGTCTTGTCTGTCCTGACGATGAGCTTCACGATAAGGGCGAGCTTAAAACGGCTCAGCTCCTTTTTGCCGTTCTCTCGGAGCTTACGGGCTATACTCCTCCGTGGGGAGTGCTCACGGGTGTCAGACCCTCCAAGCTCATGCTCAGACTTGCCGATGATATGGGTGAGAGCGGCGCAATGGATTATTTTACGAATGACCTGCTTGTCAGCCGTGAAAAAGCGGAGCTTGCAATGACGGTGGCAAAGGCGGAGCAGAGCATTGTTTCGCTCTCAAAGCCCGAATCTTTCAGCCTTTATGTTGCAATACCGTTTTGCCCCACAAGGTGCAGTTACTGTTCGTTTGTTTCTCATTCCATAACAAATTCCAATGCGAAAAAGCTTTTGCCCGAGTATCTTGATAAGCTTGCCGAGGAAATAGAATATTCGGGAAAAATCGCAAAGGAGACGGGCTTAAAGCTTGAAAGCGTATATTTCGGCGGCGGCACTCCGGGAGTGCTTGAAGCACCTCAGCTTGACAGACTTCTGTGCGCCGTTGAAAAGGGGTTTGATTTATCGGCGGTGAGAGAATATACCGTTGAAATAGGCAGACCCGATACGGTGACTGCGGAAAAGCTTCATATTCTGAAGCTTCACAATGTGGGCAGAATAAGCATAAATCCTCAGACCTTCAATCAGCGCACGCTTGACGAGGTGGGCAGAAACCACACCGTTGAGCAGGCGATAAAGGCTTATCAGCTTGCAAAGGCATATAAATTCGACTGCATAAATATGGATTTGATAGCAGGCTTGCCCGGGGAGAATTTCGAGGATTTCAGAGCGAGCCTTGATACGGCAGTTTCACTTTCTCCCGAAAATATAACCGTTCACACCCTGGCACTTAAACGCTCATCGGGGCTCAATGCTTCGGGGGTTCGGGTTGCCGACGGAAACGAAGCGAAAAAAATGATTGCTTATGCTTCCGAAAGGCTCACGGCATCGGGATATTCTCCGTATTATATGTACCGTCAGAGTAAATGCGTGGGCAACCTTGAAAATGTCGGCTGGTGCAAAAAAGGCGCAGAGGGACTTTATAATGTGTTCATGATGGAGGAATGCCACACCGTTATCGGTGCAGGCGCCGGAAGCGTTACGAAACTGTGTGAATACGGAACAACAAATGTTGAACGGATTTTCAATTTTAAATATCCTTACGAATATATTTCGGGATTTGATAAAATCATTGAACGCAAAACCGGCATAAAGGAGTTTTATCACACATACTAACTTTTATAGGGTGATATTTTATGAAAACAGTCTATACACCGAGCCTTATAAACAGTCTTGCCGTTTCTTCGGAAAAGTTTATCCGTGAATGTGACGAAAAATATAAATCCGATGTCACGGAATGTGCAAACAGAATATTTGCTGACCCCGATAAGAAAATAATTATGCTTGCGGGGCCGAGCTCATCGGGGAAAACCACAACGGCGAAAATTCTTTCCGATATTATAGCGGAGCTCGGCGGAACGGCTTACACCGTGTCGCTTGATGATTTTTACCGTCAGGGTAACGATAAGGATTATCCGCTGAACGAAAAGGGCGAGCCTGACTATGAATGCGTTGAAGCGCTTGATATTTCGCTTTTCAGAAAGTGTATAAAGGAGCTTATCGACGATAATGAAAGCCTGCTTCCCGTTTTTGATTTCACAACAGGGCACAGAAGCGATAATGTAAAGAAAATAGCACTTGACGATAATGATATAATTATCATCGAGGGTATTCACGCTCTCAATCCCGTTATAACAGAGGGCACGGACGAAAAAAATCTGTTTAAGATTTTTGTCAGCGTGGGTACGAGAATATATGATGAAAGCGGAGAGGTTCTGCTTTCGAGAGCGGAAATAAGATTTATCCGCAGAGCGGTCAGGGATTATTACACAAGGGCAATGGAAATAGAAAGAACCTTTGCAATCTGGCAGAGCGTAAAAAGCGGAGAAAGAAAATTCCTTTATCCATATGAACAGTATGCGGATTTTGAGATAGATTCATTTCACCCGTGCGAAATGTGCGTTCTCAAGGATGCGGCGCTTAAATTGCTTTCTTACGGCGATTTCGGGGAGTTTTCCTCTGCCGCCGATGAATATATTTCAAAGCTCAGTAAATTCAGGAGCATTGAACCGTCAATGCTTTCCGAGAAATCGTTACTTAATGAATTTTTACCATATAATAAAGGAGTGTGAGCCGTTTGGCTTCGGAAAAGAAACAGTCAGTGCTTAACGGTGCGATGATACTTATGGCGGCGGTTTTGCTGGTTAAGCTCATCGGCGTTCTGTTCAAAATGCCGCTGTCTAATATGATAGGCAGTGTAGGAAGAGGATATTTCAGCTCGGCATATGAAATTTATACGCCGATTTTTGCCATCGCCATGGCGGGTCTGCCGGTTGCGGTTTCGAGAATGGTGGCGGCAAATGTTGAACTCAATCATTACAGAGAAGCGAGAGCGGTATTCAAGGTTTCGCAGAAAATATTCCTCATTGTAGGAATAGTCGGAACTCTTGTGCTTTTCATTGCTTCCGTTCCCTATGCCAAGATAACGGGCAAAGAGGACTATCTGAGCAGCTTGCCGGCAATATTCGTTGTTGCGCCGTCCGTGTTCGTATGCTGTTATATGTCGGCATACAGAGGATATTATGAGGGCTTGAGAAATATGACCCCGACGGCGATTTCGCAGGTTATCGAAGCTCTCGGAAAGCTCTTTATCGGTCTTGCACTTGCAAAGGCTGTTACGGTTATAGGAAATAATCAGTATCAGCAGTCGCTTGTTGACGGCGTGGGAAAGGTATTTTGGACAACGGTTGAAAATCCCGATGACCTCGGCGGCGCAATAGCTCCGTGGGCGGCTGCGGCGGCGATAATCGGCGTAACATCCGGCTCGGCTCTCAGCCTTATTTTCCTTATGATATACCATAAGGTCAAGGGTGACGGCTTTGAAAGACATCAGCTTGTCAATTCTCCGAAGCCCCGTGAGGGTATTGAAATTGCAAAGGAAATGATAAAATTTGCAATTCCCATGGTAGTAAGCGCACTTATACTTAATGTTACTAATATAATAGACACAACCACGATTCAGGCGAGACTTTCAACGGCTCTGAATAATGATTTTAATGCGGTTTACGAAATGCACAGAATTGCCATGGATAAGGCGGTTGCACTTGACCGTCTCAATCTCGGCGATATGCCCAAGGTTGTAAAGTATCTTTGGGGAGCCTACGGAACGGCACTCGATTTCAAAACTCTCATTCCCACAATTACAATCCAGCTCGGAGTGAGCGCTTTGCCTGCTCTTGCGGCGGCATGGGTTGCAAAGAACAAGAGGGAAATCCGCTCAACAATAGAAACCGTTCTGCGTGTGGGAATGTTTATAGCGCTTCCTGCCGGAATAGGTATGGCGTGCCTTGCAACTCCGATAATCACCATTCTTTACGGAAGAGGGGCAAGCTCCGATTCAATATCCATAATTGCTCCGATTATGGCGGCTTACGGCTTTGCAACGCCGATAGTCGCAATTTCGACTCCCACAACAAGTATGCTCCAGGCAATCGGCAGAACGGATATTCCCGTTAAATCCGTTCTCGTTGCGGCGGTCTGCAAGGTTGTATGTAATTTTATTCTTGTGGGCAATCCGAAAATAAATGTTTACGGTGCGGTAGTGGGAACGATAGTTTTCTATGTTGTTATCGTTGCCTGCAATCTGATTTCGCTTATCAGAATTTCAAAGGTTAAGGTTCGCTGGGCTTCGGTATTCGTAAAGCCGCTTATCTGCTCAATTCTTTGTGGCGTAACCGCCTTTGCAACTCACGGACTTATCAGTGCGATTTTCAAGCCCGATACCACTCAGAGCATTGTCAATATGGACACGGTCGGAACGATTATCGGCATAGGTTTGGGGGCCGTTGTTTATGCAATTTCACTGCTTCTTATAAAGGGAATAGCCAAAGAAGATGTTGCCGTTTTGCCCAAAGGAGAAAAAATTGCAAAAATGCTTGAAAAATATGGACTTTTAGGTTAAAATAGTATATACTAATCAACAGAGGTGCCGGAATGCACGGATTTGAATTTAAAAACAGTTATAATGTTAATGACCTTCTTGCCATAATGCGTATGCTCAGAGCGCCCGGCGGATGCCCGTGGGATGCGGAGCAAACTCATCAGAGCATCAAGAAAAATCTCATAGAAGAAACCTATGAGGTTGTTGAAGCGATAAACAAAGATGATAAAACGCTTATGTGCGAAGAGCTCGGAGACCTGCTTATGCAGGTTGTGTTCCACTCGGTTATGGAGGAAGAACAGAATAATTTTGATTTTGATAAGGTTTCCGACGGCATCTGCAAAAAGCTGATAGAAAGACATCCGCATATTTTCGGCGAAACGAAGGTTGACGGGGTTGAGGATGTGCTCACAAATTGGGATGCAATCAAGATGAAAACCAAGGGGCAGAAGAAAGCATCCGATTCAATGAAGAGCATTCCCCGTGAGCTTCCGGCTCTTATGAGAGCAACCAAAATTCAGAAAAAAGCCGCAGATGCTGGCTTTGACTGGGATGAGGTCGGCGGAGCGGTTGACAAGCTCTATGAAGAAATCGGAGAGCTTAAGGAAGCAATCGCAAAAAAAGACGAGGTGAACATCTCGGAGGAGCTCGGAGACCTGCTTTTCTCGGCAGTTAATGTTTCAAGATTTATCAAGGTTGATGCCGAAGAAGCGCTGACCGCTTCAAGCGATAAATTCCTTTCAAGATATCTTGAGGTGGAAAGGCTTGCCGAAGAAAGAAGCATTGATATGAAAAATTCATCCCTCGAAATTCTTGATGAGCTTTGGGATGAAGCGAAAAAACGGATATGAATGCCGAAAGGCTTTTCATAAATAGAATCTTAAAAAGATTGGAGTAAACAAAATGAATAAGTCAGAACTCGTAGCAGCTATTGCTAAGAACGAAGAAATCGAAAAGAAGTGCGCTGAAAAGGCAGTTAACGCTGTTTTCGCAGCTGTTGCCGATGCTCTTGCAGCAGGTGAAAAGGTTCAGCTCGTTGGTTTCGGAACATTTGAGGTTCGTGAGCGTGCGGCAAAGGTTGCCCGTAACCCCAGAACAGGCGCAACTATCAAAGTTGAGGCTACAAAGGTTCCCGCTTTCAAAGCAGGCGCAGCTCTCAAGGCAAAGGTTGCAAAATAATTGATTTTCGGGAGCCGCTTTTATGCGGCTCCGCTTTTTTAGTGAATTATGAGATTAGATAAATATTTAAAAGTATCAAGAATAATCAAAAGGCGTACCGTGGCTAACGAAGCGTGCGATGCAAAGCATGTGAGCGTTAACGGAAAGCCTGCAAGGGCATCATATGATGTTAAGGTCGGCGATATAATCGAAATAACCTTCGGAGCGAATACCAACCGTTTTGAGGTTCTGAGCGTATCGGAATACGCAACCAAGGAAAACGCCGCCTTAATGTTTAAGCAGTTATAAAAGCACTTCCCGGAGCATATCATTGAATGAATGATAAAACCGGGAGGTATTTTTTATGGCAGAAGAGAAAAAAACAGCAGGTATTCCTCATAACATTGTGCTTGAAGACAGAAGACTGCTCACTGTTTCGGGCGTTTCCGATGTGGACAGCTTTGACGAAGAAGCGGTTACGGTTTTCACCGATATGGGTGAGCTTACCGTGAGGGGAAGCAACCTGCACATTAATAAATTGAGTGTTGAAGTCGGTGAGCTGACCGTTGAGGGAAATATTTCGGCGCTGATTTATTCCGAGGATACCGTCAGAAGCGGCGGCTTTTTCAGCAAGGTATTCAGATAAATGGAGTATATTCAGGGACTCGGCTCTCAGACAAGGCTTTTTCTGTATTCCGCAGGGTACGGCTTTTTGCTCGGAATACTCTATGACCTTTTCAGAAATATTCGTCTGATAATTTCAAATAAAAAAAGCTTTGTCATATTTTCCGATGTAACATATTTTGTTCTTTGTTCTTTTCTTGTTTTCTGCTTTGCACTCGTTATGGATTCCGGTCAGATAAGAGCATTTGTTTTTGTCGGTCAGGCTGTCGGCTGGCTGATATATTATTTCTCATTCGGAGCGGTTGCTGTGAGGCTTGGCAGAGCCGCTTCGGGAATTTCATGCGTAGCAAAGAGAGCTTTGAGAAGATTTTTGCGTAAAATTAAAAGAAAAATATCCGTCAAAACGAAAAAACCTGCAAAAAAACTTAAAAAATAAGGAAAAATTCAAAAATTATCTTGCAATATCCGTATTATATAGTGTATAATCTTTAAGGATTTATAAAATAAAATATTATAATCAAAAGAGGAATTGGAGCATGGCAGTCGTTAAACCAAAAAATCGTAAACGCAGCATACTTGTTACTGTCCTCGTTTTTGCAGTTATATTCTATTTTGCGGCAACGCTCATCAGTCTCAGGGTTAAGGTTTCCGAGCGTAAAAAGTATAATGAAGAGCTTTCGGAAAAATACGAACAGCAGGTTGAAGATAATTCTCAGCTTGAAAAGATTATCGAAGAGGGCGATGAAGCCGATTATATCGAGCGTATCGCAAGAGAAGAAGGCTACGCAAAGCAAAATGAAATAGTTTATTTCGATACTGTGTCATAATTGCCGTAAGGCTGGTTATAATTTTTTAAAAGAACGGAAGGGTTATTTTCAGGTATGCAGATTGAAGAAGGCACGGTCGTCAGCGGTAAGGTTACGGGATTAACGGATTTCGGTGCATTTATTGAAATCGAAAACGGAAAAACGGGCATGATACATATTTCCGAGGTTGCCGCTAATTATGTTAAGGACATTAAGGAACATCTTTCTGTCGGTCAGGAAGTAAAGGCAAAGGTTATCGGAGTTTCTCCGGAGGGAAAAATCAGCCTTTCAATCAGAAAGCTTGAAGAACAGCCCAAGGATAAGGAGCAGAAATTCCGCAAGCCCCAGCAGAAGCAGGGCTTTGAAAGACGCTCGGCTCCGCCCGTATGGAACGGTCAGAAGTCGTCTGCGCCCGCAACGGGAGAAAAACAGTCATTTGAGGATATGATGGCTCGCTTTAAGCAGGTGAGTGATGAAAAAATGACTGACCTTAAGAGAAATGATTCCAAGCGTGGCAGTGTCGGTTATTCAAGAAAAGGTAAAAACTGATAAGTATAAGGCGGACTTGACAGTCGGCAAACGGCTGTCTGTCCGTGTTTCTTTTTAAGGAAATAATATGAGAGAAATAAATGTTTCGGCGGTTGAAAACGCCGTAAAGGATATGTGCATAAGTGCAAACAGAATTTTGCCCGATGACCTTGAAGGCAGAATTTCGGTCTGCGCCGAAAATGAGTGCGAAGAGCTTCCGAAATGCGTTATGCAAACACTCAAAGATAATATAGCGGCGGCAAAGGAGCTTGAGTTACCCGTTTGTCAGGATACCGGAATGGCGGTTGTTTTTGCCGAAGTGGGGCAGGAAGTTCATTTTGTCGGCGGCGGTTTTGAGGATGCCGTTAACAAGGGCGTTTCGAGAGGATACACCGAAGGACTGCTCCGCTGTTCGATTGTTGCCGACCCGCTCAGAAGAGTGAATACCGGAGACAATACTCCGGCGGTGATTCATACAAGAATTGTTGATGGCGATAAGGTTAAGCTCACCGTTGCGCCCAAGGGCTTCGGAAGCGAAAATATGAGCCGCCTTAAAATGTTTACGCCGTCGGCAAAAAGAGAAGATTTAATAAATTTTGTTGTGGAAACCGTGAAGCTGGCAGGGAGCAATCCGTGTCCGCCGATGGTTATAGGAGCAGGTTTCGGCGGAGATTTTGAATATTGTGCCATGCTTGCAAAAAAAGCACTTTGCAGAAGCGTGAGCATTTCGAATTCAGACCCGTTTTACGCCGAGATGGAAAAAGAAATACTTGAAAAAATAAACGAAACAGGCATAGGTCCGCAGGGCTTCGGCGGCAAAATCACCGCCTTAAGCGTTGCCGTTGAAGCGGCACCGACCCATATTGCAGGCCTGCCCGCAGCCGTTAATATCGGATGTCATGTTACCCGTCATATCACAGTTGAGCTGTAATTGTGAACTTTTATCGCATTTTTAATAAAATTTTTAAAAAACCCTTTATTTTTTTGTTGATATGTGCTACAATATAGACGAAGTGAAAAGCACTTCAAAAGAAATAAAGGGGATGACTGTATGAAAATCACAATTACAGGGCGAAAATGCTCACCGAGGGATTCTTTCAGAGAACACGCCGAAAAAAAGCTTGCCAAAATCGAGAGATTTTTCGGACCTGATGTAGAAGCCAAGGTAACGGTAACTGTTGAGAAGTCATCACAAAATGTTGAAATCACCGTTAACAATAACGGCATGATTTTCAGAGCGCAGGAAAGAGCCGAGAATATGAACGAAGCTCTTGACAAATGTGTTGACACCCTTATCAGGCAGATTCGCAAAAACAAAACCCGTGTTGAAAAGAAGCTCCGTGCGGTCAGCTTCGATGCATTCGCAGAGGATTCCTCTGTTTCCGAGGAAGTCGATTTTGAGGTTGTGAGAAACAAAAAGGTTGTTCTCAAGCCCGAATCGGTTGAGGAAGCAATTCTTCAGATGAACCTTGTGGGACATCAGTTCTATATGTTCATGAACGAAGAAACCGGAGATATCTGCGTGGTTTACAGAAGAAATGACGGTGGATACGGACTCATCACACCCGAGGTTGAATAACCGGGAGTGTTCGGGATAAATGACTGAATAAACGGCGGCGGGAATCATATTCCGGATTCCCGCCCCTTTGTTTTTAGGAGCAAGAAAATGACGATTGATTTTGTAATTCCCTGTCTGCTCGGAATGGAATCACTGATTTCCTCCGAATTAAAGGAGCTGGGTGCCGAAAATGTTACGGCGGAAAACGGAAGAGTGCTTTTCGGCGGAGACGAAAACATACTTGCAAGAGTGAATATCTGTTCAAGATTTGCCGAGAGAGTGCAGATACTTGTCGGCTCTTTTGAAGCAAGAAGCTTTGAGGAGCTTTTTCAGGGCACAAAGGCGCTTGAATGGGAAAAGTGGATAGGAAATCTTGACGCATTTCCGGTAAAGGGCTATTCCATAAATTCGGAGCTTTTCAGTACGAGAGACTGTCAGGCGATAATTAAAAAAGCAGTTGTGGAACGCCTTAAAAGCAAGTATAATACGGAATGGTTTGAAGAAAGCGGTCCCGTTCATCAGATACAGTTTTCCATAATGAAAAACAAGGTGTCTCTGCTGATTGATACCTCGGGAATGGGACTTCATAAAAGAGGTTACCGTCTTGATGCCAACGAAGCTCCGATTAAGGAGACACTTGCGGCGGCGCTTTGCAGTCTGTCACACCTCAGACCATATCACAGCCTTTACGACCCCATGTGCGGCTCGGGAACGATTCTCATTGAGGGCGCACTTATGGCGGCGAATATTGCTCCGGGTATAAACAGAAGCTTTTCTGCGGAAAGATTTGATGTTATTCCGAGAAAGGTTTGGAAAGAAGAAAGAGAAAGAGCCAAAAGCCTTGAAAGGGAAATTCCCGATTTTGCGGCATACGGTTCCGATATAGATACAAAAGCGATTGAAATTGCGAAAATAAACGCTCAGAGAGCCGGAGTTGCCGATAAAATAAGCTTCTCCGTTGCGGATATCAGAAATTTCAAACCGCAGAGCGAAAAAGGAACGCTTATCTGCAATCCGCCTTACGGTGAAAGATTGCTTGACTTATCCGAATGCGAAGCGATATATAAGCAGATGGGCAGGGTACTTGAACAAAAGCACGGCTGGTCATACAGCATTATCAGCCCCGACGAGGAGTTTGAAAAAGCATTCGGCAGAAAAGCCGATAAGCGCAGAAAGCTTTATAATGGCATGATAAAGTGCCAATTATATATGTATTTTAAATGAACGGAAAGGGACAAGAAATGAAACACATTTTTATTATCAACCCGATGGCGGGTCAGGGAAAAGTGCTTGATTTTATCAGGCCGAAAATTGAGGAAGCGTGCAAAAGAAACGGCATAGATTATGAAATCTATCTGACCAAGTGCGCCGGTGACGGATTGAATTATGTCAAAGAGCGGGCGGCAGGCGGCGAGGAGCTTCGCTTCTATGCCTGCGGCGGAGACGGCACGATTTATGACCTTGTTAACGGTGCATACGGCTTTAAAAATGTTCAGATTGCCGCAATTCCTCTCGGCTCGGGAAATGATTTTATCCGTCTTTTCGGAACAAAGGAAGATTTTCTCGACCTTGATAATGTTATCAACGGTGTTCCCAGAGAGCTTGACCTTATCAAATGCGATGATGAAATTGCGATAAATCAGTGCTCAATGGGTATGGATGCCGAGGTTTGCGCCATGCAGGGCAAAATCAAAAAGCTTCCGCTTGTAACGGGTGAGGGTGCTTATTATATAGGCTGTCTCTATGCCCTTATGAAAAAGTTCAAAAACAGATTTACGATTTCGATTGATGACGGCGAGCCGTTCACAAAGGATTGCCTTTTCTGCTTCGTGGGAAATTCACGCTGGTACGGCGGCGGATTTATGGCGGCACCTCTTGCTTTTCCCGATGACGGAGTGCTTGATTTCGTTATTGTTGAATGCAAATTCAGCCGTTTAAAGCTTGCAACGCTTCTGAATACATACAAGCGTGGCGAGCATCTTGACTGGGAGGTAACGCATTTCAAGGCAGGCAAAAAGCTTAAAATTCACAGCGATAAGCCGGCGGCGGTCAATGTTGACGGTGAAATAAAATATGTAAGCGACACATCATTTGAGCTGATTGAAAAAGGAATGACATTCGTTGTTCCGAAAAATTCAAAATTCCTCACGGAATCAAGAGAAGAAACGCTGAAAAAGAGAGATAAATACCTTAAATGAAAACTAATACAATAAAATTCAATAAATCGGGCAAGCTGACTATATTGCAGGTCAGCGACCCTCAGGATTTGAGATATGTACGCCGCTCAATGGTGCGTATGCTTGATAACGCTTATGATACGGTCAAGCCCGATATAGTTCTTTTTACGGGTGACAATATTCTGGGCAATCATCTGCTTGATGCACGCATAGGAAACCGCAAGGTTGCAAGCGGAAAAGCGGCAACTCTCGAAAGTATGAGAGAAGCGATAAAGCATATCACGATGCCGCTTGAAAAACGCAGAATACCGTTTGCGATGATTTACGGCAATCACGATGATATGAATGAGGTTTCAAAGGAAGAGCAGGCGGATATATTCAGAGAATATTCGATGTGTCTGCCGATGAATACCGATGATGCTTCTCTTGACTGCGATACTTATCGCATACCGATAATGTCATCAAACGGCGAAAAGCATCTGTTTGATTTGTGGATGCTCGATTCTGCCTGGTGCGATAAGGAGCAGAATAAATGCTTCACGGCGGTTAAGCCCTCGGCGGTTGAGTGGTTCAGAAAAACATCTGAGGAGCTGAAAAAAGAAAACGGCGGAAAACCCGTTCCGTCGCTGATGTTTCTGCATATTCCTCTGCCCGTCACGATGGAGCTTGTTGAAAAAATCAATGTTCAGACCGACGGCGCAATCGGAAACGAAAAAGAGGGCTGGTTCAGACTTAAACCTGATATGGCAAAGGGTGTTATCGGTGAACCGCCGTCAATTCTCGAAGATGATGCCGGACTTTTCGATGCCGTGCTTGAATGCGGCGGAGTTAAGGCGATAGTAACCGGTCATGACCATGTGAATAATTTTGAGGGCAGATATAAAGGCGTTGATTTTATTCAGACTGCCGCCGCTTCGTTTCGCTGTTACGGCAATGACCAAAGGGGAGTAAGAGTGTTTGTACTTGATGAGAAAGACCCCGAAAATTACAGCACATACAGTCTCACTTATCCCGAGCTATGCGGAAACGGCATTGAAGCGAAGCTTGCATATATCTGGGATGCGGATGATAAAATTCCCGAAAAAATTAAGCTTATCACTGCCGGTGCACTCGGAGCTGCATCCGTTATTGCCGCCGCATTGCTGAAATTTAAAAAGAAATAGCAACTAAATGTTAACTGAAAACGGCTTGCGAAGAACCGAAATTCTCACAAGCCGTTTTTTATAATTATTTCTTATCCACGAAGTAGAACTTAAACTGTTCAGCTTCTTTGTCTTTTTTCTTCTTAGCTTTTTTATCCTCTGCGGATGCACCGCTTACATCGGCGTTATCCTTTTTGCGGAGCTTGCCGATAAGAAGAACGGCAACAAGTACGATTAAGAGAATTGCCACAATAATAACGGGGATGAGCGGAAAGTTTGATTTAACCTCTGTGATGACAAATTCTTTTTCGGCGGCGGCATTCAGAGCCTTATCTGTTATGCCGCTGACCTTAAGCGAAACACCGCTTTTATCAAGGCTGTCAACGCTGATTACGGCTGTTGAGTCGCCGTATTCAATGCCGGTTATTTCAACCTTGCTTTCATCGGAGCAGGTGAAAATATAGCTTTCGTTTTTATCTGCGTTGAGAACATCTTCGCTGAATTTAACGGTTACGGTGTTTGCTGCAGTATCGGCTTCGGCCGAGAGAATTTCGGGAGCAGTTGTATCATTTGACCATGCTTCAACCTTTGTTTTCTGAGTTATTGCCTTGCCGTCTCCGAGGTCAACGCTCAGAACTGCGTTATCGTTTGCCTTAATATCCGAAGCGGCAACAGCGGAGATTATTATTTCGTTTGCCGCATTCTTCTTGGAAAGCATTTCGGTTGCGTTCTTTGTGCCGAAGGCTTCGGCATTTCCGCCCGATTTCTTTAGAAGGTCTTTGAATGCGTTTGCGGTTTCGGCCTTGAGTGAATCGTTATATAATCCGAAAACGGGGATTTTTTCCTTTGCAAGCTTTTCAGTTATCGCTTTTTTGTTTGTGGATTTGCTCAGAGTATCAACGCCGTCACTGAATATAACGGGGATAACATTATCATTTTTGCTCTTTTTTGCTTCTTCGAGAAGCTTGTCAACCGATTCATAAAAAACGGTGTCCTGACCTTCACAGGTGAGTGCCTTGATTTTCTTTTCCGCATCCTCGGGCTTTTCGGTTCCGTCAAGAACTTTTTTTATCCCGGTATCAAAGGTGTAAAGCGAGAGCTTATCGTTTTTGCCGAGCGATTTATAAACGGAAAGAACAGCATTCTTTTCAGCCTCAAAATATGATTTGGTTGATTTTGAGGTATCAATAAGAACTATCCATTCGTTTGTGCCGCCCTTAACCTCGGCGGAGCTTACTTTCAGCTCCTGACCGTCAAGTGTTGCCTTGACCTTGCCGGCATCAATATTGTCATAAGCTCCGGCAGGGGCGCTTACTTTTATGTCGATTGACGGCATATCGGTTTTAACATCGGAAATTTCGGCGGCGAATACAAAAATATTTGCGGTGAGCATTATAATAGCGCAGAGTGCAATTGCCGCAAGTTTTTTCATCATAAAATCACATCTCCGTTTCTATATAAATTAATTATAACATATAAAATCGTAAAATCAACTTTTTTTATAATTATTTCATTTGTTTATAATCTGTTAATATTTTCATTCTTTATTGATAAATAAATCAAATTTCTATTGAAAAAATTTTTACGAAAGTGTATTATGAAATAGATAAAGCCGTTGGATAACGGTGATATAGGAGGAATAATGATGAAACTTACCTTTATGGGTGCCGGAAGCACCGTGTTCGCAAGGAATGTTATAGGTGACTGTATGTGCAGTGAAGCTTTGCGTGACAGCACCTTTGCACTCTATGACATTGACGGCGAAAGACTTAAGCAGAGTGAAACTATTATAAATGCAATGAAAAATGCTCTCGGCGGCTATGGAAAAATCGAATGCTATCTCGGAGTTGAAAATCGCAAGGCGGCACTCAAAGGTGCGAATTATGTTGTAAACGCCATTCAGGTCGGACTTTATGACCCCTGCACGATAATTGACTTTGAAATTCCGAAAAAATACGGCCTGCGTCAGACAATCGGTGATACTCTCGGCATCGGCGGAATTATGCGTGCGCTGAGAACAATTCCGGTTATGGACGATTTTGCAAAGGATATGCAGGAAGTCTGCCCCGATGCGCTGTTTATAAATTATACCAATCCCATGGCTATGCTTTCGGGTTATATGCAGAGATACACGGGGATAACAACAGTCGGTCTCTGCCACTCGGTTCAGGTGTGCTCGGAAACACTTCTCAATGAGCTTGATATGAAAGATAAGCTTGAAGGCAGAAAAGAACTTATCGCAGGTATCAACCATATGGGCTGGCTGCTTGAAATCAAGGATAAAGACGGAAACGACCTCTATCCCGAAATAAAGAAGAGAGTTCAGGCTAAAATCGACGACCCCGACTTTAAGGATAAGGTAAGACTTGAATACATAAAGAATTTCGGCTATTACTGCACCGAATCAAGCGAGCACAATTCGGAATACAATATGTTCTATATCAAGAGCAAGTATCCCGAGCTTATCGAAAAATATAATATTCCTCTTGACGAATATCCGAGAAGATGTATCAATCAGATTGAGGGCTGGAAAAAAGAATATGCCGGATTGCTCGAAAACGGAGTTAAAGAGCATGACCGTTCACACGAATATGCTTCAAGAATTATGGAAGCAATTGAAACAGGTTCAACCTACCAGATAGGCGGCAATGTTCTCAACACAGACCATCTTATCACCAATCTTCCTGCCGAGGCGTGCGTTGAGGTTCCGTGCCTTATTAACGGAAACGGTATTCTGCCCTGCCATGTGGGCGCTCTTCCCGTTCAGTGTGCGGCGATGAATATGACGAATATCAATGTTCAGCTTATTACAATTGAAGCGGCACGCACGAGAAAGCTTGAACATGTTTATCAGGCGGCTATGCTCGACCCGCATACCGGCAGTGAGCTTGATATTGATACCATTAAGAAAATGGTTGATGACCTTATTGCCGCTCACGGTGATTATCTTCCGAAATTCAATTAAGCTTTACTTTATTTTAAAGAAAAAAGCTTTGTTTCTCCCTCGTTAATATAAAATTTCAATGTATCGGAGCTGTATCCGGCGCTGTTGCCGGAAAGCTCCGATATTTTATATTTTTTTGGGAGCTTAACCGTTTTTTCTCCGCCGCTCTGAGCGCAGATTGCAAAATAATTATTGTTTATATAAATAATATCACCGGTTTCGCAATATGTGAAAACGCCGTTTGATTTGCAGAATGAACGAAGCTCCTTAACGCTGAAATTCGGTTTGTCGGTTGTTGACATAAGGTATGAAATGCTTTTCTCTCTGCATATTTCAAGTGCCTTCAGCATATTTTCGGTTTTTACCTCCGATATAAATATTACCGCTTTGTATTTGCCGCAAACCTCGGCGAAATCGAAAACATCATACATATCATACGGTGTGCCCATAAGTCCGAGCACCTTGCGCTGATTATACATTGTGTTTCTGTACGGGCAGTCGGAAAGATATTTATATGCGCTTTCGTCAACGAAAACCGCCACCTCGGCTATACTCTGTCTGCTTTCGGCTTTCAGACTTTCGGTATATATCTCTTTGAATTGTTTCATTTCGGACATTATATCATCATCGTGGTACCAGCCGCCCCACATATCAAACCACCATAAGCCGTTGCCCTTGATAAGCTGACGGCAGAATGATTTTCTGATAAGGTTACGAGCCTGTTCCTTTGATTTAACGCCCTCCCATATCGGGCCGGAAAGGAGCACATTCGGGTCGGTGGACGGGTCTCTTTTGCTCAGAAGCTTTGTGAGATGCGTTCTTATATCGCATTCCTGAAAACACATTTTTCCGTGAAGCCTGAGCGAATCGGCAGGGTACATCTCCGTCCAGTCACAGTCGAAACTGCGGATTCCGATATAGGAATTGGGAGAGGAAATGAAATCAATGTTTTTATCTTTCAGCAGAATATTGAGAGCGTGGGTGCCGTGCAGGGGACTGACTACCTCAAGCGTGTAGCCGTAAAACGCTCCCACAACAACATTTCCGTTCGTTTCTTCTTTCACCGCCGAAGCGAGTGAACAGATTGAATCCGCAACGATAAAATTTGAATATTCAAGAAAACGGCTCAGATATTCATCGTTCAGATAAACGCTTTCACCCTTGAGCTTTGATATATCGGGAAGCCCTTCAAACGGCGTTTCGGGATAATATTTTTCAAGAAAAGCTTTAAATCCCGGCTCTGCGTTTTTGCAGTAACCGCCGTTCAGGTCATAGTGAAACCATTCCTCGGTATTGCCGCCCGCAATGTGATAGCCGATAATGTGCGGCGCATATTTTGATGAATTAACATATTGAACAAACTCACGCAGAAGCATTTTTGCATCATTGCGCCATTTGGCAGAGTGAAACGATTCACGGGCGGATGTTCCGTCGGCTCTCAGGTTTACCGCATCGGGATTTTCGTTTTCCCACCATACGGGCATTGTAATATTCACCCTCGGGATGATATAGGCATCGGGGCAGACCGCCAGAATTTTTTCGATTGTTTCATCGAAAACCGAATAATCGGGAACACCTTTTTTATCGAAAATTCCTCTTTTAAACGGTGTCAGCCCGTCGGTTATGCTTATCCACCTGCCCGAAAAAAGAACGGGCACGGAGAAAAAATCGTATCCTGCGGCGGCAAAATCGTCATATTCATTGAATTTTTCAAGATATGTCATATATGCAACGGAGGGGAACTCCTCACCGTTTACGAAAAGGGTAGGAACGCCGCCTTTATTTTTTATTTCGGAAAATACTTTTGCATTATTGCTCATAAAACCACCCCTTGATTTTAATCTTATCACCGTATAAAAAATAATGCAACCCGATTTCGCTTTTTATATTTACAAATCATATTTTTTAATGTAATATTATATCAATAAAAACAAAAATGAGGTGCGGAAATGAAAAAAATAATATCCGTTTTTCTTGCGGTTATAACCGTATTTTCCTTGTTCAGTGTAGCTTTCGCTTCATCGGGGGAGCTTAAATTGGTTTCCGATGACGGCAATGCCGCAATAATAGTTCCCGAAAGTGCGAAAAGCACCGAGAGCTATGCGGCATCGGTTTTGCAAAAATATATTAAAGAAATGACCGGCAAAACGCTTGAAATTTATCCCGAAACGGTTAAACTCGGCGGCAAAAAAATATATGTCGGCAATACCGCTTATACGAGGTTTGACTTTGACGGCGTTAAGGACGGCGGATATTTTATCACATCCGATGCCGACTGTGTTAAGCTTTGCGGCAAGGGAAATGCCGGCACGATTTATGCCGCTTATGCGTTTCTTGAAAAGTTTTGCGGACTGCATATTTATACAAAAGACATACACACCATAAACAGTGCAAAATATCTTTCTGTTCCTGATGATGTAAACATAAGCTATCAGCCGTATTTTTCGGCAAGAAGGCTTGATACCGTCAGCACACACGATATCGAATACATGGTTGCAAACGGAATAAACAACAACGGATATATCCCCGAAAATATGGGCGGAGATATTCCGTATCTCGGAAATTTCTGCCACAGCCTTACAACAACTCTTTGCAGTGCTTCAAAATATTTTGATGAGCATCCCGAATATTTTGCGCTTCACGGCGGAGAAAGAACGCCCGACCAGCTTTGCCTTACCAATGAAGACACAATAAAAATCGTAACAGCCGAAGTGCTTGACCTGCTTAAAAGTCAGGCAGACCCCAATGCCGATTTGCAGATAGTTTCCGTAACTCAGAACGATAATCAAAGCTTTTGCGAATGTGAAAAATGCGCCGCCCTCGACAAGGCAAACGGTTCTCATTCGGGAACGATGATAACCTTTGCAAACCGTATTGCCGAAGCAGTAAAAAATGCAGGATATGACAATATCGCAATTGATACATTTGCTTATCAGTACACCCGTCAGGCTCCGACAAATGTTGTGCCTGCGGATAATGTTATAGTGCGTCTGTGCTCAATAGAATGCTGTTTCGGCCACACCATTGAGGATGAAAACTGCAAGCAGAATGCCGAATTTATCAAAGACCTTGATGCATGGGCAAAAATTTGTAAAAGAATATATATATGGGATTATGTGAATAATTATTCGGAAACTCTCTGCCCGTTTGCGAATTTTCAGGTGCTCCAGAAGAATGTTCAGACCTTCTATGAGCATAATGCAATCGGCGTTTACGAAGAGGGTAACTATTATATGGACCGCTGTGACGGCGAATTTGCGGAGCTGAGAACATATATGCTTTCACAGTTTCTGAAAGACCCCTATTGCGGTTATGACGAGGTAATGAACGGTTATCTTGAAGCCTATTACGGCGCAGGCTGGAAAAACATCCGAGAATATATTGACATTATTTCCGCTCATTCGGTAACAAAATTCAAGCATCTGGAGATAAGACAGCAGCCCCGTGCCGCACTTCCGGGCATCACTCCGGGAGAAATAACCCGTTGCGATGAGCTTTGGGAGAATGCAAAGAATGCCGCAAAGGATGATGCGGAGCTTAAAAGAATTGAGCGCTCCGAGATTTCGTGGCTTTATTGGAAATGCTCTAATTTCAAAAAGGAATTTTCGATTTTCCATGACCCCTATACATATATGCACAACCGTGAAATGCTTTATAACAAGCTTATTGATTTCGGCTTCACGATTATCGGCGAGGGCGACATAAAGGTATTGAACAATATACCGTCTCAATATCTGCTTATGCCGTGCGATTATTGGGAAACGAAGCATGATAAGCCGTTCTGGCACATCATAACCCCGTATGTATTGTGGTTCTACGGTGTTGTTACGGAAATATTCGGAAAGTAAAGGGGTGATATTTTATGCAAATGCTTTGGCCGATAATAATGGTTGTTCTGGCGAATACGGTTTACCATGTATGCGCCAAAAGCACTGCCGACGGGCTTAACCCGTTCTTTTCGCTCGTTATAACCTACGGCATAGGAGCTGTTATTTCGCTGATACTGTTCTTTATTTCATCACCGAATAAAAATATTTCGTTCGAATTTTCAAAAACCAACTGGGCGACCTTTGCTCTCGGTATCTGCATTGTTGCCCTTGAATTCGGTTATCTGAATGTTTACCGCTCGGGCTGGAATATAAACACGGCTTCGCTGGTTGCGAATATATGCCTTGCGGTTGTTCTGCTTTTTGTGGGTGCGTTTGCTTTCAAAGAGGAGCTTACTCCGAGAAAGATAGCCGGTGTTCTTGTTTGCGCCGCAGGACTTGTTATCATAGGAAAGTGATAAAATGGTTATTAAAACTTTTGATTATCTGCCCGATGATGCAAAATACATCCGTGAAGAGGTATTTATGCGTGAGCAGGGCTTTGAAAACGAATTTGACGAGATTGACGGAATTGCCGTTCATATAGTAGTTTACGATGACGACGCACCCGTTGCGGTGTGCCGTGTCTTTGCCGAAAACGGCGAATATTTTCTCGGCAGAGTTGCGATTCTGAAGGAATACAGAGGAAAGGGACTGGGTGCTCTTCTGCTTTCCGAAGCAGATAAAAAGGTCAGAGAGCTCGGCGGAAAGAGCATTTCGGCTCATTCACAGTGCAGAGCAAAGGGCTTTTATGCCGCATCGGGATATGCCGAGGTCGGAGAAATTGATTATGATGAGGGATGTCCTCATATAATGATGAAAAAATATTTGTAAACATTATTGAAATATCTTTAATAATATTATATAATATTTTAAAATCTTTAGGAATGGAGCTTAAATATGTCTGTTGTAAATGCTATTCTGACCAATTTTACGGCGTTCCTTATGGCGATTATAATGAGCTTTCTGCCCACGGGCGGAATTGAACTGCCTGTTCTCGATGTTTCCGATGAAAACTGCCTTCTCAATGTTGAGATGATTTCCGATACTCACCTTGAAACGAAAGAGTTATTCCGTCAGGCATTTTTAAAAACGGGTCTGAAAAAGCTTTCAAGGAGCAAGGCTCCGATTGATGCGCTTGTTGTTTCGGGCGACCTTACGAATTATGCCGATGAGCCTTCACTTGCAAAGTTTTATGAAATAATCAAAGAATACAGCCCTGCTCAGGCGGTTATCGCCGCAGGCAATCACGATATCGGTCACGCAGGCGACAGAGATGTAACCGATATAACCCGTGAAGAAGCCATGGCGAATGTTATAAAATATTATAATGAATACAGCGGCAGGGACCTTACTGCGAATTATTACAGCACCGAGATAAACGGATATAAATTCATCGTTATCGGCGATGAAGTGATTGACGGCGGCCACTGGGACGCAATGGATATGAGCCCCGAGCAAATGGCTTTTCTTGACAGAGAGCTTGCCGACGGTACAAAGGACGGCAAGCCTGCATTCGTTATCAGTCATTGGCCGGTTGACGATATAAACGGCGAGCAGACCATTTGGCCCGACAGCGGTATTGACCTTGAAGTAAACGATATTAAATCGGTTATGGAAAAATATGATAATGTTTTCTATATCAGCGGCCATATGCACGCCGGAATAAAAAGCTCGGCATATGCCGAAAAATACGGTCTGAGCAATGCGGAGCAGGTGAACGGAGTTACATATCTTAACCTGCCGACCTACGGAATTATAAATATGTTCGGTTATCCGTTCTCGGGAACGGGCGCACAGCTTGAGGTTTATGCCGATAAGGTTGTGTTCAGACCGAGAAACTTCTTAACCGGAAAGTGGTTCACAAATTCCGTATTTACATTTGATTTGGTTTAAGTTAATATCGGCTTGATTTTGCCCGTCACAAGCTGACGGGCAAATCGGCGTTTGAAAGGGTGAATTCTGATGAAAATCGAGCTTATCGGAAAAACCGTAACAATAATGGAAAACAGGAACGGAGCGCATAAATATTTTGCGTGGCCGACCGTTGAAAGACTTAAAAACGGCAGAATTGCCGCCGCCTGCTCGGGCTTTCGCATAGAGCATATATGTCCTTTCGGCAAGGCGGTTATTTCGCTGAGCGATGATGAGGGTAAAAGCTTTTCACAGCCCGTTCCCGTGATTGATACCGTGCTTGATGACCGTGATGCCGGACTTTGTGCATTCGGAGAAAGCGGATTGATTTTAACCTCATTTAATAATACGGTTGCATTTCAGCGAAAAGAGTGCGCAGGCAATGCCGAATGCAACGAATATCTTGATACCGTTTCGCCCGAAGCCGAAGCCGCTGCGCTCGGAAGCGAATACATAATGAGCTTTGATAACGGCAAAACATGGGGAGAAATTTTTCATTCTCCGATAACCTCGCCGCACGGTCCGATTGAGCTTAAGGACGGCAGAATTTTATGGGTCGGCAGAGTGTTTAAGGATGAAGATAACCGCATTTCGTCCGGCAACAATATTCAGGTTTGGCAAATTCACGAAAACGGTAAAATGGATTTTATCGGAAGCATTGATAATGTTTATGACGGCGAAAAGCTTCTGTATTCCTGCGAGCCGTATATGGCGGAGCTTGCCGACGGCGAACTGATATGCCATATCCGCATGGAGCGTGAGGGATATTTCTCAACCTATCAGTCCGAATCATCTGACGGCGGAAAAAGCTGGACGAAGCCGCACGCTTTGCTTGGCAAAAGGGGAGGAGCGCCGGCGCATCTCCTGCTTTCAAAGAACGGAGTTCTGATTTCGGTTTACGGCTACCGTGAACAGCCTTACGGAATTCGTGCAATGCTGAGCGTTGACGGCGGAAAAAGCTGGCAGACGGATGAAATTATTTATGAGCAGAATATATCCGGAGATATAGGTTATCCGGCAACGGTTGAGCTTGATGACGGCAGTTTTCTTACCGTGTTTTATGCTCACCCCGTTTCGGAGGATGAGCCTGCGGTTATCCTTGCTCAGAAATGGAGGTTGAAAAATGAAAGCTGATTTTCATGTGCATACTGCGTATTGTGACGGAAAAAGCACTCCCGAGGAAACTGTTTTGCAGGCAATCGAATACGGCTTTGTTTCGCTTGGACTTTCCGGCCACGGATTTACGCCGTTTGACACACGCTATTGCATAAATGATACCGAGGGTTACATAAAAGAAATAAATTCTTTGAAAGAAAAATATAAAGACAAAATCCAGATATATCTCGGAACGGAAGAGGATGCCCGTACACCCGTCAACAGAACGGATTACGATTATATCATCGGTTCGTGCCATTATGTTGAAAAAGACGGCGGCTTTTATCCCGTTGATTCCGGTATGGAGCGGTTCAATATTGCGCTCGGCAAATTTGACGGCGATGCTCTTGCGTTTGCCGAAAAATATTATTCTTTTGCCGCAGATTATGTTTTGAAACGCAAGCCCGATATTATCGGTCACTTCGATTTGATAACCAAATATGAAGAAACCGATACCGATTTGTTTCTATCAAACGAAAAATATTTTGAGATTGCGGAAAAATATCTGCTCAGAGAGCTTGAAAGTGAATGCTTTTTTGAGGTCAATACCGGTGCCATGGCAAAGGAGCTGAGAACGGCACCTTATCCGCACGAAAGGTTGCTTCATGTAATAAAGAAGCACGGCGGAAGGCTTATTCTTTCGTCGGACTGCCACTTTGCACCGAAGCTCGGATATAAATTCGATGAAGTAAAGGTTATGCTCAGAGGCATCGGATTTGACGGTGCATATGCGCTGTATGACGGTAAATTTGTAAAATACAGTTTTTGAAACTGGTTAATAAGGAGAAAATTAGTATGAATGAAAAATTATTCAGAGAAAAAAGCCTTGATAAAATCAAATCACCCGAAAATCTGAACGATTATATCAGAGTAACAAGCCCTGCCGTGTGGCTTATTCTTGCGGCTGTTATTATTTTGCTTGCAGGAGCGTTCATATGGGGGATTTTCGGAAAGGTTGATACCGTTATCAAGTGTACCGCCGTTGCCGAAAACAAAAGCATAGTATGTGAGGTTGCCGATGCAAGAGTAAACGAAGATATGAAGCTCAGAGTTGACGGAACCGAATATGAGATTGAGAGCATTAAGGTTGCCGCCGACAAAAAGAGCGTAACCGTTACCGCTCAAGCGGATTTATCGGACGGAATTTACGATGCGGAAATAGTGGTCGAAAGCTTGAAACCTCTTTCATTCGTATTTAATTGAGAGGTAGAGAAATGGCAAAAAAGATGAAAGAACCCTTGGAAAAGGGATGTGCAAAGGTTCCCGTAGTAATGCAGCTTGAAGCGCTTGAATGCGGTGCGGCCTGCCTTACCATGGTGCTGGCATATTACGGAAAATGGATACCCCTTGAACAGATAAGAACCGATTGCGGCGTATCGAGAGACGGTTCAAACGCCAAAAATGTGCTTAAAGCCGCACGCCATTACGGACTTGAAGCGAGAGGATTTCGCTTTGAGGTGCAGGAGATTAAGGAAAACGGAGTTTTTCCTTGTATAATCCATTGGAATTTCAATCACTTTGTTGTGCTTGACGGCTTCAAAAACGGAAAAGCCGTGCTTAATGACCCTGCAAGGGGAGTTTGCACCGTTCCGATGGAAACATTTGATGAATCATTTACGGGCATCTGCCTTATGTTTGCCCCGGGCGATGATTTTGTGCCGTCCGGCAAGCCGAAAAACATGATATCTTTTGCCGCAAAGCGACTCAAAGGAACGGGTGGCGCACTTGCGTTTACGGCTTTAACGGGAATAATCACCTCGGTAATCGGCATTATCAGCCCCGCATTTTCGAGAATATTCCTTGACCGTCTGCTTACGCAGAAGAACCCGGAATGGCTTCCGATGTTTCTTATAATTCTCGGAGCATTTGACCTGATACAGATTCTCGTTTCGGCGCTTGATTCGATTTACCGCCTGAGGATAGACGGCAAAATGGCGGCTGTCGGAAACGCTTCCTATATGTGGAAGGTTCTTAAGCTTCCCATGAGCTTCTTTACTCAGCGAATGGCAGGTGATATTCAGGAAAGACAGGTTTCAAACGCTTCAATTGCAAATACGCTGATTGAAACCTTTGCGCCGTTGCTTCTGAATATGGCAATGATGGTGTTCTATCTTGTTGTTATGTTCAGGTATAATAAGCTTCTCACTCTTGTCGGACTTTCAACCATTCTTATAAACTCAATCGTTTCAAAGCTTATTTCGGATAAGCGTATCAACATAACCAGAGTTTCAATGCGTGACAGCGCAAAGCTGAGCTCTTCAACCGTTTCGGGTATCGAAATGATGGAAACGATAAAGTCATCGGGCGCTGAAAACGGTTATTTTGCAAAGTGGGCAGGTTATCAGGCGAGTGTCAACGCTCAGCAGGTTAAATTCCAGAAGCTCAATCAGTTTCTCGGTATGGTACCCCAGTTTGTTTCCGAGCTTGCAAATAATGCCGTGCTTATTCTCGGCGTATTGCTTACCATAAAAGGCGAATTCACCGTAGGTATGATTATGGCGTTCCAGGGCTTCCTCGGTTCGTTTATGATGCCTGCAATGACGCTTATTTCCGCAGGTCAGACCATTCAGGAAATGAGAACGCAGATGGAGCGTGTTGAGGATGTTATGGAATATCCCGATGATGATGCATTCGCTCCCGACGGTATCTCCGAGGATGATGAATACAGTAAGCTTACGGGAAATATTGAGCTTAAAAATGTTGTTTTCGGATATTCTCCGCTTGCGGAGCCGCTTATCAAGGGACTTAACCTGACGGTAAAGCCCGGCCAGTCCGTGGCTGTTGTGGGAAGCTCAGGATGCGGAAAGTCAACAATATCAAAGCTTATTTCCGGCCTTTATCAGCCCTGGAGCGGAGAGCTTCTCTTTGACGGCAAGCCGCTTAAGGAAATTGACAGAAGCGTTTTTTACGGTTCGCTTGCAGTTGTTGACCAGGATATAATTCTTTTTGAAGATACCATCGCCAACAACATAAAAATGTGGGATGACAGCATTGAGGATTTCGAAATGATTCTTGCCGCCCGTGATGCTCAGCTTCATGAAGATATAATGAAGCGAAGCGGCGGTTATCAGCATAAGCTTGTTGAAGGCGGAAAGGATTTCTCCGGCGGTCAGCGTCAGAGAATGGAGATTGCCCGAGTGCTTGCTCAGGACCCGACTGTTATTATTCTTGATGAAGCAACAAGTGCGCTTGATGCAAAAACGGAATTTGAGGTTGTTAAGGCAATACGCAACAGGGGAATAACCTGCATTGTTATTGCTCACAGACTTTCAACCGTTCGTTCCTGCGATGAAATAATAGTTATGGACAAGGGCGAGATAATCGACAGAGGAACTCACGATGAGCTTATGCAGACAAGCAAGCTCTATAACGACCTTGTAACGAGTGAATAAGGAGGTGTTCGGCAATGGGATGGTTTGATGACCAGATAAAATTAAGAAAACAGATTGATAACGATAATTTTGCCGACGCCATTGACGGCATAGCCGGTGCGGTAATGGGAACAAAGCTTGCCGCCGCACTCGATGATGACGAAACAATAAGCTCGGCGATTGACGAAATACTGAAGTATTATCATTGCAAGCCCAGAAAGGATGAGCTTCCGGCAAATGTTAAAACCGTTGACGAAAGGCTCGAATACTGTATGCGTCCGTTCGGAATAATGAGAAGAACGGTTCTGCTTGATGAAGAATGGTATAAAAACGCAGTCGGCGCAATGCTCGGCACCTTCAAAGAGGACGGCTCGGTTGTTGCGCTCATTCCGGATAAAATTTCAGGCTATTATTTCCGTGATATAAAAACGGGTCAGCGCACAAAGGTGAATAAGAAAACGGTTGAACTGATTGACGATGAAGCTGTGTGCTTCTATCAGCCGTTTCCGCTCAGAAAGCTTAAAATGGCGGATTTGTGGCAGTTTATGCTCCGTCAGAGAACCGTTGCGGATATAGTTATGTATTTCGGAATGATGGGTGCGGTTGCGGCTCTCGGACTTATTTCTCCCATGCTCACAAGCTGGCTTTTCGGCGATGTGCTTGAAAGCGGGAGCATAAGAGTGCTTGTTGCGCTTGCAGGCTTTATGCTCTGCTATTCGATAAGCAAGATGCTTGTTTCTGCGTTCCAGTCATTTGTAAATTCAAGAATAACAACAAAACAGAATGTTGCCGTTCAGGCGGCTGTAATGAGCAGAATGATGACCTTGCCGCCGAGATTTTTCAGAGAGTATTCGGCAGGTGACCTCAATCAGAGAGCAAATTATGTTCAGTCACTGTGTGCAACACTGATGAATTCAATCGGAACAACGGGTATATCGTCGCTGTTCTCACTCATATATATCGGTCAGGTATTCGTGTATGCTCCGTCGCTTGTTGTGCCGTCACTCGTTATAACGATTACAACCGTTGTGATGAACTTCATAACAACGATTATGCGAATGCAGTCAAACCGTGAATATATGCAGTCCGCTTCCAAAACAAGCGGTATGACCTATTCGATGATAACCGGTATTCAGAAAATCAAGCTTGCCGGAGCGGAAAAAAGAATGTTTGCACGCTGGGCAAAGAACTATGCAAAAGAGTCGATTATGCAGTATAATCCGCCTACACTTCTGAAAATCGGAACCACAATAAATCTTGCGGTATCGCTTATCGGCGCACTGTTCCTTTACTATATTGCGGTAAAGAATAATGTTTCGGTTTCGGATTATTATGCTTTCAACTCGGCTTACGGTATGGTTTCGGGAGCATTTATGTCATTTTCGAGCATAGCAATGGCGGTTGCCAATATCAAACCCACTCTCGAAATGGCAAAGCCCATTCTCGATGCCGAACCTGAGGTTGCGGTTGATAAGGAAATAATAACATCTCTCAGCGGCGGAATTGAGCTTAACAATGTTTCGTTCAGATACGATGAATCAATGCCGAATGTTATTGATGACCTCACTCTTAAGATAAGGTCGGGCGAATATGTTGCGATAGTTGGCTCAACGGGATGCGGAAAATCAACGCTTCTGCGTCTGCTTCTCGGATTTGAGAAGCCGCAAAAGGGCGCAATCTATTATGACGGAAAAGATATATCAAGAGTTGATGTCAAATCTCTGCGCCGCAGAATAGGAACGGTTATGCAGGACGGCAAGCTGTTCCTCGGTGATATATATTCAAATATCGTTATTTCCGCACCGCAGTTAACACTTGACGAAGCGTGGGAAGCGGCTGAAATAGCATCGGTTGCCGATGATATAAGAGCTATGCCGATGGGCATGAATACGCTTATCAGCGAGGGTCAGGGCGGAATTTCCGGCGGTCAGAAGCAGAGACTTATGATAGCCCGTGCGGTTGCGCCGAAACCGAAAATTCTTATGTTTGACGAAGCAACAAGTGCGCTTGATAATGTTACACAGAAAAAGGTTTCCGAAGCGATAGACTCCCTTAAATGCACGAGAATTGTTATTGCTCACAGACTTTCCACAATCCGCCACTGTGACAGAATAATCGTTCTTGATAAGGGCAAGATTATCGAGGACGGAAAATATGAGGAGCTTATAGCTCAGAACGGCTTCTTTGCGGAGCTCGTTGAGCGCCAGAGACTTGATGTATAATAATATGAAAGTATCGGAAATCCCTTATAAAAGATATACGGTTGAGCAGGCGGAAAAGGAAATAACCCGGATAATCGAAAAGGTTAAAAACGCCGGCTCAGCCGAAGAAATCAAGGCGGCAAGAGACGAATATAACTCGGTGAGCGAGGAAATCGAAACTGCAGCTTCACTTGCAAACTGCAGATTTACGCTCAACACCGAGGATGAATTCTATAATGCCGAAATGGAATATTACGATAATGCAATGCCGCTTTTTTCGAAATTTTCCAATGAATACAAAAAGGCAATGCTTGCTTCTCCTCTGAGAACCGAAGCGGAAAAGCTGATAAATCCGAGAATTTTCAAGGAATTTGAAATTTCTCAGAAAACCTTTTCCGATGCGGTTATTGAGGATATGCAAAAGGAAAATTCAATCGTTACGGAATATTCCAAATTTATGGGTGGTCTGCTTTTTGAGTTTAACGGCGAAAAAATTCCTCTCAGCGTGCTGAGAGGAAAGCTGGAAGATGACAGCAGAGAGGTAAGAGAAAAAGCGGCTCAGGCGATAGGCAAAACTCTCGGCGAAAATTCCGAAACTCTTGACCGTATATTCGATGAGCTTGTTAAAATCAGAACGGTTATCGCAAAAAAGCTCGGCTTTGAAAGCTTCGTCGAACTCGGTTACTGCCGTATGGGCAGGATTGATTATGATGCCGATATGGTATCAAAATTCAGAAAAAGCGTTGAAACCGAGCTTGTTCCCGAAGTTACCCGGCTCAGAAATAAAATCGCAAAGCGTCTCGGGCTTGACCGTGTGATGTTCTATGATTCAACCGTTTCTGTCGGCGGCGAAATGCCGAAGCCGGTTATCGGAACGGATGAGATATTCGTCAGAGCGCAGAAAATGTATGATGATATGAATCCCGAAATCGGAAGCTTTATGCGCAGAATGCTTGAAGCGGAAGCCTTTGATGTTGAAGCAAGAAAAAATAAATGGGGCGGCGGCTACTGTACCTCATTCCCGAAATATAAACAGCCGTTCATTCTGGCGAATTTCAACGGTTCATCCGATGATATCGACACCATAACGCATGAATTCGGTCATGCTCTTGCGGCGGATATTGCATTCGAGTTATCCGAGCCCGATTATCCGATAGGTATGGAAACCTGCGAATGCCATTCGATGAGCATGGAATTTCTGTGCCATGACTATATGAAAGAATTTTTCGGCGGTACTGCGGATAAATATTGCTATAAGCATCTCGTTGATGCGCTTTCTTTCATTCCATACGGCGTTATTGTTGATGAATTTCAGCATATTGTTTATGATAATCCGGAGCTTACACCCGGGCAGAGAAATGAGGAGTATTTAAAGCTTGAAAAGAAATACCGCCCTCATATCTCGTTTGACGGGATTGAGTATCTCGAAAAGGGGACACGCTGGCAGTATCAGATGCACATATATGAAAGCCCGTTTTATTATATTGATTACTGCCTTGCACAGTGTGTTGCACTCGGATTTTATATGCTTTCAAGAGAAAACAAAGAGGAAACTCTTGCAAAATATGTTGATTTTATGAAGCAAACCGGAAGCATTTCTTTTGAAAAGCTTGTTGAAAACGCAGGCCTTGTTTCGCCGTTCGGAGAGAATGCACTCGGTAAAATTTCAACCGAAAGCCTTAAAATTCTCGATGAACTTGAAAAATTCGTATAAAAAGAAATTTAGTTGTTGAATTTCTTATATTGTTTATGTTACAATTAATTGAAAGTAATTTAAGGCATATGCCTTAATGAAGAAAGGAAGAACTTTGTTATGGATTACAAAATGAAGCTCACTCCGGAACAGCAGGGCATACTTGACGGTTCCAAGGGTGAAACTATGGCAAAGGTAATGAAGACCCTTGTTATGTATGGTGAAGCATTCGGCGCAACCGAAATGGTTCCCGTAACCAGCAAAATGGGTCATCTTGTTACCAGCTTCGGGCTCGGCGTTATGAAGCCCGTGTATGAGCTTATGGATAAGCTTATTGATGCAGGCGCAATTTCCGGTCAGAAATTCTCGGTTGACCCCAAGCCACTTGACCCCAATGTTCCCTCGGATTTCCTTAAAAACTTTGTTTTCAATAAGTTTATGTATTCGGTTCAGGATGAATATGATGCCCAGCTTTCAAAGCTCGGCCTTGTTGACAGCAAGTCATATACCTGCACCTGCTATATGGACGAAGTAGGCAACAAGCCCGAAAAAGGCGAAATTCTTTCGTGGGCTGAGTCATCTGCCGTTAACTATGCAAACTCCGTTCTCGGCGCACGCTGCAACAGAAACTCCGGCATAATCGAGCTCTTCGGCTCAATCGTAGGCTTTGTTCCCTATTTCGGACTTCTTACCGATGAAGGCAGAAAGGCAACCTGGATTGTTAAGGTTAACACCAAGGAGAAACCCGAAGCTCAGGTTCTCGGTTCCGCAATCGGAATGAAGGTTATGGAAGATGTTCCCTATATCATGGGAATGGAAAAGTGGCTCGGCACAGAGCTTACCGATGATACCTGCGCTTATCTTAAGGATTTCGGTGCGGCAACAGCTTCAAACGGTGCCGTAGGTCTTTATCATATGGCAAACCTTACTCCCGAAGCCGTTGAGCAGGGAGAAGCTCTTATCGCAGAGGGCGCAAAGGTTTATGAAATTGATGATGCCGAGCTTAAGAGAGTTAAGGACAGCTATCCTGTTATGTGGAAGGATAAGAACGCAAAGCCGAAGCTTTGCTTCGTAGGATGTCCGCATCTTTCACTTGCTCAGCTCAATGAATGGACTGACAATGTTGCCGAAAATCTTAAGAAGAACGGACTTAAAAAGGTTTCAGTTCCCACCGTATTCACCTGTGCTCCCGGCGTTAAGGAGAAGTTTGAAAAAACTCCTGCCGCCAAGAAGCTTGCGGATACCGGCGTTGTGCTCAGCTACATCTGTCCGCTTATGTATATGAATAATCCTCTTGCAAAGAAGATGGCTGTTATCACAAACTCCAATAAGCTCAGAACATACACAACCGCCCGTTACTATACGAGCGCCGAGATTCTTGATATAATCACAAAGGAGGTAAAGTAAAATGAAACAGTTTAAAGGTCGTCCCGTTGTTGCAGGCAAATGCACTGCTCCTGCTCTTGTTTCCCACGGCGGTTTCAATACTCTTGCCTCTTTCCAGGGTGCACTTCAGTTTGGCGAGCTTCCGATAATCGGCAATAAATATAAGCAGACCGAATGCGATGACCAGAACAACAAGGATTTGTATCAGAAGCCGATGCTCGGCAAGGCACTCTGCCTTCCTCAGACAATAGGCTCAACCACCGGCGGAATGATTCTTTTCTGCGCAAAGTCGCTCGGCAAGTGCCCTGCATGCCTGCTTTTCTCGGAGCATATTGATTCCCTTGCGGCGGCAGGAGCTGTTCTTGCGGCAAACTGGTGCGATGAACCCGTTGTTACAATTGACTGTCTCGGTCAGGAATTCCTTGATTATGTTAAAGACGGCATGAAAATAACCGTTGACGAAGACGGCACCGTTACGGTAGAATAAGATGAGAGGGCTTGTGAATTTCACAAGCCCTTTTAAGTTAAAAGTTCAACTATTTCTTTTTCCTCAGTCTTTCGCATAATTCGCCGTCGGGCGTGACCCACATTGTATTATATGTGTGATATATAACCTTTCCGGGCTTTGCACCGTTTGGCTTTTTCAGCTCTCTGACCTCGGTATAATCAACCGCAACCCGGGAGGATTCTCTTGCCGAGCTGTTGTATGCGGCGAGAATGGCCGCCTGACGGCAGGTTCTTTCGGGAATTATATCGCCGTTTCCGAGAACAACAACATGCGAGCCCGGGGACTTCTGAATGTGAAACCACGAATCGTCTTTTCGGGCAGTTTTAAAGGTCAGTGCTTCATTTTGTATGTTGTTTCTGCCGACCAAAATCGTATAGCCGTCATCGGAAACAAATTCAAGCGGAGGTAAAGCCTTCGCTTTTTTGCTTTTATCGTTTTTCGCACGCTTAAGATATCCCTGGTCATACAGTTCAATGCGTATTTCGGCAAGGTCAAAGAAGCCCTCGGCACGGTTTACCTCGTCTATAACACTTTCAAGATATGAAAGCTCCTGTTCGCTCTGCTCAATAAGCTCACCGAGCATTGATTCCGCAGTTTTCAGCTTGCGATATTCCTTAAAATATTTTTGAGCATTTGCCGCAGGTGAGAGCGCAGGGTCGGCAGGAATGCGTGCAATATTGTTGTTATCGTAAAAATTTTCAAGGTCGTAATAAAACGAACCTTTTTCAAGGCGGTACTGGTTTGCGAGAATGAGTTCGGCATATATTCTGAATTCATCCTTGTCGGCGCAGGCTTCAAGCTCCGATTTTCTGCTTTGAAGCTTTCTTGAAGCTCTTGCCGAAGCACTTGAAAGCATTTTGAGCAGTGACTGGCTTCTCTGCTTTGTGCGTTCAAATCTGTCTTTTTCGTAATAAAATTTATCGAGAAGCTCCGAAAAGCTTTGATATGTTTTGGCGTTTACCGTAAACCCGTATTGCATTATATCACAGTATGTGAAGTCAAACGGTTTTGTACCGTCACGAAACAGCATCGTCGGTTCGGCTTTTCCGCTTTGAAGCATTTCCGAAATTTCGGAGAGCCTTTTTTCAAGCCTTTGAAGCTGAGCGGGCAGAAGCTCCGATACGGCAATATCACCGCCTGCCGAATATTCGGCTGTTTCACGGCTTATAAGCGGAGATACGCCCTGAATATTGTCAAGAATTGCGCCTGAAAGCTTTTTCCCTTCGGCGCATTTTACGGCGTTTATCGCTTCTTCAATCGGTGTAACGGTTATATCAAGCTTATCCTGCGAAGGAGGTAATTCATATTTGAAGCCGGGCAAAATCTGGCGAACAGATGATTGCGTGAGGTCAATTCGTTTTACGGCGTCAATGATTATTCCGTCGGAATTTACGAGAATTATGTTGCTGTGTTTTGCCATAATTTCAACACAGAGAGTGAATGTTACGGCATCACCGATTTCGTTTGTACCGCTGATATCAAGAAAAACAACTCTGTCAAGCCCGAGCTGGCGTATGTTCGTTATAACCGCACTTGTGAGATGCTTTCTCAGAAGCATACACAGCATCGGCGGCGATGCAGGATTTTCCGGAGCGTTTTCGGTAAGATGTATTCTCGGACTGTTTGCCGAAGCGGAAATGAGCAGACGAAATGCGCCCTCACGGGTACGGAGCTGAAAAACAAGCTCATCCTTTGAAGGCTGGTGTATTTTTTCTATTCTGCTTCCGATTATTTTTTCAGAAAGCTCCTGCTTTAAAAATCGGAGTGTAATTCCGTCAAGTGGCATAAATTTTTCCTTTTAATAAATATATTTTTCGGGTGCTGATTGCGGTACGGTGGAAACTTCAATATCAAATTCGGAGCGAAGCTTATCCGCAACCACCTCAACAACGGGGTTTTCCGTTGCAAAATGTCCGGCGGCAATCAGGGTTATTCCCGATGAAACCGCATCGAGAAAATCGTGGTGCGAAGCATCACCCGTTATAAGCGCATCGCAATCCGCATCAATTGCATCTTTAATAAAATCACTGCCCGAGCCGCCGCAAATTGCGAAGCTTTTTATCTGTTTTCCGCAGTCGGCAATTCTTACGGGTGCGCCGAGCTTATCCGAAACAAGCTTTGCAAGTGCTTCACCGTTCATAGGCGGTACGGTTACTTTTCTGACCATAGATGCATCTCCCGTTTCGCACAGCGGTTTTGAAGAAAATCCGAGCTTTGCGGAAAGAGCATCATTCACTCCGCCGATTGCTTTATCAAGGCAGGTGTGAACGCATATTGCGGAAACGCCGTTTTTGATGAGCAAATAAACCGCATCACCGCTTTTTATTTCGCTTACGGGCTTGAAAATTACAGGATGATGGCTGACAATAAGGTCGGCACCTTTTTCGGCGGCATATTCAACGGCTTCCGGCGTGATATCAAGCACAACGGCGATTTTTTCAACCTTGTCGCTCTTATCTCCGATAAGCAGACCGCTGTTATCCCATTCACATTGCGTATCAAACGGAGCAAATTTATTTATAAAATTATAAACATCCTTAACGGTCAATTTCATTTATTATTTCCTCCGTTTTTTCGGTGATGTTTTTCAGTCGTGCATATTCTTCCGTGGATGAATATTTTTCGGCGGCTTCAAGCTTCGTTTTCAGGCGTGAAAGTACCTTTTTGAGGTGTTCCTTTGCTTCTTTTTTCGGGCATTCGGGAAGCTTTCCGTAATAATAAAAAGCTTCATCGCATTGCCTGATTTCTCCCGTGTACTGTGCTTCAAGAGCAAAATAAAGCTTACCGTCATCGGTGCAGGCATCCTCAGAAAGAATTTCAAACCCGTTTTCGCAAAGGTATTTTCTTATATCCTCACCGTGCGACTGCGGCTGTAAAATCAATTTTTTTGACGGGTCTTTGAGCCAATATGCACGGCTCACAAGCTCCGCCATGAGTGTTCCGCCCATACCGCATATGATAAAATCATCCGCTTCAAACGGCTCAATATCGTCAAACCCGTCGGAAAGACGGAGCGTTATTTTATCCTGCAAGCCGTAAAGCTCAACCGTTTTTTGCGCATTAGCAAGAGGCCCTTTGCGCAAATCGCACGCAAGAGCCTTTGAAGCAATGCCGTTATGTATCAGATAGGCGGGAAGATAGGCGTGGTCAGTGCCGATATCTGCAATACGGCTTGACGGGCGCACCATTCTTGCCGCCATCATCATTCTTTCGGAAAGAACGAGCATTATTTCGCAAGAAATTCATTAACTTTTGCAACAAGCTCATCGGCGCTTACTCCGTGAACCATGCAAGCCTGAGCAACTGTTTCGTTTCTTGCCGAGGGACAGCCGAGACAGTGCATACCCATTTCAAGGAAGAACGGAGCAACATCACGGTTGGCATCAAGGATTTCGCCTATTTTCATATCTTTTGTAATTTCTTTCATTATTAATACTTCCTTTCATTTTTTAATATTATATCACTTTTATTTATATATATCAATAGCTTATCATTGACAAAATTATCATCGGATTATATAATATTCAGGAATGAAATTTTCGGAGGGAAACAGAGTGAGAAACGCTGAACCGACAAAAAAATATGACCTTATCGTAATCGGCGGTTGCTCTGCCGGCTTAGCGGCGGCGATAAACGCCGCAAGGCTTCATCCGAAAATGAGAATTGCCGTAATCGAAAAAATGCCGAGAATAGGCAAAAAAATTCTTGCAACGGGTAACGGCAGATGCAATCTTACCAATGAAAATGCGCTTTCTCACGCTTATCATAATGCGGAATTTGCTTTTTCGGCGCTTAAAAAATATCCGCCCGAGAAGATAAAAGAATTTTTCGGTTCAATGGGGATGCTCACAAAAACCGATTCGGAGGGCAGGGTATATCCGAGAAGCAATAACGCTTCATCGGTGCTGGATGCGCTGAGATTTGAAGTTGAAAAGAATAATATTGATGTTTTCTGTGATAAATCGGTTAAAGAAATAATCCGGTCAAACGGGAAATTCATTATTGACGGTGAATTTTCGGCTGAAAAAATAATCGTTGCCTGCGGAGGAGCTTCGTCACCGTCGCAGGGCTCAGACGGAAGTATTTTCAATGCGGTTAAATCATTGGGACATAAATTCACTCCGCTTTATCCGTCACTTGTGCCGCTGAATACCGCAAACGGTGAAACGAAAGCACTCAAAGGCGTGAGAGCATCGGGAGTTAAACTGACAGCCAGAAACGATAACTCTGTCATAGCCGAAGCATACGGCGAAATTCTTTTTACCGACAGCGGAATATCCGGAATAGCCGCCATGGAGCTTGCTTCTGCGGTAAACGAAAATGTAAAGGGAAACATCTTTACAGATGTAGATTTTCTGCCGGAAATCAGCCTGAATGAGTTGACCGAATATATAAAAAATCTTAGGAATATCAAGGGAAATTTGAAAATTGATGAGCTTCTTACGGGCGCTGTTCCGAAAATGGTCGGAATACAAATCTGTAAAGCTATACAGCTTTACAGTAACGAAAAAACCGTTTCTTCACTTAATAGTGACGAATGCTCATTGCTTGCAAAAGCAATTAAGAAATTCACTCTGAAAATAACGGGAACAAGAGGATTTGCCGATTCTCAGGTAACCCGTGGCGGAATAAATATAAAGGAAATAAACCCCGGAACAATGGAATCGCTTCTGTGTAAAAATCTTTATTTTTCAGGTGAGATTATAGATGTTGACGGCGGTTGCGGCGGCTTCAATCTTCAATGGGCATGGTCATCGGGACTGCTTGCAGGTGAATTAAAAGGAGCGGAAAATGCTTAAAATCAGTGAAATAAAGCTCGGACTTGACAGCGCCGACGGCGAGCTTCGTGCCGCCGCCGCAAAGGCTCTCAGGTGCCGTGAGGAAAATATAAGGTCAATCGAAATTCTGAAAAAAGCGGTTGACTGCCGAAAAAAAGAGAATATATTTTTCGTTTATAATGTTGCGGTTGAAATAAACGGTGATGAAAAATCGGTGCTTGCACATTCGCATAATCCGAAAGCCGAGGAATATGTTCCCTATGTTTACGAAATGCCCGAAAACCGCAGAACGAGCACTCTGCGTCCGATAATCGCAGGCTTCGGACCTGCCGGATTTTTTGCTGCTCTCATCCTTGCGAGGGCAGGGCTTCGCCCGATTGTTATCGAGCGTGGAAACGATGTTGACACAAGAACGGCGGATGTTAAAGGCTTCTGGAAAACAAAGAACCTCAATACCGAAAGCAATGTGCAGTTCGGAGAGGGCGGCGCAGGAACATTTTCGGACGGTAAGCTCACAACGGGAATTAAAGACCCGCTTTGCCGAAAGGTTGTTGAAGAGCTTGTTATTCACGGCGCACCGCATGAAATTTCGTTTTCATCACATCCGCACATCGGAACCGACAGACTCGGCGGAGTGGTTAAGGCATTCAGAGAGGAAATCATTTCTCTCGGCGGCGAGGTGCGTTTCGGTTGCAGGCTCACGGATGTTATTATCGCAAACGGCGTTGTTCAGGGCGTAAGCTATGAGGATAAAAACGGCGTGAGCGGTGATATTGAAACGGATACATTGCTTCTCTGCATCGGTCATTCTGCCCGTGATACGCTTGAAATGCTTTATAAGCGTGGAATAAAGATGATTCAGAAGCCGTTTTCGGTTGGCGTGAGAATTGAGCATCCGAGAGAAATGATTGATAAATCGCAATACGGCTCTTTTGCCGGACATCCGGCGCTCGGAGCAGCGAATTATAAAATGGCGTGCCATCCCGAACACGGCAGAGGAGCATACACATTTTGTATGTGCCCGGGCGGAACGGTTGTTGCCGCCGCATCGGAGAAAAACCGTGTTGTGGTTAACGGAATGAGTGAATTTGCCCGTGACGGAGAAAATTCGAATTCCGCTCTGCTTGTGGGGATTGAGCCTGAAAACTTCGGCAGTGAGCATCCGCTTGCCGGAATGGAGCTTCAAAGAGAGATTGAGAGCAAGGCGTTTGAGCTCGGCGGCGGTGACTATACCGCACCAGGTCAGACGATAGGAGATTTTTTAAACGGAAGGCCGTCAAAGAAATTCGGCAGTGTTAAGCCCTCGTGTCCGACGGGTGTTGTGCCGTCCGATATAAGACAAATTCTTCCCGAAAGAGTTACGGATACGCTTTCATCCGCAATTGTTAAAATGGATAAAAGTCTCAGCGGATTTGCGCTTCCCGACGGAGTGCTGACGGCACCCGAAACAAGGAGCTCATCGCCGGTCAGAATTCTGCGTGATGAGCTTATGCAGGCGAATATCAGAGGACTTTATCCCTGCGGAGAGGGAGCAGGCTACGCCGGAGGAATTGTTTCTGCGGCGGTTGACGGCATAAAATGCGCTCATGCGGTGCTTGCCGATGAAAGCGATGAATGGTAAAAAGGTGATGTAATGGGAAAGAGAATAGGGGATAGGGAATTTTATAAGGCTTTTGTGGCAATGACTTTTATTATGGCGCTTCAGAACCTTATAGTTTTCGGCGTTAACCTTGCAGACTCGGTTATGATGGGCGCTTACAGCGAAACGGCGCTCAGCGGAGTGGGAATCTGCAATAATATTCAGTATTTCATAATGATGGCGGCAACGGGCGTTTCCAACGGAATGACGGTTATCGCTTCGCAGTATTGGGGAAAGAACGATAAAAAATCAATTCACAGAGTTTCGGCTGTTGCGATGTGGATGGGAATTGCATTTGCGGCGGTGATAACCGTTGCGGCGGCGGTATCTCCGGAGGGACTTATCAGACTTTTCACCGACAAGGAAGCTGTTATTGCTCAGGCGGTTGAATATCTTGACATAATCAAATATACATATATAATCTATGCGGCATCAACGATAATTCTTTCGATTCTCAGAAGCGTTGAAGCGGTAAAAATAGGATTTTATGTTTCACTTTCATCATTTGCAATAAATATTCTGCTCAATTATGTTCTGATTTATGGCAAGCTCGGAGCGCCCGAGCTCGGCATAAGAGGTGCCGCAATAGCGACTCTCGTTTCAAGAGTGATTGAGCTTGTTGTTGCGGTTGTTTACCTTCTTAAGGTTGATAAAAAGCTTTCTTTCAAATTCAGAGACCTTTTTGTTACCGATGCGGAAATGTTCAGGGATTATCTGAAAACAGGGCTTCCGCTTGTTATGAGCAGTGTTTCCTGGGGAATAGCAATGAGCATTCAGGGCGCAATAATCGGCAGACTTGTTGAAAGTGCGATTGCCGCAAACAGCATAGCGACCACCATATTCCAGATTGCCACGGTTATTACCTTTGCCGCAAGCAATGCGGCGTGTGTGCTGATAGGCAAAACCATCGGCGAGGGCGGCTCAATGGATTTGATAAAGAGCAGGAGCAGAAATTTACAGCTTATTTTCCTGCTTATAGGCGTTACTTCAAGCGGAATATTGCTTCTTTGCAAGAGTCTGATTATTGATTTTTATAAAGCTTCGCCCGAAACGATAATATATACAAATCAGTTTATAGCCGTGCTTGCCGTTTCGATAATCGGAACATCCTATGAAGCGCCGACTCTTTGCGGAATAGTTTCCGGCGGCGGTGCAACAAGCTTTGTGCTGAAAAACGATTTTATATTTATGTGGCTGATAGTTTTGCCGGTTTCGGCGCTGAGCGCATTCGTTTTCAAGTTCCCCGTTGTTGTAACCTTTGCCTGCCTTAAAGCCGACCAGGTGCTTAAATGCGCCGTTGCGTTCTTTAAGGTCAGAAGCTATAACTGGGTTAAGACCGTTACAAGATAAAAATTACCCCGAGTGTGAAAAATCACATTCGGGGATTTTATTATCTGTGAACTTTAAAGCCTTTGTTTTTCAGAAAATCAATAAATCCGTCGGGCGTTCCTTTTATGAAATATTCTTTCGGGAAAATATAAAACATTTTCGCTTCGGAACGCATAAGAATAAGATTTTTTGTCTGTATCACCTTTTTGAAACTGCCGAATTCAACTCTCTGAGGACTTTCATCATCGGGCTTTACGAAAAGATAAACCGCATCATCGGAAACAGCTATTCTCGAATCGTATTTCAGTCCCATTTCGTTTCTTCTTTTTTTATTCATTTTAACCGCATGAAGGTATGAATATATCTGAAAAGAATAAATAATAACCGCTATAAGAATAATCAGATACGGAGAAATGTCAAAAATCAACCTGTTGCGATTTTTAACGGCCAGATATAATCCGAAGGCAAGATAAAAGATGAAAAATATATCGCAAACGATAATCAGCGGATTCCATACATTTCTTTTGTAGGCTTCCTTGATGATTTCATCGTGCTTTTCGGCACTCCAGCGGCATTCGAATAAATATTCCATTATTTATCCTCCTTTGCGTGTCGCTTTATCGCTTCAAAAGAAATATCACTTATATCGTGCTCAATCTTGCAGGCATCCTCGCTTGCCGTTTTTTCGTCAACGCCGAGAGAGATAAGCACATTCGTAAGAATTTTATGGCGCTCATAGATTTTTTTCGCAATTTCTCTGCCTGCTTCCGTGAGGGCGATATATCCGTTTTCGCTGACGGTTATATAATTTTCGCTTTTGAGAATACTGACTGCTCTGCTTACGCTCGGCTTTGAAAAGCCCATATGCTCGCAGATGTCTATCGAGCGTACCTTTTCGGATGAATCCGTGAGAACCAGAATGGTTTCAAGATACATTTCGCCCGATTCCTGCAATCTCATAAAAACACCTCTTTCAGGAGAAGTTATGTTTCATCTTTGAGTTTCTGCGCATATCTTACCGTTTCCATTGCATCGGGTGAATAAGCATCGGCACCGATTTTTTCGGCATATTCAGCATTGAGTACTGCTCCGCCGACTACCACCTTAACGCCCTTTGCTTTCTCGTGCAGAAGCTTTATTGTTTCCTCCATGGCCGGAACGGTGGTGGTCATCAGTGCGCTGAGCCCCACAAGCTTTGCACCCGTCTGCTCAACTGCTTCAAGCACCTTTTCGGGGTCAACATCCTTTCCGAGGTCGGTTACTTCAAAGCCGTAATTTTCGAGCAGAAGCTTAACAATGTTTTTGCCTATATCGTGAATATCGCCTTTTACCGTTGCAATCACAACGGGGAAGGCTTTTTCGCTTTTATCGGAAGAACCGCCGAGCGCCGATTTGATTTTTTCGAATGCGCATTTTGCCGCTTCCGCACTCATAAGAAGCTGGGGCAGATAATATCTTTTTTCTTCAAAGCCCTTGCCTACAATGTTCAGCGCCGGAATTATTTCGTTCTGAACAATATCAAGCGGAGCCGCCGTTTTCAGCATTTCCGCCGACGCTTCGCCTGCACCGTCTCTAAAGCCGTTTATAACGGCTTTTTGCAGAGGAGACGAATATTCTTCGGCCTTTTTCTCAACCGTGACCGATGCGGTCTGAACAGCTGACGGATTTTCGGATGCGAAATTTATATATCCGATGCAGTTATCATCAAGCCCGTGAAGCGCAAGGAATGAATGATATGTGCGCATCATCGGAACGGAGAACGGGTTCATAATTGCGGCGGAAAGGCCGTTTTCAAGCGCCAGCGCAAAGAAATTGCTGTTGAGAACATCTCTTTCGGGCAGACCGAATGAAACATTCGAAACACCGAGAACCGTTTTACAGCCGAGCTTTTCGGTGATTTCCTTTAATGCTTTAAGTGTAACAACGGCCGCAGATGTATCTGCGCTTATCGACATTGCGAGAGTATCAAAAACGATATTATTTTTGCTTATTCCGTATTCGGCGGCAACGGAGAGAATTTTTTCGGCAATCTTAACTCTTCCTCCGGCAGTTTCGGGAATGCCGTTTTCATCGAGCGTGAGTGCAACGATAACACCGCCGTATTTTTTTGCAAGCGGAAAAACGCTTCTCATGCTTTCTTCCTTGCCGTTAACGGAATTTATCATTGCTTTTCCGTTATAGCGGCGCAGAGCGGACTCCATGGCATCGGGGTCGGATGTATCTATCTGGAGCGGCAGGGGAGTTACTGCCTGCAATTCACGGATTATATCGGTAAGAATTTTCTTTTCGTCAATTTCGGGCAGTCCTGCATTGACATCAAGAATATCAACGCCCTTTTTCTGCTGTTCAACGCCCTCATTGAGAATATACTGAATATCGTTTTCTCTGAGCGCCTGCTTAAGACGCTTTTTGCCTGTGGGGTTTATTCTTTCTCCGATAAGCAGGGGAGAAGCGCCGAAAAACACGGCTCTGTCATAAGACGAAACAACCGTATTGTTTTTTTCTTCAACAGGAACGGGCTTTATATCCGCAACCGCATTTGCAAGAAGCTTTATATATTCGGGAGTAGTGCCGCAGCATCCGCCGATTATTCTTACGCCTTTTTTTACCGCTTCGGCTATCTCGGCGGTAAATTCTTCGGCAGTTACATCGAAAAGATTTTTTCCGTTTTCACAGCGTGGCAGACCCGCATTCGGCTTGAATATAACCGGAACGGAAGCATTTTCAAGCAGTTCATCAACAACGGGGCGAAGCTGAACGGGACCGAGAGAGCAGTTTGCGCCTATTGCATCGGCACTCATTCCCTCAAGCATGGCAACCATCGCCGCAGGTGAAGCCCCCGTCATGAGCTTGCCGTCCTCACCGTAAGCATTCGAAACGAAAACGGGCAGTGAACAGCATTCCTTTGCGGCAAGAAGAGCGGCTTTTGCTTCGTAGCAGTCGTTCATTGTTTCAATCATGATAAGCTCTGCACCGTATTTAACGCCGAGAGCCACAACCTTTTTGAACGCCGAAACCGCATCCTCAAAATCAAGCTCGCCGAGAGGTTTTAAAAGCTTTCCGCATGAGCCGATATCGAGCGCAACGAATTTTTCCTGAGTGCCCTTTGAATGCGCCTTTGCATAAAGTGCATTTTCCATGGCGGCACGGATGATGCTTTCAAGCTCATCATCGGAATATTTAAACGCATTTGCGCCGAATGAGTTGGCGCAAACGATGTTGCTTCCGGCATCAAAATATGCCGTGTGAAGCTCACGGATTATTTCGGGATGAGAAATATTCCACTGCTCCGTGGCTTCTCCTGCCTTAAGCCCCTTTTCCTGGAGCACGGTTCCCGTTCCGCCGTCAAGCAAAACTATATTATTTTTTATAAATTCTCTGATATCCATTAAAGCACTTCCGATTATTTGCCGATTATGTCGGACAGATTATAAAGTATTTTTTCGGCAATATTGGGCTTATTCATCGAATAAACATGAACCGTTGTTATGCCGTTTGCGTAAAGGTCGATTATCTGGTCGGTTGCATAGGCGATACCTGCCTGGAGCATTGCATCGGGGTCTGAGCCGAATTTATCAACAAGGCTCTTAAATCTTTGCGGCATATGCGAACCCGAAAGCTTAATGGCTCTGTCAACCTGGTTTGCATTGGTAATCGGCATAATGCCGGGAACAATCGGAACGGTTATTCCGGCTTCTCGGATTTTATAAAGGAAGCTGTAAAGCAGATTATTGTCAAAAAACATCTGAGTTGTCAGAAACTCGGCTCCGGCATCAACTTTTTCCCTGAGATGCTCTATATCCTCAGCTCTGTTTCTGCTTTCGGGATGAATTTCGGGATAGCATGCTCCGCCGATGCAGAAATCTCCTGAGTATTCTTTCAGCTCTTTTATAAGGTCAACGGCGTGATGATATTCCCATTTTGTTCTGTCGGAATCAAGCATATCGGCGGGAATATCGCCACGAAGAGCCATAATATTTTCTATTCCGGCGGCTTTTATTTCCTCTATTTTTTTATGAACGGTTTCCTTTGTGGAAGAAACGCAGGTAAGGTGAGCGATGGTGGGAACGCCATAAGTTTCCTTGATGTTTTTGGCAATATCAAGTGTAAATTTGCTTGTTCCGCCGCCTGCACCGTATGTAACGCTCATAAATGCCGGCTTAAGAGCGGCAATCTGCTCCGTGGCAGTTTTAACGCTCTCAAATGCGGAGTCTGTTTTCGGAGGGAAAACCTCAAATGAAAGTGAAAGTTTATCCTGCTTTATTATATCTGTTAATTTCATATCTTATCCTCACTTTTTAAGAAACGGAATAATTAAATCGTTGGTGCGTTCTCCCTCATCGAAAAGGAAGATGTGGCCGGAGCCCTCAAAGGTTTCAAGCCGGACATCGGGGCAGACTTCAAGAAGTCTTTCATGCTGATAATATGGCATCGTTTTGTCATCGGTTCCCCAGATAACGAGCAGAGGAATTTTCTGAGCGTTCACCGCTTCATAGCCTTTCACCGTTTCGGATGTGTTCAGAATGGTGTTTCTCAGGCTTGAAAGAGTGCAGGGGATAAAACCCTTGTATTTTGAACAGGCGGCAAAGCTCTGCATATAATAGTCTTTTTCGTCAAGCGAATATTTAAGCTCCGAAGCGCATTTTTTCAGCAAGGTCTTTTTTGCAACAATGTTGAATATTAATGTTCCGAGAGCCGGTATCTGAGTAAGGCGCATATAAAACGGCGGCTTGAAGGTGTCCATTCCGGCAGGAGCAAGCAAAACGAGCTTTTTAACCTTTCCGGGATAAATCCGGCAAAACGCCGTGGTGATACTGCCGCCCATTGAGGTGCCGAAAAGATAAAACTTTTCATCGCCGAGCAGAGCTGAGGTAAGCTCATTTAACTGCCTTGCGAAAAATGCAGGGTCATAAACCGCCTTAACTCTTTCGGAGAGCCCTCTGCCGAGCAAGTCATATCTGATAACCTTATAGCCCTCGTCAACAAGGCGTTCAAAGACTTTATCGTATATATAGTACGGAGTGGCGTAGCCGTGAACAAGCACAACAGGTTCGCCGTTTCCTTTCATTTCGTAGTGGGTAAATCCCGACGGAAGGTCAATAAAAGAGCCGTCTGCTTTTGCTTTTTCATCGTCGGTCAGCTCGAGAGTTTCGGTTGAAGCAACAAGCTTTTTCAGTTCAAGGTCAGTCATTGATATATCACCTCATATTAATAATACCATATAATTACAAAGAAAACAAGATTAAAGCCTTGTTTGATTTGAGCTTTTTGTGTTGAATTTTGAAATTTTATGTGTTAAAATACATAAAAAGATAATTTCGGAGGGGTCTTATGAGCAAAAAAATAATCGTTGCCGGGCTCGGCCACGGCGGAATAGCGGCGGCGGCGCTTCTTTCAAAGCAAGGATTCAATGTTGCGGTTTATGAAAAGAAAGCCGAGGGCACACTCGGATATGACTGGACTGACATTTTTGCACCCGGAGCGCTTAAAATAGCCGGAATGGAGCTTCCTCCCGAGGATAAATTCGAATATAAGCAGGATATGACATTCTTCGGACCCAATTCCGAAAAGAGCCTTAAACAGCATGTTCCCACGGAACAGCTTGAAATCAAGATGGAGCGCAGGGATATTTATGCGCATCTGATAAACCATGCCCTTGAATGCGGCGTTGAAATAATTTATGACTGCGAGGTGCTTGCACCCGTTGTTCTCGGAAACAGAGTTGTCGGAATCGAAACGGCAAAGGGAACATTTTATGCGGACCTTGTTATTGATGCCTGCGGAATGAATTCACCCGTGCGCCGCAATCTTCCCGAAAATCTCGGCATTGAAAAAGAGGTTGCGAGAAACGAAAAAATAACAATATACAGAGCGTTCTTCAACAAAGCGAGTGATGCCGAGGTTGAAGCGAAATTCAAGGTTATGCTTCTCAAAGACGGCATAACGGGCGTAAGCTGGGTAGCTTCTGAGGATGAACATACGGATTTGCTTATCGGCAGATTTGAGGATTTTGACCTTGCCGAGGTTGAACGCTTTGCAAATATACTCCGTGAAACAAATCCGAGACTCGGTACGGAGATAGTCAGGGGCGGTCAGTTCGTTGAAATTCCCGTCAGACAGCCGCTTTCGGTTATGGTTGCCGACGGTTATGCCGCAATAGGTGACTGCGCATTTATGACTGTTCCGATTATCGGCTCGGGAATTGCAAATTCTCTTAAGGCGGCAAGAATGCTTGCCGATACTGTGGCAGAGGATAAATACTGCGAATTCAGCGCCGCAACGCTTTGGAATTATCAGGTCAGATATTATAAAACTCTCGGCTCGGGGCTTGCACCGCTTGCCTGCGCAAAGCTTCTGCTTCTGAAGCTCACGCAGGAGGAGGTTGACTATATCTTCGACAGTAATATGCTTACCGATGACGATGTTACAATCGGAGCGGATTTCACAAGCCTTGCCGGTGCAATCAGCTTTGACCCGAAGGACCTTATCAACAAGGCACGCCTTGTATGCAAGGACACCGAGCTGCTTAAAAAGCTCATTGCCTGCGGAGCAGGCATGGGAGCGGTTTCGGCTTCAATTGCAATGATGCCCAAGAAATGGAATAAGAGCCGTGTGCTTGCGTGGTCAAAGGTTTACAGTTATTCGTTCAAATAAAAATTAACCTCCGGTTCGTCCGGAGGTTATGTTTTTTACTTTATGAACTTTGCACCGAGCTTAACAACTTTTTTATATCCGAAGTCGATTATCTTATCGGGAATGGGGTCAATAAGCTCAAGATACCAGGTGTTCTTGCACTTGTAATTTGTTTTCGGGCATTTATCCTCAATTGCTCTCATAACGGTTTCAACAAGATATTTTTTATCGTGAGGATGGTCCATGGCTACCGACATTACCGGCTTAAGAACGGAAAGAACCTCTTTATAGTGAGTGGTTGTTGCGAGAATCTTATCATATCCTGCGGTTGCCTGGTTGTGCATACCGGTTTTGAATGAACCGGGCTGAATCTTGATAACGGGTATATCAAGGAAATTAAGCTCACGGCGAAGACCGATTGTGTAAGCTTCAACCGCATATTTTGTTATTGCATAGGGAGTGTTGAAAGGCTGGGGCTTTTCCCATCCGCATTCCGATGAAAAATTGATAATTCTGCCGTGTGCCTTTTCAATCAAATCAAACAGAGCCTTGTTAACTCTTATCATACCGAGCACATTTATATCAATCATCTTTTTGATTGTTGCGGCAGGGTCGTTTTCAACGAGAGAAGCCATTGTGTGTATTCCTGCGGCGTTAACAACAACATCGAGATGATCGGTGTACTGCTTAACCTTATCTGCGGCGGCAAAGCAGTTTTCCTGGTCGCATATGTCGATTTTAACGGGGATAACTTTGTCGGAAGTCTTTTCAACAAGCGCATTAAGACCGTCCTCATTAACATCTGCGGCGAATATTGTCCAATCACCCTTTTTGTTAAGTTCCTCAACGCAGGCACCTGCAAGTCCGCCTGCCGCACCGGTAATAAAAGCGTATTTCATTTGCATTTCCTCCCATAATTATTTTTTAAAGTCAAACGGTGTATATTCATCAAGCTTAACGGAATTTCCGCTGTGAGCCGATTCATGAAGAGCATCAACCATATGGATAACTTCATATGTTTCGTCGGGAGTAATAAGTGTGGGATATGTTTTTGCTTTAACGCAGTCGGTAAAATATTTCATCTGACGGTAGAATGCATCATCCTCTTCAACCTTTATAACCTCAAGACCCTTGCCCTTGCGCCAGATTTTCATATTGCTTTCGGCTTCATCGGTGTCGGCAATGCGTATTCCTGCGTGGTAGTCATATTCGAGAGTGGCTTCGGATGCGATAATACTGACCGAAAAGCTGAACGGATAACCCGTCTGCATTGTGAACGAAGCTTCCGCCATGGCGTGGACGCCGTTTTTGCAGAGGATATTTGCCATAACATTATTGTAACAGCCGGTTTCATCCTTTGTGGCGTTTGCAAACCCGCTTTCAAACGGTCCGCAAATATAGCGCAGATAGTCGATATCGTGAACGAGCATATCGTGAATTGCACCGCCGCCGAGCTTCGGCATATTGAGCCATTTTGCAACGGCATCGTCACGGGATGTAACTCTGCGGAAGCGAATCATATAGATATCTCCGAGTTCTTTATTGTCAATCATATTTTTGATTTCAACATATCCCGGCCAGAAGCGAACAACCTGAGCAGTCATGAAAATTATGCCGGATTCCTTAACGGCATCAATAACTCTTTTAGCCGCACCGGTGGTTCTTGTGAGCGGCTTTTCGCAGAGAACGGCAACACCGTGCTTTGCGCAGAGAGTAACATATTCCTCGTGTGAGAATGTGGGAACGCAGATAACTGCGGCATCCGGTTTTAATTCGTCAAGCATTTCCCCGGCATCATAATATCCCTTACAGCCGAGTTCTGCGGAAGCCTTTGCGGCTTTTTCCTCGGAATGTTCGCATACGCCGACAATTTGAACATCGTCAATGCGGTTGATTGCCGCAATGTGGTTTGCGGCTATTCTGCCGTAACCGATAATAACAATTTTCATTTCCTCATCTCCGAAATCATCAGTTTATGAAATATAAATTTATTCTACCATATAATAACAGCTTTTTCAAGCGCCTGAGGAAAGTATTTTCAGTTATAATCTGCGATGTAAATAGATGTGAACCATTTTTGTAAAAAATAAAAGAACCAAAGTGATATAATGTTTGAAGAGTGTTGGATAGAAGAACAGGCGATAGGAACCGGAGTGGAGCGTAGCGGAACGGAGGTTCCTATCGCGGCGCGCCGTCAGGTTGCCAGCTTTTCTTTGAGGATTTGAATCGGGCTTTTGTTGCCGAGTGTTCTCATTACTTTGTTGTTGCTCCATTCAAGGTGTTTTTTCAGCTTTTCATTCAGTTCATCAATGCTGCTGAATGTTTCCCAATCATAAAAATACCGTTGGTCATTCCTATGGCTTCTTTCCACTTTACCGTTGTGCCACGGCGTTCTCGGCGGTATCAATTTGTGCTTAATATGCAACAGTTTTAACACTTTATCAAATGGGCATATTTCTGTGTCACTGATGAATTTGTATGTGAATTCTGTTCCGTTATCCGTCTGTATTGTTCTGATTTTGAACGGAAA
>JAZQON010000035.1:0-15941 GCA_045627825.1 Acutalibacteraceae bacterium
TAACAGGGCCTGAATAGACCTTGCGGAGCTTCGGGATCTCTTCAGAAATGACCGCGTTCACACCGGGATTCTGCAATCCGACGGCGTTTAACAGTCCCGACGAACATTCTGCGATGCGCGGCGTGTCATTGCCGTAGCGGGGCTCTTTTGTCGTCCCTTTGAGGCTCATGGAGCCGAGAATATTTAAATCATACACGTCTGCAAATTCATACCCGAAGCCGAATGTGCCGCTTGCGGGGATAACGGGATTATCAAGCGTTATTCCGCAAAGCTCAACGCTCATTTTTCCCAAAGTATCTCCTCCTTTTTCAGCACGGGGCCGTCTTTGCATATTCTTTTATAGCCCGTAACCGTTTTGCATGAACAGCCCATGCAGGCACCGAAGCCGCAGCCCATACGCTCCTCAAAGCTGAACTGACCGCTTGTTGACGAAGCTTTATAAACCGCTTTCAGCATCGGTTCGGGGCCACAGGTATAAAAATATGAATATCCGTCATTCATTGCATCGGTAACGAAGCCCTTAACTCCGTAAGAGCCGTCGGCGGTTGCAACGGTTACCAAAGCGCCGAGCGCCTTGAATTCATCCTCGCAGAATATCTCATCAGCCGTGTTGAAGCCGAGAATAACCGAAACCTTTTTGCCGTCTGCAATAAGCTTTTTTGCAAGCATATAAAGCGGTGGAACGCCGACACCGCCGCCGATAAGCAGTGGAGAAGCACCCGAAAGCGACATATCGTAGCCGTTGCCGAGACCCGTGAGGATATCGAGTTTTTCACCGATTGCCATTCCGCTCATTTTTTCGGTGCCCTGACCCGCAATCTTATATATTATTGTAATACTGTTTTCATCTGCATCATATACCGAAATCGGGCGGCGCAGATAGAAGCCGTCAAGCTTAATATTTATGAACTGACCGGGTGCCGTGATTGCGGAAGCATCGCCGGAAAGCTTCATTTTCATAACGGCTGGGGTAAGGTGAGAATTTTCGGAAATAACGAATATTCCTTGTTTCATTGCCTGCTCCTTATGAATCTATTGTGGAAATGGTGAGCGTGGTTTCTTCAATAACATCAAGAAGAACTCTGACCGTATCGAGTGAAGTGAATATCGTGACATTGTTTTCGGTTGCACAGCGGCGGATTTCGATGCCGTCTTCATAGTGAACGCCCGAAAGAATTGCTCTTGTGTTGATAACATATGCAACATAGCCTGCACGGATTGAATCGAGAATTTCTTCGCTTCCCTCGCTGATTTTTCCTCTTACTCTTGTGCGTATTCCGTGAGCCTTAAGGTGTTCCGCTGTGCCGATTGTGGCTTCAATGTTGAAGCCCATATCGTAAAAACGCTTGATAAGCGGAAGTGCTTCGTCTTTATCCTCATCTGCAAGGGTAACAAGCACCGTGCCGTAATTCTGGAGATTCATTCCCGAAGCGGTGAGCGCCTTGAACATTGCTCTGTGAAGCTTATCATCATAGCCGATTGCTTCGCCCGTTGATTTCATTTCGGGTGAAAGATAAGCATCAAGACCCTTTATCTTGTTGAATGAGAATACGGGAACCTTAACATAATAACGGTTTTTTTCCTCGGGATAGAGACGGAATATGCCCTGTTCCTTAAGCGATTTTCCGAGAATGACCTCGGTTGCAATATCGGCAAGGCTGTAACCCGTTGATTTTGAAAGGAACGGAACCGTTCTTGAAGAACGGGGATTAACCTCGATGATATAAACATTTTCATCCTTGTCAACGATAAACTGAATATTATAAAGACCTTTAATGCCGATGCCCAGGCCGAGCTTTTTGGCATACTGCAAAATAATTCCTTTAACCTTATCGGATATGCTGAAGGTGGGATAAACGCTGATTGAGTCGCCCGAGTGGATACCTGTTCTTTCAACAAGCTCCATAATTCCGGGAACGAAAACATCCTGACCGTCGCAGATGGCATCAACCTCAACCTCTTTTCCGCTGATGTACTTATCAACGAGGACGGGTTTATCGGCATCAATTTCAACAGCGGTTTTGAGATAGTGGCGAAGCTGTTCTTCCTTTGCAACGATTTCCATCGCTCTTCCGCCGAGAACAAAGCTCGGACGGACAAGCACGGGATAGCCTATTTCTTCCGCCGCCTTAACGCCGTCTTCAATATTTGTAACCGCCTGACCCTTGGGCTGGGGAATGTTTAATTCAAGAAGAATTTTTTCGAAGCTGTCACGGTTTTCGGCCTTTTCGATTGCTTCGCAGTCCGTGCCGATTATCTTAACTCCTCTGTCCATAAGCGGCTGTGCAAGGTTGATGGCAGTCTGACCGCCGAGAGAAGCGATAACACCCTCTGCCTTTTCAAAGTTAACTATTGCCATAACATCCTCGGGAGTGAGGGGCTCAAAATAGAGCTTGTCGGCGGTGGTATAGTCTGTTGAAACCGTTTCGGGGTTGTTGTTGATTATAATTGCATCATAGCCTGCACGCTTTATGGTCTGAACGGCGTGAACGGTTGAATAGTCGAATTCAACGCCCTGACCGATACGGATGGGGCCTGCACCGAGAACGATAATTTTTTTCTTGTCGGTTAAGATTGACTGATTTTCGCCCGTATATGACGAATAGAGATAAGCAATATATTTGCCGGTGTGAAGAGTATCAACCATTCTGAAATTCGGGATTATGCCGAGAGCTTTTCTCTTGTTGTATATCTCGATTTCGGAGCATCCGCAAAGGCTTGCGATATATTTATCCGAAAAGCCCATAACCTTAGCATCACGGAGCTTCTTTTCGGTCAGTTCACCGTCTGAAATGACATTTTCCATATCAACTATTTTCTTGAATGATTCAAGGAAAAGCTCTGTTATCATCGTAACCTTATGAAGCTTTTCAATTGTTGCGCCACGGCGGATAAGCTCGAATATCGCATAAACATTGTCCGCCTTGAATTCCGAAATATATCCGAATAATTCGTCATCGGTGAAGCTGTCAAACTTTGCAAGTCTGAAATGGCATACGCCCGTTTCAAGTGAACGAACTGATTTAAGCATACATTCTTCAAGCGAAGAGCCGATACCCATAACCTCGCCGGTTGCTTTCATCTGAGTGCCGAGAGTATTCGGAGCGGAGGTGAATTTATCAAACGGGAATCTCGGGAATTTCGCAACGATATAATCGAGTGACGGCTCGATTGCCGCAGTACCGCCGGCAACGGGAATTTCTTCAAGTGACATTCCGAGAGCGATTTTCGCCGTAACTCTTGCTATGGGATATCCGCTTGCCTTTGAAGCAAGAGCGGAGGAACGGGAAACTCTGGGGTTAACCTCAATCAGATAATATTTGCTTGAATCGGGGCTTAAAGCAAACTGAACATTACAGCCGCCCTCAATCTTTAATTCCTTGATGATTTTTATTGCGCTGTCGTTGAGCATTTTATAATCGTGCTCATTGAGCGAAAGAATGGGAGCAACAACAATTGAGTCACCCGTGTGAACGCCTACGGGGTCAATGTTTTCCATTCCGCATATGGTTATTGCATGGTCGTTTGAATCACGCATAACCTCAAATTCGATTTCCTTATAGCCCTTAACGCTCTTTTCGATAAGCACCTGATGAACGGGTGAAAGCTTGAAAGCGTTCATGCCGATTTCGATAAGCTCGGCTTCATCGTTTGCAAAGCCGCCGCCCGTACCGCCGAGAGTAAATGCGGGACGAAGTACAACGGGATAACCTATTTTGAGTGCCGCCGCCTTTGCTTCCTCAAGGCTGTATGTGATTTCGGAGGGAATAACGGGCTCTCCGATTGATTCACACATCTCTTTGAAAAGCTCTCTGTCTTCCGCACGCTCAATGCTGTCGCTTGAAGTGCCGAGAAGCTGAGTTCCGCATTCCTTGAGAACGCCCTTTTTTTCAAGCTGCATTGCAAGGTTCAGACCGGTCTGACCGCCGATGCCGGGAACAATTGCATCGGGACGCTCGTAGCGCAGAATTTTTGCAATATATTCAAGTGTGAGCGGCTCCATATAGACCTTGTCTGCAATTGAAGTATCGGTCATTATCGTTGCGGGGTTGGAGTTGCAGAGTATGACCTCATAGCCCTCTTCCTTAAGGGCAAGACAAGCCTGAGTGCCTGCATAGTCAAACTCAGCCGCCTGACCGATTACTATCGGACCCGAGCCGATAATAAGCACTTTTTTGATATCTGTTCTTTTCATTTTGTTTTCCTCCGTATATGTGAAATATCAATAAACTTTTTTATTACCGCAGAATGCGGCCTTGCAAACGCCGAATAATGTTTCGCCCTCAAACGGCGTGGCTTTTCCTTTTGAAATAAGCTTTTCGGGGTCAACGGTGAAGCTTTCACCGAGCGCCCATACCGAAAAACCGTTAACATCTATACCGAACCTCTTTGACGGATTTATGCTCAGAAGCTCAATGAGCTTATCAAGAGTTATAACATTTTCTTTAACTAATTTTGTATAAAGCACGGGAAATGCAAGCTCAATTCCGGTTATTCCGAATGCGCTTTTTTCAAGCCCTTTGGATTTTTCTTCTGCCGAGTGGGGAGCATGGTCGGTGGCAATCATATCAATTGTTCCGTCCTTTATGCCTTCAATCAGCGCCGCTCTGTCATCCGATGAACGGAGTGGGGGGTTCATCTTGAATTTACCGTCTTCTTTAAGGTCGTTTTCGTCAAGAACAAGGTAATGCGGAGCGGTTTCGCAGGTTATGTCAATTCCTCCTGCCTTGGCATTTCTGATAAGCTCAACGCTTTCTCTGCACGAAATATGACAAACATGGTATGCACAGCCGGTTTCACGGGCAAGTCTTATATCTCTTTCAATCTGTTTCCATTCGCTCTCGGAGCAGATACCCTTATGGCCGTGCAATTTTGCATAAACGCCGTCGTGAATATATCCGCCGTTAAGAAGTGAATTCACTTCGCAGTGAGCGGCAATTATCTTTCCGAGCTTTTTTGCCTTAAGCATTGCCGCTTTCATCATTTCATCGCTCTGAACGCCCTTGCCGTCATCCGAAAAAGCGATAACATTTTCCGCCATCGCTTCCATATCCGAAAGCTCTTCGCCCTTTTCTCCCTTGGTTATCGAGCCGTAAGGATAAACATTTATAACAGCATCGGAATTGATTATATCAAGCTGAGCCTTGAGATTTTCGGCGCAATCGGGAACTGGGTTCAAATTCGGCATTGTGCAAACTGCGCAGTAACCGCCGTGAACCGATGCGGCTGAACCGCTTGCAATTGTTTCTTTATAAGAAAAACCCGGCTCACGAAAATGCACATGCACATCGCAGAAGCCGGGAAAAACAGTATATTCCGAAAAGTCAAAGGGAGAAACGGCCTCCTTGGCGGCGGCTTCAAGCGGAGTATTATTCTGAAAACCGAAAAAATTAACATTCTGATTTTTCAAATTATACCCTCCCTTCAAAATAAAAAACCTTGCCTTTAGGCAAGATTACATCACAAACCGGGCGCATTTCTGCACCTTAATCGCATCTGAATAATCTTGCCGATATCTCTGTATCGGATTAAAGATTAACTACGCTGATATTTTACCATTTGCGGCGACTTTTGTCAACACAGAAAATTAACGGAAAATAATAAAAAAATATGTGCAATTAGCCCATAATGACAAAATAAAAGAATATTTTATGGACTTTTCCGAAATGTATGATATAATGTATATAATTATATCGGAACGGAGGATATAAAATGAAAAAATTCAGAAAAATAATCGCACTTGTTCTCTGCCTTGCAATTATCGGAACGGCAGCAGGTACATCGGCTTTTGCGGCAAAGGAGAAAACTCCCGATGAGCTTATTGCCGAGGGTGAGAGAAAAACAAGCTTCATGCAGTGGCTTCTCAATGATGTTGTTATCGGCGGCATTGCAAAAATTATTCCGAATATGGCATTTGTAAAAAAAGATACCGATACAATTGACACCGAAAATTTCTATGAGGGCAACGAATGGAAAGAGCCGAATGCCGAAAGCTTTACATGGAAGCTCGGATATGATGCCGAATCAATAATTCCCGATGATTTCGGCGTTGGCTTAAAGTATGCAAGAGGAAGCTATTGTCCCTGGGGATATTCAAAGGATTATTATACCGATGATGACGGCAATAAGGAAACAATGAAGGTTCGCACCGTCCTGCTTGATGATAACACGGGCAGGGGACTTGTTGCAATCTGCTCAATTGACTGCATCGGAATTTCGAATAATGATGTTAAGAAAATCAGAGCCGGTATTGCCGAATTTGCAAAGGAAAAGAATATAGTTTCCGTTGATATTTCCGCAATCCATTCCCATATGGCAATTGACTCTCAGGGCGTTTGGGGCGCTCCGCTTTCAACAGCATTTCATAATTTCCTTTCGCTCACAGGTCTTGTTAAGCCGAAAAGCGGCGTTAATGAGGATTATCTGAATACTCTTATCGAGAGAACCGCTCTTTCAATCAGAAAGGCTTATGACGATATGAAGCCCGGTAAGCTTTCTTATACCGATATAAAGCTTACGGATTATATGGGAACGAGAGCCGTTTCCCACGAGTGTGACGGCAATATGCACAAGCTTGAATTCGTTCCCGACGGCGGCGGAAGAAGAACTCTGCTTGCTTCATTCGGTGCGCATCCCGAATCAACAAGCTACGGTGCGGAATTCGATACAAGACTTTCATCCGATTTCGTTTATTATATGGAAAAGCTTGTCAACAAGGCAGGCGGAAACTTCATCTATGTTCAGGGCAATGTGGGCACAAATTCCTGCTGGAGAGGTAATTCAAACGACGGTCTGGAGCTTGCCGATAACCACGAATCCGCAATGAGATACGGCTATGAAATGGCATATATTCTGCTCGGAGCTTCAATGAACACGCAGGAAAGAGCAAAGCTCAACGATGACCTCGGAGATAAGCTCGGCGTTAACGAATATAAAGACCGTGAAGGCTATACTGTTTGGTATGACGGACTTGAAACCTTTGAAGCAAAGCCCGTTGAAGCGGTTATGAATGTAACTCATAAGCAGGTTAAGCTTGAAATAGATAATGCAACCGCACTTGTGCTTTTGAAGCTCGGTCTTGCTTCGAACGCAATTGCGTATAACAGAAGCGAGCGCAAATATTATACAACCACCGAGGTCGGATATTTACAGCTCGGAACGGTTGTTAAAGCGTTCTTCTCACCCGGCGAATTATACAGTGAACTCTATGTCGGCGGTTACGGAATGCGCCTTTCGGGCTATAAGTCACTGCGTGAAACCTTCGGCGATGATGTTATTCTCTTTGACCTTATGAATGATGCGGCAGGCTATGTATGCCCCGATGAAACCTATGCGATTCTCGGCTATAAGTATGACCCCGAATCAAATTCGCTTTCAACCGATTCATGGTGCATCGCAGTTTCAATCGGTTCGAAAACCGCTTCAACTCTTATCGGAGCATATAACGATATGATGAAAAGATAATAGAGGTTGAACCGTGAAAAAGCTTTGGGGATATTTCAGTACCTACGAAAAAATATGGTTTTTCAGTATTCTCATCCTTGCGGGAGCGGCGGCGATACTGTTCCCCGAGGAGGATGTAAACGGGATAAAGGGCGGAGTTATCATGGCTCTTTATCTCGCTGATACATTCCTTAATATTCTCTGTGAACTGCTGATAAGCAAGCAGAGCAAATGGAATTTTATAGTATCCGTGTTTGTTGAGATTACGGAAATCGCAATATGTATTGTGCTTTCTTACCGTTTTGCAACCATGGCTTCAACTCTGTTTTTCTGGTTGCCGATTGATATAATCAGTTTTGTTGACTGGCATAAGCATCCCGACAGACAGCGGGAGGAGCTGACAGAGGTCAGAAAGCTTTCGGGAAAAGCGGAAATTCTGGTTGTTGTCGGAATAATAGTATGGACCTTCGGCGTGGGCTGGCTGCTCACTCTGATAAATGCCGAAACCGACCTTTTCAACGGAAATCAGACGCTTGAAACGGTAGTATGCTATCTTGATGCCTGTGCTTCCGCCGTGGGAATTGCAAACGGAATTTTTATCCTTTTCAGATACAGAGAACAGTGGCTTGCATGGTATCTGAGTACATTTCTTGAAACCGCAATAAATATTCTTTCGGGTCAGTATATCCTGCTTGTTCTGAAAGCCGGATATCTCACCAACACAACCTACGGGTATATAAAATGGACTAAATATATTAAACAGAATAAGGCTGAAAAAGAAAATCGGGATGGCGTTTGACCATCCCGGTTTTTTGTTCGGAATTCCCAATTAAAATCAGCCGTTTACGGCTTTGCTGTACTTTTCAATAAGCCTGCGTGCCATTTCAACCGTATTGCCGTTGCTCGGAGCATCGGGGTTTGCAGTTGAAAGCCACTTGCGTTCAAATTCAAAACAGCTCTTATAAAATTCGTTTCCACGGTAAATATTTCTGCCGTCAATCTGCTTTTTTGTAACGGTGGAGAATTTACCGTGCTTTGAGAAACGGTAGGCGAGAAGCTCATAGAAGCTTTGCCATCGTTTGGCATAAAATGTGCCGATGAGTCCGCCCCATTCTTTCCACGCATAATCATAATTTACAGAGCTTCCGACGGGTCCCCATATTGTTATCTGCGAGAGCAGATTAAGCTCAAAATTCTGCTTGTCCTTGTCGGTAAATGCGGCCTCTCCGGCTTCTTTCAGGTGGGTATAAAGCGTAAATTCCGGACGGGTCTGCAAAAGCTCGTCAAGCTCTTCGCATATTTTGAGAAAACCGTTTGAGGAGCGCTCGAAAAGGTTGACATCTCTTTTGTTGAAGCCTTCAACCGCCTTGTGATAAAGCGTGTGAGCGTGATTGCTCAGAACCTGCCTTGTTATATCGCATATATCATAAATCAAACCGTCTTTATCCGCTTTTTCCGCAGAGATAAGCAGCTTGGCGGCTTTTAAAAGCTCCTTGTTATTATAGCTTAATTCCATTGTGTCATACGGTGCGGCGTGCTTTAAGTCGGTGCAGGGTCTTGCACAGATTACCGAACCGCATTCGCCGTCGGAATTAGAATAACAGTTATCGCATATGATTTTAACCGCTTCGGCAAGCTCCTTTTCATCGCTTCCGTATCTTCTGGAAGCGTAATCGGCGCACCATTTGCCGAGGTCGGCTTTTTTATCCTCGGTAAGCATTTCAAATGCAAAATCGAAATACATCGGGTTTTGCATAATTCCCTCGGAGAATATTCCGACGCCCTTGCAGTTTTCGGGCATATCGAGAAACGGATTTTCGGCAAGCGCTTTCATATTGCCGTGAAGAGCGCTTCTGTCGCCACGGTTTCCGACCTCTCCGAGAACGAAATCATAACCCCAGAAATTATTCGTTTCGGAGTGTGATTTTCCGTCTGTATCAAGGATTAACAGCCTTTCCTTAGACACCGATTTAACGAGCTTTTCACGGGCCGAACCGCTGTGAATAACCCACTTGGATTCGGGGTCGAATTCGGCGAAAAGGGTATCAATCGCCCTGCCGAGCTTCCAGAAATATTCCTTGTTTTTTATGCCGGGAATGTTTTCCTTAAACGGGTCACAGGCATAATAATGATATGCACCGAAAAGCTGACGCTGTTTTTCAAGCAGTGCCGTTCCGAACTTCCTGAAAACGGGATTTGCCGTGTCAAGCTGATAGGTAAACTGAAAATTGCACCATGACGGAACAATCTGCAAACGCATTTTTTTGAAAAGCTTTTTGAAGCTTTGCGGAACCATTCCGGAAAATCCGGGCAGTATGGGAGTTATGCCGAGAGAAACCTCACGCTCAATGATTTTTTTGCCGAGCTCGGCACGCTTTTCGATATATTTAACATCGGTGAGTGAAAAATAAGATTCGATATTTGAGGTTATCTGCCACGGCCAGAATGCAGGGCCGGAAAGAAAATTCAGCGCTCCGGTTTCGCTGTATTTGAAATCACGCATGGTGTAATACCAAACGGCTTCGCTTCCGACAAGGCAGAGCGAAAGATTGACACCGTTCATTGCCATAATGTCGATTTCCTTTTCCCATCTGCTCCAATCGGCAAACGCAAGGGAATAGCCGTAAGCGGCGTAGCCGAGATAAACTCTTTTATCCTGAATAACGGTTTTTGACATCGTGCCGTCAAAAAGCGGAGCTTCCGAAACGCTTATTTCCGCATTTCCGCACCGTGAAAAATCAACCCTGCAATATTTCTTCAGATATGCGCCGTAGCCCATAGCCTGACTTAATTTGCAGTCACCGCAGATAACTATTTTTCCGTTTTCGCAGAATACCTCGTATCTGTTTTTGCTGTTATCGCTTTCGATGGTGCGAAGCTCAAAGCAGTCCGCAATTTCGGGAGTATTTCTGAAAATGAGTTCTTTCATTTCTTTCGCTCCTTGGAATATGATTTATTCATTATACATAATTTCACGGATTTTAGCAAGTGTTTTTATAATAAATTGTAAAATAAGTTGACATTATAAATATATAGTGGTAGAATATTGAAGATCAATATTTCGGAGGTAGAAAAATGAAAAGAATGTTTTCAGCCGTTATTTCCGTAGCTATGATTGCATTGATTTGCTTAAGCGGATGCGGCAACAAAAATGAGGTAGTGCCCGATGTTACGGAAAAAAGCGCAGGTATTACCGAGTATGTAAAAAGAGCAGACTGGGCAGACGATGTGAAATCAAACATCAATATGCTTATTGCAGATTACGGTAAGGATTCCAAAAACTTTGATGATACGGCGTATGCTGTTTTTGATTTTGATAACACATCTTCAATCTTTGATGTTGAAGAACAGCTTACAATATATCAGCTTAATCACATGGCTTTTGAAATAGAGCCGGAAAATATGAAAGATATAGTGCTTACGGGACTTGAAAATCCCGATGAGGATTTGACCGATTACGGCTACGGCAAGGGTTCTTATACTGATTGGGCAAGTGACATCAGTACCGCTTACAGCTATCTCTATCAGACCTACGGACCTTTCGATGCCAAAGGATTTGATGAAGAAAAGTCCGCAGAAATTCAGAAAGACCCTCAATGGCGTGAATTTGCCGTAAAAATGCGTGCGCTTTATGCTTTGGTTGGTGATAAGGATTCCACCAGTGTTTCATATCCGTGGGTTCTTTATTGGCTTACAGGAATGACAGAGCAGGAGGTTTACGACCTCGCCTATGCTTCACACACCTATTTTTCAAAGGTTGAAACCTCAAGTGTAACATGGGAGTCTCCGAAAGAAATAGACTCAAAAACAGGCGTGGTAAGTTATACATGGACAAGCGGAATACAGGTAACAGAAAATATTAAGGAGCTTATGCAGGCTCTCAATGATAACGGCATTAAGGTATGGATTTGTTCCGCTTCACATACCGATGTTGTTCGTGCGGGTATAGATTTGTTCGGTCTGCATGATTATGTAACAGGTCTTATTGCAATGACCACTGTACTTAAAGACGGCGTATATACAAACGCTTATGATTATGAAAACGGCTGTGCATGGATTTCAGACAGCGACGGAAAATGGACAAGAGATAATCTTCCCTCAAAAACCCAGCCGTTTGCAGAGGGAAAAGTTACTGCAATCAGCAATATGCTGATTCCGAAATACGGTCACGGACCTGTTGCCTGCTTTATGGATTCAACAGGTGACTATAACTTCTGCACAGAATTTGAAACACTCAAGCTTGTAACCTGCTTTAACCGTGCAAACCGTAAGGTTACGGACGGCGGCGGACTTATCGCAGAGCTTGCAATGTATCAGAGAGATACTCTCGGCTACGATTTGAGAAAAGCAGACAAAGCAGGAGACACAATGTATGTTCTTCAGGGTCGTAACGAAAACGGAATGAGAACATTCCGAAACAGCAATAAAACCCTTATGCTCGGTGAAACCGAAGAAAAGCTGTTCAAGAATGAAGATAATGAAAAACAGCTTCAGTATATGATTGATAACAAGATGAGTACAGAGGATATAATCAACACATTCTGCATTAAAACTGCCGAAGATGATGCCAATAATAAGCTCGGCTTCAAATACGGCTTCCTCGAAGAATATTCAGGTTATCATTCGCACAAATAAGATACAGGCCTTTCCCGGCAAAACGGGGAAGGCTTTTTTATGATTTATACATAAATTTCCGAAATTTTAAATCAAAATTGAAAAAACCTCTTTACATAATCAAATAAATCAAGTATTATATATAATAACTAAAAATTTATATTTAAGGCGGTGTTTTTATGCAACCGGCATATAAACGAATTCTTCTCAAGCTCAGCGGAGAGGTGCTTGCGGGAGAAAAAGGACACGGATTTGATTTTGATACGATTACCTCCGTTTGCTCCGCAGTCAAAAAGCTCTATGATATGGGCGTTGAGGTAGGACTTGTTGTAGGTGGCGGCAACTTCTGGAGAGGTCGCTCCGGCGGCAGTATGGACAGAACCCGTGCCGACCATATCGGAATGCTTGCAACCGTTATGAATTCTCTTGCTCTTCAGGATACTCTTGAACAGCTCGGCGTTGATGTGAGAGTGCAGACGGCAATAGAGATGAGACAGGTTGCCGAACCCTATGTCAGAGCGGATGCGGTTCGCCATCTCGAAAAGGGCAGAGTTGTTATTTTCGGAGCCGGAACGGGAAACCCGTTCTTCTCAACCGACACTTGTGCGGCGCTCAGAGCGGCTGAGATAAAGGCAGATGTTATTCTCAAGGCAACAAATGTTGACGGCGTTTACGAAAAAGACCCGAATAAATATGCGGATGCCGTTAAATATGATGTTGTAACTCAAAGCGAGGTTCTTGAAAAAGACCTTAAGGTTATGGATGCTGCGGCGGCTTCGCTCTGCCGTGACAATAGAATACCCATTCTTGTTTTCAATCTTTCCGACCCCGAAAACATCATCAGGGCGGTTATGGGTGAAAATATAGGAACATTAGTTAAGGAGGGCTAAATTTATGGAAACAGTATTTGCACTTGCCGAAGAAAAAATGGGCAAAACAGTGAGCGTGCTTAAGGCTGAATATGCTTCAATCAGAGCAGGCAGAGCCAACGCCTCGGTGCTTGACAAAATCAGAGTTGATTATTACGGAACTCCCACCCCGATAAATCAGATGGCTGCCGTTTCGGTTGCGGAAGCGAGAATTCTCAATATTCAGCCGTGGGATGTCTCAACGCTTCATCCGATTGAAAAGGCCATTCAGGCTTCCGATATCGGCATCAATCCGCAGAATGACGGCAGAGTTATCCGCCTTGTGTTCCCTCAGCTTACGGAGGAACGCCGTAAGGATATCTGCAAGGAAATCAAAAAGACCGCAGAGGATTCGAGAGTTGCGGTTCGTTCAATCAGAAGAGACTGCATTGATAAGGTTAAGAAAATGGAAAAGGATTCCGAGATAACAGAGGATGACCTTAAGGATGCAGAAAAGAAGCTCCAGGATATAACCGATAAGTTTATCAAGGAAATTGATAAGGCTTCCGAAGAAAAAGAAAAAGAAGTAATGTCTATCTGAGCATCAAAGTGCAGCAGAGAGTATATGCTCTCTGCTGCCATATAATATGAAAGGAGCTGCGGTTATGACTGAAGAACAGCTCAAAAATATAATTTTACCCAAGCATATCGGAATAATAATGGACGGCAATGGCCGCTGGGCAAAGCAGAGAGGATTAAAGCGCAGTGAAGGTCACAAGGCCGGAGCGAATGTTTTCAGAAAAATCTGTGATTATGCCAATGAAATAGGAATAGAATATCTTACCTTCTATGCGTTCTCAACCGAGAACTGGAAGCGCCCTGCCGATGAGGTTGAGGCGATAATGAACCTTTTCAGGGATTATCTTGATGAGGCAAATGAGCGTGAAGAAGAAAATGAGGCGAAGGGTCTTCGTATAAAATATATAGGTCAGCGTGAGGGTCTGCCCGAGGATATTATTGATATGATTGATAATATCGAAAAGGGTTCATCCGATAAAAACAAAACAACGGTAAATCTTGCCGTCAATTACGGCGGCAGAAACGAAATTCTCCATGCTGTTAAAAAAATCAGCGAAAAGGTTAAATCGGGAGAAATTTCGGAAAATGAAATTGATGAAAATATGATAAGCGATAATCTTTTTACCGCCGGCATACCCGACCCGGATTTGATTATCAGACCGAGCGGCGAATACCGCTTATCAAATTTCCTCATATGGCAGGCGGCATATTCGGAATTCTGGTTTTCGGATATTCTGTGGCCGGATTTTACGCCTGACGATTTGGATAAGGCGATACTTGATTTTTGCTCACGAAACAGGCGTTTCGGAGGAGTTTAAGGAGGGGTTAACAAAGAATCGAAAATAATTCGAAAAAAAATCAACTGAAAAGAGTGTGTAAAAAATTATGAAAACCCGTATAATTACAGGCGTATCTGCGGCACTTTTTGCAATAGGCTGTCTTGTTGTGATTGGCTTCGGATATGTTAAATATCTCAGCTTCGTTATGGCTCTGCTTTCGGGCATTGCGGCTTACGAGGTTCTTAAGGTTTCAAAATGCCGGAATAAGGTGTTAACTGTCTGCACGATAATATTTGCGGCGGCTTACTGCCCGTATTTTGCATTTAACCTTGACGAAATAATTCCCGTTCCCGTTTCGGTAATACTTACGGTATATATTCTTGCAATGCTGATTGTTATGCTTAAGTTTTACGAGAAAACGAGATTTGAACATGTTGCGCTCGGACTTTTTGCATCAATTGCCGTTCCGGCGTCACTTTATTCGATAATCGGAATAGTTGAAATATGCGATAATAATCCTCAGCTTTTCCAGCGTTCACATGCTGTATTCATAGTAATGATAACGATGTTTTGCGCATGGCTGAGCGATACCTTTGCCTATTTTATCGGAAGCAAATTCGGCAAGCATAAGCTTTCACCGAAAATCAGCCCGAAAAAATCGGTTGAAGGTGCGATTGCAGGCGTAGTCGGAACAACGCTTTGCGGCGTTATCGCTTTCTGCGTTTATAATCATTTCTATTTCAGACTTGACACAATCAATATCGGAATTGCCGCAATCGGCACGGCATATCTCTGTGTTATGGGTATGCTCGGCGACCTTTCCGCTTCGGTTATCAAGAGAAATTACGGCGAAAAGGATTACGGCACATTCTTCCCCGGTCACGGCGGCGTTATGGACAGAATTGACAGCTTCCTTTTTACGCTTCCCGGTGCTTACATAATAATGCTTTTGGTTGATGCGCTTGCAAAATAATTCTTAAAGGAATGATTTAAAATGGTCGGAACTCTTACCGTTCTCGGTTCAACGGGTTCAATCGGAACCCAGGCTCTTGAGGTTGCAAAAATGCACGGTATGCGCATAGATGCGCTTACGGCGAACAGCAGAACGGATGTTTTGGAAAAACAAATAAGAGAATTTTCACCGAAAATGGCTTCCGTAGCTGATGAAAAAGCTGCGGCAGAGCTTAAAATAAAGGTTGCCGATACCGGCACAAAGGTGCTTTCCGGCGCCGGGGGCGTTGAGGAATGCGCCGCCTGCGGTTCGGAAGCCGTGCTCAACAGCATAGTCGGAATAGCCGGACTTGCTCCCACCGTTGCCGCAATTGAAGCCGGCAGTACCCTTGCACTTGCAAATAAGGAATCGCTTGTTACGGGCGGTAAAATCGTAATTGATAAAGCCGCAAAGAGGGGAGTTTCAATTCTTCCCGTTGACAGCGAGCATTCCGCAATATTCCAGTCGCTTCGGGGATGTACCGGAAAAAAGCAGGTTAAAAGGCTCATTCTTACCGCTTCGGGCGGTCCGTTTTTCGGCAAAACAAAAGCGGAGCTTGAAAATGTTACGGTTGAGCAGGCGCTTAAGCATCCGAACTGGAGCATGGGTGCGAAAATCACGATTGATTCCGCAACGATGATGAACAAGGGCCTTGAGCTTATTGAAGCGGCGTGGCTTTTCGGTATG
>JAZQON010000036.1:0-19979 GCA_045627825.1 Acutalibacteraceae bacterium
CGCATTATATCCCATTTTTTTCTGTCTGTTATTCATTGCGGCGGCTTCGATGATTATCGAAAGGTTTCTGCCGGGCTTAACCGGAACAACAGAAGCGGGCACTTCAATGCCGAGTATTTTTATATACTGGCTTTCAAGTCCGAGACGGTCATAAACCTTGTTTTGATCCCAAAGCTCAAGCTGAATAACCATATCAATTTTTTCGGTAAGCTTTACGGCACCCATTCCGAAAAGTCTTCTTGCGTTAAGTATTCCGACACCTCTGAGTTCAATAAAATGCCTTATATTTTCGGGTGCGGAACCCAAAAGAGTTTTATTTGATACCTTTCTGATTTCAACGGAATCATCGGCAATCAGACGATGCCCTCTGTTTATAAGCTCAAGTGCGGTTTCGCTTTTGCCGACACCGCTGTCGCCGAGAATAAGAACACCTTCACCGTAAACCTCAACAAAAACGCCGTGACGGGTTATTCTCGGGGCAAGCTCAACGCCGAGATAAGATATCGTTGCCGACATACAGCTTGATGTCATATCGGCGGTTGAAAGCACGGGAACCTTATATTTTTTTGCTATATCAATAAGAGATTCTTTCAGAGTAAGGCTTCGTGTTACAAGCACGGCGGCAGGCTGTTTGGAAAGAAACCTGTCAAAACATCTTTCGGCTTCTTCGTTCTCAAGGCTGTCAATGTATTCTATTTCGGTGAGACCTAAAAATTGAATACGGGCAGGGTCAAAATGCTGTTCAAAACCTGCAAGCATAAGACCCGGGCGGTTAACATCCTGGGATGTAATTTGAATTTGGCTGAGCTCATCGGGAGCATATACAACCGAGAACGAAAGGTCGTTAACAACCTTTTCGAGCGTAACGGAATATTTACTCATATGCCACTCCTCATAATATTTTATATTATTGATATTATAAAACATATAAAATATTTTTCCAACCCTTTTTTGAAAAATTTTTCGGCAAAAATAAAAAACATACGGAAAAAGCCCGTATGTTCTTTATCTTTAAAGCTGAGTTGCTATATTTTCAAACTTTGTTTTGGTTTCATTGATTTTATCCTGCTGAGCGGCGGCGGGACTGTACCATCCTCTTTTCTGCATTTCGCTGAATACGCCGAACTGAATATTATGCTCTGAATTGAGAATGTTGAGCATATCGCTCTGAAGCTGTTTATTTACGCACTCATTTGAAAAAGTATCATAAACGCTTGTTATATGCTTCTGAGAAGTGAGCACATCATCAAGAATTTCTCTGTCGGTAAGTCCGAAATTATTCATTTTTATCCTCCCTTAATATAAATAACCCATAAGCGTGTCAAAATGGAGCTTATGCTGGTCTGCAATCTGTTCGCAATAGCTTTTAATCTGCGGGTCGGTTGCACTCTGAGAATACGCCTTGTACTTTTTAACAAGCATCTGTTCAATATTGAGCTGGTCTTCAAGAGCCGAAAGCTCCTTGGATGTTAAATTTGCCATCTGAATTCCCCTTTCGGATTTATTTGTCAATAGTATTGACATAAAATGAAAGAAAAATTCATGAAAAAACAAAAAATCTCCCGTTCCGAAGAACGGGAGAAAACTGATTTAAATTATTTAACCATGCTTGCGATTTCAGCGGCGAAATCGTCAACTTTCTTTTCAATACCCTCGCCCTTTGCAAAACGAACAAAGGACTTAACCTTGATATCGGAGCCGAGGTCTTTTGCAACCTTGGCAACATAGCCATCTACCGAACCCTCAAAGAGGTCGGAGCGAACAAACACCTGCTCAAGAAGGCAGATTTCTTTAATCTGCTTGCCGAGACGACCTTCAACTGCACCGGCAAAAATCTTGTTATCAACATACTTATCCTTGCCTGCAATTGCAAGCTCTGCAAGAGCGGCAATAGCTTCCTTTGAAAGGAAGTTGAAGAGGAACTTGTTGTTCTTCTGCTCTTCGTATGCTTTAACATCTTCTTCGTTCCACTTCTCGGCACAAGCTTTTTCGCAGAGCTCCTTGAGAATGGGCTTGGGAAGAGATTCAGGCTTATTGAGAGAGCTGTCAACGATGATTGACTTCATCTTTGCAAGCTCATCAGCTGAAATATCGTCCTTTGAAAGATATTCGGGGCTCATAGCGGCAACCTGCATTGCGATATTTTTGCCCATAGCGATGAATTCATCTTTAGCAGCAGTAGCATCGTCGGTGTCAAACTCAACGAGAACGCCTACTGTACCGCCTGCGTGAATATAGGAAACAGCTTTGCCTTCTACAAGAGCGAAACGGCGAAGCTTCATATTTTCACGAATCTTAAGGAAGAGTTCCTGAAGTGCATCGGCAACTGAAAGTGTGCCGTCAGCGATTGTTGCTGCATTAAGTGCATCAAGATCAGCAGGCTTAACTGTTGCAACAGTCTTTGCGATTGCATTTGCAAGGCCAACGAATTCGGGGTTCTTACCTACGAAGTCGGTCTCGCAGTTGATTTCTACAAGGGCAGAGGCATCAGCGGTGCTGAAAGCTGCTACTGTTCCTTCTGCAGCTGCACGGCTTGCCTTCTTTGCTGCGGAAGCAAGACCCTTTTCACGGAGTATTTCCATTGCCTTATCGACATTACCGTCAGCTTCGGTAAGTGCTTTTTTGCAATCCATCATACCAACGCCGGTTTTTTCTCTGAGAGCCTGAACATCTTTAGCTGTAAATGCCATAATATTATTCCTCCTCTGCTGCTTCTGCATCTGCTTCGTCAGCTTCGGGAGCGCTCTGCTCACCCTGTCTGCCTTCGATAACAGCATCTGCCATTGCGCCTGCGATAAGCTTTACGGCACGGATAGCATCGTCATTGCCGGGGATAACATAGTCAACCTCATCGGGGTCACAGTTGGTATCAACTATTGCAACGATGGGGATACCGAGCTTTTTAGCTTCGAGAACTGCAATTCTTTCCTTGCGGGGGTCAACGATGAACATAGCAGCAGGCTGCTTCTTCATCTCTGTGATACCGCCCATGAATTTCTCAAGCTTTTCAATTTCAAGAGCAAGCTTTGCAACTTCCTTTTTGGGCAGAAGGTCAAATGTTCCGTCTGCTTCCATGGCCTTGAGCTGAGCAAGTCTCTTAATTCTCTTCTGAATGGTGTTGAAGTTGGTGAGCATACCGCCGAGCCAACGGGCATTAACGAAAGGCATACCGCAACGAATAGCTTCTTCCTTAACGGATTCCTGAGCCTGCTTCTTTGTGCCTACGAAAAGAATGTCGCCGCCCTCTGCTGCGATGTCACGGATGAACATATAAGCATCTTCGAGCTTCTTAACTGTTTTCTGAAGGTCGATAATGTAGATGCCGTTTCTCTCCGTGAAGATGTACTCAGCCATCTTGGGGTTCCATCTTCTGGTCTGATGACCGAAGTGAACGCCTGCTTCCAGTAACTGTTTCATTGATACTACTGACATGATTTTTTCCTCCTAAGTTATATTTTGTATCTTGTCAGATACGAACCTCCGCAAAGCCTGATATTACAACGGAATTTCTTCCGCACTCATAATAAAAATAGCTTTGCGTGCGATTTGCTAAAAAATTATATCACATAGTTTTGCCGATTGCAAGCATTATTTTTACAAATTACAGAAAATATACGGGCATCATCTGTATATTTTTACAAATAATGCCCGTAAATATTACTCTCTGTGCCACTTAACGCCCTGAGCGGTATCTTCGAGAACGATGCCCATTGCTTTAAGCTCATCTCTTATTCTGTCGGCTTCAGCCCAATTCTTATCTTTTCTTGCCTGAGTTCTTGCTGCTATCATGGCATCAATATCCTCATCGAGAACATCGGTCTTTCTGTTATAAACAAGTCCGAGAACACCGGTAAGCTCGTCAAAAAGCTTGATTGCATATTCAACATCCGCCTTGCTTACACCCTTACCGATAACAAGAGTGTTTATATCTCTTACAAGCTCGAATACTGCGGAAATACCGTCTGCGGTATTGAGGTCATCATCCATGGCTTCGATAAACTGAGCAGTTCTCTTATCAAGCTGTTCCTTAAGCTGAGCCGAAAGCTTACCATCGGCGGCATTTTTAAGTTCAAAATCAAGGCTGTCACGGCAGGTGTAAAGTCTTGAAAGCGAAGCCTTGCACTGCTCGATTATATCAACGCTGTAATTTATCGGACTTCTGTATGATGACGAAATCATCAGATAACGGATGGGCTCATAGCCGTATTTTTCGGCAACATCTCTTACGGTGAAGAAATTGCCGAGAGATTTTGACATCTTTACATTATCAACATTTATATAACCGTTGTGCATCCAGTATTTTGCAAACGGTTTGCAGGTGAAGCATTCACTCTGAGCTATTTCGTTTTCGTGATGCGGGAAAATCAAATCCTGGCCGCCGCAGTGAATATCAATACTCTCACCGAGATATCTGATGTTCATTGCCGAGCATTCGATATGCCAGCCGGGTCTGCCCTTGCCCCACGGAGAATCCCAATAAGGTTCGCCGGGCTTTGCGGCTTTCCAGAGTGCAAAATCCATCGGGTCTTTTTTGATATCGCCGACCATTATTCTTGCACCTGCTTCAAGCTCTTCGAGCGGCTGATGCGAAAGCTTGCCATATTCGGCAAAGGTTTTGGTACTGAAATATACATCGCCGTCAACCTCATAGGCATGGCCTTTTTCGATAAGTCCGCTTACAATTTCGATTATTTTATCAATATTTTCGGTGGCCTTCGGGTGAACTGTTGCGGGTCTGAAATTAAGTCCGTTTGCATCCTTCCAGAATTCCTCAATATATTTTTCGGAAACGGTAATATAATCCGTACCTTCTTCGTTGGCACGCTTAATGATTTTATCGTCTATATCGGTGAAATTCTGAACAAATGTTACTTCATAACCTCTGTATTCAAGGTATCTTCTCAGAACATCAAAAACGCAGATGGGTCTTGCATTTCCGATATGGATGAAATTATAAACGGTAGGACCGCAGGCATATATTTTTACCTTGCCTTTTTCGAGAGTAACAAGCTCCTCTTTTTCTCTTGTGAGAGTATTGAAAATCTTCATTTATTTATCCTCCTTGCCGATTTGTTTTTTAAGAATTTCAATTTCGTTTTCCAGTCTTGAGATTTCCTGCGCAACGGGGTCGGGAATGTTAATCTGGTCAAGCTCTTCAACCCTTACGCCGTCTTTTTTAACAACTCTTGCCGGAACTCCGACCGCCGTTGAATTAGCCGGAATATCGTGAAGCACCACCGCACCTGCGGCAATACGGCTGTTATCGCCGATAACAACCGGTCCGAGCACCTTTGCGCCTGAGCCTATCATGACATTATTTCCGATAGTCGGATGTCTTTTTCCGGTATCCTTACCGGTACCGCCGAGCGTTACGCCCTGATAAAGCGTTACATCGTTGCCGATTTCCGCCGTTTCTCCGATAACCACTCCCGTACCGTGGTCAATAAAAAATCTGTCTCCGATTGTTGCGGCAGGGTGAATTTCGATACCCGTTTTCCTTGATGCAATCTGAGATACCCACCGTGCAAGAAAATAAAGCTTATGGCGATAAAAGAAATTCGCTTTTCTGTGAAGCCTGATTGCCTTAAATCCCGGATAAAGAAAAAGAATTTCAAGCACCGAGCGTGCGGCAGGGTCACGAGCCCACACACATTCAATATCCTGTTTAAGCTGTTTGAACAATACAATTCCTCCAATAAAAAACCTCCGAAGTCCGAAAAGACCCCGGAGGCGCTGAAGCGCTGTTCCACTCCTGTTTATAACTCGAAAGGCTTTAACGCAGCCGTACGAACAGAGATACTGCAAATTTCCCTCTGTTTGCCGCAGGGCGCACTTCACCGATTTGCCTTAAGAAATCTTTTCAGCTTCCGATTTCCTCTCTGATAAGGCTTTACAAGGGCTACTCTACCCCGCCGTTGCATTTGCATATTGAAATAATTATATTATAATTTTCACAAAATGTCAACTTATTTCGAAAAATCAATAACCTTAAGTCCGTCCTTAAGATATTTTATTCCGGAAATGACGGTCAGAACCGCCGTTATGCCAAGCATAATATTCGAAGCAATCGCTACGGCATTAAAATCAAGACTTACGCACTCAGTCAGGAACAACAGACACATAATCACAATTGAAAACACCATCTGTGAAACCGTTTTCAGCTTTCCGAGAAAGCCGGCGGCGATAACCACACCCTGAGAAGCCGCAACCAGGCGGAATGAGGTTATGAGAAATTCTCTTGTGAGAACAATCATCACTATCCAGATGTTACACACTCCTGCCTGCATAAACGCAAGCAGAGCGGCGGTAGTCAGCATTTTATCCGCCAACGGGTCACAAAGCTTTCCGAAATCCGTTACCTGATTATTTTTTCTTGCGATTTTGCCGTCAAGCATATCGGTAAGAGAAGCCACGGCAAAAATAATAAGCGCAGCAAGATAATGCCATATATTCCAACGGCTGAAAAGCATAAAAAACAGATAAAACGGAGTTAAAATTATTCTGACAATAGTTAATTTATTCGGTAAATTCATTACTGCTCCTTATCCTACATCCCTGCCGATTAAGTCATAATCGTTTATTCCGATTACCTCAACCTGCACGAAATCTCCGTTTTCATAATTTTTATCGGTTGTAAAATTGATTTTGCCGTCAATTTCGGGCGCATCCATATAGGTTCTGCCGCTGTAACTGTCGGAATATCCGTCATAATCTTCAACAATAACGGTATAAACCTTTCCGATTTTTTCGGCGTTTTTGAGGTTAACTATTTCAAGCTGGTCCTGCATTATTATTTCGCCCCTGCGAACCTTAACGCTTTCATCAACCTGATTATCCATATCGAACGCCGGAGTACCCTCCTGCGGTGAGAACGCAAAACAGCCGAGACGGTCGAATTCAATCTCGTTGACAAATTCCGTCAGCTTTTCAAATTCGGCTTCTCCCTCTCCCGGGAAACCGACTATGAATGTTGTTCTGATAACCGCATCGGGCATGGCGTTTCTGATTCTTGAAATAACATTGCGGATAAACTCGCTGTTGCCCCGTCTGTTCATCTTTTTGAGTATTCCGTCATCGGCGTGCTGAAGCGGAAGGTCTATATAATGAAGCACCTTGGGCTGACGAGCCATGGTTTCAAGAAGCTCATCGGTGATTTTATCGGGATAACAGTATAACATTCTTATCCATTTTATTCCCTCAATCTCGCAAAGAGCATCAAGGAGCTCCGGCAGACGGATTTTTCCGTATAAATCCACACCGTAATTGGTCGTATCCTGCGCAATCAAAATAAGCTCTTTTGTTCCGGCATCGGCAAGCGCTTTCGCTTCTTCGATAAGCGTTTCAAACTCAACACTTCTGTAATTTCCTCTGATTGACGGAATTGTGCAGTATGTGCATCTGTTTGAACAGCCGTCCGCAATCTTAAGATATGCCCAATAATCGGGAGTTGTGAGCAGTCTTTCGCCCGTAAGCGGAAGCAATTCTTTATCGGGCATTGCATATTTCTTTTCGCCCTCAACGACTTCTTTTACTATTGAAGCTATATCGCCGTTTGCGCCGATACCGATAACGGCATCAACCTCGGGAAGCTCTTCGAAAATTTCTTCCTTATGTTTTTCAGCAAGACAGCCCGTTACGATGATTTTTTTGACTGTACCCTCTTCTTTAAGCTGAGCCATATCGAGTATGTTTTCAATTGCTTCCTGCTTTGCTTCGTCGATAAATCCGCAGGTGTTGACTATAACCGCATCAACGCCCTCGTAGCAATCGGCAATCTCAAAGCCGTTGCCGTCAAGCTGAGCAAGCATTCTTTCGGCATCTACCTGATTTTTGGGACAGCCGAGCGAAATCATACCGACCTTATACATCGTCAAAATCCTCCGTTTCAAGCTCCGCCCTGCGAAAAGCGGAATTTATATCAGACCAACCGTAGCCGAGACGCATGAGCGCCGCAACGGTCTTTTTTCTTCCCTTTTCATCGGATAATGAACGGGAATATTTAGAGTTCAATAAGTCTATAATACGCAAAATCGGGTCAAAGTCAAGACTTTCGCAAACATTCTGCGCAATTTCTTTTGAAATTCCTTTACGGATAAGCTCATTTTTTATTCCACGAACACTCATTCCCTTTTGCAAAACAAGCTTATTTGCAAGATTTTCGGCATACCGTTCATCGTTGATATATCCGAGCTCTTCAAGCCTTTCAACCGCATTTTCGGCGTGCTCCCGTTTATGTCCTTTCATAACAAGCTTTGATATTGTTTCTTTTTTGCTGTGGTCACTGTATGAAAGGATGCGTAAGCCTGCAAGGAACGCACAGCGGGAGCCGACGGAGTTATAAAACTCTGCCAGCTCCTGCTCATCATCAATAACGCTTTTCCGGCAATAAGGAGTGCCGTACCAGAATTCCGAATCAACGGTGAATTCATATTCGCCGTCGCAGGAAATATGTATTTTATTCTGTTTTCCGACTGTAAAAGTTATTTTCATTATCAGTCTTCGTCATCATCAACAACAATATCAAGCTTTGCACGGGCGCTTGCCTTGGTGGTGGGAACAGGCTCGGGAAGCGGAGCGGTAAGAACCGGAGTTCTTGCTCTCTTGGTTTTCTGAGCTTCGTTTTCGGCTTTAATCGCCGCAACGATTTTATCTTCAAGCTCCTTTGCAAGCTCGGGATTATCGGCAATAACCTCTTTAACCTTATCTCTGCCCTGACCCAATCGCATATCTCCGTAAGAGAACCATGCGCCGCTCTTCTGAATAATTCCGAATTCAACACCCATATCAACGATTTCACCGTCTTTTGATATGCCGGTGCCGAACATAATATCAAATTCGGCAGTTTTGAACGGAGGAGCTACCTTATTTTTAACTATTTTACATTTAACTCTGTTGCCAGTAAACTCTCCGCCCGTACCTTTAAGAGACTCTGATTTGCGAACCTCAACTCTGATTGAAGCATAGAATTTAAGCGCTCTGCCGCCCGTTGTAACCTCGGGATTACCGTAAACAACGCCGACTTTTTCACGAAGCTGATTAATAAATATAATAATTGTATTGGATTTTGCAACAGCACCCGCAATTTTACGAAGCGCCTGCGACATAAGTCTTGCATGAGCGCCTACAGGTGCATCGCCCGCATCGCCCTCTATATCGGAACGGGGAACAAGAGCCACAACCGTGTCGATAACAACAACATCAAGTGCGCTTATACGTACAAGAGGTTCGGCAATTTCAAGTGCCTGCTCGCCGTTGTCGGGCTGAGAAACAAGAAGTGAATCAACATCAACGCCGAGATTTGAAGCGTATGTGGGGTCAAGCGCATGTTCGGCATCAATAAAAGCCGCTTCGCCGCCGGACTTCTGAGCCTCGGCGATAACGGAAAGAGCAAGAGTGGTTTTACCCGATGACTCGGGACCGTAAACTTCTATTATTCTTCCTTTCGGAAAACCGCCGATACCCGTTGCCACATCAAGTGAAACGGAACCCGTTGAAATTGCTTCAACATTCATTGCCGAGTTCTGACCGAGACGCATTATTGTTCCTTTTCCGTAAGTTTTTTCAATCTGAGCAAGTGCGGTTTCAAGTGCTTTTTGTTTATCAGCCATATATATTCCTCCGTAAATTCACATCAAACAAATGTTCTGTATGTATTATATATCACCATTTCAAAAAATGCAAGTATTATTTGAAAATTTTCGTGAAAAAAATATTATTTGAAAAAATATTAAAAAAACTCTTGCTTTTTTTGTTAAAGTCTGTTAATATATCATCTGTTAAAAACTAAAAGGAGGTGTGACACATGGCAAAATGTGAATTCTGCGGTAAAGATGTGTCCTTCGGCATCAAGGTTTCCCATTCACACAGGCGTTCAAACAGAACATGGAAGCCCAATGTCAGAAGAGTTAAGGCTGTTGTTAACGGAACTCCCAAGAGAGTTTATGCTTGCACTCGCTGCCTTCGCTCCGGTAAGGTAACAAGAGCCGTTTGATTTAACAAAGGCATGATTAAGAGACTGCATTTCGGCAGTCTCTTTTTCTTTGTGTTTTTTGTCAAAATAACCAACCGAATTGTGTTTTGATTTTTCCCTTTCCACAACTTATTGTGATTTATTACATTATTATATAGAACATTCCGTTTTGTGCAAATTTTTATTCCCTTTTGCGTTTTGATTGTGTATAATTATAAAATGTAATATTATGACACGGAGAAGATTATGAACATATCATTACCAAAGTCAACATTTTTTGAGCTTCCGAAGGATATTGTTGACAAGTATCTTGCAGAAGCAACGGGAATACAGCTAAAGGTTATTCTGTGGCTTTTCCGCAATTTTACGGAAGCGGATAACATTTCAAAGCTTTGTTCCGATTTAAAAATAGAAAAAGACGAAGCCGAAACACACATAAGATACTGGATAAATGCAGGTATAATCCAAAGCGAAAGCAGTATGGCTGAGCCGATACCGTTTATTCCGTCCGCAAAGAAAAGCGAAATCGCCGAAGCTCCGGCACCGTCAAAACCGTCAAGTGCGGAAATAGCGCAGAGAATTTCGGAATCACCCGAAATAGGTCATCTTTTTAATGAGTCACAGATTAAGCTCGGAAAAACAATCGGTTACGACGGTCAGTGCACTCTGCTTCTGCTTCACGACCATTACGGTTTGCCGGTTGAAGTGCTGTTTATGCTGATTGAATACTGCGTTTCGGTAGGCAAAACGAATTACGGCTACATAGAAACAGTCGGCAAAAGCTGGGGAAACGATGAAATTGATACGGTTCTTAAGGCTTCGGAAAAAATCAGCATACTGAAAAATGCCGATACGCATTGGAAAGTGCTTGCGAAATATGCCGGACTTGTTAATTCAAGACCCACGGCGAAACAGTCCGAATTTATTCAGCGCTGGACTAAAGAATGGAATATGTCGGACGATATGATATGCCGTGCATACGACGAAATGGCCACAAATACCGGAAAGCTTAATTTCAAATATATGGACAAGGTTCTGATGAACTGGTTCAATTCGGGATTTAAAACGGTTGAGGATGTTGAAAACGGTGAAAAGAAGAGAAGCGAACAGCTTAAGAAAGAAGCATCGAAATCCGAAGCCGCCGCAAAGCCGTCATATGACCTTGATGAATTTATAAAAAGCTCCATGGCTCCTTTAAAATATGAAAGGAAGAAAAAATAATGAGTTACTCAAACGCCACCCTTTCAAAGGCAACCTCAATACTTGCCGAAAGAAGAAGCAGTGCGCAAAGAATAAGAGAACAGCGTCACGATGAAATAATTAAAAAAATCCCGGAAATTGCATCCTATGAAGCTCAGCTCGCAAACAGCGGACTTGCGGTTATAAAGGCATTCGGAATGGGAGAAGATGCTGAAAAATATATTGACGAGCTTTCGAGAATAAACCTTGCAATTCAGAATTATATTTCGGAGCTTCTTGAAAAGAACGGTTATCCCCGTGGTTATCTTGATACGCCTTATCATTGCCGCAAATGTGAAGATACGGGCTTTGTTGACGGGTATTTTTGCGAATGCAGAAAAACACTGCTTAATGAGATTGCAAAAAAAGAGCTTTCTGCGGTTTCACCGAGTGAAAATTGCAAATTTGATAATTTTGATATAAGCTTTTATCCGCAGAATGTTGATGAACAGTTAGGAACATCGCCGAGAAAAAGAATGTCGGAAATTTTTGAATACTGCAAAAATTATGCCGATGATTTTGATTTGAATTCAAGCAGTCTTTTCTTCCACGGTGCAACGGGTCTCGGCAAAACTCATTTATCTCTCGCAATAGCAAATGTTGTTTCGGAAAAAGGCTATAACATAATCTATGATTCGGCGCAGAATATTTTTTCATCGCTTGAAAGAGAAAAATTCGGCGGTATCGGAGCAGGCAAAAGAGAAAAAGAAATTCTTGACTGTGACCTGCTGATAATTGATGACCTCGGCTCCGAATTTTCAACTCAGTTCACGGTTGCGGCACTTTATAATATAATCAACTCAAGAATTAACACTTCAAAGCCCGTAATTATCAGCACTAATTTCAGTGAAAAAGAGCTTGAAGCAAAATATACCCAGCGTGTAACTTCAAGAATAATCGGAAATTATGTTTCCATTCTCTTTATCGGAAAAGACATAAGACAAATCAAAAATCGTTAAGGTGATACAAAATGGATATTATTAAAGAATTAACGGCTCAGTTTAATTTACAAGCTTGGCAGGTGGAAAACACGGTTAAGCTTCTTGATGAGGGAAACACAGTTCCTTTCATCGCCCGATACAGAAAAGAAGCTCACGGAACGCTTGACGACCAGATTATCAGAGAGCTTTCCGAAAGGCTTGAATATCTCAGAAACCTTGATAAAAGGCGTGAGGAAGTCAGAGCGCTCATAACGGCTCAGGAGAAAATGACGGATGAAATTTCCGCCGCCCTCGATAAAGCCGCAACAGTTACCGAAATTGAAGATATATACAGACCGTTCAGACCCAAAAGAAAAACAAGAGCCTCGGTTGCAAAGGAAAAGGGTCTCGAACCGCTTGCAGATGCAATATTTGAACAAAATGCAAACTCCCCCGCTCCGCTTGAAATGGCACAAAGCTTCATAGATGAAGAAAAAGGCGTTGCAACCGCAGAAGAAGCGCTTCAGGGTGCGCTTGATATAATTGCCGAAAACATTTCGGATAATGCCGATATCCGCCGCAGACTGCGCAATCTTTACACCGTAATCGGCGTTGTTTCAACGAGTGCGGCAGATAAGAACGCCGAGAGCGTTTATACAAATTATTATGATTATTCCGAGCCTGTGAGCAAAATTGCAGGTCACAGAGTGCTTGCTATTGACCGTGGAGAAAGAGAAAAATTTCTCAAGGTCAGCGTTACGATTGATACCGTTAAAGCGTTCAATGTTATAGCAGGCACAACTCTCAAATCTGAGGGTTCGCCCTGCACGGAAGCGGTCAGAGAAGCCGGAACGGATGCGTATAACAGACTTATTGCGCCGTCAATTGAGCGTGAAATAAGGAATATGCTCACCGAAAATGCCGCCGCAAGTGCGATAAAGGTTTTTGCACTCAACACAAAGGAACTGCTTTTACAGCCGCCCGTTAAGGGTAAAACCGTTATCGGACTTGACCCCGGTTACAGAACAGGCTGTAAGGTTGCGGTTGTTGACCCCACGGGAAAAGTGCTTGATACGGGAGTTATATATGTAACTCATTCGGAAGCTCAGAGACAGCAGGCAAAAGAGCTTATCAAGCGTCTTATCGCAAAGCACGGTGCAAACTGCATTTCAATAGGTAACGGAACAGCCTCAAAGGAAACCGAGATGTTTGCCGCAGAGGTGCTCAGAGAAATCAATGCCGAGGTTTCATATATGGTAGTAAGTGAAGCGGGTGCTTCGGTTTATTCCGCATCAAAGCTTGCCGCCGCTGAATTTCCGCAATATGATGTATCACTCAGAAGTGCCGTTTCAATTGCAAGAAGACTTCAGGACCCGCTTGCAGAGCTTGTTAAAATTGACCCGAAAGCCATCGGCGTAGGTCAGTATCAGCATGATATGCCGCCGAAAGAGCTTGATGCCGCCCTCGATGCGGTTGTTGAGGATGCGGTTAACTCGGTCGGCGTTGACCTGAATACCGCTTCCGTTCCCCTGCTTGCGAGAGTTTCGGGAATAAATTCAACGGTTGCAAAGAATATTGTTGATTTTCGTGATGAAAACGGTGAATTTTCGGAGCGTTCTCAGCTTAAAAAGGTTCCGAAGCTCGGCGCAAAGGCGTTTGAACAGTGCGCAGGCTTCCTGAGAATTCCCGAAAGCAAAAATGTATTCGACAATACGGGCGTTCACCCCGAAAGTTATTCCGCCGCAGAAGCCTTACTGGCTCTGTTCTCATACAGTCCCGAGGATATCGGAACAGAGAAAATCGCTTCAATCGGCGCAAATACAGAGCTTCTCGGAGAAGAAAAGGTTGCGGAAAAGCTCGGTATCGGCGTTCCTACACTCAAAGATATTGTAAAAGAGCTTATCAGACCCGCCCGTGACCCGAGAGATGAGCTTCCGCCGCCGATGCTTCGCACCGATGTTATGGATATGAATGATTTGAAGCCCGGTATGGAGCTTAAGGGAACGGTCAGAAATGTAACCGATTTCGGAGCATTCATTGATATCGGCGTTCATCAGGACGGACTTGTTCACATTTCACAGATAACAAACAAGTTTATCAAACATCCGTCTGAAGTGCTCAAAGTCGGTAATGTTGTCACAGTTTGGGTTATCTCAGTTGACACTGCAAAAAAGCGCATTTCACTCACCATGAAACAGTCTGCATCCAAAGAGAATTAAGTAAAAAGCCGGAAGAGTTTACCCTTCCGGCTTTTAATCATATAATAATATCGGATAATAAACGCTTCGGAACATAGTGGATGCTGTTTTCGTCACGGTAATACGCCGTGTTTCCGTTTTCGGGAACATCAACGATTTTAACCGTTTCTTTCGGCTTTCCGAGCGCAACAACAAGGTCAACTGAATATTTATCCGTATCAATTTCGAGATTTTCGGCAAGCTTTTCTCTGTTTATTGCTCCGAGAATACAACAGCCGTAGCCCTTTTCAACCGCTCCGAGAGTTATTGTCTGAGCGGCAATTCCGTCATCGTAAAGTTTATTTTTTCCGACAGAAAGGTCACAGAGAATTATAACATATGCCGAGGGTCTTTCACCCTTTTCCGGGCCGTTCCACTCCTTTAAAAGTCCTGCCCACGCAAGCGTTTCAAAAACCTTTTCGCAGTTTTTTTCATCATTGATAAGCTTAAATCTGAGCGCCTGAGAATTGACGGTTGAGGGTGTTAACCTTGCAAGCTCAATCAGTTCTTCAAGCTCTTCATGCGGAATTTGTATTTCTTCATAAAATCTTCTGTAAGAGCGGTTCTTTAAAATAAGTTTATCAAGCATAATTCATACCTCCGATAAATTTATTATATCTATAATTTGAAATTTTTTCAAGCTGAAATTTTGCTGAAATTACTGCAAAAATTTGAACAAAAATTAAATTTTAATTGCTTAAGCCTAAAACAATAAAAAAATAATTGATTTAAAAAATTTTTTCAATTATAATTCAGATATAAATTAAGGGGGGCGTGTACCGTGAAAAAACAGATTTCAATTCTGCTTGCACTGATAATGGCATTATCGGTCTGTTTCGGTATGGATTTTTGTCCCCACGCCGCTTTTTCCGATGAAATAAATGATGTTGATTTTGCGGAATACATCGGCGAAATGGTTGAAAAAAGCTCATATAAAAGCAATATCGGTTTTGCCGATAAGAGATTTCAAAACGGCAACTCATATTCGGAATTTGAAACCTGCCGACTGATAGTAAAATCTGATAAATCAATCAATACCCTTAATGCCGTTTCGTTTGTTCACGGCGGTGACGGTTTATGGGTGCTTCAGTTTGACTGTCCCGAAAGCACGGCAAAAGCTTATAATTATTATTCGAAATTAAAAACCGTTAAATATGTTGAACCTGATAAATATTTAACAGTTTCCGCCGTTGCCGAAAAAGAGGAAAAAGAATATCTTTCATGGGGTCCGGAATATATCGGCCTTGACAGACTCAATTCCGATATTATCTCATCCGAAAAACAGCTTGCCGGCATAACCGTTGCGGTTATAGATTCAGGCGTAAATAAAAACCACGAAATTTTAAGAGGAAGAGTTATTGATACATATATCAACACCAGCGGCTCCGGCACAAGGAACAGCACCGATGACGATTTCGGTCACGGTACTCATGTTGCCGGAATTATAGCCGATTCAACGCTTGAAAGTGTCAGCATTAAGCCATATAAGGTTGTTGATGAACACGGTCAGGGAACTGTTGTAACCGTTGCCGCAGGAATAAACTGTGCGATAAATGACGGAGTTGACATAATAAATATCAGCTTGGGCTTCTATGAGGATTCCGAGCTTCTTCACGATGCGGTAAAAAAGGCGATTGCTCACGATATAACGGTTGTTGCATCGGCAGGAAACAATTCAACGGATGAGCCTTATTACCCGTCATCATATGACGGAGTTCTAAGAATAACCGCAATAAACCAGGCGGGAAATGTTGCAAACTTCAGTAACATCGGAAGCGGTGTTGACTTTGCCGCACCGGGTGTGAAAATAAAAACCGCAAATATGAATGGAGGTTATTCAACCGTTGACGGCACTTCGTTTGCCGCTCCGTTTGTTTCAGCTCTTGCGGCAACAATCAAATCGGTTATTCCCCTCTCTTCATCTGAGGATATTTATAATCGGCTTTGCTATCAGGCGTTAAAACCGATTTATTACTGTTCGGATGAAGAAATCGGAAACGGTATTATAAATGCACCCGAATATGAAAGCGAAAACAAAGACGGTAAAACCTCAACGCCTGTTTTTGCAAGTAATTATGCTCACATTGTAGTTGAACCGATTGATATCGAAATATCATGTGAAACGCCGAATTCCGTGATTTACTATACAACTGATAAATCCATGCCGTCGGTGCTGAACGAAAATGCAAAGATATACACCGAACCGATACATATTGATGAATCCTGCTATATTCTTGCGGCGGCATATTCCGACGGAAAATATAAATCATCAATCAACGGTCTGCATATAACCGTTGCTCCGGATATTCCCGAAAACGAGCTTTCGATTTCACCTGACGGAATTATTACCGAATACCGTGGCAACGAAGAAAGCGTTTCGATTCCCGAAACGGTTAATTCAATTAGGGTAACGGGCATAGGAAACGAAGTTTTCAAAAATAAAGATATTACAGATATAGTTTTGAGCTACGGCACGGAAAGTCTCGGCAACGAAGCTTTCTGCGGCTGTTCAAAGCTTATTAATGTTTACGCCAAAAATATTAAAAAAATCGGTGACAACTGTTTTAAGGATTGCGTAAATCTGAATAACATTTATATTGATGAATTATCAGAAATCGGTATAGGTGCTTTTGAAAATGCAGGTAAAACGGCGTATTCCGTGGGCATAAAATCATTCAGAATGGATTTATCATGTCTTAAAAGTATTCCCGAAAACGCATTCAAAGGCTCCGCAATCAAGAATATAAATCTCGGCGAAATAAACTCAATCGGTCAAGAAGCTTTCACCGGCTGTAATGCACTTGTAAGTGTGCAAATCGAAAAAGCAGTCTCAATTCCCGGAAATTGTTTTAAAGATTGTAATTCATTAAATACAGTTGAAATCTACGGACTTACGGTTATACCGTCATCTGCCTTTGCCGGATGCACTAAGCTTTCTGCGGTTAATCTGCCCGATGTCAGATTGGTTTTGCAAAAAGCATTTGAAAATTGCTCATCGCTTCAAAGCGTTTCGCTCCCCGGCGCAATAAGCGTTTTCTCGGATGTATTCGTCGGCTGTAATTCGCTGATTAGTCTTGACTTGCCGTCAATGCAGTCGTTTGACGATATGATGCTGTCACATAACGATTATCCGCATTTTCCCGAAAGTCTTGAAACTTTCAGCGCACCGAGCCTTAAATATACAGTTAAAGATATGTTTAAATCTGCTCCGAATATATCAATTATCAGCCTTAATGAAGCTGTTGATATTGCCGAATACACATTCAGAGGGTGCGAAAAAATTCAATATCTGAACCTTGAAAGCGCAAATATTCTGAAAGAGAATTCAATGAGCGGATGTTCGGCTGAATTTATCGACTTAAGGAAGCTCATAACGGCAAAAAGTCTGCCGGATAACAGCGGAATAATGCTTTCAAACTTATTCATCGAAGCAACAGCAAGCGCCGTAAACCTTACGATTTACGGCACTCCGGATACATTTGTTGAAAGATATGCAAACTATAAGGGATATAATTTCGTTCCGATTCCGATAATTTTAAACGATATTCCGAATAATATTACATCGGAAAGTGAAATGATTTATGTTTCCGCCGCAGGTTTCAATCTGGAATACCAATGGTATAAAAATACGGAAAATTCAACCGAAAACGGCACTCCGATTGAAGGTGCGGTTAATCCGTCCTATATGTTTACCGAAAACGACAGTTCGCCGTTCTATTACTGCGTTATAACTCAGAATGACCTCGGAATAAAATCAACGGTCAAAACGCATGTCATTGAAAAAGATACAACTCCTGCCGATTATACTTATTATAACGAAGCGGTTGCCGCCGCATCAAAGGTAAATAGAGAAAGATATATTGATACATCCATTCTCGATTTCGTACTTTCAAAGAATGTTTACGGAAAATACGCCTGCGAGCAGAGCGTTGTTGATGCCCAGGCAAAAGCGATTTTTGATGCAATTGATAACCTTGAACCGAACAACGCAAAACAGCTTTATCTTATCTCACCGAAAAATGAGCTTCTGCTTTTTGAAGAAACAAAGCTCAAAACGCTCATTCTGCCCGAAAACTGCGTATATGACAATGTTATATGGTCATCAAGCAACCGAAACGCTTATGTTGTAAACGATGAGGGCGTGGTCAGATGCGTAGGCAGCGGAAAAGCCGTTATAACCGCAACCGTTATAAATTATGATGGCGCCGAAATTTCGGAATCCATTGCATTTGAGGGCTATCTTAAGCCGCTCGGAACCTTGTTCAGTTTCCTTTTCAAATGGATATTTGTTCTTATTTCAGAAATTCCGGCAAGATTATTTTGAACCGAAAGCCCTTTCATTGATAACAAGTTTACCGTGTCCGGATGCGATAACAAGCGGATTGAGCTCGAAAACCTTTTTTTCGGATTCAAGAAGCTGTTTCAGGTCGCATCCGATAAGAGCGGTATGATAATCCCCTCTTATCGCCGAGCAGGCATCGCCCGAATAAACAACTCTGTTATGTTTTATTCCGATTGAACCGTAAGAATGTCCGGGCAGTATAATTATATCGGCATCAAACCCGAGTGTGCGAAGCAAGCCGGTATCGTTATCCGTTACGGCATAATCAATATCGCAGTATTCAATCGGTTGCATTGCCATTGCTCTCAGCTCATCGGGAGGAATTGTTTTTTCGCCGTCGGTGGAAAATAAATCATAATATTTTTCACATCTGAAAATATCAATATCCCTCTCGTGAATAATCAGCTTTGCATTGAACTTATCTTTGAAATATCTTGCATTCTGCGTGTGGTCGCAATGACCGTGGGTAAGGAAAATAAACTTAATGTCAAAATTGTTTTCGGTCAGCCAATTATCAATTTCTTCTCTGTTAGTTTTCCAACCCGTATCAATCAGCATATCGCCGTTTTTGCCGTGCAGAACATAAATAAGCGGCTTATCGGGCGTACTGCATATTAAATAATCAACTTTTTTACTCATATCAATTTCATAAACATTCCGAGAATTCTCTTAACGCAAACCTCAAGGTCGGTTCTCGTTATTCTGCCGTCGTCAAGTCCGGCCTGCAAATCCTCAGGGTATCCTCTGTGCATTTTCATATCGTTTCCTGCTTTGACCTCTTTAACGGGGTCATTTTTTACGCCCCAATCGGTTACGACCATTCCTTTAAAGCCCCACTCATTTCTGAGTATGCCCGTAAGAAGCTCATAGCTTTCGGAGGTATGCTGTCCGTTGATGAGGTTATATGATGACATAACCGTCCGCGGGTCAGCTTCCTTAACACATATTTCATAGCCTTTGAGATAAATTTCACGAAGTGCACGCTCCGATATTCTCGAATCGCAGGCGAAACGGTGCGGCTCTTTGTTATTGCAGGCAAAATGCTTCATCGAAACCGCAACCTTCTGTGACTGAATACCTCTTATCTCAGCCGCCGCCATCTTTCCGGCAAGGAACGGGTCTTCCGAGAAATACTCAAAATTTCTGCCGCAAAGCGGATTTCTGTGAATATTCAATGCCGGAGTAAGCCACATACCGAAGTTATTTTCCTTTACCTCCAAGGCTCCTGCTTTTGCGGCTTCGAAAACAAGCTCAGTATTGAATGTTGAAGC
>JAZQON010000037.1:0-3899 GCA_045627825.1 Acutalibacteraceae bacterium
CAGTACGGCGAAGAAATTATGGCGTGCATAATCCTCAAGGACGGCGTTGAAATGACCGAAACCGAAATGAAAGACTTTATCGCCGCAAATATGGCAAGGCACAAGGTTCCGAAATATATTGATTTCGTCAGCGAATTCCCGATGAATGTTGCCGGAAAAATTCTCAAATATAAAATGCGTGAAGATGCAATCAAAAAATACGGACTTCAAAAAGCAAACAGCGTGGTAACTGCATAATGGATAACGAATATAAAGTAATAGATTCTCATTGTCACATTTTCCCTGAAAAGTTAGCCGAAAAAGCCGTTTCGGTGCTGAAAAGCGGATATAAAATAATCGACTCCCACTGCCATATTTATCCGGAAAAGATTGCCGAAAAGGCAGTTGCCGGAACGGACGGATTTTATGACTGGGTTTCGGTGGGAAAAGGCACATCAGGCGAACTGCTCACGGGAAGCGTTGCCGAAAATGTTGATTTATTCATCGTTCAATCGGTGGCAACAACCGCAAAGCAGGTTCGGAGTATAAATGAATTTATCGCCGCCGATGTTGAGAAAAGCAACGGAAAATTCATCGGTCTCGGAACGCTCTATCCCGACAGTCCCGACCTTGTTTCGGATTTTGAGCATCTTAAAAGTCTCGGTTTAAGGGGCGTTAAACTTCATCCCGATATTCAGCAATTTAAAATTGACGATTACAGATGCCTGAAAATCTATGAGCTGTGCGAAAGAGACGGTTTGCCGATACTCATGCACACGGGCGACAGCCGATACGATTTTTCAAACCCTAACCGCCTTATCCCCGTTATGAAAATATACACGGGTCTTACGGTTATCGGAGCGCATTTCGGCGGCTGGTCAATCTGGGAGGAAGCAAGCAAACAGCTTTGTGATATTCCGAACCTCTATGTTGACTGCTCATCATCTCTGCCGCATATTTCAAAGGAAACGGCGGTTGAAATTATCAGGCGTTACGGTGCGGATAAGGTGCTTTTCGGCTCTGATTACCCGATGTGGCTTCCCGATAAGGAAATCGAAAGCGTTCTTTCCCTTGGTCTGACTGATGAAGAACTGAAAAAGATTTTTTCGGGAAATGCGAAAAAAATATTCAGGATATGAACAAAGGCTTGTGAAATCAATCTTCACAAGCCTTTATCATTGTCTTTATAACTTAAAATTTAGAGCCTGATGCTCTCCCACCCTGCGAGTGCATTCATATTCCGAACAACCTGATGGCGTTTTCTTTTGTTAAATCGAGAATGCTCTGAGCGGTTGTGTTTCTTGCAGATGCAAGCACCTCGGCGGTATATGGAATATATGAAGAGTCGTTTCTCTGACCTCTGAACGGAACCGGCGTCATATACGGGCAGTCCGTTTCGATAAGCAGTTTATCATCGGGAACGATTGCCGCAACCTCAAGCGGTTTGCGTGCATTCTTAAAGGTTGCCGCTCCGCCGAGACCGATATACATTCCGAGCTTTAAAACTTCCTTTGCCATTTCGGCAGAGCCCGAAAAGCAATGCACAACACCCTTGGGCTTATATTTTTTCAGAAGCTCCATTGTGTCCTCGTGTGCTTCTCTGTCGTGAACGATAATCGGCAAATCAAGCTCATTTGCAAGAATTATCTGCTTTTCAAAAAATTCAAGCTGTAATTCTCTCGGAGAAAAATCATAGTGATAGTCAAGCCCTATTTCACCCACCGCAACGCATTTCGGCTCATTCAGAAGCTTTTTAAGCTCCTCAAGCCAATCCTCTGCGGCATCCGATGCTTCGTGCGGATGCACTCCGCAGGCGGCATAAATAAAATTATGCTTTCCGGCTAATTCAAGGCTTGTATAAGAAGTTTTTATATCGCTTGCACAATTTATAACACCGCAAACGCCCTGCATCGGCAGGGCGCTTACAAGCTCTTCTCGGTCACCGTCAAAGGCATCGCTGTCATAATGTGCGTGACTGTCAAAGATATTATTCATTTATCTTACCTTACTTCCGGCAGGAACGCCGTCAACAAAAATAACCTTAACATCATCCTCGGGGCAATCTGCCGCAAGTATCATTCCGCAGCTCTCAACTCCGCAGAGCACGGCAGGCTTGAGGTTTGAAACAAGGATTATGCTCTTTCCGATAAGCTCCTCGGGCTTATAGTATTTCGCTATGCCCGAAGCAACGGTTCTCGGAGTGCCCGTTCCGTCATCAAGCGTAAGCTGTAAAAGCTTTTTCGCTTTCTTAACGGGAACGCAGTCAACGATTTTCGCAACTCTCAAATCAACCTTTGCAAAATCGTCAATTCCGATTTTCGCAACGCCCTCAATCTCTGCCTTAAGCGGATTTTCGGGTTCTTTTGAAGCCTTTGCCGCTTCAAGCTCGGCAAGCTCTTTTTCAAGGTCAATTCTCGGGAAGATTATATCGCCTTTAACAACGGTATATGTTTTTTCCTTTCCGAAAACGGAGCATTCGTCCCAATTCTCAAGGGCGTTAATCCCGAGCTGTCTGCGGATTTCGGCGCTTGTTTCGGGCATAAACGGAGCAATGAAAACCGAAATTATTCTTATGCTCTCGCAAAGATTATACATAACCTCGGCAAGTCTTGCCTTGTTTGCTTCATCCTTTGCAAGCGCCCACGGTGCGGTTTCGTCAATATATTTATTCGTTCTTGAAATGAATTTCCATATAGCGGTAAGGGAATCCGAAAATCTCAGCTCATCGAGATTTTCTTCAGCCTTTTCCACGGTCTCGGAGGCAAGAGCCTTTATTTCATCGTCAAACTCTCCGCACTTTCTCTCTGCCGGAATTGTTCCGCCGAAATACTTCTGAACCATCGCAACCGTTCTCGAAACAAGGTTTCCGAGGTCGTTTGCAAGGTCATTATTTATTCTGTTGATAAGATTTTCATTTGAGAAGATACCGTCCGAGCCGTAAGCAACCTCACGGAGAAGATAATATCTGAGGGTATCAACGCCATATCTGTCTGCAAGCACAACGGGGTCAACAACATTGCCCTTGGATTTGCTCATCTTGCCGCCGTCAAGCAATACCCAGCCGTGGCAATAAACCTTTTCGGGCAGGGGCAAATCAAGCGACATAAGAAATGCAGGCCAGTAAATAGTATGAAATCTTGTTATATCCTTGCCGATAAGGTGAACATCGGCAGGCCAGAATTTTTCAAAAAGGCTCTCATCCTCGGAGCAATAACCCAGAGCGGTGATGTAATTCGTAAGAGCATCAAGCCATACATAAATAACATGCTCAGGATTAACGGGCACCTGAATACCCCATTTAAAGGTTGAACGGGAAATACATAAATCCTGAAGTCCGGGCTTGATAAAGTTATTTACCATCTCGTTTTTACGGCTCACGGGAGCTATAAAATCGGGGTGCTTTTCATAATAATCAAGAAGCTTATCTGCATACTTTGAAAGCTTGAAGAAATACGCTTCCTCTTTCGCCTTTATAACGGGTCTGCCGCAGTCGGGGCATTTGCCGTCAACAGCCTGAGTTTCAGTCCAGAACGCTTCGCAGGGCTTGCAGTAAAGTCCCTCATATTCGCCCATATAAATATCGCCCTTGTCGTACATCTTCTTAAAGATTTTCTGCACGACTTTTTCGTGATATTCATCGGTTGTTCTGATGAATTTATCGTTACTGATATTCATCAGCTTCCAGAGGTCTTTAATTCCGGCAACAACCTTGTCAACATATTCCTTCGGCGTTACGCCTGCCGCCTTGGCTATATCATCTATCTTCTGACCGTGTTCATCGGAACCCGTAAGAAAGAATGTATCTTAGCCACGAAGTCTTTTATATCTTGCCTTTGTATCATCCTGAACGGTTGAATAAGTGTGGCCGATATGAAGCTTATCCGACGGATAATATATCGGAGTGGTTATATAAAACTTTT
>JAZQON010000038.1:0-3707 GCA_045627825.1 Acutalibacteraceae bacterium
CTCAACAAAAGGAACGTTGGCATACATTTCAAGATAGCCGTATTTATAGCTCATTGTTCCGTCGGTCGTAACGGATGTATTTGTGGAGAATGTGCCGTCATCCTCTTTCCATGAGCGCATTACAAGGCAGCCGTCTTCAACCTTAACATTGTGTTCGTCTGTTCCGTTTTTTATGTCACCCTGGTTCATCTTTGCGCGGAGGGTCCATTTTGTGCCGTCAAGCGAATCCGAATTGAACTCATCATTCCAAACAAGGTGCATTTCACTTCCGTCGGGAGAAGTGATCGTATCAAGCGGCTCTGCGGGCACATCAATGGGCCTGTTGCCTAAAAGCTCCCTGAAAAAAGCCCCGATGCCTTTAAAGAAATCTTTGATACTGCTTATCAGGTTTTCAAAAAATGAACCGACGGCTTCCGATTCGGCAGGAACGGCAGACACCGGTGATTCCGCCGCGGCGAAGGCGGGACTTGCCGTACATAAGAGCAGAGCGAAGATGAGTAAAACCGAAATTATTTTTTTCATAAACAGAACCTCCTGCGGCTTTTTGCGGTGAATAACCTGCTTATTCCGATACCGTTTTTATTGCTTTTTATCACAGCGAACCGTTATTCTGTGACTGCGTGACATATTGCAGGTGAAAAGAGTGAGCGCCCATTCGCCCGATGTCATTTCCTCAACATCAAACGGAGTGAGAATATCCACGGCGCTTACGGTATATTCAAATCTGTTGCCGTCCATATCGGTAATTATTACGCTGTCGCCGTTTTTAAGATTGCCGATATTGCGGAAATGCGTTCTGTAATTATGTCCTGCGATAACCATATCATCGGTATATGCGGAGCCTGAGTATATACACGGAGCAATTTTCAGGTTGCTTTTGGTGTATGAGGCGATTACGGGCAGTTCAAGGTCAAGAGAGGGAATATCTATTACCGCCGCAACATCAACGCCTTCAAGGCTGTTTACGGGCATTTCAACGCCGTTATTCAGGATATAATCGGGTGTTCTGCCCGACTGAGGCTTAATATTTTCGCTGACCGATGACAGAATATCGTCCGATTTTCTGCCTGCAATGCTCTCCGTTACTATGTTATAAAAAGCAAGAATTACAGCAGCAGCAATAAATACCGCTCCTGCTGTAATTAAAAATTTTTCCGATTTATTATTCTTCTTCATGCTTTTTTCTCATTTTTGTTCCGCAAAGAATAAATGTAAATCCCATACAAGCCAATATCGGAACCGGCCACCACAACGCACCCGTATTCGGAAGCTCCTCTTCAGGCTCTTCGGGCGTGGTTGTTTCGGGTTTGGTATGGTCGATAATCTCCTTAACGATTATCGCATAAAGCGTTGTGAGAATTGCTCTGCGGTAATTACTTTTCCGTGTTTCACGGCTGAGCTCTTTTTTGAGCAGTGAAACATCGGGCATACCGCCGTTTATATTCTTGTTTTGTTCGTTCATATAAAGAATTTATTTATCTTTCTGTTCATGAGCTTTACCGAGTATCTCATTCACCTTTTTTTCGGTGCTGATATATACGGCTTTTTTATATTCCTCAACGGCTTTATCCGCCGCTTCAAATATTCCGCTGAGCTTTAATGCCGCTTCGGCAATCGAACCGCTGTTCTGCATTGTGTAATCATAATTACTCAGCTTTTCTTCAAGCTCCGCAATTTTTCCGGTCAGCTCACGATTGATGTTAACCTGCTCAATAAGCATCTCCAGAAGCTCTGAACGGCTCAGCTTTTTCAGCTCTTTTTCTGTCATATCCTCACTATAAGCTAAAAATTATGCATTATAATTTATAATAGTATAACATACATTTTTTATTTGTCAATGTTCAAAAAGAATTATACTGAAATTTAAACTTATCGGTATGTCTTGTATATCCGCTTGACAAGCGACCAAACGGTCGCTATAATAACATTTGCGACCATTCGGTCACTTTGCATTGCTTGGGAGGATATTATGAAAGATATTTTGGATTTTTTGTCGGCGGCATTACCGTGGATTTGCATCGGGCTGTTGCTTGCCATATTTTTTGCACAGAATGCCCGAAAGAAAAAAGGAAATAAAAAGAACGAGAATTACAGTACCGAAGGAATGGCTTTGGGAATGTGCTTCGGCACGGCAATAGGCACATCCATCGGCAACAATACCGGTATCGGACTAATACTCGGAATGCTGGCGGGATTTGTCATCGGTTCCTGTATTGAGAAAAAGAAAAACGATGAAGAAGAATGATATAAAAATGAATATCGAAACTAAAAGACTTATGATAACCGAATTTACTTTGGATATGGCAAGTACCGTCCAAGAAAATTCGTTGGATGAAGATAATAAGCGATTTGTTCCGGATGAGGTTTGGGAAACCGCAGAAGAATCGGAAGAAACCTTGAAATTTCTTATTTCACAGTACGGCTCTTTTGGCGGTCCGCTTGTATATCCGATTATTGTGAAAGCAACAAAGGATAATATCGGATATGTTCAACTTTGCCCGATTGATAATGGCAAATGGGAAATCGGCTATCACATTGCAAAGAAATATACGGGAAACGGATACGCCACCGAAGCGGTAAAAGCGTTTCTTCCGGTGATTGCACGAGAGGTAAATATCCGTGAAATTTACGGAATCTGTTTGGCTGAAAATGTGGCATCTATTGCCGTTATGAGAAAATGCGGTTTTCAAAACATCTTTAACGGAATTGGTTTGTACCAGGGTGCAGAGCGGGAAATCGTAAAATATGTATGGAAGGTTTAAAATGATATTAGAAACAGAAAGACTGATTTTGCGTCCGTGGGATGAATCTGATGCGGAAAGTTTATTTGAATATGCAAAGGATGACCGTGTAGGTCCCATAGCCGGATGGCCGCCTCATACAAGCGTGGGAAACAGCCGTGATGTTATTAAAAATGTTTTATCCGCTCCCGAGACTTATACCGTCTGTCTGAAAGAGAATAATAAAGCCATCGGCAGTATCGGGCTGATGATTGGGAAAGAAAGCAATCTTGATTTGCCGGAAAACGAGGGCGAAATCGGTTATTGGATAGGCGTTCCCTTTTGGGGACAGGGACTGATTCCCGAAGCAACAAGAGAACTTATCCGCCACGCCTTTGCCGATTTGAATCTTGAAACGCTTTGGTGCGGCTATTTCGACGGCAATGAAAAGTCAAAACGCTGTCAGGAAAAGTGCGGATTTACATATCATCACACAAACAAAAATGTATATTGGAAACTTATGGACGATATCCGCACCGAACATATTACACGACTGACGAAAGAAGAATGGAGGAAAATACAATGAACGTAAACTACGAACACAAAAACGAACTGACGTTTATCGGTTTTCACACCGAAATTGCACCTGACGAGGGCTATAAGAAATGTCCGGAATTTTGGGACAAGGAATACAACGAAAAATACGCCCGTCTTTGGCAGACTATGAAGCCCGAAACGGCGATTGAAGCGGCAATACTTGAAAACGGAATCGGAATGTACGCTATCTGTGCCGAAAATAAAAACGGCTTTGCCTATTGGATAGCCGGACTTTACAAAGGCGGCGATGTGCCGGAGGGACTGGAGCTTTTCACTTTTCCCGAAAGCGACTGGGCAATATTCACCGCAAAAGGTTCGATTCCGCAGTCTTTGCAGACACTTAACACACAGGTGTGGAACGAATGGGCACCTAATATAAAAACGATGTAC
>JAZQON010000039.1:0-4864 GCA_045627825.1 Acutalibacteraceae bacterium
GCTTGTCTTCCTAAGACCGCTTGGCCTCCGACTTTGTCATAGTATGCGACGGCTTCGGGCGCAAGCTGTTTGTATTCTTCTTTTCTGCCGTGATTTTCGTAAAATGCCTTAACGGTGTCGTCCGTCTGCCAGATAGATGACAGGCAAGCCGTTTCCGTGGTCATAACGTCGATGCCTATTCTGAAATCCATCGGAAGATTCTTTACGCCCGGTCCGACAAATTCGAGCACCTTATTTGTCACAAGTGCATCCTTGAACACCTTGCCGCAAAGAGCAATGGCAACATCGTGCGGGCCTACGCCTTTTTTCGGGGCATTTTCAAGGTATACCAAAACGACTTCGGGACGTTTGACATCGTATGTGTTTGAAAGAAGCTGCTTGACAAGCTCGGGGCCGCCCTCGCCTATACCCATTGTACCCATAGCACCGTAACGGGTGTGGCTGTCCGAGCCGAGTATCATTTTTCCGCAGCCCGTCATCATTTCTCTTGCAAACTGATGAATGACCGCTTCATTCGCCGGAACATAGATGCCGCCGTATTTTTTAGCCGCAGAAAGTCCGAAAATATGGTCATCCTCGTTTATTGTTCCGCCCACGGCACACAGGCTGTTGTGGCAGTTTGTCATTGCATACGGAACGGGGAATTCCTTTAAGCCGCTCGCCCTTGCAGTCTGAATGATTCCGACGTAGGTTATATCGTGCGAAATAAGAGCATCAAACTTTATTTTAAGGTTATTGCCGTCACCCGTATTGTGTCCGTTTAAAACGCTCCATGCGATAGTGCCTTTTCTGTATTTTTCCCTGTCATCGTCTATACCCTTGCTTTTCAGATATGCGGAAAGATCCGGGCAGGAAGTGTTGACTATTTCATTTCCGCCGAGAAGGTATACTCCGTTGTTTATTACATCTATCATACTGTTGTCCTCCGTTTATTTTTTGTTATTTCTTCTGTAAAGCGTATTAAGAGCGATAAAATACTTTTCATCGACCGCATCGACGGCGTCCTTGCCGGCACGGTACAGCCAGTTGTTTTCGGCAGTTCCGGGCGTATTGGTTCTGGCGTCGCTTCCGAAGCCGCACATATCCTGAAACGCAACGATCGCCGTATTCGCCGACGAGCGCCAGACCGCCTCGATCACGGCACGGCACGAAGCGCTGTAATAGCCGCCCGCACCCCAGTCGTTGCCGTGAAAGCCGCAATAGTCAAGAGCAAAGCGTCTTTGATCCTCCCTTGCTTCATACAGCCAGCCGAGTATCGTATTATTGTCGTGCGTTCCGACGTACGCCACGCAGTTTTTATCATAATTATGCGGCAGGTGCGTGCTGTCGCCGTAAGGATCGAATCCGAACTGGATAACTCTCATTCCGGGAAAGCCGGTATCCTCGAGCAGACGGACAACATCCTCGCCGAATATTCCGAGGTCCTCAGCCACTATCGACGGCGAAGGAAGCTCTTTTTTGACGGCGTCGAAAAGCTTCATCCCGGGGCCTTTTTGCCATTGCCCCGTTTTAGCGGTTTCGGCGTCGGCGTCGATCTCCCAATATGACGCAAAGGCTCTGAAATGGTCTATGCGAACGGTATCGTAAATTTTCAGTGAAAAGGCGATCCTGTCTATCCACCAGCGGTAGCCGTCCTTTTCCATTTTATCCCAATCGTATATGGGATTGCCCCATTTCTGACCGTTTTCGGAAAAATAATCCGGAGGTACGCCCGCCACCTTTTTCGGCTTCAGGGTTTCGGGGTCGAGCTTGAACATATCCGTTTTGCACCAGACATCGACGCTGTCAAGGCTTACGTATATGGGCATATCACCGATAATTTCAATGCCGTTTTCATTGGCGAAATTTTTAAGCGACAACCACTGGGAATAAAATTCCTGCTGAACAAAGAGCCAGAACAGGATATCCTCCTTTAATTCGTCCTTATGCAAAACCGCCCTGTCGTAGTATTTATACTCATCGTCCCACTCCCACCAGGCAGTAAGGCCGTTTCTTTCCTTTATCGACATATACAGTGCGAAGTCCCCGGCAAATGAATATTCTTCTGAAAAGCTTTCGATGCTTTTCATTTCCCGTTCACCGAGATTACGAAACGCCGCCCTAAGCAAAGAGAGCCGTTTCTCCTGTGCATACAGATAATTTGAAGTATAGCATGAGCCGTGGTAGATATTATCCTCGACCTGTTCACGTGAGACAAGTCCTTTTTTCAAAAGAGCTTCGGGGTCGATGTATATGTAATTTCCGGCAAACACGCTTTGACTGCAATAGGGAGAATTCATATCATCCGCAGTACCTGTCGGAAGAACCTGCCAGCAGCCGAAGCCCATTCGCTTAAGCTTCATTATGAAGCTTCTTGCCTCATCGCCCATAACACCGACACCGAAATTTCCGTTGACGGACGAAAGGGGCAAAAGCACTCCGCTTTTTCTTGAGTTTGTCATAGTATCACTGCACGGTGAGCTTAAAATAAGATTGACCGTGTTGTTCCTTTTAAAGATTTTTCCATTGCACCGAATGTGCCATAATATTATATAGCAAATCGGCGTTTCTTGCAATAGTAAGTTTTCCCGATATTTTCCGTAAGCTCACAAAATTTTCTCCACGTTTTCATTAAAAAATTTTCGAATATTGAGAATCGGTTAATTTTTTGGAAAAAATATCAAAAAATCAAAAGAAATTCAAAAAAGCATTTGACAAGTGCAATTTTATCTGCTATAATGCTTAGGCAGTTGCGAGAGCAGCGAATATCGTCGGGGTGTAGCGCAGGTGGTAGCGCGCTTGACTGGGGGTCAAGAGGTCGCAAGTTCAAGTCTTGTCACTCCGACCAAAACCGAATAATCCGAACCCAATCTTCCAAATCGGAGACGGGTTCGGATTTTTCGTTTTTATATGAAAAGTCGGGCATCTCATAAATCCTAAATTCCAATCGAATTAGGCTATACAGTAAAAAAATAAAGAAAAACAAGGGAAAAACAAAAAATCCCTTGATTTTTTTGTTTGGATATGGTATAATTAGGCTATACAATAATAAGAAAGCAGTGATGATAATGGCATTGAACAGTAATATTCAGGTGGATATACCCGAACATGGAATAGCATATAAAAAAGTATCCGGAAAAACATATGTATACTATGTCACAGCAACGTACAGGAATGAAAAAGGTAAGCCTACCTGTGAGCGCTCGTCAATAGGTAAGCTTGATGAAATGACAGGTAAGCTGATACCAAACAGAAACTACTATGAAATATATCTGAAGCAATCGGCACCGTTATCAAGCGGAATAATCGAATGTGGAGTAAATCACGCTTTTGAAAATATTTCTGCAAAATTGGGGTTGACAAAGCTTTTGAAGAAATATTTTCCGGAAAACAGCAACGAAATAATGACAATAGCTCAATATATGCTTGGTGAGGGAAACGTGATGTATTATCTTGACGATTATACAGAGGAACACAAAACCGCATTAAACGGAAATATGAGCAGTGCAAAAAGCAGTAAAGTATTTTCTTCATTGCGGCAGGAGGATATGCTTCTCTTTTTCAGAGAGTGGATGAAACAACGAAAAAACGATGAATATATTGCATACGATGTAACAAGCTTTTCATCCTATGCAAAGAATATAAAAGAGCTTGAATGGGGATACAATCGAGATAAGGAGAAGCTGCCGCAAATAAATATGGGAATGTATTATGGGGAAGAAAGCAAATTACCATTGTATTACCGTATATATCCGGGAAGCATAAGCGATAAAACGCATCTGAAATATATGGTGGAGGATAATCCATTCATAAACGGGAAAAAGATGCGATTTGTAATGGACAGAGGATTTTACAGTGCAGAAAATCTAAAATATCTTACGGAAAACGGATATAGGTTTGTAATAGCGTTGCCGACTGGATTGAAATACTGTACCGAACTGATAAAAAAGCATAGAGGAGAGCTTGTTAATCAATCAGAATTCATGTTGGGTAGCGATTTACCGTATGGGAAGTCATATGAAACGACGGAATTGGGATTTCGTATGAAGATACATATGTATTATGATCCGGATAAAGCGTTGCAGGAAAGTCGTGCACTGTATGAATTGTTGGAGCGGCAGGAAAATGACTTAAGAAATATGGAAGAACCACCCGACAGGAAGCTTCGATACGATAAGTATTTTTATATCAATCGGTCGAAAGAAGGAAAGATAGGTTATGTCAGAAATCATGAAGCAATAAATGAGCAACTCAATAAATGTGGATTTTTTCTTATTGCTGAAACAGATTTCAAAAAAAGCACCCTTGAAATATTGCAGATATACCGCAACCGTGATGTTGTTGAAAAAAGCTTTGACAACTTAAAAAATGAACTTGATATGAAACGGCTGCACTGCCATAATTCCGATACAATGAACGGTAAAATTTTTGTATCGTTTATTTCGCTCATAATCCGCTCCTATATGTTGCAGGCACTTTCGGAATATATGCAAAAATCCGGCTTTACATTTAATAAAGTCCTTAATGAGCTGGGCAAAATAAAATGTCTCGACCTGAACATAAAATCCAAACCGAGACTTTTAAATCCTGTTTCCAAAACCGCAAGGGAGATCCTCACTTTGCTCCAAATTCCGCAAATTGATCGTATAGCCTAATTTTGAGGGGGTTTAGGTTGGATCCCAACCTCTACACAAAATTACCACATACGGAAAAGAATTACCGAAAAATCAAGTTTTTTGCGAAGAAAGACTTGATTTTTTTGGCAATGTATGATATAATAGGCATATACATAAATAAGATTTTAGCAAAAATTGTAGTGGTTGGTGAAGGAAATGGCGTTGAATAAAAATGTAAAGGTGCCGATGCCTGAACACGGAGCGGTAAA